>CBDHHR010000269.1:0-5000 GCA_965263245.1 Metamycoplasmataceae bacterium | reverse complement strand
GGAGGTTGACCGGCATGGCGTGTCAGGATGGTTCGTGGGTATAGCATATAATCAGACACATTTCTGACACAAAACGAAAACAAATCTATACTGCAAGTAATAATCTTGTTGAAATGTCATCATTATTTTCTGTATTGCCTTTACCTTAACAATATGTTGTTTATCTTGAGCTCGAGGAAATAAATGTAGTTACTATACTATGTTGGTAATGTCATTATATTAGCCAATTAGATAACAATAACATATTTACATGTGGATTATGTCTCCATTATATTATTTCAAATTGTGCTAATATATATACTATTATGCACAACTCAGAAAGTGCCCCAGTCGTCGGGCTACGAAAGGATATGTTACCCATGGCAACAACTGTGAACAAACGTATCGGGTATTAAGTTCACGAAGGCTTTCGCAGCAAACCATGTTGCTGTATTCTTTAGGAGTCGGGAATCAAGAGTCAATATTTTTGAGCGTTGATCAACACTTTTAACACAGATAACTGATTCGGCAGGCTCAGAAAGATCAGACTGACTGTTATCGCTGGACCCAGCGATACTGGCTTTTTGTCAACCTGTTGCTACTTTTTACATAAACAACTTTCTTAAGACATTTTCCCGTTAATACTACAAACAAATCATGTGTCCACCAAAACCTATTGATGTAACCAATAAGACTTCTTTGGTGCATACGTTAAAAAAAGCACCAGTTAAAGTAGGGTATAAACCTATATGACATTGCAGAACTTAACCAATAAACGTTATTAATTCCCGCCTAGCGGTGCGACCAAATAACATATATTTCCAACTAAACAACATAAATTATAATAACATATTGTATACAATAATAAAAACGCGTGCGCCTCCTCGCTCGGTGATATACATTTATTCTCTCTGTTGTCACAGGTAATGTTGCATACAACAAGGCTGCAAGTCAAAGTATAGGAGACTGGGGTGGTAGTTTCCCAGCCGGACGGGCCGTCGACGGAAACACCAACCCAGACCTGGCTGCTGGTCACTGCGCACACCCAGACACGGACTGGGACAAAAACGCCTGGTGGATGGTTGACCTGGGGGACACATACAACATCTCCCGCGTCATCATCTACAACAGGGATAGTGAGGGTAAGTGTGACGTAATGGTTCAAATGAAAGCATGGACATGAAACATCTAACGTTATTGATGTAGAGTCATGTGGTGAATAATGTTTGAAACAGTAGTTCGCCCATCATGGCTTGCCGCATAAAAGTTAAACAAATGTATTATTGTTGTCAATAATTTGTGGCACAGCAGAATACAAGGTGCGCTATAAATATTTTTTATTATATGACATGCATTGCATGAATGAAAGTAGACTAAAGCAAAATGAAAAGACAGAGTTTCTCTTTACTGGAACACAGAGGCAGCGTGAGAAAATTAAGAACGTTTTTTCTATTATCCTGCTTAGTCAGTATGTTTGCTGCAGTTTCAACTCTCAATTTAGAAGTACATTTTCACGATAACTTTAATTGTAGAGAACACATTTCCAAGATTTAATGTATGTATTATTATCAGATTTGAATTACGGCGTATTCATCGGCATTTGCCTTTTTATGTTGCAAAAATACTATTGCAACTTCGCTAGTCACTAGTATACAAGACAGTTGTAATCCCCTTTGTCAAAATATTGCCTTAAGGATATCACAACATTGCAATGTAAAATGCTTACCAAGGTTTATAACTACACTGTAGGTGTCCACGTTTTACTCCTTCTTTGCCGCTTTCATAGTCTCTCATTGGCTTCCTGTCCGATATCATATCATCTTTAAAATATATATTATTACTTACCAGGCACTAGAGGCTTTGTTGCATCAGTTGAGAAGTGGATTATTACTGTTGTGAACACATTAATGTAGGTCATAAAGCGATTTAATATTACAGGTATAGAACGTTTAGTTTAGAGTTCCGCGTATAATTCGAAAACATACATGCACATACGTACATGTGCACGTATTCGTTGTTGTATGTTTGTTGCATTAGTTGTGTGTGAATATTTGTGCTTGAGTGTGTGTGAGCATGCGTTTGTGAAAAATAGGCAAACATCAGTTGTTGTGTCATTTACTGAACATTATGGCAGTCAGTTCTGAGATGATTGTCGTATTATACGGCAAATTAAATTAAAAGTCCTGTCCAGGCGAAGCGACATTAAACGAACTGTTCATAGAATAACTATGTAATGTACCTTTAACATTAATTTTTACTTTTTGAAATAATTTTGCAAATAACAACGCACCGTTAATCGTGTCATATTGAGAATGACTCTACCTCAACATTCTTGTAGATGAGGCGCACAACACATTGGACACATTCATACTTAGCGTCGGCGACACTCCGGAGAGAACGACACACAAACAGTGCGCGAGACACAACGGCCGAGTACCCGCAGCAGGAACTGTTGAATCGCAGTGTCGAGCTATTGCGCGCTACCTCAGCTTCAGTCGCAACGGAAATCCTAATTCATATAGAGCATGCCTATGTGAAGTTGTTGTCATTGGTCACAGACATATCAGTAAGTATATGTTGTGTGGCCACGGTCGTTGTGATGACATGAAAAGTCAACATTACATATCAACGATTACATTTTAATTATGAATTACGTGTAAATGATATCACAGGCACTACGTCTCGTTTTTGCTATAATCAGTGTAATGTGTGTCACCTTTAATGGTCGCCGTCTGTTGGTTGCTTTACAGGTAAATAAAAGTGCACACGTCGGGCACTCAGCGCGAATGATCGTGTTTCGAATAGAAGATATACTTGCGTTTATTGCACTTTCCACGGTAGACATTCTGAGACACCCACCATATTGACTTGCTTCGTAAAGTTGACATTTCTGTAGGGCATACATATGTATTAAATATCATATCCGATATATATTTATTTGTATATATGTGCGTGTGTGCGTGTGTGCGTGTGTGCGTGTGTGCGTGTGTGCGTGCGTGCGTGCGTGCGTGTGTGCGTGTGTGCGTGTGTGCGTGTGTGCGTGTGTGCGTGTGTGCGTGTGTGCGTGTGTGCGTGTGTGCGTGTGTGCGTGTATGCATGTATGCATGTATGCATGTATGCATGTATGCATGGATGCATGTATGCATGTATGTACGTATGCATGTATGTACGTATGCATGTATATAAACGGTATTTACTACATAAGTTCATGATTTTGACATTTCTCAGCGTGCAGTAATTGTCCGTCTACCAGTACATGCAACGATGTCATCGGCTGTGATCGATGCGACCCGGGCAAGCAGCAGCCAGACTGCACAAAAGGTATTCATTATTCTACTGACGATAACACCCATACTTTTCATATCTTTGTAACATGTAATAAGTAATATGTAATATAGAATATGTAATATATATATATATATATATATATATATATATATATATATATATATATATATATATATATATATATATATATATGTAACATGTATATATATATTTATGTAATTATGTAATATGTAATATGGAATATATAATATATAATATGTAATATATATATATATATATATATATATATATATAATTATATATATATATATATATATATATATATATTAATTACTAATTATTATATAGGATATATTATAACACCTAACATATAACAAATTATATACAATATAAAGTATAATGTATAATGTATAACATATAACATATAACATATAACATATAACATATAACATATAACATATAACATATAACATAGTATAACATAGTATAACATAGTATAACATAGTATAACATAGTATAACATATAATATAATATAATATAATATAATATAATATAATATAATATAATATAATATAATATAATATAATATAATATAATATAATATAATATAATATAATATAATATAATATAATATAATATAATATAATATAATATAATATAATATAATATAATATAATATAATATAATATAATATAATATAATATAATATAATATAATATAATATAATATAATATAATACAATACAATACAATACAATACAATACAATACAATACAATACAATACAATACAATACAATACAATACAATACAATACAATACAATACAATACAATATAATATAATATAATATAATATAATATAATATAATATAATATAATATAATATAATATAATATAATATAATATATATTACATTGTATCGTTGAAATGACTATTGTAGTGTAATTATTGTGTAGACTGTGAACCTGGAACTTACGGGAAGAACTGTGAAGAGGACTGCGGACATTGCAAGGAAGGGAAGCCGTGTGAATACACGGACGGACACTGTACTATCGGCTGTGAGACGTGGTATATGTCAGACATTTGCAAGACATATATTTGTAAGTAAATCGTTTTTTCTTTTCAAAAAAAGTGCGTCGAAGAATTTGTTTAACTATATAAAATATGTTACAGTGTAGGTTTTAAGTATGAATGTTCGCGAGGTTCAGCCAGTAGAAATCCTCCAAGGGTTGTTCTTGGTCGTGTATATGCTACTGTTGGAAGTCTGTCTTGTTGCTGCAGGTTTCATGTTCGTATGTTTTCATGTATAAGTATGAGACAGCCTCTGTTCCTTGACAATTCTGACAATTGTGAACCCAGATTTCGTTTTGGGAGTGTAATACGGTCACACCATGCCTCACCATGTGGCAAATCTTGTTCATGGCAAAGGTTTTAATGTGGGAGTGATAATGGTCGTGTTTAATATAATCAATTGATGCGTTGAATCTCCTTTTAAACGAATAAATGCGTTTCCACAAGAAAACACAGACTACAAATTTTACATTTGAAAATAAAACGGTATTGGGTATTATTGTTTTCAGCTACTCCGCGTCTTGCATCCGACAAACCAGACGTTGACCGCATCAGCAGCTCATCCGTGACAGTGAGGTGGCCGAGCGCAAGGAACATCACTTCCGGTCTGGAGACTCACTACTACTACACCGTCTGGATCAAGGCGGAAGGAGGGTCGTATAA
>CBDHHR010000268.1:0-11277 GCA_965263245.1 Metamycoplasmataceae bacterium | reverse complement strand
GAGATATTTATGTCCAGTGTAGTGTACTGTACTGCATCATATTTGATTATGTTATATGTGGTTACCAATACCACAGTGCACTACCTTACAGACATGCATGAACACTAATACTCCTGTTAGCACCAACTTGCAGATACTCTCTAGGTTCTACATTTCCCGTGTATGCTTTCTCTACCATGATGATTGTCTATTTCACGCCTTAAATTATCATGCTTATTTTTTGTAACTGGAGTTACAAAAAAAGTACCTAATACAGCGGTAGAACTTCAGCATTTATTTTACTAGACAGCAGGACTAGTAAAGACAACAGTTTTTAGTCTGCCAAAAAGTTTAGTAGTCCTGCAAATGTAAAAACATAAACAATTAAGTCACATTTTTATTTCAAACTAGAAAAATGTTTTGCAACCCCAGTTCAATAACATTGCAAAGGTAATAAAGATATGACAAAATAATTTATGAAGAACTGAAGATATGATCTGTATTTAAAAACTGCGCAATTGAAAATGGATACTCTCATTAACCGGTACCACTCTGAAATACAGGGCAGTCTACCAATGCAATTCTATGTTACCCCATTTATGCTGTTATGAAAACTGCTCTGGTATTATGGCTAAATAAAAATATAACACTATAAAAATTATGCCCATCAAAGAACTGCTGATGTTATGAATGATGCCCACTGCCCAGACAAATTTATACCCTGTAGCCATGCCTAATAAAACCACATAATTTATCAGTAAATGAAGCCATAACTGCTGTAGCCAGTGGGTTAGAGTCTATGTGACTACAAAGGCTTGACTGAGAACTGTAGGGTGGGGTGGATGACACACTGAAATTTACAAGACCACCAGACTAGTTGGCTGGTAGGTTTCCTAGTCCACCCTTATCTTTACTAGTGGGTAGTTCTACCCCTGTAATATATATCAGCGTTAAGTTGTGTTAATGTGATGTGTTTTGAACTTTTCTTCTATTGAAGTAGCACATTAGCTTTGGATATCTCGGTTGTGTTTTCTTCGTTGAAATAGCACTGGATATCTCGATAGATGTGTTTTAATATATTCGCCTATACAGGAAGTCACTGACATGAATGCTGTAAAATTGCAGTTTATGTATGCACCCTGTGACCACCCTTCCCAGACAGTTTATGTATCCACCATGTGACCGCCCTTCCCTGACAGTTTATGTATCCACCCTGTGACCACCCTTCCCTGACAGTTTATGTATCCACCCTGTGACCGCCCTTCCCTGACAGTTTATGTATCCATCATGTGACCGCCCTTCCCTGACAGTTTATGTGGCCACCCTGTGACCGCCCTTCCCTGACAGTTTATGTATCCACCCTGTGACCACCCTTCCCTGACAGTTTATGTATGCACCCTGTGACCACCCTTCCCTGACAGTTTATGTATCCACCCTGTGACCACCCTTCCCTGACAGTTTATGTGTTCACCCTGTGACCGCCCTTCCCTGACAGTTTATGTATGCACCCTGTGACCACCCTTCCCTGACAGTTTATGTATCCACCCTGTGACCACCCTTCCCTGACAGTTTGTGTCCACCCTGTGACCGCTCTTCCCTGACAGTTTATGTGTCCACCCTGTGACCGCCCTTCCCTGACAGTTTGTGTCCACCCTATGACTGCCCTTACCTGACAGTTTATGTGTCCACCCTCTGACCACCCTTCCCTGACAGTTTATGTGTCCACCCTGTGACCGCCCTTCCCTGACAGTTTGTGTCCACCCTGTGACCGCCCTTCCCTGACAGTTTGTGTCCACCCTGTGACCGCCCTTCCCTGACAGTTTATGTATCCACCCTGTGACCACCCTTCCCTGACAGTTTATGTGTTCACCCTGTGACCGCCCTTCCCTGACAGTTTATGTATGCACCCTGTGACCACCCTTCCCTGACAGTTTATGTATCCACCCTGTGACCACCCTTCCCTGACAGTTTGTGTCCACCCTGTGACCGCTCTTCCCTGACAGTTTATGTGTCCACCCTGTGACCGCCCTTCCCTGACAGTTTGTGTCCACCCTATGACTGCCCTTACCTGACAGTTTATGTGTCCACCCTCTGACCACCCTTCCCTGACAGTTTATGTGTCCACCCTGTGACCGCCCTTCCCTGACAGTTTGTGTCCACCCTGTGACCGCCCTTCCCTGACAGTTTGTGTCCACCCTGTGACCGCCCTTCCCTGACAGTTTATGTGTCCACCCTGTGACCGCCCTTCCCTGACAGTTTGTGTCCACCCTGTGACTGCCCTTCCCTGACAGTTTATGTGTCCACCCTGTGACCGCCCTTCCCTGACAGTTTGTGTCCACCCTGTGACTGCCCTTCCCTGACAGTTTATGTGTCCACCCTGTGACCGCCCTTCCCTGACAGTTTATGTGTCCACCCTGTGACCACCCTTCCCTGACAGTTTATGTGTCCACCCCGTGACCACGCTTCCCTGACAGTTTATGCATCCACCCTGTGACCACCCTTCCCTGACAGTTTATGTATCCACCCTGTGACCACCCTTCCCTGACAGTTTATGTGTCCACCCTGTGACCGCCCTTCCCTGACAGTTTATGCGTCCACCCTGTGACCGCCCTTCCCTGACAGTTTATGTGTCCACCCTGTGACCGCCCTTCCCTGACAGTTTATGTGTCCACCCTGTGACCACCCTTCCCTGACAGTTTATGTGTCCACCCCGTGACCACCCTTCCCTGACAGTTTATGTGTCCACCCTGTGACCACCCTTCCCTGACAGTTTATGTGTCCACCCTGTGACCACCCTTCCCTGACAGTTTATGTGTCCACCCTGTGACCGCCCTTCCCTGACAGTTTATGCGTCCACCCTGTGACCGCCCTTCCCTGACAGTTTATGTGTCCACCCTGTGACCGCCCTTCCCTGACAGTTTATGTGTCCACCCCGTGACCACCCTTCCCTGACAGTTTATGTGTCCACCCTGTGACCACCCTTCCCTGACCGTTTATGTGTCCACCCTGTGACCACCCTTCCCTGACAGTTTATGTGTCCACCCTGTGACCGCCCTTCCCTGACAGTTTATGTGTCCACCCTGTGACCATCCTTCCCTGACAGTTTATGTGTCCACCCTGTGACCGCCCTTCCCTGACAGTTTGTGTCCACCCTGTGACCGCCCTTCCCTGACAGTTTATGTGTCCACCCTGTGACCGCCCTTCCCTGACAGTTTATGCGTCCACCCTGTGACCGCCCTTCCCTGACAGTTTATGTGTCCACCCTGTGACCGCCCTTCCCTGACAGTTTATGTGTCCACCCTGTGACCACCCTTCCCTGACAGTTTATGTGTCCACCCCGTGACCACCCTTCCCTGACAGTTTATGTGTCCACCCTGTGACCACCCTTCCCTGACAGTTTATGTGTCCACCCTGTGACCACCCTTCCCTGACAGTTTATGTGTCCACCCTGTGACCGCCCTTCCCTGACAGTTTATGCGTCCACCCTGTGACCGCCCTTCCCTGACAGTTTATGTGTCCACCCTGTGACCGCCCTTCCCTGACAGTTTATGTGTCCACCCCGTGACCACCCTTCCCTGACAGTTTATGTGTCCACCCTGTGACCACCCTTCCCTGACAGTTTATGTGTCCACCCTGTGACCACCCTTCCCTGACAGTTTATGTGTCCACCCTGTGACCGCCCTTCCCTGACAGTTTATGTGTCCACCCTGTGACCATCCTTCCCTGACAGTTTATGTGTCCACCCTGTGACCGCCCTTCCCTGACAGTTTGTGTCCACCCTGTGACCGCCCTTCCCTGACAGTTTATGTGTCCACCCTGTGACCGCCCTTCCCTGACAGTTTATGTGTCCACCCTGTGACCACCCTTCCCTGACAGTTTATGTGTCCACCCTGTGACCACCCTTCCCTGACAGTTTATGCGTCCACCCTGTGACCGCCCTTCCCTGACAGTTTATGTGTCCACCCTGTGACCGCCCTTCCCTGAAAGTTTATGCGTCCACCCTGTGACCACCCTTCCCTGACAGTTTATGTGTCCACCCTGTGACCGCCCTTCCCTGACAGTTTATGTGTCCACCCTGTGACCATCCTTCCCTGACAGTTTATGTGTCCACCCTGTGACCACCCTTCCCTGACAGTTTATGTGTCCACCCTGTGACCATCCTTCCCTGACAGTTTGTGTCCACCCTGTGACCATCCTTCCCTGACAGTTTCTGTGACCGCCCTTCCCTGACAGTTTATGTGTCCACCCTGTGACCACCCTTCCCTGACAGTTTATGTGTCCACCCCGTGACCACCCTTCCCTGACAGTTTATGTGTCCACCCTGTGACCACCCTTCCCTAACAGTTTATGTGTCCACCCTGTGACCACCCTTTCCTGACAGTTTATGTGTCCACCCTGTGACCGCCCTTCCCTGACAGTTTATGTGTCCACCCTGTGACCGCCCTTCCCTGACAGTTTATGCGTCCACCCCGTGACCGCCCTTCCCTGACAGTTTATGCGTCCACCCTGTGACCACCCTTCCCTGACAGTTTATGTGTCCACCCCGTGACCGCCCTTCCCTGACAGTTTATGCGTCCACCCTGTGACCGCCCTTCCCTGACAGTTTATGTGTCCACCCTGTGACTGCCCTTCCCTGACAGTTTATGCGTCCACCCCGTGACCGCCCTTCCCTGACAGTTTATGCGTCCACCCTGTGACCACCCTTCCCTGACAGTTTATGTGTCCACCCTGTGACTGCCCTTCCCTGACAGTTTATGCGTCCACCCCGTGACCGCCCTTCCCTGACAGTTTATGCGTCCACCCCGTGACCGCCCTTCCCTGACAGTTTATGCGTCCACCCTGTGACCGCCCTTCCCTGACAGTTCATGCTAGTTATGTCATATACCTAATGTGCACCCAAGCATTACCACTCTTGTCTTTCAGTTGTCCCCTTAATGACTATGCTGCGATCAAGAAATATCTACCTGAGAGGTCACTGAATGAGGTAATTACCCTAAACATGATAATAGTGAGTGATATTTAAAACAGTGGTTAATCATAAGTGGCAGATCTCTTGAGTATGTAATCATATTAATACCTGTAACCACGGGCCCTTCCTTGTTTGTTTATATGATCTTCTTTAAAGGGCTTCATTGTAAGTGTATATTATACATTTGAGATATACAGTTTCAAAACATGCTAATTTCCCATAAGTAGTTTCTCTGCTACTTTTTTCTTGCATACCTATGCATAATTTAGGTGTTATCTCCACAAAAGAATCGGAGCATGTCTGTGTAATTGTAATGACATAAAGGCTTAGAGTTAAATGAAATAATTATATAAACAATGTTAAAAATATTGCATAAATTACAAAGAACTTAAGATTTTCAAAGAATCCTTTTAAGAAAGGGTACACATATAATAAACGGTTTTTAGCAAATTATGTTTAGTTAATAACAATTGTTTTCATAATTTGCAACTTCAAAATTTCTAACATGAAAATTTGAAATATGTTCAAATTATAAGCTCCAGGTTATAACCACCTCTGTAGGTAGAAAACAGGACAATGCCAGTGGACTCGGCACCTTGGAGGAGATGCACTTACAATGCCCCAGTGTTGGCACATAAAATAATTTATATGAGATGATGATAAATGTTTTGGTTTCAGGTGAAAGTGGCTATTGAAAGATTGAGAGTGCAAAATCCAGGTGAGTTAGAACAAGGCAGAGGGTTCAGTTTGGACTGCCATTCAATAGTTATACATCTCCAGTTACTAAGGGTAATTATCATAGGTAAATTTTAAGGGGAACCAGAAAATTAAACACTGGTGCCAACAGGTGGTACTGTTATACATGACCCGCTACAGCAGATAGGCTATTAAGCATCCTTGCAAGCTAGGGGGGTCATTGAACTTTGCAACTAACAAAATAACATCCCTTCTTGAAAGTGCTTGTGTAAAGGTTGCATCGATTTAGGCAATAATTTAAAAAATACTGAAGATATTTCAACCAATGAGGTATGAGACAGCTGGTAACTATGCTCGAATCTTATTTATTGATTTCAGTTCAGCATTTAATACAATACAAAGGCATGTAATGATTGATAAACAACAGAAACTAGAAGTTCCAGCCGCACTTGTTCACAGGGTTTTCAATTTCTTAAGTACTGGTAATCGCAGAATTACTACCAACAGTTCAAGTAGAAGCCGTCGTAGAAGAACTTCTCATCCTGCTGTAGTTCACGAACTAGATGATTGTACGCACCGTATTGACTCCGTTTTTAATTATGTCATGAACCTACCAACTGTGCCTTCAGTTTTGCCTTCGTGTTGTCTAAACGGAAGCGTCTTTTATGAACATGCATTTATTTAATATATTATTATTTATGTATTATTATTTTAAATGATATAATGATTATATTCCGTAATTTTTTACTTGCCTATCTTAGTATGTTAGTCATTATTATATATATATATATATATATATATATATATATATATATATATATATATATATATATATATATATATCTTAATAAATTACTTATAACATAATCTTTTAAATAATATAATAATTATCATATGTACATGTACCTCTTTTAATAATTTTGTTTATTCCACGTACCTTTTACAATGTTTGTGCGTGCCTATGAACGGACTGGTCTCTGAGATACGACGCTTAGAAATGCTGGTTGTAAAAAAATTAACCAATAATAAATATGGGAATCCTACAGTGCTCCCACCTCGTGGCACTGTCAAAATTAGAGCTAAACGCACTGTGTTCCGCAATGTATGGAATCACTCAAGACGCTTGACACATCCGCAAATCGTAGCTGTATCCGCATGCCACATCCGTATATGGAATCGTAGCTTTAGTGTCTACAATGTGGTGACACAGTGGTGTCACCTTGCAGGGATCAACATGACTTTAAATCAGACATTAGTCATTTATGGAAGCTTTCAAAGTTTCAAATGTTGAAAAATAGGATGGTTTTATGATTTATTTATCAAGAAATGTGTCCATTATATTTGGATATCAACAACTGTTTATTGTAGTGAAGTCTCAAGTCTGTATAAATACTAAAGCTAGAGGATCGATTCACTTTTTTGAAAATGTATTTGTTACAAACTTTTTTATTTCCAGGAAGAGTTGTAGGAACACACGAGGCTGCTCCAATTGAGGTATGAAATGAGGCTTCGTATTTCTTTCTGATATTGTTTCATTGGTTGAAAATCGTCTGTGAAGTCTGCTGTTAACCACATTTCTGGTTATGCCATGAACACGAGCTAAGTCTTCTAGATTGAAAGCCTTATCTTTTGACAACTGCACAATCGTGACCTAACATCTATACAAATTATGTAAAAAAAAAAATTCTGCTTAACACATATAATTATTAACGGTATATACATCGTTATGACTGTACACAAATCCAGTTTGATGATATTCTAGTACATGTAGTGTGTAAATAATTAAGTACTGGCACTATCAATATAATAAAAGTTGCATGCCCCACAGGCTTAGCTTGGTTAATTGTTTTGTGCTCATAATTACCATCTGGGAAATTAAGACAACTTATGATCTGTAATTCTATCAAATTAATTTGCTTTGACACTTACTAGTTTATTTTAGGCAAAGTCCACCTGTCTAACTACTGATGCTGTGCACTGGCCCAGGACCGCTTCTGTAGTATGTTGTCTTGTACCATTTAATGTACATTAGTTAATGTGTTTATTTTTGATGTTTCACTGCAGAAGTGGCGTCAAAAATCAGAACAACTACAGAAATACGATGCTGACCATTCCCATGTTCTAAGTCAGGTATTTATACATCTTAGTGTTCTTTCATCATACATCAATAGTGCTATCCATGGTGGCTATGTATAGTTAATTCTCATTTAGAGTTATTTACTTATATGTTTTTGATATGCGATGCTTTTCTATGTGACATAATTTACTGGTGGTCAGGTCTGTAGATTAATTATGCTAATTTATCCCCTTGTTTTTTACTCCATGCATGAAGTGTGTTAGAATTACTGTTACAATTTGTAAATACAATTATGAGAGTGATTATGTAAAAGGTGTGTGTAATTTATTAAAGTTAAGTTTGCATTTGTTTTGTTTACAGTATAGATCTCATAGACTGACAGCTCAAACTGGAAATGGCTTGATGCTAAATCATATCTGTGTACATTGTAGTTGGGGCCTGGGCAAAATTACTACGTACAAGAAAATTGTAATTGTGGTTCTGAATTGCCATTTCCTAGATACAAGTGTATTCTATTTTTATGTGATCTTTTCTTCACTTCACAAACGATCAAGATCTTTTGAAAATGATGAGTTGAATAATTGTATAACACTAGCTGAGGAGCAGTACAAATACTGAGTAAGATACTATTTATTTGTATTCGATAAATAATTCTAATTTTTTTTAACAGATTATTGATAAATTTGGAGCGGCTATTTTACTTGTTAAATCTCATTTATGAACAAAATGTGTCGTGTGATTTCATAGGTGATGTCGACAATGGCCACTCTTGAGCCCCAAACACGCAAGAGGGGAGCATGTGATCCCAACTACCACGCTGTCTACCGGTACCTCGCGGCACTAATGAACAAAGAATCGCCCGTTGCCCTTGCCAAAATGGGTGTGTACTTCTTTCAATATATGCCGTGAAATGGTCTATGTGTAAAATGTATTAATATGTACACCATCCTGGTGTGTCAGGGGTCGCTGCGTCTCATTACGTCAGTATCAGCTCTTCTCTACCCCTGGCGCACCCCTTTCAAAACTCCTCGTGTAACGTCAGCCAATTAAATCGCCATGAACGGTGAAGAGTGGCTCAACAAATCCTGGCTTGCGACGATTTTGCATAGCAAACAGTTCAGTGTTGAAGAAGTAATTACTTAATATTTTTGCCTTGTACACAGCCTTGTCTGGTGAGTTTACTAATATTCAATTTAAATGTGAAGCTGTTAGGCATTTCACTCTGTCTAGTGTTGAAATTCTGGGACTTTGTTTTCTGTGTAGTAACATAGAACAGCAACATTATTTATACACTCCTGTTCAGTTTCACCTACTGCCACTTCAAATGTTCCCCCCTTCCCCTGTACCGTGTGTCTTGAGAGATATGCCAAAAGCTTTTGTTTTTCAATAAAAGTGCAAATGATTAGACTGTGGATCTCATTGAAGTGTACACAATTGGCGACTGTTCCCTAAGATTTAATCTTTTCATACCTATTCATATGTGTATGGTTTTATCGGAAAAATGTAATTCATGAAGTCAATATATATATACTCAGCTAGGCAGACATAATTATTTTAAATATTTAAATAAGAAAATGAAGACAGCTGTGCAAAACTTCAAATTATTTATCAATTAATACCTTTTAGTTGATGTAATTGTATGTTTACTAAATATTGCTAACATGAGCGAGTGATTGATTGTGTGAGTGAGTGAGTGAGTGAGTGAGTAGGCAGGTGGGTGGAGTGAGTGAGTGTGAGTGAGTGAGTGAGTGAGTGAGTGAGTGAGTGAGTGAGTGAGTGAGTGAGTGAGTGAGTGAGTGAGTGAGTGAGTGAACCATATACGTTGATTTCCTCAGTGATCTTGAGATATCCTAGATGTGGCCTTTGGACATGCAAGATGACCTGTTGAGGAATGTTGTCTTGTGTCTGACAGATGCAATAGTTCTGCTGGACATTCTTGGTGGTCTGGCTGACCACCTGACATCGCTGGACACTAGTGACCAGCAGGCTATGATGAGACAGAAGTACACATTGCTGAGGGACCGAGTGAACCTGTACAGTCAGAAGAGCGTGCTTGTAGCGGTGAAGAAACAGCTCAAGGAAGGTATGTTGGTGTTGCTATGATTTATACATGTATACTCAGTCATTTATGAAATTATCTACTTGCAAAGGTTTATTTGTCCATATAACAAATAACTGTCCCTTTAACAATTCAATTTCAGAATCTACGTCTTTATTGCAACTAATTTTGTGTTTGCCGGAAAACGCAACCAGTCTGGCGAGATTTATGTGAGACTATTGTGTTCTTGCTGTTTATTTTGTGTTTGTTTACTGTTATTAGAGAACAACATTTACTCAGGAAATTGATCATATAATGGCTGTCTTAGTAATTGTCTAGTTGTCTGGCTGTAAGCAGTTACATTGTCCCATAAACAACAAATAGTAGCAATTTCACTTGTCCAGTGGCAAAACCAGTTGTCACGGACAAATGTAATTTTGAGCTCTGATGTAAAGTAAGTTCTTGCACAGCCCAGTCTGTTGCCCTTGGGACTTCTCAACATTTTACACTTTACTCCCTGTTCAATGGAATGCAATTTCAACTTCTCAGTCACTTTGCAATTATTACATCAGATACTATTTGTGTTTACTGTTATCTGAATAACTTTGTTAAATGTGGCCAGTTACTGATACTAGTGCTCATGATAAGACAATAAAAATGCATCATTTGTCATGACACTGCAGACTGACGCTGTATAAGTGCAAGTACAACAACAAAACAAATGTCAACTCGGTCTGTAATTGTAAAAATACAGGAGACGTTTTTGTCATAGTGGTCTGAAAAACAACAGCTACTATAGAAGTACTTTCATGTCAATATACATAAAACATGTCTCGGGAGAATATTGCAGAGAATTAGTCTCAGACTATATCATAGGTGGCGCTGTCTGTAGCATTGACATCAGTAGTTTTGATGTACCATCTTCACTGAAGCAGTTTTACACACGTTTTAAAGATGACTATTTGTTGGTTGTTCATGCGTGAATGAATTAGTTGCATCATGTATTAAAGTCAGAAAGTGAAAACGAGTGGTTCTTCCTTTTTAGCATGTACCGTGTATGTCCCAAATAGAGATGTGCAAGGAAACACGTAGAAAATCAACATGTTAACAGCAAAGAACATGTATTCATCAGGTTTTCTTTGGGTCATATACCTAATTTTAAACATTCAGTATTTTCACTGCCTTTAAGGATTATAATTATTGTTGTTAGAAATCCGTTTTCTGAAAGAAAGCAACATGGAAAAATCCATTGAAAGACATTTTAATAGGAAACAAGAATTTGTCGCTGCTACTTTCCAAAACATTTAGCACATCCTGATAATAGACCAGTTTAGATAAACACGTTAGCAGTTTATGAGGGGTCTATGTAAACACCTTTTTGTAAGGTATTGTGGAAGTGTGATCTTGCTCACTCCATAGTCAGTGTTTAAACCACGAACCAAAACAGATGAAAATCCCAGTAGGCTGAGACATATATGGCTACAGAAAGTACTTGCTTATGGAAACAATGTATGATTG
>CBDHHR010000267.1:0-2500 GCA_965263245.1 Metamycoplasmataceae bacterium | reverse complement strand
AGCAATACTAAAACATTTCTGTGATGCCAAAATCTTCGGGAATCCTACGTATGTCATACAATAATCATTAGATGTAGTTATGAAATGGAATCGCAATAGTCATCAACGCAGTAAGTGATTGCCAAAGGCTTAATTTTCAAATAAATACGTCAATATGCCTTGTATATTTTACTAAAGGTGGATACAGTTTCAGATGATATTAATATGATACTGAGTTGATTGTGGATTCAGATATATTAATATAGCGTTTATTCAGTAATAGCTAAATGCTAAATAGTCATTCCTGCAACAAATGGACTAGAAGCACAACTGTGGTAGTGTTGTATTATATGATTTTACGGTAAACTAGTTAACTGGTATGTCTACATAACTATCGAATGGCACATTATAATACGTACGTACATTAACAAGTATAATGATAATTTATCTTTATAGATTAATTATATTGTGAAGCGAATGGAACCTACTGTTGTCACACGTTGTTCCTACGAATCCTGGCTCGCAAGTACAGTTGAATCCAGTGTCCGAGTCCGTGCATTTTCCGCCGTTCTTGCACGTGTCAGACGCACACGGGATCACCTCTGAAAGCAGTTATTATAACTAATACTCACACGAAATACACATTGGCTTCTTTTGATTTTAAATACACAGTTAACATTAATAAAACCATTTCAATATGGGATTCAAAAGTTATGTTTTAAAATTGTATTATGTTTGAAACATCTCAAGTACGTATTGCAGAGCCATTTAATAGCACCAATAACAATCAAGATAACAAGTCAAATGAATACTGTATCATAACATTTGCATATGGATAAATACTAGCAACTTGAGAAACATAGTTTACCACCATATGAACTGAGCTATTTGATTTGACTAATATGCATATCTTTGCCCCCTTCGTAACTGTAATCTTGGTAATGTTGCCGTCCTTTTTGTGTTATATATATATATATATATATATATATATATATATATATATATATACATATATATATATACATATATATATATACATATATATATATACATATATATATATATATATATATATATATATATATATATATATATATATATATATATATATATATATGTGTGTGTATGTGTGTGTGTGTGTGTCTCTGTAGCGTTGACAAGAGTAACATTCTTGTAATGATATCGGTACAACTGATTTGCACATAACACCTTTATTTAATGTCTGATTTGATCTTGATACCGACTAAACCCCAGGGGCTGCAACCGAAACAGTTGTGGTATTTGTAAACTCAATGTCATCAAGAAAAGTACTACTTGCCTTTTTCACAGTTATCTCCAACATATCCTGACATGCAGCTACACTGGAATCCTGTCTGTGTGTCCAAACACGTGCCGTTGTTCTTACACGTGTTGCCATCGCAGATAGCAGGCTCTGTAACATTCGCCAAATAGACTCAGTTTTACATTACTATACCGAAATATCTTATCTGGACGGTTCGGATAATGTCATTCTGGTTTTACTTATCATTTCTCTGGGTGTTCTACACAAATCTCGTAGGTTTAATATTTGTTTCATATCCGTGTTCGGCATAATATGAATAAAATGATAATATATATATATATATATATATATATATATATATATATATACACATTCATACACAGATGTATGCATTAAATGTTTACTTACCCACTTGAACTGCACATTTTAGCTGCTTGGGGTCTGTTGCTTTCCCGTCGGCAGGATTGTAGACATTGTTATTTGTTACGGTCTCCACGGCAACAAAGCCTCCACTTTGGGTGCAGTTAACAAACTTGTGACAGTCATAAGGAAATGCTGCTAAGTAGAATGTAGAAGCAGTGACGCCTTTGCAGATGGTTGACTTGTCTGAAACGGAACATTACATTTGTGCAATACATGTAATCGTGACTACACAACATCTAGGCAGTCAAAGCTAGAGGTGTGCAGAGCAAAGAAGATTTATATTTAGTTACGCCATTCAGTATATGTAACATGCCGGATTGTCATTCAATATTTTATAGCATGTGCTTCCTTCCTATTGACACTAAAAACTCACCGATGTCACACGTGGGCGTGAGAGGCGGAGACGACAGACAGCCACACGTCGGACAGACACAGACGTATTCCGTCGCCGACTTGACGACACAACGACCGCCATTGTTACACGGCTGTTCCCTTTCACATATGGTCAGTTCTATGAGCAAAGCAAAATAGCCAGTTTATATACAATATCCTATACTGCGTCAAAACATAAATATTATTGTATTTCTCGTGACACAAACTGCGTTAGTGGAAATGTCTTGTACGTAGACAAGGTTTACTTGCTACTTTTTTTAAACGAGGCGTTCACACCTCTTGCATCCACGTTATTTTCGGTTAGAATATGGAGTACCAATGACTTACTGTCAGTTGGCTTAAGAACATCCATGACGAAGTCGAATGGTAAAATGCTACGAAGCACATACGTTAACACATCTAGCTAATGAGAATTGGCCACGT
>CBDHHR010000266.1:0-5000 GCA_965263245.1 Metamycoplasmataceae bacterium | reverse complement strand
TCATCAAGACTAACAGCCATTACAGCAGCAAGCCTGTGCGGGTGGGATGCTGAATGGAACGCATCATTCCAGATCAATTGTTCTGCTTAGTTAATCTATGTCTGCCTGTCTGCTTGCCTGTCTATCTGTCTATCTGCCTGCCTGTCTGTCTGTCTGTCTGTCTGTCTATCGGTCTGTCTGTCTGTCTGTCTGTCTCTCTGTCTGTCTGTTTGTTTTCCTCGCCCATTTATCCACCAGTGCAATGCTTCTTAACACATTTGGATAAGTTTCTTAAAAGAAACAACTAACCGACGATTGAGAAACATTCGCAAAAAGTGGAATAAAGTTTAGTTGCCAAATGCTTAACATGTGTTATTTGATGTAGTTCAATACATTACACACACACACACACTCACACACACACACACACACACACACACACACACACACACACACACACACACACACACACACACACACACACACACACACACACACACACACACACACACACACATACAAACACACACACACACACACACACACACACACTCACACACACACACACACACACACACACACACACACACTCACACACACACACACACACACACACACACACACACACACTCACACACACACGTCATCGTAAGCCGGTGTTAATACATTGTCTACCCCAGCAGCTGCCATAAGCATCGTAAATAAGTTTGCTGAGCTAGTCTTAATTGACTTCCCCCCTACGCTGCACGAGTCACGAGAACAGACACCATCCAACCCACGCCCAAATTATGTTTTGTCTATAGTAAATAGTACGGTCTTTCTCAAAATAAACATTCGTATAGGATGTGTGTTTCGGTCATCATTGCGAAACTTTGCATTAACAATTCTGGGTTTTCACATAAAACTCCACATTTAGCATGACTTACTATATGGATAGTTCGTAGTTAGGTAGATGTTCATTATTTAATATGCTTCTTTCTCAAATCTATGTATTGCCAACAAGTAGAAAGTGAATGAACCCAACAAGAAACTACAATGTAGAATGATTATCGAAATAACGACAAGTAGAAAGTGACAACAAAGAACTTAACAAAATAGAACAGTGTAGGAATAGTATAGAAATACTAGTCCTCAATGTCGACAATAATAACGAGTAGGTAATTGTTGTATCTGATCACGTGCCGATTGTACAAATATGTGTAGTGCAAACATTTAACAACAACGATTTGATACGACTGAATCAAAGTGAATCGTTCACCATTATATCAACAACACTCATTCACCTCGAAATAAACAAGTCTCGTTCATCACAGAATCAGCACGACTCACTCGAGACGGAATCAAACACGACTATTCACTACTAAATGGAGTCATTCCCCATAGAATTAACACGACTCATTCAATACAAAATCAACACGACGCGTTCAAAATTGGAATCAACCCGACTCATTCAACACAGAAGCAACACAACTAAATAATCATAGAATATATGCTTATCTGGAGCGTACTAAATAAAATACGTAGAAATGAATATAAATGATAAGTTCTTATATATCGTGCAGTATCCAATCCTAGGGATCGCTCAAAGCGCTTTATAATTTATTCTCTGGCAGGCGTGCTCGATCGATCACCGTCTCGACCTCAGTCTATGGGAACCATTCAGCCACGTTGCAATAAATGCGTGAAGACTTTTCGTTTGCAAAATATTCCTCACTGTTTATGCCAGGTACTTGTCAGTGAAACTGCATGGACTTCAGCAACACAGAGTGAACGAATTTGCCGTAGGTCCGACATAGCAGCACAAGATTGAAACGTGGGTTCTCTTGATTGAGTCTGATGCTTCCCCCACAGTGCCACTGCGCTCCACAATGTATAAAACTGCACCTACCTGGATAGGTGATAAACACAATGCACAGACTATGGTTTGGGAAAGGTCTACTAACATCTATTATACAAACGTATTATGCGCTAGGGGCATGTTTGTTGTCTTTGAGGAACGAACTTTGATTTATCCGTCGGTACGTTTGTGTCATGTCCGTCGGGATCCAACTGGTGATAAAAAGGGCCGCCATCGACGCTTGAGTCGTCGCTTGGACTTCGTCTGTCCGAAGTCGGACTCTCGTAAATATGCTCCACCGTATGCTGCAGCGTTCGCAGGGTACCGGGGTTGGTGGCGGCCTCCAGCGACTGAAGTGGTCGATGGTACACAACTGCTCCACCAGGTGGCGGTACCGCCATGTGTCTGTGCCACGTGGTCGTGTACTCGCTCTGGCGGCCTTGCGGCAAACGAAGGCCGTCCTGTTTTGCCAGCATCGGGTACTGTTCTCTTCCGGCATCGCATGCGACATGTGCGCATGCGTATTTCTCCTCCTCGCTGACATCCGGCATTACGACGTTTAGTATCTCTTGGGAATGAGACGTTTTTCTAAAGAAAAAAAAACACAGTTAGGTCTATAATATGTTCGCTGGACCACACGTTAGAGGCAATTACTTTCGTGAGGAGGAATGGATGTAGTATTAGTGTAGATATTTTTCAGGGATAACATACATGCGTTTACAACTATCTGTTTACCACGAGAAGAGACCCGCTATGGAAGGTTTCCTATTCAATTTATATGCTTATCTGCAGGGTCCAAAAGTTCATAGGCACCTTGCCAAAATGTCTCGCGGCTACAAACTTGCATATATGTTAATTTCTAGGGCCATCTGCTCTGTGAAGAAAGAACCCTACCTTGTGATTTTGGCAGTCTGCAGGGTTGCATAATTCGCTGGCAGCCTGCCAAAACTTCTAGGGACTACAGCACTGGGGAAAGTGACCTAATCGCTAGCGTCTGTCCTAAGGCTATAGTTTAGGCAATATAAATGGGGGATTTCTCATTATTCGGAGTGGACTACTGGGGCTTATTATCGGGGAACATGTACGTTGTTCACCCCGGGACACGCCGCTCCAGAGCGCCCTGTGACAGAGATACTGTCACAGTACTTCGTGTAGGGCTCACTATTGGGGCATATTGCTGGAGAAACACCGACCACTCCAGAGTGCCCCGTGACAGACTTGATGTCACAGTGTTGTCCGGGACCTATTGTTGCGGGAAATGCTGCACTCCCGACAGCCTCACGCCGTAGTACAGACACCCTGCAACGTACCTATTGGGTCAGTTATTGAACCTCGACTGCGTATTATACGCCGTCATCATCGTGGCTTTGCATTCCGATATTTAACCGTATTGAATCTTATATTTGTTTAATCGTTAGAGTATTTTTGTTTAGTCACTTATATTTGTATTGATATGTATATACTATATATATATATATATATATATATATATATATATATATATATATATATATATATATATATATATATGACTGTAGAACAAATTTGCCTACAATATGTTTGGAGAACGGTGACAATTAGAGTCTCAAGGGCAGGTGGACAAATTGATAATGTTGATAATAAGTCCTTGCGAAAGGTTTGACACCCAAATATAATAAATGCCCTAATTAGGGGCCATATTGTGTATCCCTAAACACAACTGCACCCTCTTGAAGCTCACCTTGAGGTTCTCCAAAATTTCCACTGGCACCAACACGAAATTAACATTGGAGTTTGGATGGCCTGAGTCGGAACATCAGCCTCGCTCGACTGCTGAGTCGGGGAGGGGAGGGAGAGAGGGAGAGAGGGAGAGAGGGAGAGAGGGAGAGAGGGAGAGAGGGAGAGAGGGAGAGAGGGAGAGAGGGAGAGAGGGAGATAGGGAGAGAGGGAGAGAGGGAGAGAGGGAGAGAGGGAGATAGGGAGAGAGGGAGAGAGGGAGAGAGGGAGAGAGGGAGAGAGGGAGAGAGGGAGAGAGGGAGATAGGGAGAGAGGGAGAGAGGGAGAGAGGGATATATATATATAGAGAGAGAGAGAGAGGGGGGGAGGGAGAGAGATGAGATAGAGAGAGAGAGAGAGAGAGAGAGAGAGAGAGAGAGAGGGGAGAGAGAGAGAAAGAGAGAGAGAGAGAGAGAGAGAGAGAGACAGACAGACAGACAGACAGACAGACAGACAGAGAGACAGACAGACAGATAGGCAGGCAGGCAGGCAGGCAGACAGACAGACGGACAGACACAAGTTCACAAGTACGTTAGTGTGTTATGTTAGGGAACCCAATCGAACCATACTGTGTAAGAAGGACGCGACGACGACCTACCGTCTGAGGATGACAATACCAACGCCGAGGATGGAGACGGCGATGAAGATGGCGATGCCGATGATTAAGACAATCAGTAAAGCTGCAACATACGCACACTCACAGTGGCACGTCACACAAGTGTCGTCGTTTTGTTTTTCTACCATTAACACATTCTTGCTAGTCTTTTTTACATATATTTCATAATATATATATATATATATATATATATATATATATATATATATATATATATATATATATATAAAACACGTATAATGAGTACAGACAAAAGATGCGTTCATTTAAGAGTTGTCATCATAGAATGTATAATAGTTTTACAAATGTCCTTACCATGATGAATGTACCCATTAGTGGCCGAAAATATCCACGTCGTACCTAAGAAAGGAGAACATAATATACTTGTACATGTTGTGATGCAGTAACAGCTACATTGACAATCATAGGACGAACTTCTTATTCAGTGCTTTGAACATAACAAAGGTCTGAATGTAGCGGTTTATAAGACATTATCATTATTTTTACAGTAACAGTATTATTTAGCACACGTAGTGGGGACTGTCAAATAGCTCTAGTCCTAACAACACGCTCTCCCAAATTCTGCAATCACTACCCTAGTTGTGTAAATTATTTCAACCTGCTAGAGCCAATAGTGTAGATTATTTTTATATCTGGTTAAAACAAACAAGAGCTGACAAATTGTTAAAGTTTCAGCATCAGAACAAGTCAATCTAAATCTAAATATACAATCCATATCAACTATATTTGTTTCGCCTTTGCCTTTGCCATGATACGACCATGCTGGCTGGCTTGCACTGCTAGAGTTGCATA
>CBDHHR010000265.1:0-3756 GCA_965263245.1 Metamycoplasmataceae bacterium | reverse complement strand
CTTATGACTACAGCATACATGTTAGAGGTTGACTGCCGGCCAAATTGTGTTTAGTTACTTTATTAAGCTCGGAATAATGTTCGTAATTTGAAAGGTTCCATCCGCAACACATTCCAATAGTAAACAAAACATCCAGTTTCAAGACAATTGATTGACAACATTGATTGCCGAATCGAGCACAGTTAAATGCAATACTCTGATGTATAACTTCCCACGTCTTATACAGCAGACTTCCCACGTCTTATACAGCAGACTTCCCACGTCTTATACAGCAGACTTCCCACGTCTTATACAGCAGACTTCCCACGTCTTATACAGCAGACTTCCCACGTCTTATACAGCAGACTTCCCGTTACAAATTACTGCTCGGCCAATTTTGGGCAGAGGAGCTAGCACCCTCTCTTTAACCATATTAAATCTCTTTTTGAAACTAGCATAAATTGTGGTTTCAACAGTGTGTTAAAAGACCCACTGGTCTCGTTTATTTCTCATCACGTATGTTGAACAAGTATGTATTGCATAATTGCATGCATTTCATACGTGTCAACCTGACGTCATTTTTATGGTACCGTGGTCATTTCGACATCGCACAAATACGTCCGCCTCGAAGATGTACATTTCTGTCATTTGACAAAAAAACGAAGACCGAAATACACAGTTCCAGGACCGCTGGTCCAGCGCAGCGCTTACAGCCTGTGTTGATTTTCATTCCGATTTGTCAGTTGGTTTTCTTATTCTAAATGCAATAACCATGGTTTTGTCTCGATCTTGCCAAACGTTTACCGGAGGACTACTCCGATAGTCTCCAGAACTGCACGGGAAACATTCATTCACAGGAACCACTCGCGACTGTGGTGCATATATGCCGTAAAACAACAGTGGACTACAACCTGCTCCACAAGCACACATCAAATCACCATTGGCATATATTTTCGGGATAATGGTGTGGGAAATAATCATAGGTACTTTCGGTTGTCATGCTTGGTGACGGAATGGATTACGTGAGTGTTCTGTTTGGAATATGCCAGCCCATCCTAGGTCGGTGAAACTGTGCGCGTGCGTTGTCGGTTAGAAACAATCTCCGTCATTGGAATCCTAAGATGTTGATATGTATGGCATTTTAATTACAATAATGTCTAACGGGTATCGTATTGCGAATATTTCAAGTGAAAAAACAGATTTATTACGGGGCTGGTCGCCACCATCAAATTTTGTTGTTGGTGGCTCAACAATCGGGTTGATAGTCGATGTTGCTTTCACGGTCCCTCTACAACAAGCGGAGCGAGATATTACGACCCTTCATACAATCATACCCATACAAACACCAATATTAACGAACTTGAGAAAATACAATGGCGAGCAGCAAGATCTACAATGCGTAATAACAGTCGGGAAAGCAGGATAATATTAATGATGAAAACTCTCAAGTGGGAGTTCTTAGAATGGCGCAGAGAAGTGAGCCGACACGGGGAAACAGCCGAGTCACCTCGTTCGTTCAGCAAACAAGTGCTGGCTACGACTGAAGTTTATGGTGATAGCTCTTTTAATAGAACACTGAAGGAATGGAATAGACTAATCGAAACACTTGTATCTGCGGACACCTTTAAATGTTATTTAAGCAGACGATTTAAATTTCCCAACATGGTTTGGCAAATACCTCCATTTTCATACTAGTTATGAGATTTAAACGTATGCATAAGTTATCATTTAATAGTGTATGATGATAGATGTCAAATAGCGTCACCATGACGACACTTACCCTGGTGTGAAGAGACAGCTGACTGACACACGCCCACTGCATGCTGGTCTCACACCGCAGCCGAACATGTATGACTTCCGGATCTATAACAAAATGCTGCCCGTGTATTGGTCAAACTTTAGTGTCAAGATAACAACTTTTACGGAGGTTTCATTAGACCTCTCCATGTTGTGGCCACACCCCATAGTGTGATAATTTAGATTGCAGTTGTAAAAACTTAGTGTGATCATGTACAACTACTTCGTATGATCGTCGAAACAAATTATGTGAACATAAATAGTTACCATTGTTTCGGGACAGATCAGAGAGTGGGGGAAGAGAGGGGAAAGAGAGGGGGAGAGAGAGGGGGTGAGAGAGGGGGAGAGAGAGAGGGGGAGAGAGACAGAGAGAGGGGGAGAGAGAGACAGAGAGTGAGAGGGGGAGAGAGACAGAGAGAGAGAGAGGAGGGAGAGAGAGAGACAGAGAGAGGGGGAGAGGGGGAGAGAGAGAGGAGGGAGAGAGAGAGGGGGAGTGAGAGAGGGGGAGGGGGCAGAGAGAGGGGGAAGAGAGGGGAAAGAGAGGGGGAGAGAGGGGGAGAGAAAGGGGGAGAGAGAGGGGGGGAGGGGGAGAGAGAGACAGAGAGAGGGGGAGAGAGAGAGACAGAGAGGGAGAGGGGGAGAGACACAGAGAGGGAGAGGGGGAGAGGGAGAGGGGAGAGAGAGAAAGGGGGAGAGAGACAGAGAGAGTGGGAGAGAGAGACAGAGAGGGAGAGGGGGAGAGAGACAGAGAGAGAGGGGAGAGAGAGAGACAGAGAGGAAGAGGGGGAGAGAGACAGAGAGAGGGGAGAGAGGGGATGAGAGAGAGGGGGAGAGAGAGAGAGGGGAGAGAGATACAGAGAGGGGGAGAGAGAGGGGAGAGAGGGGGGAGAGAGAGGGGGAGAGAGAGGGGAGAGAGAGACAGAGAGAGGGGGAGAGGGAGAGAGAGGAGGGAGAGAGAGGGGAGTGAGAGAGGGGGAGGGGGCAGAGAGAGGGGGAAGAGAGGGGAAAGAGAGGGGGAGAGACGGGAGAGAGAGAGGGGAAGAGAGAGAGAGGGGCGGAGGAGGAGGGGGAGAGAGAGACAGAGAGAGGGGGAGAGAGAGAGACAGAGAGGGAGAGGGGGAGAGAGACAGAGAGGGAGAGGGGGAGAGAGAGAGGGGAGAGAGATACAGAGAGAGGGGGAGAGAGAGGGGAGAGAGAGAGGGGAGAGAGAGACAGAGAGAGGGGAGATAGAGACAGAGAGAGGGGAGAGAGAGGGGGAGAGGGGGCAGAGAGAGGAAGAGAGAGGGGAGAGAGAGGGGGAGAGAGAGTGGGGGAGAGGATGCAGAGAGAGGAAGAGAGAGAGAGGGGAGAGAGAGAGGGGGAGAGATAGAGAGGGGAGAGAGAGGGGGAGAGAGAGGGGGAGAGAGAAGGGGAGAGAGAAGGGGAGAGAGGGGAGAGAGGGGGAGAGAGGGGAGAGAGAGACAGAGAGGGAGAGGGAGAGAGAGAGACAGAGACAGAGAGAGAGGGGGGAGAGAGGGGAGAGAGGGGAGAGAGGGGAGAGAGGGGAGAGAGGGGGAGAGAGGGGCGAGAGGGGGAGAGAGAGAGGGGGGAGAGAGAGAGAGTGGGGATAAAGACAGAAAAAGAGAGAGGGGAAAGAGAGGGGAGAGAGAGGGGAGTGAGACAGGGGGAGAGAGGGGGAGAGAGAGACAGAGAGAGAGATGGGGGAGAGAGAGAGACAGAGAGAGAGGGGGAGAGAGAGGGGGGAGAGAGGGGGAGACAGGGCGGAAAGAGAGGGAGAGAGAGGGGGGAGAGAGAGAGCAAATATAATTATAGAGAGTGAGATCAGTTGAAATAAAATGAGTTTGCAAGTGTCATGCGGACACGACCCACTGTGGTCGTGTCGGCGGACGGACTCACTGCGGTAATGTATCACGGATAATGACTGTCAATTACGTCGTCGTATTACCAGTGGCTCACTTATCCTGTGACGTCAGGACATGT
>CBDHHR010000264.1:0-3917 GCA_965263245.1 Metamycoplasmataceae bacterium | reverse complement strand
CACCGGGAGAGTTGTGTCTGTGGTGTATTAGTTGATAATCACCGGAAGAATTGTGTCTGCGGTGTTTTAGTTGATTTACACCGGGTGAGTTGTGTCTGCGGTGTACTAGTTGACTTACACCGGGTGAGTTGTGTCTGCGGTGTACTAGTTGACTTACACCGGGTGAGTTGTGTCTGCGGTGTATGTGTTGATAATCACCGGGTGAGTTGTGACTGCGGTGTAATAGTTGATTTACACCGGGTGAGTTTTGTCTGCGGTGTAATAATTGATTTACACCGGGTGAGTTGTGTCTGCGGTGTATTTGTTGATTTAACTCCTACATTTGGTACAGTGAGTGTCTCTAGACACCGGTAGTTAATTCTGATAACGCATTCGCGATGATGATAATAGTTTGAATTCGACAAACATCTTGAAATACTATCACTATCGGATATAATAACAACACAATACAATACAAAATAGTGCAAAGTTAATTGTGCCTATTTACATACATACACAAGCACACAAGCACACCTATTGACATGAACATTTCCGATGAATACCTTGGTGTGTATACATGTATGTGTGCGTGTGTGTACTATATTGAGTTCTTATATATGTATAATAAGTATGTGTTTTACTATAATTGTCTGGACACTCAGTTTCGATGTGTACATGTGTCGCTGCAGAGTACGTCACAGTTGCCGTGACTGATGTTCACCCGGCTGAGACGAGACCCGTCGACCTTCCCGAGACTTCGTACGACGTGTGTGCCGTCGTGCCGAGCAGGTTCACTGGTCTCGCACGCTGTCATCTCGCTGACGTGCGCGGCCGATACGTGTTCGTTAAGGCGCCGCCGAAAACGAAACTGAAACTGTGTGAAGTGGAAGCGTACCCATACCGTGAGTGTAACGGCAATGATATTGCCATGGCTAATATTGTTTAATTCAAATAGGATTCCAGCTGAGCAGTCATACTTGTGAGTGCCCTTGATATCAAGTAAATGTACGGTATGCAGCATGCGTCGATGTGAGACACTTATTCCTCCACAAAATACATACCCACACATAATCGCACGCACGCACGCATGCACGCACAGACACACACATACATACACACATACACACGTACACACATACACACGTACACACGTACACACGTACACACGTACACACGTACACACATACACACATACACACATACACACATACACACATACACACATACACACATACACACATACACACATACACACATACACACACATACACACATACACACATACATACACACACAGACGCAACATACACACTACACACACAACCACACAACTCATACACACACAAACGCTCACGTACACACACATGCACATGCACATGCACATACACATACACATACACACACACACACACACACACATACACACACACAAACATGCACACACACACACACCCACACACCCACACACCCACACACCCACACACACACACACACACACACACACACACACACACACACACACACACACACACACACACACACACACACACACACATACACATTCACATACACAAACATACACACACACATATGCATATGCATATACATATACATATACATATACATATACATATACATATACATATACATATACATATACATATACATATACATATACATATACACACAAACATGTGCATATGCACGAAGCACGCAACCTATACATGACATTATTATTTGCGTTTACCTAAGTTTCATATTAGAAACAATATTTATTTAATGGAGATGTAAGGTTCAAAAGGTGTACTCTCCTTTGTTCATAACGACAAATGCGCTGGGATGTCATTTGGTTTATGAACAGTTCAATATACTTTTCGTTGAATTTTCGCAGCTCTGACCAACGTGGCGCCCGGGAAACCAGCGCTGCAGCCGTCTACTGATGCTGATCACGGGGCGGGGTTTGCAGTGGACGGAGACGTAACTACGTGCGCCATGGGAAACACGCGAGACCACCAATGGTTGCTGGTGGACCTTCGTTACCAGTACAACGTAGAGGAAGTGGTCATTGTGACGGGGAAATATAGCGGTAAATAACTTTAACATTCTAATTACCAGTGCGTACGCATTCAAAGTGTCGCCATCTAGTGACTGTTACCTGTTCCACTCAATCATACCGCCGTAATAATATTTACAAATATATAACCTACAAACTACAAATCCGGAAAACTGTTGATTGCAATATAGTTCATTGTGAACTTTTCATGCCCAGAAAAAAGTCGCGTATTCTTTAACATGGAACACATTAATGTAAAGAATATTAACACACTTTAATGTGAACTTGCGGCCACAGAAGTTGAAAGTGACGTGGTCGGTTGCCAGGTGTAATATGCTTTCTGGGACCATGTAACATTTAGTAATTTTGGAAGTCCAATAGACAATATCTGAACGATGTTGCTTGACAACACATATTATGGCTCGTGACACGTCAGGCCTGGACAACTTCGACGTCGGTGTCACTGACATTCCGCTGGCTGCAGACAAGCCACCGACGAGCCTCGCGACTGCAGATTACCACATCTGTGGCGCCTTCGTCGATACGTTGCCGACACACTCGAGAGTTCGTCTTCCGTGCGAGTCTGCCAGGGGGCGCTACGTGTTCGTAAGAGCGAGGGGGGATGGCGGTCTGGCGAAAATGATGATATGCGAGATGGAAGTATATGTGCAATGTAAGAACGACTTGATATTTTAGCTGCCTGATGATTACATTGTCGTTATTGTCAGCAAGATATGTTTGTCTCTTCGTTGATATTCCTACCGCTTCAGTTAAATTTTCTACACTTTGTGTCCCTGGAGTAAGTTTGTAACAATTTGTGTCGCTAGAGTAAATACTAACACTGTAGCTGCAATGACACTTTTGTAATAGGCTTCCTTTTAGTGCTAATCCAGCTGAAACTATTACACAATTTAGAAGTCATTTAAAAAGCTTCTATTATCTTGTTTATCAGCCGTTCCTTGGTGCAACAATGACAAGAGGTATCTTGTTTACTGAATCAGAGAGTGGTTACCTGCTTTGTTTTGATGTGTCTCTTAGATGGGTTTCCGAAGATTTACCCTCAGCATAAGTAACATAATTATTATTACCATCGTCATTATTTATCATTAGTTGTTTTGATTTCGTAATTATATATATATATATATATATATATATATATATATATATATATGTATATATATATATATATATATATATATATATATATATATATATATGTATATATATACCAATTATACATATAGTATATATATATATATATATATATATATATATATATATATATATATATATATATATATATATATATACTATATGTATAATTGGTATATATATATATATATATATATATATATATACCAATTATACATATAGTATATATATATCAATTATACATATAGTATATATATATATATATATATATATATATATATATATATATATATATATATATATTGTTATGTCGTATAACAAAAACTAATATAATACAGAGACAACTCACATTGTGCCAAAAGCAGTTTAATCACTCGACAAACGACTTTCGTAACTGTATCGTATAATACAGCCGCTGCGATTGGTCAAGTCCCATGAAGTCCATTTAAAATACCGGCAAGTGCCGCACGGTACCTAACACTTCCCCCTTTTTTCTTTGTGTCCGAGTGTCTCTAGTACACACAGTCCTTTAGCGTAACGGGAACTCGGGACACCCGGCCCGAACGAGTTGTCTTTACCCCGGAAGTTACAACACGATCATCCGTTACTGGTGACACGTCTCGCCCGTGCTCTTCCGTCAGTTCCGCAGGTCCACTTGTCACGGGTGGAACCGCGGCCTCGCTCGGCTCGGACGACGGCCCTGCCGTTTCGCTCGGTGCTTGCGTTGACGAGT
>CBDHHR010000263.1:10000-15854 GCA_965263245.1 Metamycoplasmataceae bacterium | reverse complement strand
TGAATAAATGAATGACAGTTTATTCAGAATTTTTTAACAACAATAAAACACACAATGCAAACAAGCAAATTTAACTACTTTATTGTATTCCTCTATATGAATAAAGTGGTGATATTTCTTGCAATACGTAATAAAACTGCCATCCAAACAGCATGTGTAAAATGCACATTGACAAGGAAGTCAGTAGTTTATCGAAATTCCAGCAATCATAGATATATGCGTAGTCTACCAATTTTAGATGAATAAATATTATATGTTTATACCCCGAGTCAAACTGTTGACTTTTTCATCATCATACGTAGGTGTTATATTATACTAATGTATTATCGACAGGATGTCTTTGTTTTTTATCCGATTTCCCGTATAATTTTTGTTGAAGCATCCATCATAATTATATTCATTATTCCTTTAAGAAAACCTATCCAGTTCTGATTTACTCGTCGTCTTTAGAGTAAATCACAACAGTGGATCTAGGGCTTTTGATGTAGCTGCACCGACTCTTTGAATTCGGATTCCTACTAGTGTTAGATCAGTTGACACTGTTACACAATCCTCCCGCCATTAAAAATGTAAACCATAACCTTGCTAATCCACCATAGTTCCGTGGTTCATCAATGCTGATAGGTGACAATTCGAATACAGCTTAATAACCGTGACTGACTACCTTTTGTGTTGATTCGCCTTAGAGTTGAGCTTGGTTTCCAAGAAATTATGTGCAGTAGAAGTGTTGTTATTATTGCTATTGTTGCTATAAACACACACACACACACACACACACACATATATATATATATATATATATATATATATATATATATATATATATATATATATATATATATATATATATATCGCTAGCCCGCGAGTCGAACACATGAATTAAAACTAACCGATTTTTCCAATATACGAAGAAACATTTCCAAAGTATACTGATATTCAAAATATATAACACTTACTTTATTCCACTTACGGAAATGAATATGTTGGCGAAATACTTACAAAATATACTCACTCGAGACGATGTCGGGCAAAGAAATTTCCGTGCCGCGAGTCAAAATGGTTACGCGATGGTGGTAACGATTACAAGAATTAACCACATTAACAAGATTGCCATCAGAGAATGAACTCCAGTGGACAAACTGAGAATCAATATTGAGAATCCAACCCATATTATCTATGTATATTCCGCCCTTTTGAGTTATTTGGAGATGTTTTTTTAAACAGGCCACACTACCCGCCTGGGACCATTACGCAACGAGGACCAATGAGTATTTCGCAACGAGGGCCAATGAGTATTTCGCAACGAGGGCCAATGGGTATTTCGTGTAATATAAGTTATTTATTTAGAAAATGTTTACAAACCTCATTTTACATGTTGATCAATCAGATTGTTTGTGTAGATGCCAAATGCACATGTTTTGCAAATCCTATGTTACATCTGGCGGTTATTACAAGCGATATCGCTTAAGTGTTAATTCGACTCGCGAGCGGTCATTGATAGTTCGTTAGTCAGACAGCATGACATATACAATACTAGTCTTTCCTACACAATACGTTCATTTAAACATCCATGCGTACTATTGTGTCGTAACAAAAACATTTAAACTGATGCAGTAATGTTACCATAGCATAAGACATATCTCTCCACGTCTTTGGCGTCCATTTTGATGATCTGACGGACCTTGTTTCATGGCAACAGTCCACGCGACCGCAACACCGACGACGACTCACCTGTATTTGACACTGGTGCTTCCAGGCCGTGGCGAACATGACGAAGTACAAGCCGGTGAGCACAAAGAGACAGGCGACGACGGGGACAGCGAACAGACCGACCATGTAGGAGGCGGGCAGCACCTCGGAGAAGGTACACGTCGTGTCCCGCGTCCACCGGTTCCACCCGCAGACTGGCGGCAGACTGAGGCAGGAGATGACCGTCCACACTACGGCGATTGACACCTTTTAACAAAAACGAACAAGATTTAACAAGATTTAACAACATTTCACAACATTTCACAATATTTCGTAATATTTAACACAATGTCACAAGATTTATTTAACAAGATCTATTTAACAAAATCTATTTAACAAGATCTATTTAACAAAATCTATTCAACAAGATCTATTTAACAAGATCTATTTAACAAGATATATTTAGCAAGATCTATTTAACAAGATATATTTAGCAAGATCTATTTAACAAGATCTATTTAACAAAATCTAACAAGATTTAACAAGATTTAACAAGATTTAACAAGATTTAACAAGATTTAACAAGATTTAACAAGATTATCGAGAGTGCAACTAAAAGTATTATTATTTCTGATAAAAAATGTACATCAATTAGTATCATACATAAACAATTTAATATTTAAAAATTCCAAAATGCCAAGCTACTAAATAAAATACGTGATCTCTAAATACCAATAATCAAAAATAAATATGACATAAAATGTTTTACAATAATAACGAAGCAATAATAATAAATTAACTCCAAAAATAAATGTATGAATAAATAATTATGATCCTGTATTAAGATAATTTCTAAAAATAATAATGATGACGACATTTTTTTAAATGTCAAGCTCCTAAATAAAACACGTGGTTTCTAAAAGTAAATAAATAAAAATAAAGGTTACATAAAATATATAATAACAATGCATTCGTTATTACGATAATAATAATAATTAAAATAAATGTATAAATTAATCATTACGATTTCGTATTACTATAATTTCAACAACAACAAAATAAGTGTAATTTGGTATTAAACAAAATCTAACACTAATAATCACTATGATGCGATATTAAATAAATAAACCTTGGCCGTCGTTGGCGTAACTATGGACGAATACCGCAGCGGGAACATGATTGCGACGTAGCGGTCGACGGAGATGGCCAGAAGGTTGAAGGCGGACCCGAGGGAAGCGAAGAGAACGCCCCAGAGGGAGAAGATACAGGCGGCGTGGGAGTGCCGGGAGAGTCGCACCCCGACGGGCACGGAGTTGAGGAAGTTGAAGTAGGGTCCGATCAGTCCCAGCGCCAGGTCAGCCCCGGCCAGACTGGCGATGAACAGGTTGGCCGGGGTACGCAACTGCTCGAACCTGGAACAAGTAAACATCGTCAACGACAGTTATATATGTATATATATATATGTATATATATATATATATATATATATATATATATATACATACATACATACATACATATATACATACATACATACATACATACATACATACATACATACTTACATACTTACATACTTACATACATACATACATACATACATACATACATACATACATACATACATACATACATACATACATACATACATACATACATACATACATACTTACATACTTACATACATACATACATACATACATACATACATACATACATACATACATACATACATACATACATACATACATACATACATACATACATACATACATACATACATACATACATACATACATACATACATACATACATACATACATACATACATACTTACATACTTACATACATACATACATACATACATACATACATACATACATACATACATACATACTTACATACTTACATACTTACATACTTACATACTTACATACATACATACATACATATATACATACTTACATACTTACATACTTACATACTTACATACATACATACATACATACATACATACATACATACATACATACATACATACATACATACATACATACATACATACATACATACATACAAGTGTATAGAATAATCATATTTTACTAACAACGGGTCCACGATCTTGTCGCAATATTGACCACACACTGACCACACCGCCAGTTGCGTGGCTTCATTCTGTGGTTTGACACTAACTTCTCTTCTTCTAGATGTCACGTCCTTTGCAGGTTTCCTCTTCTAGATATCGTCTCTATCGTAGGCGTTGGCGGTCCACCCTCTCGGCTTGTTTGACTTTTAGTCTAAGTATATCTGTATGTTACAGGAACATGCCATGCGTGTCATGGATAACAAATAACGGCCGATGATGACATCCGCTTTCTCCCTGTACCGCAGCTATGTCTAATACACGTCACTACAAGAGTTGGAGCGGAGTAGACTCAGCCACGTTCTGAGAAACACATTCTACGGCATTTCCTAAATAGTGGACACATGACGACGGACAATAAACGTATAGAGGAATACTGGAAAGTGAACTAAGAAAATTGGTTACCGAACTAAGAAAATTGGTTGCAAACCGGGCTACTGGCAGACAGAGATGGACGTCCTTCGTTCCCGACGATGAGTCGGTGGGCACGGTGGGTACGTTAGGCGCAATCGTATTACAATGCCAGCAGGCTTACACATAGCTGTGACCGACCGACCGACCGACCGACCGACCGACCGACCGACCGACCGACCGACCGACCGACCGACCGACCGACCGACCGACCGACCGACCGACCGACCGACCGACCGACCGACCGACCGACCGACCGACCGACCGACCGACCGACCGACCGACCGACCGACCGACCGACCGACCGACCGACCGACCGACCGACCGACCGACCGACCGACCGACCGACCGACCGACCGACCGACCGACCGACCGACCGACCGACCGACCGACCGACCGACCGACCGACCGACCGACCGACCGACCGACCGACCGACCGACCGACCGACCGACCGACCGACCGACCGACCGACCGACCGACCGACCGACCGACCGACCGACCGACCGACCGACCGACCGACCGACCGACCGACCGACCGACCGACCGACCGACCGACCGACCGACCGACCGACCGACCGACCGACCGACCGACCGACCGACCGACCGACCGACCGACCGACCGACCGACCGACCGACCGACCGACCGACCGACCGACCGACCGACCGACCGACCGACCGACCGACCGACCGACCGACCGACCGACCGACCGACCGACCGACCGACCGACCGACCGACCGACCGACCGACCGACCGACCGACCGACCGACCGACCGACCGACCGACCGACCGACCGACCGACCGACCGACCGACCGACCGACCGACCGACCGACCGACCGACCGACCGACCGACCGACCGACCGACCGACCGACCGACCGACCGACCGACCGACCGACCGACCGACCGACCGACCGACCGACCGACCGACCGACCGACCGACCGACCGACCGACCGACCGACCGACCGACCGACCGACCGACCGACCGACCGACCGACCGACCGACCGACCGACCGACCGACCGACCGACCGACCGACCGACCGACCGACCGACCGACCGACCGACCGACCGACCGACCGACCGACCGACCGACCGACCGACCGACCGACCGACCGACCGACCGACCGACCGACCGACCGACCGACCGACCGACCGACCGACCGACCGACCGACCGACCGACCGACCGACCGACCGACCGACCGACCGACCGACCGACCGACCGACCGACCGACCGGTGAATGAACGGTGGGTTGGTTGGTATATAGATGGCGAGATTAGCAATGAATGTATGAATGGATACGCGGATCTAAACAATATATTGGTACAGCATGGGTGGATGGATAGGTGCGTACGTGGATGGATTGATGCATACAAAATGGCTTGATGGAAAGATGAACGGATAAAACCCACGCTAAGCTACAGACACAAACCGACCAGTTCTTACCTCAGCACGCTGGCGATTGTCAGTCCATTTCCAAGCATGATGAAAAAACAGTAGGCCCAGGCGATTGGCATGGTCTCCACTCGCATGGCTGACAACTCAGGAGGGTCCGTCGAGTTATTTCCTGTACACTCATTCATGTCGAGCAATCTGCAGTTCAATAAAGGAT
>CBDHHR010000263.1:0-5000 GCA_965263245.1 Metamycoplasmataceae bacterium | reverse complement strand
TCTTTGTAGCGAAGGTTGCCCACGGTTCAGTTCAAATCATGTATCTCCCCAAAACATATCTCTTGTCATTATACACTGAACTCATCCAGTAAACTAATACGATGATGACGCATAATGCTAGAGATTTGTTTTGCAGGAATTCCGTACATTGACATAGAATCGCCATTCGTCATCATCAGCGGTCCCTTGAAACGAGTATGACGTCTTCCAAAGATCGGTCATGTGATCTGCAGATCTTGTTTCAGTGTGGGCAGGAGGTGCCAGATGGAAGGGAGACGTGAAGGTGTTGCGACATCTCCCTCTCTTTTCTCCTCTGCCGTTTCTCTGTCTCGTGAAGTAGGCAGTCTTACTCAGATAGGGAGGTTGCCTGGTGTAAGCTACGGCGCCATAGCTACGCCTACCATGTATTCATATCAATCTGGCCTTTCGCCGTGTAGTGTTTAGCAGTGTCTTTGAATCGTTTTTACTCACCAGCACGTGTTCTCATACCATGCGTTAGCTGTGAAAACAATACAGTCGGCTTATTGATTCATGTACTCATTTGGGGTCAACAAAATAAACATCTTGTTCTTGTTCTTGTCGGAAGAATTACTTGTTTGACGTTCTAACACAGAGGCCAGCCCAGCGGAGTTAGTTCTACATTATCATTGCCTCGAGACTCGTTGTGATCGCCGGCAAGAAAACACTGGCGCTGGTGCATGGAACTCGTCAATTGAAATATCATCTTAATGACACTGATTAATGATGGTGGTGGTGGTGAGACGACGACAACGACAACGACAACGACAACGACAACGACAACGACAACGACAACGACAACGACAACGACAACGACAACGACAACGACAACGACAACGACAACGACAACGACAACGACAACGACAACGACAACGACAACGACAACGACAACGACAACGACAACGACAACGACAACGACAACGACAACGACAACGACAACGACAACGACAACGACAACGACAACGACAACGACAACGACAACGACAACGACAACGACAACGACAACGACAACGACAACGACAACGACAACGACAACGACAACGACAACGACAACGACAACGACAACGACAACGACAACGACAACGACAACGACAACGACAACGACAACGACAACGACAACGACAACGACAACGACAACGACAACGACAACGACAACGACAACGACAACGACAACGACAACGACAACGACAACGACAACGACAACGACAACGACAACGACAACGACAACGACAACGACAACGACAACGACAACGACAACGACAACGACAACGACAACGACAACGACAACGACAACGACAACGACAACGACAACGACAACGACAACGACAACGACAACGACAACGACAACGACAACGACAACGACAACGACAACGACAACGACAACGACAACGACAGTAGTAATAAAAATAATAATAATAAAAATAATAATAATTATTATTATTATTATTATGGATGATAATAATAATAATAATAATAATAATAATAATAATAATATAATAATACTAATACTAATACTAATACTAATACTAATACTAATACTAATACTAATACTAATACTAATACTAATACTAATACTAATACTAATACTAATACTAATACTAATACTAATACTAATACTAATACTAATACTAATACTAATAGTAATAGTAATAGTAATAGTAATAGTAATAGTAATAGTAATAGTAATAGTAATAGTAATAGTAATAGTAATAGTAATAGTAATAGTAATAGTAATAGTAATAGTAATAGTAATAGTAATAGTAATAGTAATAGTAATAATAATACACTTTATTTAGCCACCATCAAATCCGAGACTAGTGTCCGTTCATGGATGAGTAGGGTCCTACATAATGGGAAAAATCTTCTTCTAAGAAAGATATAGATATATTTAATAGAATAAATAAAATATAATAAAATGAATAAAAAGCCTAGGGTATATTAAATAAGATAAATTAAACTATACATTAATGAAAGTGAGATAAATTTAACTATAAATTGATGACAATAGTGTGCATGAAAAATAGCATGGTTAAATGTGGTCTGATTACATTAATTTAACAGCAGAAATGACTTCAATGATTTTTAAAACGGCCTGGTATTCAGGATTTCGCGTGGCTCTCCAGTCGCAGAGAATCCCACACTGTTGGTCCAGCACAAACAAACGCCCGGCGACCACAACGTTCTAGATTCACGAAGTGTTGCATAACGGCATTTGTAGGTCGTCGGTCGACTCATTTTAATTGCATCCTACCTAAGAGGAGCGGCTGACTTTTAAACCCTCTCTAGACGGTGAAACAGACGGTAGGATATGCCAAAGGGCATAGCATTTCCATAGGGCTAGTCCAGTCAAAATGTCACAAGTGCATGGACAAGGCAGTCACTAATTGTCATTGCCTCTAGTACCCGAGCAATTCTCGACAGATGGTTGTAAGTATTTCGACATGGATTTGCCATTTAGCGTCACCATCGACAAAGGGGAGAGGGGAGAGGGGAGAGGGGAGAGGGGAGAGGGGAGAGGGGAGAGGGGAGAGGGGAGAGGGGAGAGGGGAGAGGGGAGAGGGGAGAGGGGAGAGGGGAGAGGGGAGAGAGGGAGGGAAGAGAGGAGAGAGGAGAGAGGAGAGAGGAGAGAGGAGAGAGGAGAGAGGAGAGAGGAGAGAGGAGAGAGGAGAGAGGAGAGAGGAGAGAGGAGAGAGGAGAGAGGAGAGAGGAGAGAGGAGAGAGGAGAGAGGAGAGAGGAGAGAGGAGAGAGGAGAGAGGAGAGAGGAGAGAGGAGAGAGGAGAGAGGAGAGAGGAGAGAGGAGAGAGGAGAGAGGAGAGAGGAGAGAGGAGAGAGGAGAGAGGAGAGAGGAGAGAGGAGAGAGGAGAGAGGAGAGAGAGAGGGGTTACAATCGTGTGTAATAGTAGAATCGCCACATATACCCTGTGTTGACTGTGATTATTCCGTGTTGACTACTGAACGCTTCTACATGAGTCAACTTGCAGAAAAAAGTGAATGCGCCAAGGTGCTTGAGAGGCCATTTGGATGACAATAAGCCTCAGCGCTGATGAACGCTGCGTGACGTTGATTGCCAATTCATGCCGTAGAATGGGATTTGCGATGCTACGCACACGCATGAATAGTTGTTTTTATTAACTCAGGGTTATCATTAGTCATAATTAACACAACAATTCGCATGTCACTGCACATGACTTCAAGACATAACCAAACGATATGATCATTCAATTACAATTTTTAGAATAACATGAAGAAGCAGGATCTATTTTAGAAGCATAATCCAAATAGTGATATTGTTATTATTATTACAGGTAGCGACTGGTAGGACTTGCGACCACATGCACGCATACATGTATGTAATACATGTATATATATACATACATAGATACACACATAGTTACACAACATATATATACATACATACATACATACATACATACATACATTCGTATATATACATACATACATATATACCTACCTACCTACCTACCTACCTACTTACCTACCTACTTACCTACCTACCTACCTACCTACCTACCTACCTACATACATACATACATAAATACATACATACATACATACATACATACATACATGCACATACACACACACACACACACACACACACACACACACACACACACACACACACACACACACACACACACACACACACACACACACACACACACACACACACACACACACACACACACACACACACACACACACACACACACATTAGTTCATTCACACTACGAATAGGAACACACATACATTCATATTCACCTAAACTCGAACTATACAAACACATTTCATTCATTTACACTGCGAACAGGAAGTTGATTTTACCTTATCTTGATCTCCTTCTCCGAGACGGCCGTTGAGCAGTTTGCTCCTTTTCATAAACTAGACGACTTGGCGCTGTTTGTCACGCTTGCCAGCGCTACTGCGACATGTGTTCCACTACGAACTTATGCACAGACGATAATGATGCCACTATCCTAAAATCGATCGTAACATTACCCAAACGTCGACCGCGACCTAGATGTAGCTGACACAGAAGCGAAATACAAGAGTTTCTGGCACCTGTGTGACGTCATGTATCATCCAAATTGATCATCCAAACTCGCGCATGAAACTCTTCCATGTTGTTCTTTCTACTGGTTCGTGTCACTGATCATCCAAACTCGCACATGAAACTCTTTCATGTTGTTCTTTCTACTGGTCCGTGTCAATGATAATTCAAACCCACATATGAAACTCTTTCATACTGTTCTTCCTCCTGGTTCTCCTACAATAAGGAGAAGTTTACATGTTGTACGATTGTGCTGTTTTGTGCTTACCTTACGTTACACAGACACGGCAGTGTATTTTGCGCCATTGCTACTTCGTCAATTATCAAGCAGGACCCTGTGCTCCACTGGTAGTTTACTTCTTGATGTGTGAATCTTGAACACAATGGTCGCCGGGCGTTTGCTCGTGCTGGACCGACATCGTGGGACGAAACAAAATCCAGGTAGTTTAGAAAATCATTAAAAAAATTGTTATTAATTTTAATAAGGCCATATATATATATATATATATATATATATATATATATATATATATATATATATACTCCTGTATATTTATCAGGCATACATTTATTTTATTAATGTGTATATTTATTTATCATATTTTTAGTTGCAGTACCTCTCTAAATTACGTAATACAATTTAGGCTTTTATTAAATATTATTTATTCTCATAAATGCATCCTGTTTCTTAGAAGTAGTTTACCTATTTTGTTAACGGGGTACTAACTGTGGACTTGATTATGGGGCTAAGTAAAATGCATTACTACTCTTCTCTGCTCCCTTCCCTATCCGCCCCTACCTTCTCCCTATGTCTCTCCCTCCCTATTTCTACCATACAACTTCCTCTGTCTTTTTATACAATCTCCACCAATCATGTCCTCCCTTCCGTCTCTTTACTACCGTTTTTTG
>CBDHHR010000262.1:5000-10000 GCA_965263245.1 Metamycoplasmataceae bacterium | reverse complement strand
ATATATTATTGCGTATTACGCTACTATTCTGATAACGCCATCTTCTATTCCAGGGCTGATTATAAGGGTGGAAAACCTCGACATATCAAGCTGGTTTAGGGCTGCAAGCGTAACAAAAGATAAATCTTTTGATGGATTGATATTGACAAAGACAAACCAATCATCGTTCGATGTAACCTTCCGAAGTGGTAGGCATTGTATTCAACACAAATACTGCCATTCATGCTGACAATTCTGGACATATGTCCCAATCTTACTGCTTATCGCGTTTGATCCGTATTCATAGCCGTACATCGCAAACGAGAAGCACGTTTTACAGCAATCGTAGACAGCGTGATTTCGCACACATGCAATACCCACTCATTTCAACCAGTTTATATATTTCATATGATATATTAAAGAAGACCTAGACCAAATTTCTTACACTGAATTGTTATTGGTTGTTTTTGTCTGAAACGAAAGACATTGACTATGTATAATTAATTATAAAGCAAATACATGTTTTTAACGTTAACGTAAATGGAATGCAGGAACTACAAGTACAATTTCATTGTCTCGGGTGTCTGTCTGACGAATAATATATAATATTGTTATTGTTACCATGTTCATGTAAAGATAGTTGTCGGAATTGTTAGTAATATGATAACTTGACTGACCGAAATGCTCTAAACTATAGTGGAATTCCGATGTAGCCTACGATATTGCTCGTTCTCTGCGTCAGGTTTCACTCTGTCAATTGGGGTAAAAGCTGAGCAGCTGGACATCACGATTGCTACACCGAAGTCATTCGAGGGCCTTACCCAAGGACTGCTGGGAGTATTCAACGGCAACAAATCAGACGACTTGACGCCGCCAGGTGGCGCTGCACCACTGGACCCGACAGCCAACGAGTCGACGATATTCTCTCAGTTTGGCGAAAAATGTAAGTATTTCGATCTTTAGAACTGTTCTCGTATGCACATCTAGTTGTTGTGTATATTGATTGTGTGCGTGTGTGCGTGTGTGCGTGTGTGCGTGTGTGCGTGTGTGCGTGTGTGCGTGTGTGCGTGTGTGCGTGTGTGCGTGTGTGCGTGTGTGCGTGTGTGCGTGTGTGCGTGCGTGCGTGCGTGCGTGCGTGCGTGTGTGCGTGTGTGCGTGTGTGCGTGTGTGCGTGTGTGCGTGTGTGTGTATGTGCTTGCTAATGCGCGTGCACGCGTACATGTGTGCATGCATGTCGAGTGTATGTGCACGTTCACAAACACTGTTATATATTTCCTTTCAAAATACCGTAAAGGTTGCTAAATTTAACATTAGCACAAGCAGCAAATATAATGGCACTGCATGAGATCGGCTCCATTGGCTGTTCACTATTAGACTGATATTCAGACTGATGTTTTCTTCGTAATTCTTGCTAATGGTGACTCTATGTATACGTTTTTATTAATAGTTTATATTTACCAGATGACAAATTATTGCTAATCAAACTGCAGAATCAAGTGTAAACTAATGTCTCGCTTAACATACCAGAAATGCCACATGCGTATCGCACGTTTGACTATCCCCATTAACACGGTAGTTCCTTGTCTGTTTTACTACAGGGAGAGTCTCCAGAGTGAAGTCCATATTTTGGTATGACAATGATACTAGTTACACGACATTCAACGACTTTGACTTTCAACCTAAGTTCATTGGAGACGTTTTAGCGGCCATACCGTCAGAGCAGCGTGCGACAGCGCACGCCACCTGCAAGAACAACAATGAGTGTTTATATGACTTCGCCGTCACAGGTACGTTTGAATTGCTGATACATGACAGAGTCATGATCAAAACGTATACATTAAACATATCACGGCAATCAGAGCGATTACTGTAGGGACGTAAGAGCACATTTTTGTCTCTGTGGAGACCGTAATGAGGAGCGCATTGCGTATAGTCTACATACACGTGATGAACATCGCTTTCTCCTGCAACATTATTGCACGCAATTTTGTTTGATATATGCACGTATTGATTTCATACAATTTTTGAAATCATACGATCAGCAATTATTTGAATAAATTGCTGTGCTGGTGACATACATTGGACCACTTTTACTATGTTGACTAGGCAAGGAAGAAGTCGCTTTTGCTACATTACAAACAGATGAGAAAAACCAAGCGGAATCAGAAACTCTTGGTAAGTGAATAATATCACACAAACATGTATTTGGCCACAACGCATAAAAGCTTCCGGCTGGTCTGCAATTTTTTGATGTCATTCAATTGCTTTTAAATAAATTATATTGAAATATCGATTTCGATATTATGACTTGTCTATGTTCAAGTTGTTTGCACGAAAATGTACTCTTGAAAAGGAATATTGAGAATTATACATCTACGTTTACTTCTTTGGTCTGGTTAGGGTAGTAACAATTATTGTTTAATATAAACATAATTTACTGTTGGAAATACATCACTTTCTGCCAATGGTGTAATTAAAATATATCAAAACGAGTACTTCTCCCACATTTCGTGTCACGTCATGCAAATGTTATCAATAAATCTCTATTTCACTACAAATAATATTGATAAACGCATTTGGCTTCCAACTTAAAGGTGCTTGCCTCCAGCATGATTTACTATGTTTGTTGAGAGATTATATTTAAACAACTGCAAGTGTTGCTTAATAATAATAGCCAAACTCGTCCATGATATACAGAACATAAGAGAAGACACCATGGGCAAAAGAATAATTCATAGATGTACTACTTTTATAACAGCCCTACTCGGTGTAGATTTGTTTTATGTGGTGTTACTTTACTCGTTCTATTCAAATTCCTATGCATTATTCGTATGATAGTTACAACTACACTATTAATCAAGAGGTTTCTTGCAGCGAATGCCAGCCCAAAGATAAATGTTCAATCATCAATGAACATCACCGTTGGACAGCAAGAATCACTGAACGTCACCGTGTCAGACGCAGATGGTGACTTTGTAACCTTAGCCATGGAAACCGTCCTGCCACCTGGTGCTTCTTTCGATAACCAAACTGGCATCTTCTCTTGGCTCCCAAACAACCCAGATGCTGTCAATATTTCGTACGTACATGTCCATACACCAATGCTGTTTACATAATAATAACAAGCCAGCTTACGTACATCTAAATATATTAGTATATTATATTGCTTGCTTGCCGATTAAGCCATAGTAAGCTTATAGCATGTGAAATCATTCCATCTATCCTCATAGAATACTGTTGATCTACTACATACTGTAGTGTTGACATACACCTTTGATAGTTCTTTGCCACTTTTTATCCAAAGAAAAAGTTTGACACATTACCTCAATTGTATATAGCTTTACACATACAATGAAAATGTTCGCCACCGTAGGTGATATACGCTGTGTGTAAGACACATAACACAGTCATTCGTGTCATCTTCGATAGGTTTCGTGCATCAGACGGGAAGGGAGGAAAGTCTTCAGCAGTGGTCAACATCAGGCTGTGTGACTGCTCCGACCGAGGGACGTGTCTCTTCGACAAGTTGGCAGACGGCCAGAAGACGTCGACGGTGTTCTCCATTGTAGCCTGCAACTGCTCGACGGGATGGAGCGGTGAGTGCGTCGGTGGTGGGGCAGTATGTAGGTGTGTGTGTGTGTGTGTGTGTGTGTGTGTGTGTGTGTGTGTGTGTGTGTGTGTGTGTGTGTGTGTGTGTGTGTGTGTGTGTGTGTGTGTGTGTGTGTGTGTGTGTGTGTGTGTGTGTGTGTGTGTGTGTGTGTGTGTGTGTGTGTGTGTGTGTGTGTGTGTGTGTGTGTGTGTGTGTGTGTGTGTGTGTGTGTGTGTGTGTGTGTGTGTGTGTGTGTGTGTGTGTGTGTGTGTGTGTGTGTGTGTGCACGTGAGCATACAACTGTGCATCAATGCGTGCGTCCGAGCCATGCATGCATGTATGCATGCATATGTTTGTATGTATGTGTGCGTGTAGGTGTGCACGTATGTACGTATGTACGTTTATTCGTGTGTACAGGTGTGTACTCGTTATGTGTGTACGCGTGTACGCCTGTATGTGCATATGCGTGTACGCGTGTACGCATGTATGTATATATGTATGTAAGCATGCATGCATGCATGCCTGAGCGTGCATGTGTCCATGTGTGAATGTGTCCATGTACGCATGTTTGTGAGTTGCTCATCTTTCTGTGGGTTTTCATATGCATATATGCAAGTATGATAACCAGAACGAAAAGTTTATTTTTTCTGAGTTCAAAAGAAATACATTTAGTATACTTAGTATTTAGTATATATTTAGTTTTACACATGAGACACTGATATGGTACAGTTTACAATGTTTGCGCGAAACACAGACGTGGTACGCGTACCCTCTCCTTTGAATGTTTTGTGTGAAACGTAAATACGTGGCGCACATCCAGCTGGCTATACCCATCGGTTAATTGCCGGGGCATCGCGAAGTACTTCTATCACCTTGCATTATTAGTATTTGCCTAACGTTGCTGCAAATATACATTTTAGTCCACGATGACACGTGTTATTGAACATTAGCAGGTAAACTCAGTGTCACAGATCCGCCGTTGCAAGAATCTATGCAGACAACAAAGACCTTCCATTCCAGGTGTACACTGTGAGGAAGACTTCGATGGCTGCGGATTCAACCAGTGTGGGGACAACTGCGAGTGTACTGACCTGACTCCAGCAGACCAAGTTCAGTTTGGGCGCGTTTCTAACTGCAGCTGTGACTGTCAGCCCGGCTACAAGAAGAATAGCAACGACAGTAATGACATCTGCCGAGGTAGCGTTAAAAACAATGTAAACTGTTACAGTAGTCATAGGGAATCATAGTCAACAACGTGTGGTACGTAAACAACATTAGAACTCTACCTAAGAGCTAGGAGTCACCAAAATGACTTGTAATTGTACTTTTACTAAGGAGTTATAACACAACAAATATCGATACTCACAAATGCAATTCACCTGCACCAAGATCAATAATATAACTCATCGTTACGGTCGTAATAGTAGTGGAG
>CBDHHR010000261.1:5000-7978 GCA_965263245.1 Metamycoplasmataceae bacterium | reverse complement strand
TCGTGGGTGTGTGTGTCTGTGTGTGTGTGTGTGTGTGTGTGTGTGTGTGTGTGTGTGTGTGTGTGTGTGTGTGTGTGTGTGTGTGTGTGTGTGTGTGTGTGTGTGTGTGTGTGTATGTGTGGGTGTGTGGTGTATCCGCGCGCAAACACGTGTTAGTGTGTGTTTGAGTGTGTGGGTGGGTGTGTGGTTACGTTTGTCGCTAAACTGTTGTATAATATATATATATATATATATATATATATATATATATATATATATATATATATACATACATACATACATACATACATACATACATACATACAAACAAACATGCATACATACATACATGCACATGCATACATATATACGTACTGCCTGCCTGTGTGTATATGTCTCTCTCTCTCTCTCTCTCTCTCTCTCTCTCTCTCTCTCTCTCTCTCTCTCTCTCTCTCTCTCTCTCTCTCTCTCTCTCTCTCTCTCTCTCTCTCTCTCTCTCTCTCTCTCTCTCTCTCTCTCTCTCTCTCTCTCTCGCTGTTTCACGCTGGCCGTCGAAGCTCATGCCTTTAGACATTATACACTTGGCGAAGACAAACGGCGATGTTTACCCGATAACATTTCATACGATTGGCTAGTCCTTTCAATTGGCTACACTTTATTTCAACAGGGTGTGTGTCTTTTCACGACACCGTAAGTCCGTTCCAACTGAGCCGCTTTGTTTTGTTTACAAAGACCTTGTCTGCGTCGATGACGTTTCGCTGCTTTACATGCGACACCCTTTTGCCGAATCGAATCAAGCTGTGCCTAAACCGTGTCGTGTTTAAACATTTTTCATATTCAACAGCGCTACAACACGCAACTGCGGCTGGATATAAGTCAAGATGTATGGTGTTTAAAAAAGTATTGCTACAAACACGCGATGTGACGGATACCTGAGAAATAAACAGACTCAGCCATGCGGTGCCACTGGCTTCTCCTGGGAGCTGTTCTTCTTCTTGGCGCCATCGATGTGACGTCATCGTACAACGTGTGGAAGTTGGCGAGAGCTAACGGCAACTTCGCCTTGTGTCTCTACAAGAAGGTGATCAACAGTAACGACGCTGCTGGGGAGAATGTGTTCTTCTCTCCGTTCAGGTCAGTAACAAGATAATGTTCCACGACATAAATTGCCAAATAGGATCTTGTACTGTACTGTTTATATGTCGGTCATCAAACAAACTCTTAAATTGTTTCCAGATAATACTAAGATGTTAAATGCATTATCACTGTCATTGAGATATAAGCTACACTATGTGTTTGATCTTATCACAAACATTCTCAATATGCTCTGAATACATTTTTCAAATTCTGCGCACGACTAGTAGTATTTTATTTTACAAATGTTTTAGTTATTAAAATGATTTCACGCCTGTTGTCGTGTTTCGTCTTCGTCTTCTCCCTATATTCCGACGCTAGTATAGGGCCTGCAAGTCTCGCGCGCGAAAACGAGGCTGGGGGCAGTTGGGGGCAGGAGGTCTATATACTCCATGTTAACATATAGGACTTTGTTTTGTTTTGGTCGTAATAATCGAACTGTCCCGAAATAGCGTATTTCAGTTATATTGTCCGAAGGATTATTACAAGCAGAAGCAGTGGAACATTTTGCCGGTGACAATGATCACGGAAATCATGAATTTTAATCGATTATTATGGTGGTTGCCATGGCAATAGCGGCAAGTACTTGTGTTTGGCGATCTTGACTAATAATGAAGAGTGCCAGTTTTCGCGCAATACGACCTGTTTGGGCCAAACGTATACATGTGTTATGATTATGGGCATTTAGACAACTTGTCAGATATAAGTGCTTATCGAAACCACAACGTACAGCAATGTAAAACGCAAATTCCGTAAAAGACACATACAGCTTAGCATCGTGTCGATTATCTGCAGTACGTAAATCGCTATGTGCCTTTGATAGTGTGGTAAACTCAATATTAAATCGGACATTTAAGATAAGAAACGTATAACACAATATATTTATGGACTGATTTTCCTAGTATTCATCAGTCGGAAGCTACAACTGTCATCCATCGTTAGAATATTGTTCTTGTGTCCAGTCCACAATTAGTCTCGCTTAGTCCCCAATAAGCTCCAGTCGCGCGGAGTCACGCCATATATCGTGACCCACTTGCTTCCCGTTGATCACTTTCACGGTAATGCCTATATCTCTTCCGTTGCCTCCGCTGCATCCCTTTCATGCCCCAGATTGTGTTGAACGTTGTAATTTCTTTCAATTTTTGTAAGGTTTACATACTTACGAAAGATTTGAAATTATTGTAAGTTGGCGATGAACATATCGTATGGAGGTTTTTGTTTTATATTCAAAACCGGTTTCAAATACTAGATCAAAATCCCGGTTCAACGGTATATGCGGCACAAGAATGTACATTTTCTATTACCATTGCAGCATCTCGACGGCTCTGTCGATGACGTACGCCGGAGCCCGCGGCAAAACGGCCTACGAGATGTGTCTGGTGCTCGGCTTCTGCCCTCTCTCCTTTAACGTCCACGCTACTTACGTAGCTCTGCTTGGTTCGTTGAACAGTCCTCAATCCCAGTACACGCTGGCGTTGGCCAACGGAATGTTTGTGAATAACAACTTTAACATCTACCAGTCGTTTACCAACCTCTTAGCCACACGTTATTCAGCTGGATTCAAGCTGCTTGACTTTAACCATGACGCAGCGGGATCCGCCGACTACATCAATCAATGGGTCGAACAACGCACCAATAACAAGATTAAGGATTTAGTTTCAGCGGCTGGAGTCCAAGGTTCTCCACTTGTCCTGGTGAATACAATCTATTTCTACGGAGATTGGCAGTGCCAGTTCAAGAAGACACGCAATACGCCTTTCCGGGTGTCGAATAAGAAGGCAATAATGGTGAAGATGATGTCGCAAACAGCCAGGTTCAGATACGCCGTGAATCACAATTTACGGTGTCAAATCCTGGAGCTGCCT
>CBDHHR010000260.1:0-2500 GCA_965263245.1 Metamycoplasmataceae bacterium | reverse complement strand
ACGGTCATATCGACGAACACAGAACGATGCACAGTGACAGGGAACATGTTTTCCAACGCGCTGTCTCCCTACGACTTGCAAGTGTCATTTCTAAGCAAAAACCTGTCGGCTCCGTACAACTGGTGGGGCGGCGCGGACGAAGACCACGTGCGTCGTAGGATCTGGGACCACGCCGACGTTCCGGAGTTAGGCCGCGTCTTGTACGAGCCGTTCCTCCTGAAGAGCGAGATGCCGTGCGACGAAGTAGCCAACTGCACCGGACACGGCTTGTGCGTCCGGCCCAACACGTGCGAGTGTGACAGCGGCTGGGCAGGCTCAGACTGTAGTCAGTTCTCGTGCGTCGACTTCGGCGATTGCCAGAATCGCGGAGTTTGCGTCGGCCCCAACGTGTGTGACTGCGCCAACGGGTGGATGGCGCCGGACTGTGTGCGGGCTTCGTGCAACGACAGGAACAACTGCAGTGGACATGGCATTTGTGTCGGACCGAATAGGTATGTCTCTACTACATAACATTATTGGCACTGTGCCAAACATGCTGACAAATTACTTCAGAAATACCCGAATATGGTAGTATATTTGTTGATGTTTGGTTCTGCCATCTCAACCGCGAATCGAATTGTTCTTTTCACGTATTTCTATATTCAGGCTGCGTCATGCCACACATATCCAGCAGATCATGAAACAAATGCACACCATAGTTAGTTGGCAAATAACCACTTGGCTTGTTTAGAAAGCCTCTCGGCTCCACGCCTGCCAGAGACAATTCATTTGTGCTCACAAAATAACGAATAGACCTAGCGGAGGGCTTCACCATCCGCTAATTATGACGTTCAACCCAGTCTGGATAATACCTTAGCCACACACATGGATATAATACACAGTCCATAGCTCTAATTCTTTTTATTTGAGTTTATCACTCTGTAGTAGCCACGTACGTGGCTAGACTATTGTCGAGCTCGGTCGATCGCAAGTAGTGGTCGGTATTGCGCTGGTGTAGGTAAAAAACATTGATTAATTTATGTAGGCATTGAGTGCAAGTGCATTCTGAATGAGGTTGCTAACTAACTTGTATTCTATTGCTAACGTAAGAGGAGAGAGGAATACGACAGCTGGACCCGATCCTTGTCTTTGATTGTTTTATGATCTTCCACTTCCTGATCGAGACATACCTCTGTGATTCCAACGAGTGTGGGCCACTCTCTGTGACGACATGTTGTAGATGCCACTGCGCCGAGCAGTTCACGGGAGCGTCGTGTGACTCGTGCGCTGACAACCGCTGGGGACCCGACTGTGCGCCGTGTCCTGAGTGCGGCCACGGGGAATGCGACACAAACACGGGTAATGAAAGACAGGGTGAAGTAGCTTCGTGCCTCCACATGTCACACTATAATACAAAGCAACATAATGCACTACAACACAACCCAAGCGATGGTTCAATGGCATCCGGTTCCACTCGCCAACTGGTGCGTGATTTTTGTTGGCGAAAGCGCTGCATTATTATACTCTCTTCCCAAAGTTTTCCCTACGATCAGTGTCGCTTTTATTTCTTTCAAGGACACATTCACAAATCGAAATAACACGAGAGTACCATTAATAATAAAGTTATTGGAAAATCAGGCGTATGGTAATCCATATTTCGTTTCGTCTTGACCAGTTGTTTGCACTTAGTGTTACAGAGACTGATTCACTGCTCTGCCTTTCCAGGTAACTGTGTATGCGAGGAAGGTTGGCTGCTCCCGGCCTGTGAACAAGCCTCTTGCGCCGACTTGGTCGACTGTAACGGCCACGGCGTGTGCGTGGAGCCCAACAGGTGAGGGAGTAACTTTACACCTTACTCCCTGGCAGACCTCTTCAATCGAAAAACCATCTGAATGTATACGGAAAGTCTGGCTGCATTTATTGCGCGAACTTCGTTCATATAGATATTGTATGCAGTGTCAGCCACAAACTGCTTGATAGTGACGAGTGGAATGGAACAACGATCAGTGAACGAATTTGCCCCTGCTTCGAATCGGCAGCATAGCCCGATGCGCTAATTACTGCACGACTGCGCCCCACAATAACAGTTTCATTACTACTATTGTTACCATTATTATATATTATTGTTATTAGTTAAATAATGTCAATGTACATTATAATAATAATAGTAATAACAATATTAATAGCAAATATTCTATACCGCCTACATCCTCAAGAAATTAATTATTAATAATAATTAGGTAACGTCTACTGCGCTTAAATCCTCAGAAACCAAGCTCAGAGGCGCAGTATACAATAATCATTTCGGGCAATCGTGAATGAGCAGACAAGGGTTGTCATTGGAGGAAGAAACCGCCGAACGTTTCCGTTGGGAACACGATATCAAGCAAATGTCTAGATTCTTTGGAAGGTGGTCATAGTTGAAGGTGTTTTTTTTATAAAGTAACCATGTCACATGATATATCATGATTTTAATGGGCCATCGAAACTTTATCACGACTGACTCGTTTGCTGTTGGTTA
>CBDHHR010000259.1:0-11648 GCA_965263245.1 Metamycoplasmataceae bacterium | reverse complement strand
ATAACATAATATTTCTCTAGTTCAGTTTCCCTTATAATCGACAAAACGTTAACATGGCCTCCAATGCGAAAATCAACTGTGCTCTGTGCCCACGCGCGAGAAGGGTAATAGCGATATTAAGGTGTTATTAGTCCATTACCCGACTAAATAGTTCGCAAACGCATCAGCAGTATGCAGGTCGTTTGAACGTCTGTGAGGACTGGTGATGTCTTGTGTTGTGTTGTGTTATGTCACTATAAGTTACGTTTGTGTTCAGCTAGTGCGGTATTTCAGCTGACAAACTAGTGTAAATCCGAGGACACCGCGGTTCTTCGGCATAGTGACACAGATAAAAAAAAATATTTATTATATTTTCACGACCAGTAACTGTCTGGCTTTAACAGAAATTAAGGGGTGACATAAAGGAAAGTGGTTTCTTGGTGTTCTCATTTCACGAATTTTTACGTCACCTTTGTCAGTGCATGTTACATATATAGTGGACATTTCGGGACACGTTCTGAACCATTTTTAGGACATGAAGACAACATTGTAATAAACGCCTGTGGCGAAAGCAAAAGTGTCTTATCCCGTTAACCCGTTTTTATTCGATTGTACACGTGCAAACAGTCGCGGGCACGCACATCCAAACGTATTCTCTCTCTCTCTCTCTCTCTCTCTCTCTCTCTCTCTCTCTCTCTCTCTCTCTCTCTCTCTCTCTCGCTCTCGTTCTCGCTCTCGCTCTCGCTCTCGCTCTCTCCCTCCGTCCCTCCCTCCCTCTCTCCAGCGCTCCCTCCCTCCCTCCCTCCCTCCCTCCCTCCCTCCCTCCCTCCCTCCCTCCCTCCCTCCCTCCCTCCGTCCCTCCCTCCCTCCCTCCCTACCTCCCTCCCTACCTCCCTCCCCCTTTCTCTCTCTCAAAAAAAAACTACGTACACTCTCAATTTTTTTTCTGTATTTTCTCTGACGGATAGTGTCCCAAAAGTCCACCTTCAAAGGTAAAAGGTTAATGTTTTAAAATAACACGAATACACACAGAAATACGCGAACGCACTCGCGATCGTCCACGCACAGGAAATATAAGAATTGGCGCAGGCGCAAAAGGTCACTGCTTTGTCAGGAAGTAGCGCATTGCGCAACTGCGGGTTCTCACAATTAGTCGTCACGTGATTGCGGTTTCCGCCCTACAACGAGACATCGAGAAGGGCGTAAGATGTATACAAAGGCGAAGTGGATCCGCGGCAGGTCAGTTTCTCAATTCTTTTGTTGTTTTCTTCCTCGCCGTCTGTAGCTGTTCGTTATTGATACCCTTACTATTAAATCGCTTCAAAGTTGTTGTAGTAAACGGCCACGATGTCATCGAGATGTGGACTATAGGCCCTGCAAACTATACGACGCGCTCGATACGGCTATCGAATTGGAACTCGAAGATGCTTTCATGTTGAACGTCGGTCGCAAGGGAAGAGACGTCGGATTTTATTTCAAGTTAATGAAGCGGCTGCCGAACTTACGTTACAGTGACTTTATTCACAATTATCGGACGTTAAATGTTAGGGTGTTATAGGGTGTAGATCGATGTAATTTCTTTTCGGTAACCATGGTCGGGAGGAGAGTAAACTCATTTCGCTGTTGAAGCACTGGGAAATCAGACTTCCTCCTCCCCGAAAGGGGTTGGAGGTTCGCCGGCTTGCAGATTCCTTCCATGGCTTACCCACCGTCTTCAACTGTCAGTTATTTTAACCAGATATGTTTCATATCTAATCTAAATGGCTGGTTGATTGTTGACGGTGTGTTTTACGTCATTCGATGTATCATTCTGTTAAGTAATAAAACTGGAAAAATATGAAACAAGTGGTATACCTATTGTTTCTTTCCAAGCGTTGTTCAGTCGAACGAAGCCTGTACAGACTTACAGATAGACCCGAGCTAAATGACGACTCCCAAAATGCACCGTGAATTATGCAGGTCTAGATCTTCACGCAACCTATATTGAGTTTTGCTAAAATTCGACCCGTTGAGATGAATGATTAAGCAGTTTACCGTGATCCAATCGTTGTACTTAGCACTGCGAAGTCCAACAAAACACCAGGTCTGCTAGTAATACAATATTTCGGGAAGGGGTGAGAGAACCATCGGATCAATCGTGGTATACCTATTGTTTCTTTCCAAGCGTTGTTCATTCGGACGAACCCTGTACAAACATACAGATAGACCCGAACGAAATGACGACTCCCAAAATGCACCGTGAACAAAATTATACGTGTCTAGATCTTCACGCAACCTATATTGAGTTTTGCTAAAATTCGACCCGTTGAGATGTATGTATGTATTAAGCAGTATGATATTTCACCGTGAATCCTTAACCAATCGTTGTAGTTAGCACCGCGAAGTCCGAGAAAACACCAGGTCTGCTACTAATACAATATTTCGGGGAAGGGTGAGAGAACCATCGGATCAATCGAGTTCAAAGAACAACGACTGCAGTTACTTGTGACTACTGCAACAAAGATATACGCTGGACAGAATAACGAGCATGACTACTTGGACTACGGTTATGCATCTTTGGACGCATTAGTCTCGTTTAAGCGACTAACAGTCGGTTGCGGAACTACGCCGAGAAGACAGTTTGGTTATTTTACCGGCGTTTGAGGGCTATCCGTGTGGGCTAACCAATGCTGCCACCTTACGGATACTGGCTAATCCTGCCTATCGCACCCACACCCTATCTCACCCACCCCCTATGTCACTCACACCCATCTCACTCACCCTATCTCACTCACCCTATCTCACTCACACCCATCTCACTCACCCTATCTCACTCGCACGCTATCTCACTCGCACCCTATCTCACTCACACCCATCTCACTCACCCTATCTCACCCACACACTATCTCACCCACACCCTATCTCGCCCACATCCTATCTCACCCACACCCTCTCTCACTCACACCCTATCTCACTCACACACTATCTCACTCACACCCTATCTCACTCACACCCTATCTCACTCGCACTCTATCTCTCCCACACACTATCTCACCCACACCCTATCTCACTCACACCTGTCTCACCCACACCCTATCTCACCCACATTCTATCTCACCCACACCCTATCTCACTCACACCTATCTCACTCACCCTATCTCACCCACATTCTATCTCACCCACACCCTATCTCACGCACACCCTCTCTCACTCACACCCTATCTCGCCCACACCCTATCTCACCCACATCCTATCTCACCCACCCCTTATCTCACACACCTATCTCGCTCACCCTATCTCACTCACACCTATCTCACTCACAACCTATCTCACCCACATTCTATCTCACCCACACCCTATCTCACTCACACCTATCTCACTCACACCCTATCTCACCCACATTCTATCTCACCCACACCCTATCTCACTCACACCTATCTCACCCACACCCTATCTCACCAACACCCTATCTCACGCACACCCTCTCTCACTCACACCCTATCTCGCCCACATCCTATCTCACCCACCCCCTATCTCACTCACACCTATCTCACCCACCCCCTATCTCACTCACACCTATCTCACTCACCCTATCTCACTCACACCTATCTCACTCACAACCTATCTCACTCACCCTATCTCACTCGCACCGTATCTCACTCGCACCCTATCTCACCCACACACTATCTCACCCACACCCTATCTCACCCACACCCTATCTCACCCATACCCTCTCTCACTCACACCCTATCTCACTCACACCCTATCTCACTCACACCCTATCTCACTCGCACCCTATCTCACCCACACTCTATCTCACCCACACCCTATCTCGCCCACTCCCTCTCTCACTCACACCTATCTCATCCACACCCTATCTCACCCACATTCTATCTCACCCACACCCTATCTCACTCACACCTATCTCACCCACACCCTCTCTCACCCACACCCTATCTCACCAACACCCTATCTCACTCACACCTATCTCACTCACACCCTATCTCACCCACATTCTATCTCACCCACACCCTATCTCACTCACACCTATCTCACCCACACCCTATCTCACCAACACCCTATCTCACGCACACCCTCTCTCACTCACACCCTATCTCGCCCACATCCTATCTCACCCACCCCCTATCTCACTCACACCTATCTCACTCACCCTATCTCACTCACACCTATCTCACTCACAACCTATCTCACTCACCCTATCTCACTCGCACCGTATCTCACTCGCACCCTATCTCACCCACACACTATCTCACCCACACCCTATCTCACCCACACCCTATCTCACCCATACCCTCTCTCACTCACACCCTATCTCACTCACACCCTATCTCACTCACACCCTATCTCACTCGCACCCTATCTCACCCACACTCTATCTCACCCACACCCTATCTCGCCCACTCCCTCTCTCACTCACACCTATCTCACCCACACCCTATCTCACCCACATTATATCTCACCCACACCCTATCTCACTCACACCTATCTCACCCACACCCTCTCTCACCCACACCCTATCTCACCAACACCCTATCTCACTCACACCCTCTCTCACTCACACCCTATCTCGCCCACACCCTATCTCACCCACACCCTATGTCACCCACACCCTATCTCACCCACACCCTATCTCGCCCACACCCTATCTCACCCACACCCTCTCACTCACACCCTATCTCACTCACACCCTATCTCACCCTGTCTCACTCTCACCCTATCTCACTCTCACTCTAACTCACTCACACCCTATCTCACCCTATCTCGCTCACATCCTATCTCAGCTCATCTAGCCCAGACACCCTATCACCATGTCACCCTATTGCCAGGCACCCCATCAGCCTGTCACCATATTCCCCCAGACACCCTATTGCCTGGACACCCTATCTCACTCCCACACTATCTTACTCTCAACTTATCTCACTCACCCTATCTCACTCTATCTCACTCATTCACACCCCATCTCACTCAGACCCTCTCTCACTCTCACCCTCTCTTACTCTCACCCTATCTCACTCACTATCGCCATCGTCGGTCTACAACGCACCTTCGCCCTCGACCCGTCCGAGGTGGCCGCTGGACGCATCCTCGGCGAGCCGGCGATGGAGAGTCTCAGTCGCCGCGACCGGGGCCTGCTCGGCACGACGCCGCTCTAAAAGGCCGACTACGGCCTCGCAGCACAATGGCTGCTGGTCGTCTTGAGAGATGGCCCGACAGAGGACAACAGCGTGCCGCGGGTCGACGTCATTACATGGCTGGTGAAAGCTCAAATACAGGTGGGATATGTAACAGCTCCGTCCGTCCGTCCGTCCGTCCGTCCGTCCGTCCGTCCGTCCGTCCGTCCGTCCGTCCGTCCGTCCGTTCCTCCCTCCCCCCATCCATGCATCCATGCATCCATTCACCCATGCGTCTGTGGTCCGATGTGAATCCACTATGTCATCCTGCATAAATATCTTTCGAAGATTTATCGTAACGGTACACACGTGTATTTACGTGCTTTTTTTTCTATGCTGTACGTATACTAAGAGTTTGTTATGTAACATATAAATGTGTTTCTGTACAGATAGGTGATTTCCCGAGAGCAGTGGAAATGGTCGAAAAGGCATTCGACAGTAAGTATTAACTATCACAGTCTGGGTGGTGTCCTTTTTCTAGCAAACGTCTTGAAAGTAATAGTTATTCTACTACATTACAAAACTTCATGTGAGGAGGAACATACTAATATAGACAGGCCATATCTGATGTGAAATGGTGCAGGCAGCTAAGCACTAGGCACTATATAATTATTACTTTAGTGATGTATAATATGGACCTATCGACCATTTCTATCGGCTGGATCAGTACTTATCTGGGATGCCTGAAAATAGTCGTAACTAGATAGAACGACATCAACAAAGTTATTCCCGGTTAAAGGAGCATAAACTATTTATTAACTGAGAAGAAACGATCAGAGTCCACGTGATCTCATTGTTCGCGTCAACGAGCGTTATTGTTACCATGGCAACGCATTGTCTTTTTGTAATCTAATATTTTGATAAAACAGTTAGCAGGTTTCCGAACACAGTCACAGATGGTAGCAAATGTCCAGTTTTCTGTCAGCGCCGGAAGTTTTGATCTGCGCATGCGTTTCTTGATAGACTTGATAGACTTGTCTTGTCTACGCAAACTGGCAGCGGTATCAGGCTACCAGCAACGGACTTCTCGCTTGACGTCGGTTGGTCGGCGCGTATTCGACTGAATGTTCGTTTAGTGCAGTCCGGTCGAAGCGAACGCTTGTTGGTCACCGCTGACGGACATGTATTGTTCCGGCGCACGCGTGTTGTGTTGTGACGAGAGCGAGTGACGTTTCGCGCGACGAGCGTCGGTCCGTGAACGCGTCTAGCCGTGTGTACCGACGAGGTACGATCGCAGTTCGTGGGTCGTTGATAGTTGTCCTCACTGGTCGATCGCCACGTTGACTTCCGGCTTGCTCCGAAAACAAAACTGGACATTGAACGAGCGATCAAACATTCACAGCCGTAATAAATTAAAAATATAGTCTCACTGAAATTAACAACATAGGCCCAACTATCCACTGCAGTCGTCACTATCTGGATGTGGGCGACCCCCCAGTGACAATCTCTCTGGTTGCCACCCCACCCCCGACCCCGGGACGTTTCCTTTACGTTTAACAAGATATTTTCGTGACGTCTACTGCTGTCACCTATGGAAAATTACGCCCCCCCCCCATCGAGTCTCCCCGGATAACCCCGCCGCGGAACCCAGGACGTTCTCCTACTCATAGCTATAAATTATGGTCGGACAATTATTATAAAACCTTACTTTTTACAAGACAACTCGTCGGAGCAGGTTCGTCGGCGTTATCGCAGCAATTTCGTCGGCGAACGGGACGGACACGTGAGGCACCTGGAATTCAAAGATAACCGATAATTATGTTGTTTATATTTTAACGTTGAGGCAGTACACAAAGATAATACCGAAACCGAAAAGAGGGAATAAATGTCAATACTTCAACAAAGTACGAGAAAATCTTACCTCGGAATGTGGATGCGCCGACCGTGGAGTACTGCGTCAACGGCTGCACTCCACACTCCTGCAGTGCCTTCACGTGTCCCTCCCTCCTCGGTAGACAGCCATTGGCTGACATCAAAGGGGTCGTAGCGAATCGCCCGGTTTGGCGGTAGCGATAACGTAGCCTGTGCCGTCCTGTCGCCAGCGTACGAAGTGTTCTGACACCGTGAACAGTTGTTGGTATCGCTTCTTCGGTGTCATTCTCGATACGTCTTTTGCCTTTGGCTGTTGCGATTGGTGTGAAATTCTTAACCGCCAACTCGTTGTTACTTTCACGTTTCATGACGTCAACAATCGGTTAGACGGAGCTTAAGCCAATCATCGCGTTGCATAACTCCCGCGGTTTTAGAAACGAGGATATTACGTTATGCGTTATATCGCGTGACGTACGACGTGCTATTGTAAAAATGCAACCAAAGGTCTTTCGGTACAATTATTCATCATCTCTCTCTCTCTCTCTCTCTCTCTCTCTCTCTCTCTCTCTCTCTCTCTCTCTCTCTCTCTCTCTCTCTCTCTCTCTCTCTCTCTCTCTCTCTCTCTCTCTCTCTCTCTCTCTCTCTCTCTCTCTCTCTCTCTCTCTCTCTCTCACTCTATCTCTCTCTCTCTCTCTCTCTCTCTCTCTCTCTCTCTCTCTCTCTCTCTCTCTCTCTGCCCTCCGATGTTATTGTGTTTAACAGGGTTCACGCAAACCAGTCTATAATAAGCATTGTCAATAATAAAAAGACTTGCTAGTTCTTCCTATTACGTATAGGGATGTTTGAATATCGCAGTTTAAAGACCCCATTTCAGCAGCGGACCCAAAAGGATTTATGGTCAACGTAGGCTCCGAGAGTGGAGTCAAATATAAAATAATAAAAGCTAACTGCAGAAATTTATATATATAATAATTTACATGTTTATACATCTATATAGTTCACACGGTACAACTTACAGTTTCATCAATCACAACCACGTAGTTGGCAGGAATCCGTGCAAGGTGCACTGAAGGGTTCATTGTTGGGCACGGGGGTAAAGAAAGTGGGAGGAAGGGTTGACTAATTGGGCCACATTTTGTCAATTCGTCTTGTTGTCACGCGGCGCGGGTGGCGATAACTTGTCTTTAATATATAGCTGGGTCAACTGGATAACAGTTTGATATTCGAGCGAACGGGTCGCTTTTTGATCATTCGTAAAAGGGGTTTGGATAGATTCCCTGTTTCAGACCTGAAACTAGGTCACACTTGTGTGTAATGTAATGTAATGTAATGTAATGTAATGTAATGTAATGTAATATATAAATATATGTGTGTGCGTGCGTGCGTGCGTGCGTGCGTGCGTGCGTGCGTGCGTGCGTGCGTGCGTGCGTGCGTGCGTGCGTGCGTGCGTGCGTGTGTGTCAAGGACGGGAAACTCGAGCGGTCACAGTTCACGATTCGTCTTTATTGCATGTACGAAGAACAAGGAAACGAAACAAAACCCTGCAACAACCACAAATCACAGTGAGCACAGGCATCATTACATACAGTAAAATATACAACAATATAATGAAAGAAGACTCAACTCTGTACACACTACTTAAGTGTGTGCAGAGTTGTAATGGCTATTACATTCAAAACATAAGAACAAACAACAGAAAGTTTACAATAAATTATTCTTGTTCAGTCTTCTGAAATACACTACCTCAACAGCTAAGAAAGCTTAGAACAATAAAACAATTTAAAAGTAAGCTAAATGAGTTATTACTGATGGAATATGTAACTTAGGCATTTATAAGAATGATTGTACCATAGTTAACTTAGGCATTTATAAGGATTTTGTACCGTAGTAAATTTAGGCATTTGTAAGGATTATGTACCGTAGTTATAGTATTCTTTTATTATGTATCAGTATTTTTATTTATTGAGACTTATTTAAGTATTTAGCAACATTCATGATACTGATGATGTGATAGTAGTAATATTAGTAGTAGAAGTGTTCTAGTAGTAGGTAATGTTATAATATTTTCATTGTTATTGTAATTCACTCGTAATAATATTTTATTAGGAATTCTTTTTTGGGTTCACAAACTTCACATATGATTCTGCTGATTAGAATAATTAGAATGTGAATTTAGGCCATTAATTCTATAAAACATGATTCTGATGATGATATTTATATATCTTTATATTTTAGTTTACTTTTATAATAATTAATATGTCCATAACGTATTATGTTTTGGTAGTCCTCGGTATAAGCCCTCGGGTGTTTCTAGAGGATCTCCACGGTTACATTTTATATTCATGTTATGTTTGTGAAATTGATTGTATGTTGTGACCGAAATAAAGTTCAATTCAAACAAAAGTGCAACAATTAAACCAATATGCCAACACTGGCAATTAACTGAATAAATAACGCAAAACCTACGTATTGAATTAAGTAATTAATTCAGCATGACTTTGGTGGCAATAATCAAACTCTAAGACAAGTACATACGCACACCCCAAATGGCACATATAATATAGAAATGCACGACTCAATCACGATATATATCTGTCCACAGTCCGACGTCAGGAACACATACTTCTACTGCCAAATCATCAGTGCAGCAATCATGCTGAAGGACACAAGTATACGTCTATATTACTCAATAAAACCAGTGACATATATCATAACATAATGTCATCCAAGGGACCCTATTAATGTTCACGTCAACATCGCGCAAATCAGTGCTGACTCCTAGTGACACATATATCACTACTTCACTAGCATTTAACCTAAATAGCACTCAAGACTATAACTTGAATTAAATACTTTATACAACGTTTTGTCGCTTCTCTCATAGAACAATAATGTCAGTGTTACAATTACACTGTACTGTACAGTTCGATATAAATGGCAACCATAATAGTTAGCTGGGGCTTGAATTAGCTACAAACTCACATCAGTGGATTTTACCCGTGAGACTGCCGTGCTCTACTCGATGGGAAATTACTCTACCAGAACTTTGAGTTGAGTTTTGAGTTGGTTGAGTCAGGAGTGATCAGATCTGTGACAGAACCAACGGATTGGTGCGCTGCGATGGTTCCGGTCATCAAGAAAACCGGAGCTGTGCGTATCTGCGTCGACTTGAAGCAACTGAATGCAGCAGTTCGACGTGAACGCCATATGCTTCCTTCGTTGGAAGATATAGCGCCTAAACTTGCCGTGTCGAAAGTGTTCTCGACTCTAGACGCTGCAAGCGGGTTTTGGCAAAGGCAGCCAATTGTTGACTACCTTCATAACACCATTAAATTTTGGACGTTATGGCATTTGCAGATTGCCATTTGAAATTTCCTCCGCCAACGAGATATTCCACCGCAAGATGTCGACACTACTCGAAGGACTGGACGGGTAGAAGTGATCATGGACGACATCTTAGTCCATGATCGTAACATGGAAGAACACGACGCCCGTCACAATGCTGTCCTAAGGATAATCAACCACTCGGGCCTGAAACTCAACCCAAAGAAATGCGTCTTCAGAAAAACCGGACTAACGTATTGTGGTCACCTGATTGGGGTGATGGCATCAAGCAAGATCCAGAGAGGGTTGAAGCTCTACTGGAACTGTCACGTCCGAACAACGTTAGCGAACTGAGAACAGTGTTGGGTATGTTTCAGTACCTGGCCAAGTTCGTGTACGATATGTCGTCAGTGATGAAACCGATGACTGACTTACTCAAGTCTGATGTCGTCTGGTCGTGGGACAAGGCACAACAAGCTTCGTTTGATAAGACGAAAGAACTGTTGACGACTACACCGACGTTTTCCTACTACGACTCAACGAAACCGACGCCAGTGAGTGCGGATGCGAGCAGTCACGGAATCGGTGCTGTGCTGGCGCAATCTACTGATGGAATCCTCAAACCAATCGCCTTCGCGTCAAGGACGCTGACGACCGCGGAACAACGGTACGCCCAAATAGAAAAGGAGATGCTTGCAGGTGTCTGGGCGTGCGAGAAATTCCGAAGATATCACGTTGGATTGAAGGAATTCAAACTACTTACCGACCATCGACCGTTGGTACCGCTTATGAACACGAAACGCATAGTTGACGCACCGCTGCGTTGCCAGCGATTGTTGATGAGGGCCATGCGATTTTATCCGATTGTTGAATACGTTCCCGGAAAGCAACTCGTGATCGCAAATGCTCTATCCAGAAAGTCGCTGGTTGGACGCGAAGCTCGAATCGATGACACCGAGCTGTCAGACGATATAACAGCTCTTGTTGACGCAGTTCAACAAAACTAGCCCGTGACGGAAGATCGTCTTACCGAGATCAGAGTCGAAACTTCGAAAAATCCTATAATGAAATAAATCACAGATTTCATAGCGAATGGATGGCCTAGTCATGAAAGTGCTGCTCCACACTCTGTTCGAGACTACTAACGCGAGAGAGTGCTACTCTCATTGAGTGATGGTGTTGTCAAATACAAACTCAAAATTGTGATGCCTCCAAAGATGCGAGACGACGCTTTGCGACGACTTCATGATTCGCACCAAGGCATCTCGAAGTGTCGCGAACGAGCAGCCAGTGCCATCTGGTGGCCCGGTATCACTACTCGCGCTGGATCGAAATCAAACAATTGACCCGTCTAACGTCTGC
>CBDHHR010000258.1:35000-37253 GCA_965263245.1 Metamycoplasmataceae bacterium | reverse complement strand
TCTATGTCTCCTCCCTCCTCCCTCCTCCCTCCTCCCTCCTCCCTCCTCCCTCCTCCCTCCTCCCTCCTCCCTCCTCCCTCCTCCCTCCTCCCTCCTCCCTCCTCCCTCCTCCCTCCTCCCTCCTCCCTCCTCCCTCCTCCTCCTCCCTCCTCCCTCCTCCCTCCTCCCTCCTCCCTCCTCCCTCCTCCCTCCTCCCTCCTCCCTCCTCCCTCCTCCCTCCTCCCTCCTCCCTCCTCCCTTCCTCCCTCCTCCCTCCTCTTTCCCTCACTCCCCCTGTGTTGATTTGTAGATACTTGCAACATGGCAGTTACCCTTTGGTAAATCCCTTTGACGAAGTTTTACCGGAAAATTACCTCGTCAACCGGACAGACATGATTCACTTCAAGGTCCCATCGAAAGGTTTCGGCACTTCCTATACAAAGGAGAAGCCAAAACAAGGGGAATGGTTTTCAGTTGTGTATCTCAGTGACAACACCCCCGAAGACGATGAGATAAAACTGCAAACAAAAGTACGAATGGCCGGTGAAATGCAATTTATTTTATATGTTGTCCTAATGTCAAATCATTGAATGCAATTTTTGCCACATCTGTTAAGATCGCAGTGCCATATCAGATGTAATACTATAAAAAAAAATCAGAATTCAGAAAACATATTTTGATTTATATATAAAATACATATATAATAAATAACGTGAATAATAATTAAGAAAGGGCATTAAGGTATATTATACCGCTAGTATAGGAGTCATAATGTAATTTTTCACTTCATATGCCCCTATTCAAGCCAGTACATTTACGTATATATTATTATATTAAACGAATGTTCTACGTAAATTCAAAACGAATTAGTAAGGTTGTTTTGGATTGGGTACAGATTTGCGCTATATTTCTGCAGAATATAAACGTTTGAATAAAGACACATCATGTTTGTGATGTCAATAATGATACCGTTACTCTGGTGACTAACCTACCGACCGCAGGTAGGTGACTAACCTACCGACCGTAGGTAAGTGACTAACTTACCGACCGTAGGTAGGTGACTAACCTACCGACCGTAGGTAGGTGACTAACCTACCGACCGCAGGTAGGTGACTAACCTACCGACCGTAGGTAGGTGACTAACTTACCGACCATAGGTAGGTGACTAACCTACCGACCGTAGATAGGTGACTAACCTACCGACCGTAGGTAGGTGACTAACCTACCGACCGTAGGTAGGTGACTAACCTACCGACCGTAGGTAGGTGACTAACCTACCGACCGTAGGTAGGTTAGTCAGAGTGACGGAAAACTAATATTTAATATTATTATCTGCATGACTTATCAAGGAATATACATGCAATGTGCTACATGAATAGCAGGGCGCCAAGTTGTTCTGTGGGGATGTTAGAAAATAATTTGCGCGGGCAATCAAACTTGGGGCATTCATGTGTGTCGGGTGATGTAAACGGGGATGACGCAATCAGTTGTCATAGTAACGAAAGGACAGCAATACACGTCTCCAAACGAACTGTATATTAGGATCGTTTTCAATTAAACGACAACAATATAGAATTAATGATGACAAACAATGACCACGTGTTGTTGTTTGCCAGGCAGAACGAGACTGTGTGTATTACGTCTCATGTTTCCATGCAACTCGCTACCTGCCCACTGTGGACTATCTCAACGAGGCACAACCAATGCATGTTTCCCCCAACAAGCCACTACTGCGTCAGTGAGTGAGCCATATGAATGATAGCACACGAACACCCTCGCCCGCACACTAGGGTGGCCCCATACAATTGAAAATCAACAACGCACATGCACCCTCTGAAAAGTTGACGTTGGGTGAGAACAAAACTGTTTTGAAATTTAATAGATATCCTTTGAGAGGAGCAGAAGTCTCAACGCACCCAGTTTATCGCCCAGTGATACATTTAGGAACTTGTTCATTTGACAGTCATATGTATTTAATAGTGAACTTATAAATATTCTATCCTATGAACGTTTTGGTTGATTTTTGACTCATCAGGAACAAATTCAGCTTGACTGCTCAAACAGCAACTATAAGTAAATCCAAGACGGCCACTAGTCAGATCTTAAAACATACTTTAGAACCACTCGTCTTAGAATTATGCGTAATACTAATTGTATTTTAAGGGTATTTGGGTATGTAGAATCCATTTCTGACGTTAAATTGTCAGTTCAATATCAAGAGTAGATATTGATGGTCAGGTAAAGGTCAAAGTTGACCTATCGGTGGATAACAAA
>CBDHHR010000258.1:25000-27500 GCA_965263245.1 Metamycoplasmataceae bacterium | reverse complement strand
AGAAAGAAAAAACATTATAAGAACAGGTATTAATGGTGCCACTGTACAAATGGCATTGCACAATCTTTAGAAGAAAAAACATTATAAGAACATATATTAATTGTGGCACTCCACACAAAAGCCTGAGCAAGTAGAACACTATAAAACCAACCCAAATGCTGGACATTACATTAAAACCAACAATCACAGTTAACAACAAAACAGCTCACTCGTGTGAAAGGTGAAATTGAAAAGATCCTCTCATTGTCTGTGTTGCTGTTTGGGAGGGACAGCAATGGCAACACAACAGCCCACAAGGTGGCAAACCGAGGCTTCCAGTGCTGGTCTTACCCTTCCCCATGCCATCCTCCTGCAACAACGCTAAAATGCGAGTTGCATATTCGGCAAAACGCATGTGGTAACCCTCGGTTACTTCTGCTGACCCAGTGCAGATCGCCGACCCACGCTTGGAGAAACTTTGCGGCATCAACGAGGTGCCGGCTTCGGTATCTCTTTCGGCTTCGCTGGCGCCATGTCGATCCATGTGATTGTTCCCACCCAATTAAAATGCCTGTTACGCTCTTCGGTTGTAGTGGTAAAAAATAAATTGGAACAACGCAAATAGTAACTGAAATAGATGAGCGATTTGGAGCACTTCCACAACGATTTAAATCGCGGATATATTTATTTTAAAAAAGAGGTATTATGAGAGTTTATAAAAAAATTAGAGGGCGAATCATAAACTGGAGATTTCGTATCATGTGCGGGAGGGCGGGAGATGGGTGCGAAAAGCGGGAGGCTCCCACGTAAAGCGGGAGACTTAACATGTATGGTGGCTCCTATGGTAGCTACTTCCAACAAGTTTTGGTAGGAGTCTCCGTGATCATCTCTGTCCATCGTAACTCTGTCAGATGTATACCAGTATTAAATGTTTGTACAATTTGGATAAATACATCAACTTCTTCTACAACCTATATTTTTCAAACTGGGCTATAAACATAATTAAGCGTTTTGACAGTCCGGCCAATTTAATGTAAAATAAAACGAACGTTCCGGTATATTTTAGGGTCCCATCAGGCTTAGATATAGGAGATGTACCCTCCTGGAAAAACAAAATAATCGCAACGTATTTAACAAGATTTTACAAGATTTTACAAGATTTTACAACATTTTACAACATTTTACAAAAATTTACAAAATTTTACAAGATTTACAAGATTTTACAACATTTTACAACATTTTACAAGATTGCACCAATCAGTGTTTGAGTATGACAACGACTGACTGGTAGGACTTAAGTTATACATATCGACATGAATGCGGGCAAAGAGAAAACCAACACGGATGTCTTGGTTTTGCATGTGACGACTGTAGAAGAAGTACGAGCTACAGAAGGTTGACATCGACGTGTGCGTGCAGCGACAGGCAATGCCGGTGGTTGACAACGACACCGCTTGTTCTCGACATCACTTGGTCTCCTTGAACAGCTCGTCGTGGGAGATCGAAAAGGCTCTCATCGTTCCATATCCTGAGTCGGGAGTTTGGTACATCAGCACAAGCGTGAGGTGCTACAACAAAATGTCAGTCGCTGTTGTTGTGTGGTGGTGGATGAGGTGCCGGGCGTCATCTTAAAATAATGGTGGATATTTCAATGTCATTGTATACCAAAAGTAATATATTTGAAATCATCATGACATCATATGAACATCTGTAGTTGTACATCAATTGTTTGGATCTATGTGACGTACGTATTTAGATATAGCCACAAATGCCTTTCGTGGACGCCATACTTACAACTGTCATACTCATGGTTGTACTTGTAGGCAATACCAGTTATTGTCCATATCATATTTGTGGTAGACCTTTCCAAATGCACACGATACAATATACTAATATGTTGATTTTTAAGAACGTTTTATGTTGTCTAATCCTGTCATTCAAAGAAAAATATATTAACTTGACAGAAATTATCAGATGCATTCTTCATTAGGAGACGTTTCAAATATGTCATTCAGTTTTCTGTAATGAAAATTACTGCTTAGAACGTGAACTCTTCAGATGTTACATGTGCCTTTCCACTAAAGGTATTTTATTTCGTAGAGTTTGTGATGTGCATTTGTGTTCCACCTAAACTACAGTTATTGCCAATTGTATGTGTGTATTTCAGAACGTTCATTCGTGAGCGATGCCCAGTCTACTTTACCGTCAAATACCATATCTACACCAGTGCTTGCATCGACCGTGAATGCAACGGCAATGGATTCTGTTTCCCCATCTACTACACCTACATGGTTCCGTTATCTATTTGCCGATGTTGGGCCCGTAAGAATAGTGGTTTTACTGTTGATGTTGTCATGGAGAAAATTATTTGTTTACCGTTATTATGTGTATATGTATGTATGTATGTATGTATGTATGTATGTATGTATGTATGTATGTATGTATGTATGTATGTATGTATGTATGTATGTATGTATGTATGTATGTATGTATGTATGTATGTATGTATGTATGTATGTAT
>CBDHHR010000258.1:0-7500 GCA_965263245.1 Metamycoplasmataceae bacterium | reverse complement strand
AGGACTGACGCGGCCCAGCACAGACACCTCGTGACTCTCACTGCAACACAAACACCACGTCTATATATTGCATCAGGAAACGTATATTTTGTTAAATCAGTTATACTGATGTTGTGATTTTCGTGCAAGTCCGGATAAACAAACATGTGTTTTTAAAGAACAACTCGTCATTTTTTGCGTGCTCAGAACAAATTGTTAAATGTGTTTCTTATTTCAGCGTTTCAATTAACCACTATCGTGAAAAAAGAACCCTTTGTACAGCACTTTGAACAACGAATGTTGGAACGGCACTATATAAATGTCGCGATTATGATTACAAAGGATTAATTTATACTAACTATTTTAGATCCACAACATCAAAACATTGCTTTTTGCTTATTTGTATTGCTGTAATTGCAAGAATGTCCTCTTTGGGGGACTATTAAAGGTTATTGTATTGTATTGTTGTATTGTACAACAATGCGATATTTAAAAAGGACAGCAAACCAAATCAAATATACCTGATTGCGATGGTGATTTCGCTGACGTAGCGCCCCGTGCCGCATTCTGCGTGCGCGACGTGACTCGCCTGACAATGGAAGTACAAGTGACAATTGTCACATCTCGCCGCGTGCATCTCGATATATTGCGACAACATCGCGGACTTGACACAGAGCAGGGCGCGGGTGAAGGCGGGCACAGCGTCGACTCGGCCGAGGACCGGCGCCATTGCTGCGATGAATGTCACCCGTGTTATGGTCTCCATTACTTCTGCAATAAGGAGAGCCGTCAATACAAAAACGTTATTTTCTAAATAAAAATGTTTCTCTTGCAAACTTGCGTGATCAACTGTTATAATGCTATACAAACAGGCGTGTATTGCGTGCCAGAAAATGTCGTTGTGCCATAATACATCGCTCTATGTTAAACCTAATGTGAATGTTTTATCAGACATTATAGAAATTAGAAATAGATTTAAGAGATCTCAGATTTCATACGATGATTATATCAACAGTATTATTACGGATATTACTATATTTTAAAGAGTTATACCACTGCCATTTTAATGTGCGAAAATTCAGATTTTGCAACGATTTTATTATAACAGCAATTGCAATTATAACGTCAGCAATGACAACACAACAGTAACACCAGTGCTCATCAAGTACAAAGATTTACACGCCATCCTCACCGTTAAATGACGACGGTGACTGAAACTAGTACAAGTACGGCAGCTCAGCGAGGTCCCTGTCTTTAAAATGTCTGCTTTGAACAGTATTGCACCTGAGGGACTTCAGGCCATGCCTCCATTTTGACCTACCTTATTTAAATATATCTGCAAAACAATTGTTAACAAAACCACTCATTGTGTGTGAAGAAGGTGAGCGTAAAAATCACATGTGTGAATCCAGATCGGCTCGCAAGAGAAGTTAAAGACCGCGTTTTGCATAGATGAACGATGTTGTATCCATAGGGCCACCAGTGGTGTCAGTGGAACTATTTTATGGTTCACTTAGAGCATGTGACTCTAATCCACGATGTGGCACACCAGGCTACGCCAGCAACTCCGTATGAATAAACCAGTGAGTAAAACACCACACCGAGAAATCTTTGCGTCCAGAAGTGTCAATGGAAAGACATTTCTATATTTTTATTGATGCACCTCGGTGTTCTGACTTATCAGTGTTATGTGGCAGTATACATTGTAAAGAAATCATACCATGCCCGCTTTGATATTTGACGACTGTTTATATTCTAATGTCCCATCTATTAAATGTGAAGTAATATAGTTGCTGTTACTGCTACTGGTACAATTCATCTTTTCGACACACACAAACATTATTATGTGTGTGTGTGTGTGTGTGTGTGTGTGTGTGTGTGTGCGTGCGTGCGTGCGTGCGTGCGTGCGTGCGTGCGTGCGTGCGTGCGTGCGTGCGTGCGTGCGTGCGTGCGTGCGTGCGTGCGTGCGTGCGTGCGTGCGTGTGTGTAATTACCGTTCGGCTATAGTTCTGTGGCGAACGTATGTTCACTGTCTCAGAAAACTGTCAACCGATACAAAGTTAGCCACTGTATACACAAATATCCATTGTTTTTATCCTGCTATTCCGAAAAGCCTTAAGTCTACTCTCCAATTATTTCTTTAGGCTAAAGCAAAATGTATACTACAAGACGTGGCCATCGTACGAATCATCCAATCGAGTTACATGTGAAGGTAAATACGCTATTGCACTACGGTAGACAGTAAGTAGTATTGTATTCGTAAGTGGTCGTGAGGGTTTAGCAAAAGCAAAGTAATGAAATGATGACATCTCAAGACGACACAGACACACTGGTGGCATATTTATGTCAATACCACGCATACATTAACTCAATACAGAAGTGCCTGGATATCATATCTAGGACAACTTCATATTTGATGTGGTAATGTAACATTACTGATTATGATTAACCTAGAAACTTCGAAGCGCGAAGGATTATATGAAAATGCACGGAAAGCAAACAATGTAGAGATGTGAGTCAATGATCGTTTGGGGCTTCGTGTATAACAAAGCAAACAGGTGTCGTTGCAGAATAAATATGACTACTTGTGAACAAGCGATTCAGTGAAACTACACGGTACCGAAGCACGATCCACTCAGTTTAATATGTATTTAAAAGATCTGTCTGGAAGACATTTAAGTACTGTTCTAATGTATTATAAATACCGTTTCATCTGCACCAGTGTTATTTAGTCATTAGTTATTATTTAAAAGTTATGTTTGTTTCATACAGTACATTAAAAATGCATGCTTACATGTGTATTCTAAACTTCTAAACACACATTTAGCTGGGATAATTTTTGACAGGCCTTCAATGAAATAAATTCATGTTTTTATGCAAAAGAAGCTATGATATTATGCTATTTTTCGGCGGTGCTCCAAAATGTCTAGCGGCCCGAACACCGAGAAGACTCGCCCACGACTCGCTCACGACGCGCTCCAGGCACGTTTTCGATGCGTCTTGAGCGAGTCTTCAGGTCGAGTCTTGAGCAAGTCGTGAGCGAGTCTTTAGTTGATTTGCCCGCACACCGCGAAGACTCGCTCACGACGCACTAAAGACGGGTCGTTTCGCGCGCTCATGGGGAAAGCAAAATTACCAAGAAAAAACACTTTTTTCTTCACCTCTTGTGCTGAAAAAAGGTGGATTGTATTTGGAAAACCTGGAGTAATTATAAAATTAATATGGACATATGAACCAGAATGATGGCATTATGGTGAAAACATCACATCACATCACATCACATCACATCACATCACATCACATCACATCACATCACATCACATCACATCACATCACATCACATCACATCACATCACAGACACCTTTCTTGGTAAAATTTGGCAAACATGTATGTATATGTATACGTATACGTATATGTATATGTATATGTATATGTATATGTATATGTATATGTATATGTATATGTATATGTATATGTATATGTATATGTATATGTATATGTATATATATATGTATATATATATATATATATATATATATATATATATATATATATACATATATATATATATATATATATATATATATATATATATTGTATGATCCCCAACTGTTTCATCGTAACACACGAACAATTTACTTAGATACAGGAATTTTTGCGCAGTTGTCTTCGACAACATTTGGATTTTTCCAGTAAAGTTCGTAAGTACTTCTCTCAAAATAACGTTTTGCTAAATGCTTGGATTAATTGTAAATAATATATATTATATATTTAGCTGATAAATGTCGTCTTACTGTACAATTTGATAAGACGTTTTAGTAAAAATGGCAAAGCACCACTGGATCTATGATTACTGCCACACCAGTATGATACCGGCGTCGTATAATTTCAGGTTAGGAAGATCTATTGTAAATTTTACACATGCGCTACCTGTCATATTTATTTCTTCCGCAATCTCCCGAAATACCATTTCTTTTAAAACATGACTGAGATAATGCTTATCAGCTACGTCATAGAATAGCGGGAATTTTTGCCAAAATATTATCAACTTCTTCTGACCAAGTATCGGCCATATTCAGCTTTGTACGAAGTATCACGTGGCTCCAGGCCCGCTCCTAATTGGCAAATGCGATTTTTGCGTCTCGTCTTAACAGCAAATTGCCCGCACACCAAGTGAGACAAGACGCGGTCGAGACGAGGTCAAGACGAGGTCAAAATACCTCAAGACGCTTCCGAAAAATCAAACATGTTCGATCCTCAAGACTCGCTCACGACGCGCTCACGACGCACTCAAGACGCCTCGAGACGGTTTTGAGGAGCCCGCACACCTGGAAGACTCGCCCACGACGCGCTACAGACGCGTGCGTCTTTAGCGCGTCGTGAGCGAGTCTTCGCGGTGTGCGGGCTACTTTAGTGACGATGACGTGTCGTGGTACAGCCGTACGTGTTTGCTAAGTTAACAGCTGCAACTAATTCATGCATATAAGCATGGACCTAGTTATATGAGGCGACGGTAAAAGCACGTAGAAGACTGACAGTCTGCATTGTTGTTGTTGCATTTGAAGATACGGTGAAGGTAGGTTTTTACCAAAACGTTCGAGCGTACGATATATATATATGTATATATATAAACATATATATAAACATATATATAATATATATATAATATATATATAATATATATATATATATATATATATATATATATATATATATATATATATATATATATATATATATATAAACATATATATAAACATATATATAATATATATATATATATATATATAAACATATATATATATAATATATAAATATATATAATATATAATATATAAATAAACATATATATATATACATGTATAGAATATTTACATATATAAAATATATATACATATATTATGTACAATATATATATATATATATCATTGTAAATTTATAATGCATTAATGACTATATATGTACCTGCATGTTTCGGGTGCGTGTAGGTGTTGATGATTGTTAGATGGTTGGTATCATAAATGCCAGCCACTATGTGTGGTGTGTTCTGTTAGTTGTGTTTCTTCTGTGTTGTTTGTTTAGGCATCTTCTTAAATCACGAACATGAAAGTCAACTGGCAGTATGAAGTTGGCTTTGGCACCTTTCTCGTGGTTGTACTATTCTTGCCAGTCGCTGTCACATCGGAAGGTACGTGGTGCTGGCGTCTCTTACTCAAGACCAGTCACGTGCAGGTATTATATTATATCAGACAGACAAAAAGATAAACAGACAAACAGACACATATACAGACAGATGCGCAGACATACAGACATAAAACATATATCAGAAACAAATATATCGAAGAAGCACGTAACATTAAGATCATCACTCTGTCCCGGTAGAGTACTGATAAACACATGTACATTTCCTGGACAAATACACGATAATGACGACATGAAATTGATATAACACGTGATGATGACTACGACACATCATTTATTAACAATTAAATAAGTAACTCATTTGTTTCATTTTTGACTTTATTCCATAACTTGAACAATCTATCGAGGTCCTGCAGGACGTTACTTTATTCCTTCTTATACCATTTAGAGAAGTGCATTCTAATGAATTTTATTTACCCTCTGGTGTGGCTAATTTATAGGGGGTCTGCCCTGGGTAAAATGTTTGATTTCCCAAGATGTTTAAACAGAATATTTTTCTTCTAATGGAAGTATCTATGTTATAAAATAACATATTGCTATTGATATAATAATGGCCAGACACACGCACGCACGCACGCACGCACGCACGCACGCACGCACGCACGCACGCACGCACGCACGCACGCACGCACGCACGCACGCACGCACGCACGCACGCACACACACACACACACACACACACATTATTATGTCAATAGCAATGTGTTGTTTTATAACATAGATATTTCCATTAGAAGAAAAATATTCTGTTTAAGCATCTTGGGAAATCAAACATTTTATATATAATAATAAACATGTACTAACATCTACGTCTATAAATTTGTAGGTGAGTCTTTGTTAGAAATAAAGCCTATACTGTACGTGTATGTACACTAGCTATGCACTCCATCAACACCGATAACAATGCTGGTTCCTTATCGTTTCTGCGCTGAACCATTACATCAACAACTTACCAACGATGACGACTGCTTATTCAGCTTTCTCTTACAGCGCACGTTGTGTCGTACTGAGATAAACTATTTCGTATGTTCTGTAGAGCGAGGTGGCTCACGGGTAGAGCTTGGACTCTCGACTCAGAGAAACCGGGTTCGAATCCAGTGCTGCGTTGTTTTTTTCACTCTACATTGCCCCAGTTCACTCATTTGTGTGAATGAGTACATGGCTGTAGACATTATGAATAACTGTACGTGCAGCCTTCGCGCATTAACTACAGCTTGGCTGAGTGCTTGAATTCCCAGAGAAATAGAGATAGTGTTTGATTGAACATGTCTGCCAGGGAAGTAAAGTATAAAGTTCTTTGGGCAGTCCTGAAGACTGGATACTGCGCTACATAACAACTTACTTTTTTATTTTTTCAGCCAATGAAAACAACGTGTGTGCAGGTAAACTAAGAGGCGTCAGTCAGGGGGACTCCACTTAAGACTGACGTCATCACCATCCAGCAAGTGTCGGTGTCAGTTGATACCGAGGTCACATCCTAGTGGTCTGAACGTGGACATTTCTGCAGTGATCATGCCTGCTAACAAGTCAACCAAGAAAGTCTGTCTCAACGTCTTTCCTGAGCCAGCACCCAACGAGTTACCGCCTATGAGCTATATATTTTGTACTCTGGCTATTCGGCAACAACCGCTGATTGGCCATTATGAGAAAGGCGTGAGTGTCTACTTCACTAATAGAGAGAAACACAGGATGTTCTACTGGTTCGTGACGACGATTCAAGGTGAGTCTTAGACTTAGATGTGATATGTCGACATGTTCAATTCCAGTGTCTGATTATTCGCATGACCATCACCACGTGTTGCCTTAGCGGACATTTCTCAAATAACCCTAACCGTCACATATATACACATCCACGCAAAGACACATCATCACACAGACGCACGCACGCCCGCACGCACATACATACATACATACATAAACACATACATACATAATGCAGACATACCTACATATATACACACATGAATACATACACACATAATACATACATACCTACATACATACACACATGAATACATACATACATACATGCATGCATGCATGCATGCATACATACATACATACATACATACATACATACATACATACATACATACATACATACATACATACATACATACATACATACATACATACATACATACATACATACATACATATATACACTGTATATACATAAATACATACACACACACATATACATACATACATACATACATACATACATACATACATACATACATACATACATATATACACTGTATATACATAAATACATACACACACACATATACATACATACATACATAGAGACAGAC
>CBDHHR010000257.1:0-7088 GCA_965263245.1 Metamycoplasmataceae bacterium | reverse complement strand
AAGGCCGAATTTTTCCGAAAGCGAATTTGTCCGAATATTTACCGAATGTTCCGAAGTGGGGATTGAACACACGACATGACAATCGTGAAGTGGCACTTAGCGCAAACTTTACGCTCTGACAAATGCGCCGCCGGTTCAATCCACGCAAACGGGTCAATGACTATCAACGTTATTCCATGCTAACTGTTCTGCCGCTCAGTTTTATGTCTTGCACCCTGGTCAATTCACATTCGCTCCAAGCTGCAGGCAACGATCATTCTTGCAGGTACTACAATCCACTGAGCGCAAAGAAAGATATTGTGAAAAATTTTTATTGTATCTAATGATGACAAATGTTATGATGAAAACATGTCTTAACGAAAAAATTATAAAACTTTCGAATTTGATTCAGGCAATGAAGAATAGCGTATGTCCTACACCGAATGTTACCCGAAGGCCGATTTTTTCCAAAAGCCGCATTTTTTGAAGTTTCCGAGTTGTGGATTCAACACACGACATGACAATCGTGAAGTGACACTTATTGAATTCTTCGAAAGCCGAATTTGTCGGAATATTTACCGAATGTTCCGAAGTGTGGATTGAACACACGACATGATAATCGTGAAGTGACTCTTATTCATTTGACATGAGCGCAAACTTTGCGTTCTGACAAGTGCGCCACCGGTTCAATCCACGCAAACAGGTCCACGACTATCAACGTTATCCCATGCTAACTGTTCTGCCGCTCAGGTCTATGTCTTGTACCCTCGGCAATTCATCTTCGCTCCAAGCTGCAGGCGACGACCATTCTTGCAGGTATTACAATTCACTGAGCACTCAGAAGGATATTTTGAAAACTTTTTTGTGTATCTAATGATGACAAATGTTATGGTGAAAACATGTCTTAACCAGAAAATAATAAAAAATTCGAATTTGATTCAGGCAATGAAGAATAGCGTAAGTCCGACACCGAATGTTACCCGAAGGCCGATTTTTTCCCAAAGCCGAATTTTCCGAAGTTTCCGAATTGTGGATTCAACACACGACATGAAAATCGTGAAGTGACACTTATTAAATTTTTCCAAAGCCGAATTTGTCCGAATATTTACCGAATGTTCCGAGGTGTGGATTGAACACACGACATGATAAACGTGAAGTGACACTTATTCATTTGACACGAGCGCAAACTTTGCGCTCTGACAAATGCGCCACCGGTTCAATCCACGCAAACGGGTCAATGACTATCAACGTTATTCCATGCTAACTGTTCTGCCGCTCAGGTTTATGTCTTGCACCCTGGGCAATTCACATTGGCTCCAAGCTGCACGCGACGATCATTCTTGCAGGTATTACAATCCAATGAGCGCAAAGAAAGATATTGTGAAAAATTTTTTGTGTATCTGATGATGACAAATGTTATGATGAAAACATGTCTTAACCAAAAAATTGCAAAAATTTCGAATCTGATTCAGGCAATGAAGAATAGCGCATGTCCGAAAGCGAAAGTTATGCGAAGGCCGAATTTTTCCGAACGCCGAATTTGTCCGGATATTTTCCGAATGTTCCGAAGTGTGGATTGAACACACGACATGATAATCGTGAAGTGACACTTATTCATTTGACACGAGCGCAAACTTTGCGCTCTGACAAATTCGCCAACGGTTCAATCCACGCAAACGGGTCAATGACTATCAACGTTATTCCATGCTAGCTGTTCTGCCGCTCAGGTTTATGTCTTGCACCCTGGGCAATTCACATTCGCTCCAAGCTGCAGGCAACGATCATTCTTGCAGGTACTACAATCCACTGAGCGCAGAGAAAGATATTGTGAAAAATTTTTATTGTATCTGATGATGACAAATGTTATGATGAAAACATGTCTTAACCAAAAAATTATAAAAATTTCGAATTTGATTCAGGCCATGAAGAATAGCGTATGTCCTACACCGAATGTTACCCGAAGGCCGATTTTTTCCGAAAGCTGAATTTTCTGAAGTTTCGAATTGTGGATTCAACACACGACATGACGATCGTGAAGTGACACTTATTGAATTTTTCGAAAGACGAATTTGTCCGAATATTTACCGAATGTTCCGAAGTGTGGATTGAACACACGACATGATAATCGTGAAGTGACACTTATTCATTTGACACGAGCGCAAACTTTGCGCTCTGACAAATGCGCCAACGGTTCAATCCACGCAAACGGGTCAATGACTATCAACGTTATTCTATGCTAACTGTTCTGCCGCTCAGGTCTATGTCTTGCACCCTGGGCAATTCATATTCGCTCTAAGCTTCAGGCGACGATCATTCTTGGAGTTAAAACAATCCACTGAGAGCTAAGAAGGATATTTTGAAAAATTTTTGTGTATCTCATGGTGACAAATGTTATGATGAAAACATGTCTTAACAAAAAAATTATAAAAATTTCGAATCTGATTCAGGCAATGAAGAATCGCGCATGTCCGAAGCGAAAGTTATGCTAAGGCCGAATTTTTCCGAATGCCGAATTTTCCGAAGTGTGGATTCAACACACGACATGATGATCGTGAAGTGACACTTATTGAATTTTTCGAAAGCCGAATTTGTGCGAATATTTACCGAATGTTCCGAAGTGTGGATTGAACACACGACATGATAATCGTGAAGTGATACTTATTCATTTGACACGAGCGCAAACTTTGCGCTCTGACAAATGCGCCACCGGTTCAATCCACGCAAACGGGTCAATGACTATCAACGTTATTCCATGCTAACTGTTCTGCCGCTCAGGTCTATGTCGTGTACCCTCGGCAATTCATCTTCGCTCCAAGATGCAGGCGACGACCATTCATGCAGGTATTACAATTCACTGAGCACTCAGAAGGATGTTTTGAAAAATTTTTTGTGTATCTGATGATGACAAATGTTATGGTGAAAACATGTCTTAACCAGAAAAAAATAAAAAATTCGAATTTGATTCAGGCAATGAAGAATAGCGTAGGTCCGACACCGAATGTTACCCGAAGGCCGATTTTTCCCCAAAGCCGAATTTTCCGACGTTTAGGAATTGTGGATTCAACACACGACATGACAATCGTGAAGTGACACTTATTGAATTTTTCGAAAGTCGAATTTGTCGGAATATTTACCGAATGTTCCGAAGTGTGGATTGAACACACGACATGATAAACGTGAAGTGACTCTTATTCATTTGACACGAGCGCAAACTTTGCGCTCTGACAAGTGCGCCACCGGTTCAATCAACGGAAACAGGTCCACGACTATCAACGTTTTCCCATGCTAACTGTTCTGCCGCTCAGGTCTATGTCTTGTACCCTCGGCAATTCATCTTCGCTCCAAGCTGCAGGCGACGACCATTCTTGCAGGTATTACAATTCACTGAGCACTCAGAAGGATATTTTGAAAAATTTTTTGTGTATCTAATGATGACAAATGTTATGGTGAAAACATGTCTTAACCAGAAAATAATAAAAAATTCGAATTTGATTCAGGCAATGAAGAATAGCGTAAGTCCGACACCGAATGTTACCCGAAGACCGATTTTTTCCCAAAGCCGAATTTTCCGAAGTTTCCGAATTGTGGATTCAACACACGACATGATAATCGTGAAGTGACACTTATTGAATTTTTCCAAAGCCGAATTTGTCCGAATATTTACCGAATGTTCCGAAGTGTGGATTGAACACACGACATGATAAACGTGAAGTGACACTTATTCATTTGACACGAGCGCAAACTTTGCGCTCTGACAAATGCGCCACCGGTTCAATCCACGCAAACGGGTCAATGACTATCAACGTTATTCCATGCTAACTGTTCTGCCGCTCAGGTTTATGTCTTGCACCCTGGGCAATTCACATTGGCTCCAAGCTGCAGGCGACGATCATTCTTGCAGGTATTACAATCCAATGAGCGCAAAGAAAGATATTGTGAAAAATTTTTTGTGTATCTGATGATGACAAATGTTATGATGAAAACATGTCTTAACCAAAAAATTGCAAAAATTTCGAATCTGATTCAGGCAATGAAGAATAGCGCATGTCCGAAAGCGAAAGTTATGCGAAGGCCGAATTTTTCCGAACGCCGAATTTGTCCGGATATTTTCCGAATGTTCCGAAGTGTGGATTGAACACACGACATGATAATCGTGAAGTGACACTTATTCATTTGACACGAGCGCAAACTTTGCGCTCTGACAAATGCGCCAACGGTTCAATCCACGCAAACGGGTCAATGACTATCAACGTTATTCCATGCTAACTATTCTGCCGCTCAGGTTTATGTCTTGCACCCTGGGCAATTCACATTCGCTCCAAGCTGCAGGCAACGATCATTCTTGCAGGTACTACAATCCACTGAGCGGAGAGAAAGATATTGTGAAAAATTTTTATTGTATCTGATGATGACAAATGTTATGATGAAAACATGTCTTAACCAAAAAATTATAAAAATTTCGAATTTGATTCAGGCAATGAAGAATAGCGTATGTCCTACACCGAATGTTACCCGAAGGCCGATTTTTTCCGAAAGCTGAATTTTCTGAAGTTTCGAATTGTGGATTCAACACACGACATGACGATCGTGAAGTGACACTTATTGAATTTTTCGAAAGCCGAATTTGTCCGAATATTTACCGAATGTTCCGAAGTGTGGATTGAACACACGACATGATAATCGTGAAGTGACACTTATTCATTTGACACGAGCGCAAACTTTGCGCTCTGACAAATGCGCCAACGGTTCAATCCACGCAAACGGGTCAATGACTATCAACGTTATTCTATGCTAACTGTTCTGCCGCTCAGGTCTATGTCTTGCACCCTGGGCAATTCATATTCGCTCTAAGCTTCAGGCGACGATCATTCTTGGAGTTAAAACAATCCACTGAGAGCTAAGAAGGATATTTTGAAAAATTTTTGTGTATCTCATGGTGACAAATGTTATGATGAAAACATGTCTTAACAAAAAAATTATAAAAATTTCGAATCTGATTCAGGCAATGAAGAATCGCGCATGTCCGAAGCGAAAGTTATGCTAAGGCCGAATTTTTCCGAATGCCGAATTTTCCGAAGTGTGGATTCAACACACGACATGATGATCGTGAAGTGACACTTATTGAATTTTTCGAAAGCCGAATTTGTGCGAATATTTACCGAATGTTCCGAAGTGTGGATTGAACACACGACATGATAATCGTGAAGTGATACTTATTCATTTGACACGAGCGCAAACTTTGCGCTCTGACAAATGCGCCACCGGTTCAATCCACGCAAACGGGTCAATGACTATCAACGTTATTCCATGCTAACTGTTCTGCCGCTCAGGTCTATGTCGTGTACCCTCGGCAATTCATCTTCGCTCCAAGATGCAGGCGACGACCATTCATGCAGGTATTACAATTCACTGAGCACTCAGAAGGATGTTTTGAAAAATTTTTTGTGTATCTGATGATGACAAATGTTATGGTGAAAACATGTCTTAACCAGAAAAAAATAAAAAATTCGAATTTGATTCAGGCAATGAAGAATAGCGTAGGTCCGACACCGAATGTTACCCGAAGGCCGATTTTTCCCCAAAGCCGAATTTTCCGACGTTTAGGAATTGTGGATTCAACACACGACATGACAATCGTGAAGTGACACTTATTGAATTTTTCGAAAGTCGAATTTGTCGGAATATTTACCGAATGTTCCGAAGTGTGGATTGAACACACGACATGATAAACGTGAAGTGACTCTTATTCATTTGACACGAGCGCAAACTTTGCGCTCTGACAAGTGCGCCACCGGTTCAATCAACGGAAACAGGTCCACGACTATCAACGTTTTCCCATGCTAACTGTTCTGCCGCTCAGGTCTATGTCTTGTACCCTCGGCAATTCATCTTCGCTCCAAGCTGCAGGCGACGACCATTCTTGCAGGTATTACAATTCACTGAGCACTCAGAAGGATATTTTGAAAAATTTTTTGTGTATCTAATGATGACAAATGTTATGGTGAAAACATGTCTTAACCAGAAAATAATAAAAAATTCGAATTTGATTCAGGCAATGAAGAATAGCGTAAGTCCGACACCGAATGTTACCCGAAGGCCGATTTTTTCCCAAAGCCGAATTTTCCGAAGTTTCCGAATTGTGGATTCAACACACGACATGATAATCGTGAAGTGACACTTATTGAATTTTTCCAAAGCCGAATTTGTCCGAATATTTACCGAATGTTCCGAAGTGTGGATTGAACACACGACATGATAAACGTGAAGTGACACTTATTCATTTGACACGAGCGCAAACTTTGCGCTCTGACAAATGCGCCACCGGTTCAATCCACGCAAACGGGTCAATGACTATCAACGTTATTCCATGCTAACTGTTCTGCCGCTCAGGTTTATGTCTTGCACCCTGGGCAATTCACATTGGCTCCAAGCTGCAGGCGACGATCATTCTTGCAGGTATTACAATCCAATGAGCGCAAAGAAAGATATTGTGAAAAATTTTTTGTGTATCTGATGATGACAAATGTTATGATGAAAACATGTCTTAACCAAAAAATTGCAAAAATTTCGAATCTGATTCAGGCAATGAAGAATAGCGCATGTCCGAAAGCGAAAGTTATGCGAAGGCCGAATTTTTCCGAACGCCGAATTTGTCCGGATATTTTCCGAATGTTCCGAAGTGTGGATTGAACACACGACATGATAATCGTGAAGTGACACTTATTCATTTGACACGAGCGCAAACTTTGCGCTCTGACAAATGCGCCAACGGTTCAATCCACGCAAACGGGTCAATGACTATCAACGTTATTCCATGCTAACTGTTCTGCCGCTCAGGTTTATGTCTTGCACCCTGGGCAATTCACATTGGCTCCAAGCTGCAGGCGACGATCATTCTTGCAGGTATTACAATCCAATGAGCGCAAAGAAAGATATTGTGAAAAATTTTTATGTGTATCTGATGATGACAAATGTTATGATGAAAACATGTCTTAACCAAAAAATTGCAAAAATTTCGAATCTGATTCAGGCAATGAAGAATAGCGCATGTCCGAAAGCGAAAGTTACCCGAAGGCCGATTTTTTCCGAAAGCTGAATTTTCTGAAGTT
>CBDHHR010000256.1:0-7567 GCA_965263245.1 Metamycoplasmataceae bacterium | reverse complement strand
GTCCCCCATGTCAATTTTATTTATCATTTCGTCCCTCCCGTCATCTATTCTCTATGGATATGTACTTTCGCAATTACTAAGTTTATTAACAAGATCCTGCGTAATCGAATACAATACCGGTACATATCAACACAGGTTGTGTCTGGCTGAGTGATGCCGAGGGATATTGATTTGATGGTGACTGTCAATTCAAACTCAACTGGCTTGCCTTGTCAGCGACACTGATAATCTTACAAGTTAGAGAATCCGCGTCGAGTAGACGTTCACAAGAATGAATTAGCCCCCGACTACTCGCTCTTGTTGCTAACTGCGTTAATGCACTTAATGCGTACCTTCATAGAAGAATCACTTTGCCTTTGGAATCTTAGTCATGACGCGCAAAAGCACGTGCGATTTGTTATTGTGCCGCAGTAGGTCGATCTCGCATAAAGCACGTGACCCAAAAAGCAAAGGACGTCGGCAGCTGCTGATTGTTTCGCCAGTTATACCCGGTGTAACGGCGATTCTTTTTTTACAATAAAAAATGACAAGAACACATTAAAAAAATTAACTGACTGTGCATACTAGTTAAACTATTAACACATTACACATCTGGTCATAAAAGAACCGCTTTGGCGATTAGCAAACGAGTGGAGGGACTGGGCGCCCCTTGTTGGCTGCACTGCAGAGAGTACAACATGCAGCCGCTCGAGTTGTGGTGAAAGGCAGTCGTTACGACCTCGTAACACCAATTTTAGAGACTCTCCATTGGCTCCCCATGAAATATCGCATTCAATACAAGTATACTGACAACGTACAAAGTCAGTCATCTATTTGCGCGTATATGAGCAAAGTCAAACGACAGTTGTATGTTGTATGTATACAGCTCGCAGAGGGCTGCACACTCTCTAAGAGATAACTAAATACCGTACAATTACAAGTACACACACACACGCACTCACACACGCACACACCCACACACACGCACACACGCACACACGCACACACGCACACACGCACACACGCACACAAACACACCACCACCACCACCACACAGACACACGCTCACACACTCACACACACACAACACACACACACATATATATATATATATATATATATATATATATATATATATATACAGATATATATATATATATACATATATATATATATATATATATATATATATATATATATCTGGGTGTGGGGGTACTTGTAAGTGTACGGTATGTAGTTATCTCTTATATATATATATATATATATATATATATATATATATATATATATATATATATATATATATATATAAATATCCATACTGTCTGTGCCCTCTTATACACCGTCTATTCCTGTGTTGCTATATTAATATATTATTTCACTAGATATATTACATATGTTGTAACTGTACTAATAATACAGAACAACCTGACTTATAAAGGTTATAAAGCACTGATAACTATAATTAAACACTTGTTGGTTATAACTACCAAACAATTAACATACAGACACTCTCCAATTTTTCGTTCCCGCACCACTTGGCGGACCCGGCGCCAATTGCTGCAAACCCGCTCCATAAATATGTGTTAACAATATATAACTACCAATAAATATTATAAAGGTTATTGACTCGAAACGCTAAAAGATATGCTATAATTATGTTTTGCACGTAACATGAAGCGTCCTTTTAACGGAAGTTATGTCTTAAACGTGACCGGAAACGATTTTTCTGTATCGTCGAGTCGGTAAATGTTAGGAAATCACCACACCGACTTAGTAAAAATACGACAATGTAAAAAGGATGTAAGGTCGAAACGATAAAATATTGAGATTTTACTACAAGTTACAAGGCTAACTTAGTTAAACATATGAAAACACCACCTGTCTAGCGCTATGAAACGGTGAAACGTTACGAAATGCAACGAAGTTAGCACACTGACTTAGTAAAACACATACATTTGCCAAGATTATCAACTCTGTTCTGTGTCTGACTCTAATTAGTGGCTGTTTGATCCTCTAGATGCCGCTACCGTCTAACGTAGTTAGCACACTGACTCCGTCAAATAAGAAAACTTGGCAAGGTTGTCCCGTCGAAATTTTTACGCGCACACGTACACGCGCGCGCGCACCCGCACACACTCGCACACGCGCGCACACCTACGCGCAACCGCGCGCACACACACACACACACACACACACACACACACACACACACACACACACACACACACACACACACACAAACACACACACACACACACACACACACACACACACACACACACACACACACACACACACACCGACACACGCGGACACACGGGGACACACGCGGACACACGCGGTCACACGGGGACACACGCGAACACACGCGGACACACGCGGTCACACGGGAACACACGCGGACACATGCGAACACACGCGGACACACGCGGTCACACGGGGTCACACGCGGACACACGCGGACACACGCGGTCACACGCGGACACTCGCGGACACACGCGGACACACGCGGACACACGCGGACACAAGCGGTCTCACGCGGTCACAAGCGGACACACACACACTCACACACGCGCACACACCTACGCGCAAACGCGCGCGCACACACACACATACACACACGTACGGACACACGCGCAAACGCGTACACGCGCACTCGCACAAGCGGACACACACGCGCGCGCGCACACACATACATACGCACACCCGCGGACAAACGCGGACACGATCGGTCACATGCGGACACACGCGGGCAAAAGCGGTCACACGCGGTCACATGCGGTCACGCGCGGACACAAGCGGACACACACACAGACACACGCGAACACTTACGTACACATGCGAACACTTACGGACGATTTTTGTTTTTTAAACATAACGTGACAGTAAACTTACTGTTGCACAAACGCACAATTTTTTTCTTTTGTTTTGTTTTCTTTTGTAAATATGACGTGTCTGTAAACGTACGGTTTTATTTTGCTTTGTTTTCTTTTGTTTTGTTTTGTAAACTACTGTTTTGTTTTTGTTTTGAAAACTTACTGTTTTGTTTTGTTTTGTTTTGTTTTGTTTTGTTTTGTTTTGTTTTGTTTTGTTTTGTTTTGTTTTGTTTTGTTTTGTTTTGTTTTGTTTTGTTTTGTTTTGTTTTGTTTTTGTAAACTTACTGTTTTGTTTTTATTTTATAAACTTACTGTTTTGTAACGTTTTGGTTTTGTATTGTAAACATAACGTGTCTGTAAACTTACTGTTTTGTTGTGTTGTGTTGTGTTGTGTTGTGTTGTGTTGTGTTGTGTTGTGTTGTGTTGTGTTGTGTTGTGTTGTGTTGTGTTGTGTTGTGTTGTGTTGTGTTGTGTTGTGTTGTGTTTTGGTCACACGCGGACACACGCGAACGCATGTGAACAGTTACGGACATACGCACACACGCACACACGCACACACGTACGACTTTTGTTTTGTTTTTTAAACATAACGTAATTGTAAACTTACTGTTTTGTTTTGTTTTGACTAATTGATCTCCAGCTGTTTTTTTATGTTTATTTACATATCTATAAACTTGTTCTACAAATCTTAATGCGACATTGACTTATTTAGTGCAGCATGCCTTCAATGGTAAATGTGTTGAGCGACTTACGTTCTGGACTTCGAACCGGAGACGACACCCAACAACATTGCGGATTCGTTTACACGCGGAATGAACTGCTTCGGCTACGCCCGCCTCCACCTCCGCCGTCTTCACGGCCGTTGATGCCGAATGTCAACACCACACAAGATGCGTCCAAGAAACGCAAACGAGGTAGGCGTGTTGGTGTAATGAACAGACTTCGTAGACGAGCAGCAAACTCCCCCACCATCTGTTGTATTTGCAAACGTCCAGGCGCTGTACAACAAAATTGACGAGCTTCACGCAAAGTGCCGATACGACAACGTCTATCGAGAGGCCTATCGAGACTCTACCCGTCCAGACGATGACATCATTCTGGACGGGTTTACTGTGTATCATTCAGACAGAACTAAACAATCGGGCAAGACGATAGGAAGGGGTTTGTGCATTTACATAAACAATCGGTGGTGTTCCAACGTTAAAATACACACCACACTCTGTTCACCGAATTTGGAACTGTTGACGCTGTCTGTTCGCCCGTTCTATTTACCTTTTGCATGTACTCCACCATTCCAATGAAAACTGTGACTGTTTATCCTAATTCAAAGCTTTGGATAACGTCTGATATAAAAACACGCTTAAGAAAAAACAAATCGCATACCGCTCTAAGGACATACACACAATGAAAAACGCACACAGACAGCTACAAACAGAAATCTCGCAAGCAAAACAAAGGTGTCGTGAAAAGGTTGAAAATTAGTTTAGCTGCATGAACAGTAAACAGGCCTTTGCGCATTTGAAAAAGATGTCAGGTCGTTTGGATAGATTATCTGTCCCTTCAACTACTGATCCATTGAAATATGCTTCAGACTTAAATTTGTTTTATAACAGATTTGACTGCCATGATTTTTCTAATGAGTGAGTCGCTCCTAGCTGCTGGCCCTTTACACGTACGTACCAGGTGATATTGACATTTCTACCGTGGATGTCACAAATCAATTCAAAAAGTGTAAGGCTAATAAAGCTCCTTCCAGGCCGCTTACTTAAAGAGTGTGCAATTGAGTTTGGTCCGGTATTTCAGCCACTGTTTAAACAGTCTGTGGATATAGGTGTGATTCCAACCATCTGGAAAACGTCTATAGTGGTACCCGTCCCTAAAATGTCATCACCGTCAGAGTTAAACCATTTCAGACCCGTGGCCCTAACGTCCATTGTCATAAAATGTTTTGAAAGACTGATTTTGTCTCACATTCTCCCACATGTTAAATGTCAACTGGACCCATATCAGTTCGCGTACCGTTCCAGAAGAGGCACTGACGATGCATTAGCTTGCCTTCTACACAAACTATTTGAACACATGGAGACAGCTGGTAACTATGCTCGAATCTTATTTATATATTTCAGTTCAACATTTAACACAATACAAAGGCATGTCATGATTGATAAACTACAAAAACTAGAAGTTCCAGCCGCACTTGTTCACTGGGTTTTCATTTTTAAGTAACCGCCCGCAGTGTGTTCGAGTGGGTGATATAAAGTCACCAGTGCTTGTTAGCAACACAGGTGCGCCTCAGGGTTCTGTTCTGAGTCCATTTTTGTACACCTTGTATTCAAATGACTGTCGTAGTGTTGATTCATCTACCCAATTTGTGAGGTTTTCTGATGATACAGCCATGGATTGAATGATTTTGCCTCATACCAGTCATATATGTCTTCAGTGGTACGTTTCTCTAGTTGGTGCAGTAACAATTTTCTGCATCTAAATGTTTCCAAAACGAAAGAAATGTGCATCGACTTCCGTCGTAATAGAACTGTCATTAGTCATATTGTCATCAACGGTGAACCTGTGGAACAGGTTGATTCATTCAAATACCTCGGTGTTATATTAAATGAAAAATTGTCATTTACAGAGCATGTTACAGCCGTGCAAAAGAAGTCTCAGCAGCGACTGCACGTTCTTCGAAAGTTACGAGCTTTCTACGTTGATCCACTACTTCTTCTACGCCTTTACCGTAGCATAATTGAGCCTCTCTTAACATACTGTAGCAGTTGTTACTACCCTATTCTTTCTGTGAAAACTGTAACAGGCTTCTGAAAATCTCACATGTTTCTGCCAAGATCATTGGTTTACCTACACCAAAGCTCTCCGAAATAATCGACCATGCAATTTTGAAGAAAGCTCGTGCTGTCGCTACTGAGTCTGATCACCCACTCTATACGTTCTTCCATGTACTTCCGTCTCAAAGGAGATACCGTTGTATAAAATGTAAAACATCTCGCTATAGCAGGAGTTTTGAGCCTGTGGCCATTAGAATGTTGAATGCTAAATGAGTCATATTGATGTCACCCGGTTGAATTGTTCTTGTAGTGGATACATCTGGAAATTCATTTGCATTTTGTTGTGGCCATCCCATATATCTTAGATGTGATCATGAGTTGTAAAATGCATATCCTTTTTAAGGACAATAAAGTGATCTGATTGAAAACTTACTGGAATGATTATGTTTTGTTTTTGTAAACATAACGTGTCTGTAAACTTACTTTCGTGTTTGTAAGTTTTGCTTTTGTTTTGTAAACATAACGTGTCTGTAAACTGACCTTTTTGTTGTGTGGTGTTGCGTTGCGTTGCGTTGCGTTGCGTTGCGTTGCGTTGCGTTGCGTTGCGTTGCGTTGCGTTGCGTTGCGTTGCGTTGCGTTGCGTTGCGTTGCGTTGCGTTGCGTTGCGTTGCGTTGCGTTGCTTTGCTTTGCTTTGCTTTGCTTTGCTTTGTTTTGTTTTGTTTTGTTTTGTTTTGTTTTGTTTTGTTTTGTTTGGTAAACATAACGTGTCTAAACTCACCGTGTCTGTAAACATTTCGTGCCTGACACACGCGAACACATTCGTACATACGCGGCCACATATGAACACATACGGACACACACTGACACATACTGACACACGCGGACACACACACACGAACGCGCACATGCACACGCATGCGCACGCACGAATATGTAAGTTACATACGTGGAGAAAGTGACCTATGTGACCTACATATTGGACATGAAGTGATACCATCATATGAATAAACGTGTCCAGACTTGTCTGGGTAGGAAAACTACGTCACAGATACAATGTATTACAGCTGACGTAGTGATTTGCTGTTGCGTAATGTACCAATCACTTGCAATCACACAACGTCGTCCACTGACGCACAGTAACTGATGCTGACTCAGCCAGCTTCCCTCGATGAGAACAGACAACACCCGACTGCCAGGACAGCAAGCTTCGATAGATAGATAAGCACCGTGTTACGCCCGCACTGCATATGGAGGACAAGGTATGTAACCAAACTAGATATTTAGGTATGTTAGTCGCATACGTAGGAAAGAAACTAAGGGAACGTGACCTATGTGACCTACATACTGGACATGGTTGCGACGCGTGGACTATAATGTTGTATTGGGAAAGACCTGTGACCTACATACTGGACATGACGTGATACCACCATATGAATAAACGTGCCCAGACTTGTCAAGCTAGGGCCACTACGTCACAGATACAATGTGTTGCATTATTTTTTGTTTACTGCTGGTCTCCAGTTTCATTAGCGCAGTTATATAAGATAGATAGAAAACAATATCACTGCGCATGGTGGCCTACACGAGGGACGTGAAAAAAGTGACCCAAGTGGAATACGTGCAGAACGTCAAAATTATGATGCTTGACCTTGTCATGTGACATTTGACCTTGACATTTAACCTCCTGCGCTCCACTGTTCCACCGCTCCACCGTGCCAAAGCGCGCCAACGTCCCTTGAGAACAGACAACACCCGACTGCCAGGGCAGCGAGCTACGGTAGATAGACAAGCACCGTGTTGCACCCGCGCTGGATATGGAGGACCTGGTATGTTAGTCGCATACGTGGGACCTAACTACCAGGAGAGCGGGCACACTGCGTAGGGTAGAGCGTTAGGTCCTGTTTGGTAGAGTTTAAAAAAGACACAAA
>CBDHHR010000255.1:12500-14305 GCA_965263245.1 Metamycoplasmataceae bacterium | reverse complement strand
GTATACAAGTTTTATTATGGCATTGCTTGCAATGCTATCTGCGTTGCGATTGGTTGCTGGAAGTAAACACGCGCCTCGTGCATTTGACAGTGCGACCTTGACACTGCGGGTGCGACTTCCGACCGAGCTGAGCGAACTGACCTATATAAACACATTACGCGATTTTTATCTGAAGCATACAATGTCGTTAGAATCTAGGTGGAAACTGTATTAGTAGAATAAATAGCCAAAAATTGGATACTGTTTCGATTATGAGGCAGTGTTAATAAGTATTATCACGTACATTTAAACATCATTTATTTCCAGTTTTATTACATACATTTTATTTTCGCAGTTAATCAGTCTTGCTAATAATTGTGACATGCATATCAAACATAATTTATTTACAGTTTTATTATATAAATAAAATTTTCGCAATTCATTAATCTCACTTGCTAATAATTATTACATGCATTTAAAATATTTATATTCAGTTTTATTACAGACATTTTATTTTTGCAATTAATCGTGCTCACTTTTTAATAATCATTTATTTATTTCCATTTTAACTAAAGAACATTTATAAATATTTTTATAATTTTACAATCATATGCAATCATTTTCATACAAGTCATACATGAAAATATATAATAACTAAAAATAAACAATAACACTCATAAATATAAAATAATTTGCACAAGGCTAGCTTGTAAAGTACGATGTGAACATACCGTATATGTTTTGTCTTCAGTTAATGTAGTTGTACATACCGTATATACAACTACATTAACTGAAGACAAACATGTACATATTTTGATATTTCAAAACAAGCAACTGATAATACTGATAATTGATCAATGTACAATAAAATATCAATTTAAAAGTAATAAGACAATATAAAACGTAATAATGAATATTATGATCTGGAGAATCAATGATATTCATAACTGGACATTAATAGTCGGGTTGAAATAATAGTAATATTAAATGTGTTAACTCTTAAATGTTATATATTTATGACACCATTCAACTCAAAATTTACTTATGCAATGCTAGGTTGTAAAGTATAATATGAATGTATATTTTATATAACCTAACAAAAATAAAATTGACATATACCTAAGACCGGCGGGGTATACTTAGATAGATAGGTTGGACTCTCGATAAGCCAAATGGCTTCCTAGTCAACCTGCCATCTAGAGTTGAATCTCTAGGTGGCAATCTTGTTAAATCTTGTTAAATAATACAAAACACAGTGTCTGACTAAACATGATTAAAACTATGTACTGTGCAAGCCTTATATGCAACAGGATCCAAAATTAAGACCGCTCCCTACTGTTTACGTGCAGCCAATGAGGGTCATTTATAAAATGTGGTCACCCTATTGCACTCTCTACTCATACACACAATATCAACAATGACAATAAATGACAAGCAGACTGCCACAGTGCTATAGTGATTCACAACAGTAATAATTAGTGTTTTTTGTTGTTTAGCCAAAGCAATATTTGCAGACACAACGTGTGCCAGGTTGTGTGGTGCTCGCCTCGTTCTTATTTTCCTCTTCTCGCGAGGACTTGCTCACACACACACTGGTCGTCCCATGGCCACTCTTTTCGTTCCCTGACCCAGTGTTGGGCGCCATCTTGTAGTTGCGGTCAGCTTCACTCCTATTGCCTTTCTAAACACAAGTAGTAAATGTGTAAATGCTTCACTAACTAAGCTACAGCATGTATAATGTAGACAGCCTGAATGCAGAGATTCTTTCACATTCATCCTATCCTCTCAGTATTCTCGGCATTCATTGCTGTGTATATATTAGTTGA
>CBDHHR010000255.1:0-7500 GCA_965263245.1 Metamycoplasmataceae bacterium | reverse complement strand
TTCTAATAGTTTGCAAATCACCGATGTTAAACTCACTGGTCTATAGTTCTCTGACTTGTTTCTCGAACCTTTTTTAAATAATGGTATAATGTTTGCTTCTTTCCATTCTAACGGAACTATTCCCTCCTCTAATGACAAATTGAACACTGTTGCAAGCGGTATGCTGATTTGTTCTACAATTTCCAATAGTAATTTGGGAGGAATCCCATCCACTCCAGGTGATTTATTATCCTTCATATCTCTTATTTTCATAGCTACCATTGTTGGGGTTACAATTAGTTGTCCTAAATAGTCAAACTCTCTCCCATCGAACTTAGTCTCAAGTACTGGTAATATACTAATATCTTCCCTGGTAAACACCGAACTAAAGTACTCATTTAGGTTTTCTGCCATTAAGAATCCCTCTGTTGTTATGTTTCCATCACTACCTTCTAGAGGACCGACCTTATCCTGAACTTTCTGTTTACTTGGAACATACGCATAAAAACTCTTGCTGTCATGTTTTATATTAAAAGCTATTTTTTGTTCGTAGCTTCTCTTTGAATTTCTAATTTCAGCTGTAGCTTGATTAAGTGCTTCTTTATAAATGCTATAGTCTTCTTCACTTCCAGTATGTCTATATCTCTTCCACATCATTTGCTTGTACTTGATTTTTCTAATGGCTTCCTTCGATAAGTGTTTCTTCTTTGACCGTTTCCCCTGTTTTTTCAACGGAACAAATTTATTAACGACGCAGTCAATTTCACTCTTTAAAATAGTCCAGCATTCTGTTGCTGTCTTATTCTTCAGTGTTTTATTCCAGTCTATCTTTGCTAAATATTCCCTCATGTCCTTATATCTTCCTTTGTTAAAAAAAATTCCTGTACCTTATTTTTCTATTCCGGTCTCCCTTTACTTTGATGATAAAATGTATCTGGTTGTGATCACTACACCCCAGTGGCTCACATATCTTGACATTATCAACAAATTCCTTCCGTGAGCTCAATACTATGTCTAACACATTCTCGCCCCTGGTTGCTTCTAACACATGTTGAGAAAGGAAAGTATCTTGAACTAAATTTAAAAACTCTTGATCCTCTCTCCCGGTACTCTGTAGAGATGTCCACTGTATATGCCCATGGTTAAAATCCCCCATAATAATACAGTCCCGTTTACTCACTTTTTTGATAGCGTTATGTATTTTTTCATTCTCTTCTATGCTTATGTTTGGACTCCGATACACTAACCCAACAATTAATGTTGAGTTTCCTGTAACTATGTTACACCAGACAGCTTCTTCACATTCTGCTTCTTTTTCTAGTTTTATTTCATAAGCCTGGATGGATTCTTTAATATATATAATAACTCCGCCTCTCCTTCTTCCTAATCTATCTTTCCTAAACATTACATATCCTGTCATTCCTAATTCGGCTTCTGATATATTGGGGGTGGCCCAAGATTCAGCTATACCTATTATATGAGGGTCAATATCTTCTACCATATTGTTTAGTTCATTTCTTTTGTTTACTATGCTCCTTGCATTTAAACAAACACATTTATAACCAAATTCCGTAGTGCTTTCCAGGCTGTTCTTTGCTGATTTCTTTTTGCTATCTTTATCTATGCCTCTAATATTTGGCTTCTCTGTGTATCCCCCCTGCGAAACTAGTTTAAAAAGTTGCAACCTGTTCCATTGTCCATCGATCGAAGCAGGTTCTCGGAGAACACTGCTGCGCCCTTTCCGCTTAAATGGAGGCCATCTATCATATACATATCTTCTTTCCCAACAAAATATCCTCACAAATCTACAAATCCAACTCCTTCTTCTTCACACATCTGCTCTAGTAATGCGTTAATTGCCATCCTCTTGCAGTTACTATACATTACTCCCCTTCCCCTCATCACTGGCAAGATTCCTGATAGTATGATCTGTTCAACTCTTGTCTTCTTCAGTGTCTCTACCAACTCTCTGTATCTCTTTACTATCCTGGTTGTTCCATCCCTGTCTGCATTGTTCGTCCCTACGTGTACCAATATAGACCCCCCTTGGCCATGCCCCAATACGTTCTCTATCCGTTCAGTCACATGCTCTATCCTAGCCCCCGGAAGACAAACAACAACGTCTTCTCCTTTGCTTAATGTCCTGTCTGTCTTTCGCAAAATGGAGTCTCCCATAAATACCCTTTCTGTTCTCAATGCCCCCTCGATCACTGCTTCAGAGTAGCTCCTCCGTTTTGCATCTCCCTGGTTGCTGACTTTCCCCCTGCCGCTTTCTCTGTTGTTCCTTTCTTTCCTGTCTCTTTTCTTCCTGTCATCGTCCTTGTTATTGACTTCCGTTTGGTCACATCTACTCTCACTTCCTTTCTTCCATTCGTCTTTCCTCCTGTCGCATCTACTTCTCTCATATCCTGTCCCCTTGTCCCTCCCTCCTTCTCTACTGTCACTTTCTCCCCTGTCACCGTCCTTCATGTCATGTTTCCTGTTGTTCTTTCTCCATTTGTTTTCCTTGCAATCACCCTCCCACCACTCTCCATCCCCTTCACAATATCCGTTAGCCTAGCTAACTCTGCTGTCAGACAGTCCACTTTCCAACACCCTAAACATTGGAACGTAAACCCTTCCTCCGTTGTCTCTGACCAAGTTTTTCCGCACCCCGATACGGCAAAATCCACCAAGCTGTGGCAGTGGTTACACACCAAGTGCCTCCTTGCCTTCACTTGCCGCTTGCAAGGTGCCATATTACGATTTGTCAAAATCAACTCTTAGTTTATACCAACTTAGTCTTTAGAAAGACTGTTTGTTTATTGTGTACAGCAACTGCAGCACACTTTATGTTATAAACAACTTACTACCTATGCTACCATGAACAATAAATTTAGTCTGTACTGGTACCGTTCCCTAGCGGAAACGTTGGACACTACCTATATAAACAATGATGCAATGGGTCTTTCGAAGGCAGCGCATATGGAACGTGTGGAGTCTACGGCTTTGGCCGGTGCACAGGGTCCATGCTTCGCTGTCATAAAGCAGAGTGCTGAGCACACAGGCTTTATAAACGTCCATCTTGATGTTCGTTGTCAGCATAGCGTTGTCCCACACCCTGTTGGTCCGGCCATTGCTGTTGCTGACTTGACGATCTTCTTGTCTAGTTCTGTGTCCAGAACGAGGTTGCTGGATACGGTGGATCGTAGGTAATTCTTCCACTATTTCCAAGGTGTAGTTGTCTATTTTAACGCTGGGGGCACTGCGGACGTCTTGTCCTACGATGTTGGTCTTCTTGAGACTAATTGCGAGACCAAACTATCTGCAGGCATGAGGAAAAGAGCTCATAAGACGTTGCAAAGCTTCCTCACTTTGAGCGATCAGAGCAGCGTCATCTGCAAAAAGTACCTCCCTGATAAGTACTTTCCACACTTTGGTCTTTGCTCGTAAACGTGCGAGATTAAAAAGGTTCCCACCACTTTTTGTATGGAGCTATATTTGACGAATTAGTGTGAGGACTGCAATTTGTAAATACAGGTAGATTTACAGTTTACAGTGTGTATAAAAACATATTTATATTCATTATTTGACAAAATCAGGTATGTAAATTGAAAATGCAATGTGATTGTTCCGACATAATAATATAATTGAGATTGCTTATATATATATATATACACACACACACACACACACACACATATATATATATATATATATATATATATATATATATATATATATAATAGCATTTCAATACTACAATCGGAAACAAATCCGTGTTAATCTATTAATAAAAATAGTTATATACTAAGAAACCACATAATCCATATTGCAATGCTGTATAGTAGAGGAGTATTAGTATCAGAATCAGCATCATTATATATATATATATATATATATATATATATATATATATATATATATACATACATCGCTTTGTCTCAGAATAACTGCTAACTGCTTCGGGGAGAACATACAGTTATTGTTATTTATCTTTGTTCACGTGGTACCAATTTTGTTATTGACGTGGATTAACTGTTATGGTGAGTTTCTTCATGTCTTTGTATATAAAACATTATCATGGCAAAAATGCCTACGTTTTGTCTTGTGATATATATATATATATATATATATATATATATATATATATATATATATATATATATATATATATATATATTTCAGGGGGGAAACGCACATAATACATAACTGATACTAATTATTCATCTTGTATTCATGCGACACTGAGATTGCTTTCCAACAATTTAGGCCAAATAGAAGTTATCTAATTACTGCTATAAGAAGGGACAAGTTCTGCAGCAAGTGTAACGGATTGGACTATCGGATGCGATTATAGTTTCATTTTATCTACGAAGTAGCCAATATACCAAATAATGCAAGGGACAAAAGACACACACGCGTGTGTGACTGATGTGAGAAACACCTACAATTCGTCAGCGTCATTGTCATGATACGTAATATTTTCAATATTTCCCCACGAATGATTGAAAATGTACATAATGTAAACCGACGATGGAAACTAATCACAATAAAAGTGTAAAGACTAATTCAAGTGATCGGTTATGCAAACATTAAAGAATGGAGCCGACTATATCTGAATTAGTCCAATTATAGTTAGAGACTGTACACCACATACACGCTTACATCTGCATTACCACCACCGGCACCACTTCTACACACCCACTCACGTACACGCACACGCACACACGCATACACACATATTCACATACGCCAACGTCTGACTGGTATTGATGAATATGTCAATTAGGAATCGGCATTAGTGGTTTGATTAATATGTTGTGATGAATACCTGTTTAACGTTGCATAACTCAAAAACACACATGTAATATATATATATATATATATATATATATATATATATATATATATATATATATATATATATATATATATATATATATATATATATATATATATACAAGTATATATACACACACGAGCATATACACAAATGCTCGTACAAACAGCATACACACAAACACTATTTGTGTCTTAGTTCGATTGGTGCACCGGTTTTGGGAACGTCACAAATAATGGCTTCCTATGAAAAAATGCACCCGTTTTACATACACGATAAGTAGAACCCCGTCGTACGTTTTTGCAACTGTCTTCGTGGTAAAAATGTCGTGTACAGAAACAAATATCAGCACTTTTATATCTCCTGCTGCATGAAAACCTATATTTAGACTTGTTTTTAACCTTCTACTAAAACCGTGTCTGTGTGTCTGTGTGTCTGTGCGTCTGTGCGTCTGTGCGTCTGTGCGTCTGTGCGTCTGTGCGTCTGTGCGTCTGTGCGTCTGTGCGTCTGTGCGTCTGTGCGTCTGTGCGTCTGTGCGTCTGTGCGTCTGTGCGTCTGTGCGTCTGTGCGTCTGTGCCTGTGTGTCTTTGTGTCCGTGTGTCCGTGTGTCCGTGTGTCCGTGTGTCCGTGTGTCCGTGTGTCCGTGTGTCCGTGTGTCCGTGTGTCCGTGTGTCCGTGTGTCCGTGTGTCCGTGTGTCCGTGTGTCCGTGTGTCCGTGTGTCCGTGTGTCCGTGTGTCCGTGTGTCCGTGTGTCCGTGTGTCCGTGTGTCCGTGTGTCCGTGTGTCCGTGTGTCCGTGTGTCCGTGTGTCCGTGTGTCCGTGTGTCCGTGTGTCCGTGTGTCCGTGTGTCCGTGTGTCCGTGTGTCCGTGTGTCCGTGTGTCCGTGTGTCCGTGTGTCCGTGTGTCCGTGTGTCCGTGTGTCCGTGTGTCCGTGTGTCCGTGTGTCCGTGTGTCCGTGTGTCCGTGTGTCCGTGTGTCCGTGTGTCCGTGTGTCCGTGTGTCCGTGTGTCCGTGTGTCCGTGTGTCCGTGTGTCCGTGTGTCCGTGTGTCCGTGTGTCCGTGTGTCCGTGTGTCCGTGTGTCCGTGTGTCCGTGTGTCCGTGTGTCCGTGTGTCCGTGTGTCCGTGTGTCCGTGTGTCCGTGTGTCCGTGTGTCCGTGTGTCCGTGTGTCCGTGTGTCCGTGTGTCCGTGTGTCCGTGTGTCCGTGTGTCCGTGTGTCCGTGTGTCCGTGTGTCCGTGTGTCCGTGTGTCCGTGTGTCCGTGTGTCCGTGTGTCCGTGTGTCCGTGTGTCCGTGTGTCCGTGTGTCCGTGTGTCCGTGTGTCCGTGTGTCCGTGTGTCCGTGTGTCCGTGTGTCCGTGTGTCCGTGTGTCCGTGTGTCCGTGTGTCCGTGTGTCCGTGTGTCCGTGTGTCCGTGTGTCCGTGTGTCCGTGTGTCCGTGTGTCCGTGTGTCCGTGTGTCCGTGTGTCCGTGTGTCCGTGTGTCCGTGTGTCCGTGTGTCCGTGTGTCCGTGTGTCCGTGTGTCCGTGTGTCCGTGTGTCCGTGTGTCCGTGTGTCCGTGTGTCCGTGTGTCCGTGTGTCCGTGTGTCCGTGTGTCCGTGTGTCCGTGTGTCCGTGTGTCCGTGTGTCCGTGTGTCCGTGTGTCCGTGTGTCCGTGTGTCCGTGTGTCCGTGTGTCCGTGTGTCCGTGTGTCCGTGTGTCCGTGTGTCCGTGTGTCCGTGTGTCCGTGTGTCCGTGTGTCCGTGTGTCCGTGTGTCCGTGTGTCCGTGTGTCCGTGTGTCCGTGTGTCCGTGTGTCCGTGTGTCCGTGTGTCCGTGTGTCCGTGTGTCCGTGTGTCCGTGTGTCCGTGTGTCCGTGTGTCCGTGTGTCCGTGTGTCCGTGTGTCCGTGTGTCCGTGTGTCCGTGTGTCCGTGTGTCCGTGTGTCCGTGTGTCCGTGAGTCCGTGAGTCCGTGTGTCCGTGTGTCCGTGTGTCCGTGTGTCCGTGTGTCCGTGTGTCCGTGTGTCCGTGTGTCCGTGTGTCCGTGTGTCCGTGTGTCCGTGTGTCCGTGTGTCCGTGTGTCCGTGTGTCCGTGTGTCCGTGTGTCCGTGTGTCCGTGTGTCCGTGTGTCCGTGTGTCCGTGTGTCCGTGTGTCCGTTTGTGTGTATGAGTGTATATGTATGTATGCATGCATGTATGTATGTATGTATTCTGTATTTGTTTATATATATATATATATATATATATATATATATATATATATATATACATTACACGTGCATACACATATACGTACATACACACGCACAAAGATACATACATACATACATATATACATACATACATACATACGTACGTACGTACGTACGTACATACGTAGGTACATACGTACATAGGTACATACATACATACGAACATACAAACATACATACATACTTGTAAAAATACATACAGAGAAACATTCGCACACTAAAATTACAGCCACGCAGGCATTGCCACACAGGTCTACGTCAAGGCAATATAACCGCATAACCTGACTAATGTTTCGCGTTTGAGCAAACTTACACCTTCTAGTGAACCAAGAAATGAACACTGTCCTGCAAAACATCACGATAGGCGCAGAAACACCATTAGCGACTCAAAACTTGCGATTGTACTCATTGCCAATGTGTGGACACATCTTGCGACATAAAGTGTTGTTTATGTGTACTTTAATGTATGCCT
>CBDHHR010000254.1:0-9825 GCA_965263245.1 Metamycoplasmataceae bacterium | reverse complement strand
GGCTTTGGCATAAAATGGTGAGCCACGTCGACCACGTGACCCAAGTCGAAGAGAGTCACGTGTGAATCAGGGTAAGTCTTGGCAAGACGAACGGCAATGGCCCCGGTTGCTCCTGTGACCAAAGCGGAATAGGCTGTTAACAGTGCATCATTTGTTTTAAAATTTCCATTATTTGTTAAGCATGACCTCGCTATTAAAAACCATGTTGAGATGAGTTAATCAATTTATTTTTAACAAGAAAATCAACCAAGTGATCTTTAATTAGTCTTTCTAATAGTTCGTAAATCACTTATGTTAAACTCACTGGTCTGTAGTTCTTTGACTTGTTTCTCGAACCTTTTTTAAATAATGGTATAATGTTTGCTTCTTTCCATTCTAATGGAAATATTCCCTCCTCCAATGACAAATTGAACACTGTTGCAAGCGGTATGCTGATTTGTTCTACAATTTCCAATAGTAATTTGGGAGGAATCCCACTCACTCCAGGTGATTTATTATTCTTCATATCTCTTATTTTCATAGCAACCATTGTTCGGGTTACAATTAGTTGTCCTAAATAGTCAGACTCTCTCCCTTCGAACTTAGTCTCAAGTACTGATAATATACTAATATCTTCCCTGGTAAACACCGAACTAAAGTACTCACTTAGGTTTTCTGCCATTAAGAATCCCTCTGTTATTATGTTTCCGTCACTACCTTCTAGAGGACCGACCTTATCCTGAACTTTCTGTTTACTTCGAACATACGCATAAAAACTCTTGCGGTCATGTTTTATATTAAAAGCTATTTTTCTTCGTAGCTTCTCTTTGAATTTCTAATTTCAGCTGTAGCTTGATTAATAGCTTCTTTATAAATACTATAGTTTTCTTCACTTTCAGTATGTCTATATGTCTTCCACATCATTTGCTTGTACTTGATTTTTCTAATGGCTTCCTTCGATAAGTGTTTCTTCTTTGACCGTTCCCTCCGTTTTATCAAGGGTACAAATTTGTCAACGACGCAGTCAATTTCATTCTTTAAGATATTCCAGAATTCTGTTGCTGTCTTATTCTTCAGTGTGATATTCCAGTCTATCTTTGCTAAATATTCCCTCGTGTCCTTATATCTTCCTTTGTGAAAGGTTTCCTGTACCTTATTTTTCTATTCCGTTCTCCCTTTACTTTGATGGTAAAATATATCTGGTTGTGATCACTACATCCCAGTGGCTCACATATCATGACATTATCAACAAATTCCTTCTGTGTGCTCAAAACTAAATCTAACACGTTCTCGCCCCTGGGTGCTTCTAACACATGTTGAGAAAGAAAATTATCTTGTATAAAATTTAAAAACTCTTGATCCTCTCTTCCGGTACTCTGTAGAGATGTCCACTGTATATGCCCATGGTTAAAATCCCCGATAATAATACAGTCCCGTTTACTCACTTCTTTGACAGCGTTATGTAGTTTTTCATTCTCTTCGATGCTTATGTTTGGACTCCGATACACTAACCGAACAGTTAATGTTGAGTTTCCTGTAACTATGTTACACCAGACAGCTTCTTCACATTCTGTTTCTTTTTCTAATTTTATTTCATAAGCCTGGATGGATTTTTTAATTTATAAAATAACTCCGCCTCCCCTTCCTCCTAATCTATCTTTCCTAAACATTACATACCCTGTCATGCCTAATTCGGCATCTGATATATCGGCGGTGGCCCAAGATTCAGTTATACCTATTATGTGAGGGTCAATATCTTCTACCATAATGTTTAGTTCATTTCTTTTGTTTACTGTGCTCCTTGCATTTAAACAAACACATTTATAACCAAATGCCGTAGGGCTTTCCAGACTGTTCTTTGCCTCTAGTATTTGGCTTCTCTGTGTATCCCCCCTGCGAAACTAGTTTAAAAAGTTGCAACCTGTTCCACTGTCCATCGATCGAAGCAGGTTCTCGGAGAACACTGCTGCGCCCTTTCCGCTTAGATGTAGGCCATCTCTCATATACATGTCTTCTTTCCCAACAAAGTATCCCCACAAATCTACATATCCAACTACTTCTTCTTCACACATCTGCTCTACTAGTGCGTTAATTGCCATCCTCTTGCTGTTTCTATATGTTGTTCCCCTTCCCCTCATCACTGGCAATATTCCTGAGAGTATGATCTGTTCAACTTTTGTCTTCTTCAGTGTCTCTACCAACTCTCTGTACCTCTTTACTATCCTGGTTGTTCCATCCCTGTCTGCATTGTTCGTCCCTACATGTACTAATATAGACCCTCCTTGGCCATGCCCCAATACGTTCTCTACCCGTTCAGTCACATGCTCTATCCTAGCCCCCGGAAGACAAACAACAACGTCTTCTCTTTTGCTTAATGTCGTGGTCACGATTCTAATTTCCGACATTGCGCATTCAACGTCGCGCAAATACAACGTGCCGTTCAGAACTCTCTCACACACACAAGTCAGTGAATCATCTCCGCAAGCCAGCTTAATTTGTAGTCATCATCGATGCAACATTCAATAGGAATCAGCGCAAGATTCTTCCACGGGCTCCCCCAATTGAGTATCTGCTATTCGACCGGAGTATTGATTTAAACATGTTTAAAGGCCCATATACACAATCAGACAGTGTCGTTCGGCGGTGGCCTATCGGGTCTATTACGTCACCACCAGACGCTGTCTGGTGTCTGATGGCGACCCAACACGCGCTATTCTTATCCGACACGGCGTACCCGATAGCCAATGAAAATGGGGCATCGCATTGACGCCCTGTGTCGGTGAAACAGTGGAAAGGTGATATTCAACCATAGTCGCATTTCCGTCCGACAATGTCTGGGTGTGTACCAGTACGAGGCCATGCGACATAGCTAAACACATGAGACATGCTGCACTGTCGTACGATATTGTCTGACGGTGTAAGCGTGAAAGAGTAGGCATTATAATTGAAAGAGCGATATCGTGCTAAGCTCCTGTAGATAATGGTACTTTGACGTAGACTCACGTACCTCCGAGGTCACACATCGTCTTGAAGGCACTGAGATCGAATGCGGTACATACGGACGGAGCGTCCATGCTCGAGAAGGTGTGCATCGCCTGAAGGAACTCCAGCTGCTTCGATTTGGTGCTGAAGTAACCGCTGCCAGTGTCGAAATAGTTCTCAGACACGCCCAACGTCGTCCCCAGCTTGCACTGGCCTACACGGACGAAAACATGAGTTACTGGTTACTGTTGACGAGGGCAACCGACCGACCGACCGACCGACCGACCGACCGACCGACCGACCGACCGACCGACCGACCGACCGACCGACCGACCGACCGACCGACCGACCGACCGACCGACCGACCGACCGACCGACCGACCGACCGACCGACCGACCGACCGACCGACCGACCGACCGACCGACCGACCGACCGACCGACCGACCGACCGACCGACCGACCGACCGACCGACCGACCGACCGACCGACCGACCGACCGACCGACCGACCGACCGACCGACCGACCGACCGACCGACCGACCGACCGACCGACCGACCGACCGACCGACCGACCGACCGACCGACCGACCGACCGACCGACCGACCGACCGACCGACCGACCGACCGACCGACCGACCGACCGACCGACCGACCGACCGACCGACCGACCGACCGACCGACCGACCGACCGACCGACCGACCGACCGACCGACCGACCGACCGACCGACCGACCGACCGACCGACCGACCGACCGACCGACCGACCGACCGACCGACCGACCGACCGACCGACCGACCGACCGACCGACCGACCGACCGACCGACCGACCGACCGACCGACCGACCGACCGACCGACCGACCGACCGACCGACCGACCGACCGACCGACCGACCGACCGACCGACCGACCGACCGACCGACCGACCGACCGACCGACCGACCGACCGACCGACCGACCGACCGACCGACCGACCGACCGACCGACCGACCGACCGACCGACCGACCGACCGACCGACCGACTGACGCCATCGACATTCGTTTTATCATAAACACACTTAAGTGCGTGGTGTCAGTGAAACAAATGGATGGATGGATGGATGGATGAATGAATGGATGGATGGATGAATGAATGAATGAATGAATGAATGAATGAATGAATGAATGAATGAATGAATGAATGAATGAATGAATGAATGAATGAATGAATGAATGAATGAATGAATGAATGAATGAATGAATGAATGAATGAATGAATGAATGAATGAATGAATGAATGAATGAATGAATGAATGAATGAATGAATGAATGAATGAATGAATGAATGAATGAATGAATGAATGAATGAGTGAGTGAGTGAATGAATGAATGAATGAATGAATTAAAGATTGAATGAATGAATGAATGAATGAATGAATGAATGAATGAATGAATGAATGAATGAATGAAGGAAGGAAGGAAGGAAGGAAGGAAGGAAGGAAGGAATGAACGAATGAACGATTGAACAAATGAATGAATGAATGAATGAATACATGAATGAATGAATTAATTAATCTACGAATGAACGAATGAAATGTATTCATCCTTTATATGCTTCGTGTGTGGTCGCTCAGTCACCAACAGACGGGCCACTCACCGTCTTTGATGCCATCGCTCAGTTTCTGCCAGATGCAGTACATGTCCCCGATCTTGGTGACGAGCGGACGCAGAGACATGGGACTCGAGCCGACGAGGTACTTCTCTGTGGTCGGCGTCAAACTGTACGAGGCTGTAACACGAGATGATGATGATGATGATGATGATGATGATGATGATGATGATGATGATGATGATGATGATGATGATGATGATGATGATGATGATGATGATGATGATGATGATGATGATGATGATAAACAACTTCTATGGCGCCAATGTCTTCAGAATCCGAACTTAGTGGATTAAACATTCTCTTTGTAAAAAGCAGTGCAAATGTCGTTAACAATTGGATGAGTGCGTTAAGAAGCTAGGAGGATAGGCATCATTAAACAGATAGGTTTCAGGTGACGGCGAAATGTAATAATGTTTTCTGCTTATTTAATCTTGTCAGGAAGTGTATTCCACAGAGTAGGCGGCGACTGAGAAAGCTCGAGTTCCGGCCTTTATCTTGACTCTGGGAACAGCAAGTAAATTTGACCTTGATGACAGGAGCTGCGTGTGGTGTTTTGCTGGCGTGAGCATTGATAGTAAATATGGAGATTGTTTAGATGAAAGAGTTTGATAGGTGATTTTGCATATCTTAAACATTACGTAGAATCGCACGGAGAGCCAATGCAGTGATTTTAGGAGTGGCACTGAGCGAGAGAAACGAGGAGTCAGGGTAACTACGCTCGTCAAACAATTGTGTACGCGTTGAAGTTTAGCATTGTCTTTACTGGCAACTTAATGAATGAAGGAATTATACTGACACGTTCATGAAACAGTGCCCCGTCACTTAGTAAAACCATCACTCTCATTTCATATAACTTTGACACGTGGCTTAATGCATTCCTTTCAACCGTTGACTTCGAAAATGCAGCCGTCATATTAACATATTAACCAATTAATGCAGCCGTGACGTAGGACACTCTGTGTCACTCACTGCGCAGTGTAACGTTTTGTAACTTAGGCAAGTTCACTTACTCTATATAATGCCGAGCCGCCTTCGACCTACGTAACACGCTAGTAGTGTGTCACTCACTATATTATAATATATTATGCAATTATTGCAAGTAATCAAACCACAACACCAATGAAAAAGGGGAATATTATCGCTTTGGGGCACTGCATTAATACCTATATAAACTTGATTGTCCTCCATAGCTCCGTAGCGAATGAATGCGTCTGTCGACAACTGGAATGTGGCTTATTGAGTGAGTTTGACTAACTCTTTTGTTTTGCTGCGCCTCTGAGTTGGTTACATTATTGTTTTTACAATAAATCGATACCCAAAGGCAGTACCGCGTCACTATCGGTATCGTCACCTTGTCCTAGTTCTCTGACAGTCATGCCAACCCAAAGTGTTGCGACTTGCTTGGTGACAGCACCACATCTTATGTAACAGTAACGTATAGGACATTAACCCACCCTCCTAATAAGGTCACCTCGTAATTCCGGCCATATTTGTCCAAACCCGAGACTGACCTTAAAATGTTCCACAGTACATATGAGGATTAGGATAACAGCCTCGCCTCTTCCCATATTCGTAATCATGAAGATAAGAGAGCTAAGGGCCGTACCTGTGCCGGCGTTATCTACTTCCTTCTCAAGGAAGCCGAGGCCGACGCATGCGTTCATCAGTCGTTCCGTCGCGTCCAGGTTCGTGTGCAACTTGTTGGCGACGGCGACGCCCTCTAGCGGCACCGAGGAGGCGTGCAACGCTTCGAACAGTCCCAAACTCGATGCCGAGTATAGGATCTGTGGTGCAGGGTTAACGTGCGGTCAACGGTAGGGTTAATGCAACGCAACGCAATGCAATGCAATGCAACGCAACGCAACGCAACGCAACGCAACGCAACGCAACGCAACGCAACGCAACGCAACGCAACGCAACGCAACGCAACGCAACGCAACGCAACGCAACGCAACGCAACGCAACGCAACGCAACGCAACGCAACGCAACGCAACGCAACGCAACGCAACGCAACGCAACGCAACGCAACGCAACGCAACGCAACGCAACGCAACGCACTACATTACAGTTACAATATGATACACGTCAATGACACGTCAATATGTGACAGATATAATATGGAGTCACTATCAGGCTGGATCAAGTATTTGCCAGTGACACGTTTTTGGTGGACACGTGGATGTCAACTCATATACATACTATAAGATACAAGCCAGTCGAGGTGTGCTTTATGACCTGAACTACACTACAACACACACGTGACAACCATTTTCAACGCATAACTGACAATATATATGAGTTTGGAGATACCTTTTATTCCCGTAAATTGTTTACCCGTCCGCCACCCGTACACCGATATTTCTACAAGTCTACAACGGGTTTTACCTGTCCAGATGACGGGTGGACGAGTCTCTGCAAAAAGCTATGCTAATAATGTTAGCAAAGGAAAAAGCGAGAGCATCTGTAATAATGACGTTTGTATGTTGACGTTAACGATGTATGAGAGAATTAATAGATAATGCATAACACGGCCAGTAGAAAATGCGGTGGGGTTAACAGAGAATGTATGACAATGTTAGAATTAGGACTAAAAGAAAGTAAAGGCAAGTTCTTATGTAGCGCAGTATCCAGTCCTCGGGACCGTTCAAAGCGCTTTACACTTTACTTCCCTGGCAGACCTGTTCACTCAGACACCATCTCGTCTTCTCTGTGAAGCATCCAGCCATACGCTATAATTAATGCGCAAAGGCGAATCCTGTGCTGCGGTGTTAAAACCTTGGGCAAGGTTTTTCATTCAACATTGCTCCAGTTCACTCAGCTGTATAAATGAGTACCTGGCTATGGACAGTGGTGGATATGTATACATGCAGCCTTTCGCACATTATTTGTAGCATGTGGCTGGATGCTTCCCAGAGAAGTTGAGACGATATTGGATTGAACAGGTCTGCCGGGGAAATAAAGTATAAAAGCGCTTTGGGCAGTCCTATGGATACTGAGCTATGTAAAATGTATCTTTACTTAAGAGGATATGTGACAGGATAAGTAAAGGATATTTGGCTGTTTTAGAAGAAGACGAAAGATAGGAGTTATCGAGACCAAATAGCACAGAGGGTGGATTCAGGCTGCACAATAACATATGTACAAAACTCAACAAAAACATCGTCGTCGCCGGCAAAGAAAACGTTCAGAAAAAGAGAACAGTTGGCACGTTGGGAAACGAAAAAACACAAACAAACGACGAAAACAACTCTTAGTGATCACAACCGACTGAAGTACATAAAGGTTACGAGATACATTACAACACTGGAGTTCGCTGAACAACATAAAAACCAACGCGACACAGTTGCTGACCCCTGACCGTCCAAATGTCACACCGTGGGACGTAATGACTTCTGGGGGACCCGGTTGACGTATTACCGGAAGCGGCTCTAATAGAAAATGTCATGTCATGAAACGTTTACAGTAGATTTATTGCCGCGCTACCTGACCAAGCTACGGGACACCCTGTCCCGCATGCAGACGTCTGTGAGACAATTGTGTGGCGACGTTCACTACTGAAAGGTATTGCGACAGGGTCGGGCCAGTTGCGATACCATAGCGGTAGCATCATGGAATAGGGAAGACCCTGGAAAACAACTCCGACCAGTAACCGATAGGTGCAATACCCTGCTGTTTGTTGATCGATACTGTTACATTTTTGGTATATAACTAAGTAAAATAAATGTAATATATTGACAATGAATACCTGTAGATAGCTTAAGCTAATTTGCTTGTCAATATTCGTTGCTATCGATAGTTCGGAGTACCACCGACTAAAGTTATCGATGGATAAATCTACTGTTGTTAATACGTTATATCGCTACGGCCGGCGACTAACGTGTGAATCGAACTGCTCAATTATATAACACATGAAGCGATTTATTGAAAGTTTCCAAATAAAACATGATAGTTTGTCAGTTGACAACATATAGGGTGGGTTTTGTTTTCTTACGCATTTCTCTTACATATGCTTAGTCAGTTCCTACGTATCCCAACACGTGAATGCCGCAGGAACTGTTGCACGTGAAATGGCGAATGAGCTAATCGCTATCCGTGCTACCTGCCTCCGTAGGTTTTGGTGTGACTGCGCGATTGCGCGATTGCGCGACTGCGCGACTGCGCGACTGCGCGACTGCGCGACTGCGCGACTGCGCGACTGCGCGACTGCGCGACTGCGCGACTGCGCGACTGCGCCACTGCGCCACTGCGCCACTGCGCGACTGCGCGACTGCGCGACTGCGCGACTGCGCGACAGTGCGACTGCGCGACTGCGCGACTGCGTGACAGTGTGACTGCGTGAATGCTTGACAGTGTGACTGCGTGACTGCGTGAAAGTATGATTGCGTGAATGCGATACTGCGTGTCTGCGTGAAAGTATGACTGCGTGACTGTATGAAAGTATGACTGCGTGACAGTGTGACCGTGTGACTGCACGACAGCGTGATTGTATAACTGTGTGATTGTATGACAGACCATTACACGTAATCGCCCAGTGGCTAGAGGCTACAGCTGCGGACTCTCGAGTAAAGGTGTCTGAGTTGCGATGTCGAACCTTGGGCAAATTCACTCACTCTACATAGCTCCAGTTCACTCAACTGTAAGAATTAGTCCGTGAATACAGACAGGGGGATATGTGTACGAATGGTCTTTGCGCATTTATTGCAGCTAGATGCTTCCCAGAGAAGTTGAGATGGTGTTTGATTGAACACGTCTGCCAGGGAGTAAGATGCTTTGAGCAATCCCGGAGATTGGATTCAGTGCTATATAAGAATACATCTTGATAATAACGTGATAACAATAACTTGTACTTGGATTGTACTACCATACTGAAAACTGTACTCACACGTGTTCGTACAGTATTCGCAGTGAGTACAAGAACGAGCCCATATCCATTAGTTTCAATACTTTAAAGTTGTACTCGAACACCCGTGGGGCGCGGTGGCGCAGGTTGTAAAGGATCCGTGAAATCGTGTTCGATTCTTTTTAGTGATATTTCGTGACATTATATTAATATGTAACTTCGTGTGTTGAAACATTAGCCTACGCTCATTAAATGCCACATGACTGAATTATTTCCACACAAAACCGAGATGGAGTTAAAATGAATATGTCAATGAAAGGGTGAGGTGGGATTCGTTTTGAGCACTTCCAAATACGGCATACCTGGGTGCACG
>CBDHHR010000253.1:7500-10471 GCA_965263245.1 Metamycoplasmataceae bacterium | reverse complement strand
GATATACCACCATACTGCACTTAGCCTAGGTTGCTTCAGTATTCACACTGTCTATTATCAGACAAGTACGAATGTATATGAATAACAAGATTCACAATAAACGCTTACGTACACGTGCGACGTAATCTGTTGCTGCGACATGTCTCATTGCCGATCAGATTGCGACTATCTGTTATCAACACGTGACCCAATCACGAGTCTGACCTAGAACTGTATGAGTCACTGATCCCCAGAGCAAGAGGTGGGAATATAATAGTAATTCGTATAAAGAATGAGACTGCCATATATAATTCGTCACGATTTTTTCCCGCATTGTCAACAACTGCACGATTTGTCATCGAACGCACAGCAATATATATAGCGGTGGTTCTGACGCAACATAGCTGACTTCAACCTGCAAACTACGACATTTACAAGATTCAGCAAAGCGGAGACTTTCGAACTTTCGGCGAACAGAAACGACAAGATGAAGTTGTACGCCATACTCGCTTTCTGCCTGGTTGCCGGCGCTTCAGGTACGTATCTTGAAAAATGTACGATTTAACTTCAGTTTGTTACGTCTTAGTGTAGTTTAACTAAAAGTTAGGACATTACGAGAGCCTCACGTCCGTAGCGCCGATGTGCATTCACATTTTCTAAATGTATTCGATTTCACGGATTACAACATAATATATGGCTTAACAATTCGTGCTTCCAAAAATAACTAACGATATGTGTTTATCATTATAAACCTTTTAACCTGACAAGTTGTCTGGTCATCCATTCGCCAGGTGGCGCAAATGTGACAGTAGACTACAGCGTAGATATACTATTAATAACTGTCAGTATTGGAGCAAGTAACGGGGCGTTGAATTCTATTTCATCGTGACGGAAATGTTCATCGCGTAATCCTTGTGTCTGTTATATAACTACTCGTTTCTTTGATGTGAACAGTAACTACATTTCATTTGCTGTTCATCTTCACTTCCAACCCACAACAACCTGCCTGCATCTAACGGCCACTCTGTCTTTGCTTCAGCCGTGCCTTACGGGCCGGGGATAATGCGTATCTCGTCCAGCGCCGACTGTGCTGCCGTTGGTGGCTCGTGCGATGCCTCTGCCGACTGCGACCTCTCCAGCAACGTGTTCGTCGGCAGCTGCGATGACGCCAGTCTCGGCTGCTGCATCTACAAAGACGACATGTGCGAGGCGAAGGGAGGCGAGTGTGTTTCCGAGGCCGACTGCAGCGCCAAGTCCGACTCTCACGCCACCGGTCTCGCTTGTTCCGCTGGCGTCTGCTGCGTGCCAAACTCAGCTTCTGGTTATGGCCGCAATGATGTCATCCAGGGTCAGGGCAACGGAAACAACAACGGTGGACAAGGAAACCAGGGTTCCCGCGGCGGACAGACAGGCCAGGGATCTCGCGGCGGACAGACAGACCAGGGATCTCGCGGCGGACAGAGAGGCCAGGGATCTCGCGGCGGACAGAGAGGCCAGGGATCTCGCGGCGGACAGACAGGCCAGGGATCTCGCGGCGGACAGAGAGGCCAGGGATCTCGCGGCGGACATGGAGGTCACCGTTCCCACGGTGGTCATGGAGGTTATGGCGGTCATCGTGGTCACGGGTACCGCGGACGACATCACTAAGCACGAACGGACATTCCATCCCGGACACACAGTATTGCTGACATCAAATAAACTTCTTAATGATGCCTGTTTCGGAAGCAAGCGCTTCCCCACTCTGTAGTTTATATAATATATAATACGTTCCCGATGCTTTCATTTAGAAAGAACACCAAGCTGATAGAAATAAGTCGTGTTGTATCGCCTTAGTTACAATATGCAAGTGTTTTCCGTTACGTCAAACATGTTGATGTCGTTTACTTACGTCATTGTATGGTCACAGTGTTAAGCCCGCTGCGTTGCTTGTCTAACCTAAGCCACGTTTGTCTGCAGAACGTGGCGCACGTGTAGTCGTTAACCGCCATGTCCAATAAAAGTGATGAAATGGAAATGAAACGTGTTTTTCAAGATTTGTTTGAGACTGGTGACGTAAGAGATGGTGTCACTCGTTAGATTCGTCAGTATAGTTACGTGTATGGCTGATGATCCGCTTTCGACGCGACGAAGTCAGAAGCATATAGAATAAAATATATTTGGGTTGTAGACATCTGAAAATACGAAATAATTATGGTTCCGTTTTTTAAATTGGTGGTGCAATAATAATTAATTAGTTTTCGAATTAAAGTATGCATCTATGAACCTTGTGCACTACAGTGAGATAATTCGTTCCGCATTGCATTGTGGGTATTTTGTATTCGTCAAAATTGTGTTTTACCGCCATAATCCCGTGTTAAAAGGCCTGCGTTTTGTGAGTGCCTCGCAAGATCTGGTTGTAACAAAAACTGGCTGTATAATAAGATGACAACATGAATACAACTTCACGGCATGTGATCTAAATGTGTGAATCCGTCATCAAAGAGTGTTGCAACTTAAACCAGCACCGAGCGAATACGCGTTGCGGTGCGAAAAGAAATCAAACACAAACCCCGCACACCCCTCACCTACCCCCACCTTTCATTCCAGTTAGCGTAATGCTATACACGACTTGCACTGTACTTCCATGTTAGACATAATAGTGCATTACATACACGTGTTTACATGCCATCGCTACAATTCGTTGGTCTTGTTGCTACGAACGTTTATTGTATTGACGACACCAATTTGTACTTAGACGTCACAATGATTACGTTTTTACTGCCATCGCTCTATTTCGGTAGTCTTGTTGCTACGAACTTTTATTGTATTTGTTGGGCGGTGACCCCTCACCTTTGTTGATTCCGAATACTAGTGGAAGAGTAGCAGTGCCTGGTTTTATATATCATGTATGAATGATAGGATTTGGATTACACTGAAGTGATCTGGTAATAAACTTTGCCCTTTTACACACTTAATATCTGTTATATCAGCGTTCGGCGTGTTTGTAAATACA
>CBDHHR010000253.1:0-2500 GCA_965263245.1 Metamycoplasmataceae bacterium | reverse complement strand
CTGATCTTCCATGTTAATAATGTTTATATGTCTTTTATTTATATATGTAATGCATTTACTGTACAAAAATTATTTAATCTGGGATTTAATACAAACGATATATCTTTATTTCGAAGTTGGCGAATATTATTGTGACCTTTATTTCCATTAGCGATATTTATGTTCTTGTGTGACATAAAACTGGCGTATTCAAATTTACTATTTTATACACTAACTTAGCATAGATGATGTCTCAAAACAATGTATATTTCCATACATTCTAAATTATACGGCGCAAAGTCCCAACTAGCATGAAAATGACACATAAAACACTCGTTCAGTTATCTTATGGAAATGGTTATATATTCTTATAAACTGTACTAACGAAGACATACCAAAATGAGAGACGTGTCCTTCAAACTAATCGAATCGCCACTTATTCGCAGATCTTTGCTAACATTGCTTACTAGCTTCTTATCAGCAAGAGTACTGATTAATATTTGTATAATTTATAATGTATTTAATGTGGACATTGCTTAGGTCTATATCTACAATTTGTGTTAATGCCTTTAGCTGTTTGTTTATAATTTAAGTATACAGCACATCGATCCACCAAGTTGGAAATAAAATACAGAAATACGTTATATTAACTGAAATCGTATATTAGTCAAGACACATACCCGAAGCAGCGGCAACCAGGCAGAAAGCGAGTATGGCGTACAACTTCATCTTGTCTTCCCAACTCGTAAAAGTTTCGAAAGTTTCTGTATTGCTGTTTCTTGTATACGTTCACGTTTGGTAGTTGCAAGTCGGTGTTGATCAGTCAGAAGCGTCGCTATATATACTGTAAGTTCGATGACGTTAACATAGAGCGATTGTACTGTTTTTGGCAGTGCGTGCTCATGCGTAGCGAGGTCGTGACATATGTCAGGCATCGTTGGGATCGTTAATTATAGTTGGAATTCATACCGGTCGTGGTATTGATCAGTGACTCATTGCGTCCGAGTTCAAACTCCGAAGATTCGTGACTTGGTCATGTGCTGTTCCTTGAATTAATTCTATTATCGATCTTGCGTTATTAACTTGACCTAGAACAATGGAGCTATTGCATAACGTTCATGTAGCATGCGCGCGCGCATGTGTGTGTGTGTGTGTGTGTGTGTGTGTGTGTGTGTTTGTTTGTTTGTATGTTTGTTTGTTTGTTTGTTTGTGTCTTTGTGTGCGCGCGCATTTGTGTGCATATGTAAACAACCTTGTACATATGTTTGTGTAAACACTGTATGCATATATAGACTCACTGACGGACATATGCCGCGTGTAAGGTCGTACGAACCTGTTTATGTATTTTCTGGTACACGAAGACGTATCTTAGTTGATCGTATGTCATCTATTAAAGCATATTGAGTGATGAATGTTACAGCATACATTGGTTCGAAGCTGGATTATGACACACTACATGATAAAGACTTGTTCGTTTATCGCTCACGAAATTACCAGTGCCTAGAACTGGTGCTGCTCGTTTTATTAATCCGTAACTTATGGTGTTATGGTTCAAACTCATAAGATTCGTGACATAATCGTGTGCAGTGAACTGATTTTAGTATGTGCAATTCCTACATTCTGGACATGGTCTAGAAAAAAATATTTGTATAGCGCTTATGTGCGCGTGTGCGTGTGTGTTTTCGTGTATGAAAGCAATGCATGCATCAATTTATAAAAATAAAACATGTGAAAGTTACAAGGCATATATTGAAGGATTGCATTAACTTGTGCACTTTAGTTATTATAATTGTTTGATACTGTCATGTACGCTGTTTTAACCGATTACAATATAAGGTGTATTTTTATCAAATAAATAACTCTGATTTAGATTTTAACCGTTTATCTGGTAATGCTCTTCGACATGTCTACCACACATTACATTACTTAATTCATGATTGTCTCGCAACGATGTGGGTATTCCGATTGTTGACGTCACAACGTAACCATTACGCCGCCATCACATTTGGATCAAATCTTTCAGATATCTCTTCCAATGCCAATTTTTGGGGATATATAATTTATTAGTTCATATACACAGTAATTATATTATATATATATACACACACACACACACACACACACATATATATATATAGATATATATATATATATATATATATATATATATATATATATATATATATATATATATATATATATATATATATACAATGACCTGCTAGTTGTTTTTCCTTACGTGTGTTTCTCACAGCATTTCCATAAGTGCACTGGTAAAGAACTGGCTGGTGTCTATTTTTGGGAGAGTCGTGACGATGCGGTAGTTCCGTTGGGCACATTACTCGATACAGATGGTTGTCTGTTTAATCAGATGGAACATCGCCAGCCAAAGGCCCTGAGGCACCGTGCAGGCTACCACCTTCTCACAAACGGTAGCAGTGATACCATCGCACTTGATTGTTATGTCTAAGGCGGTAGCATTAGGCTGCGCGCCTACGGTTATTATTTGTGTAGATATTGA
>CBDHHR010000252.1:0-5689 GCA_965263245.1 Metamycoplasmataceae bacterium | reverse complement strand
TTGAGGTATAGTGAATGTGTATTCTAGCTGTGTACTGGGGTGTACTGACTGTGTTTTCTAGCTGTGTACAGGACTTGTAGTGACTGTGTATTCTAGCTATATACTGAGTGTGTTGTGGCTGTGTATTCTAGCTGTGTACTAAGAAATGACTGTAACTTAGCTGTGTCCTGAGTATGTTTGACTGTACATTCTAGCTGTGTACTGGGGAGTAATGTGACTGTACTCTTGTTGCATACTGAGGGTGTAGACTGTGTATTGTAGCTGTAAACTGGAGGAATAGTGACTGTGTATTCTAGCTGTAAACTGGAGGTATAGTGACTGTGTATTCTAGCTGTAAACTTGAGGTATAGTGACTGTGTATTCTAGCTGTAAACTGGATGTATAGTGACTGTGTATTGTAGCTATAAACTGGGGGTATAGTGACTGTGTATTCTAGCTGTAAACTTGAGGTATAGTGACTGTGAATTTCAGCTGTAAACTGGGGGTATAGTGTCTGTGTATTCTAGCTGTGTACAGGACTTGTAGTGACTGTGTATTCTAGCTATATACTGAGTGTGTTGTGGCTGTGTATTCTAGCTGTGTACTAAGGGTGAAGTGACTGTATCTTAGCTGTGTACTGAGTATGTTTGACTGTACATTCTAGCTGTGTACTGGGGAGTAATGTGAACTCTTGCTGCATATTGAGGGTGTAGGCTGTGTATTGTAGCTGTAAACTGGAGGAATAGTGACTGTGTATTCTAGTTGTAAACTGGGGGGATAGTGACTGTGTATTCTAGCTGTAAAGTGGGGGATAGTAAATGTGTATTCTAGCTGTAATCTTGGGGTATAGTGACTGTGTATTCTAGCTATGTACTGGGGGTGTAGTGACTGTATTCTAGCTATGTACTGGGGGTGTAGTGACTGTGTATTCTAGCTGTAAACTGGGGGTATAGTGACTGTGTTTTCTAGTTGTAAACTGGAGGTATAGTGACTGTATTCTAGCTATGTACTGGGGGTGTAGTGACTGTGTAATCTAGCTGTAAACTGGGGGTATAGTGAATGTGTATTCTAGCTGTGTACTAGGTGTTTAGTGATTGTATTCTAGTTGTAAACTGTGGGTGTAGTGACTGTGTATTCTAGCTGTAAACTGGGGTATAGTGACTGTGTATTCTAGCTATATACTGGGGGTGTAGCGACTGTGTATTCTAGCTATGTAATGGGGGGATGCAGTGACTGTGTATTCTAGCTATGTATTCTAGCTGTAAAATATATATTCTATATATTGGAGGACAGTGACTATGTATTCTAGCTGTAAACTGGAGGTATAGTGAATGTGTATTCTAGCTGCGTATTGGGGGTATAGTGACTGGGTATTCTAGCTGTGTACTGGGGGTGTAGTGACTGTGTATTCTAATATAGAGTCATTAGTCACCCCCAGTACACAGCTAGAATACACAGTCTCTGTACGCCCAATATACAGCTAGAATACACAGTCCCTTCACCCTGAGTACACAGCTAGAATACACAGCAGTCACTGAATCCAAAGTACACAGCTGGAATACACAGTCACTTCACTCCAAGTACACAGCTAGAATATACAGTCACTTCATCCCAAGTACACAGCTAGAATACACAGTCACTTCATCCCAAATACACAGCTAGAATACAGTCACTTCATCCCAAGTACACAGCTAGAATACACAGTCACTTCATCCCAAATACACAGCTAGAATACAGTCACTTCATCCCAAGTACACAGCTAGAATACACAGTCACTTCATCCCAAGTACACAGCTAGAATACACAGTCACTTCACTCCAAGTACACAGCTATAATACACAGTCTCTTCACCCCAAGTACACAGCTAGAATACACAGCAGTCACTGCACCCGAAGTGCACAGGTAGAATACAGTCACTTCAACCCAAGTACATAGCTAGAATACACAGTCACTTCACCCCATGTAAACAGCTAGAAGACAAAGTCACTGCACCCCAAGTGCACAGGTAGAATACACAGTCACTTCACCCCAAGTACACAGCTAGAATACACAGTCACTGCACCCCAAGTACACAGCTAGAATACACAGTCACTGCACCCCAAGTACACAGCTAGAATACACAGTCACTGCACCCCAAGTACACAGCTAGAATACACAGTCACTGCACCCCAAGTACACAGCTAGAATACAGTCACTTCACCCCAAATGCACAGCTAGAATACAGTCACTTCACCCCAAGTACACAGCTAGAATACACAGTCACTGCACCCCAAGTACACAGCTAGAATACACAGTCACTTCACCCCAAGTACACAGCTAGAATACACAGTCACTTCACCCCAAGTACACAGCTAGAATACACAGTCACTTCACCCCAAGTACACAGCTAGAATACACAGTCACTGCACCCCAAGTACACAGCTAGAATACACAGTCACTTCACCCCAAGTACACAGCTAGAATACACAGTCACTTCACCCCAAGTACACAGCTAGAATACACTGTCACTGCACCCCAAGTAGACAGCTAGAATACACAGTCACTTCACCCCAAGTACACAGCTAGAATACACACTCACTTCACCCCAAGTACACAGCTAGAATACAGTCACTTCACCCCAAGTACACAGCTAGAATACACAGTCACATCACCCCAAGTATACAGCTAGAATATGCATTCATTTCTCCCAAAATAGACAGCTAGAATACACAATCACTTCACCCCAAGTACACAGCTAGGATACACAGTCACTTCACCCCAAGTACACAGCTAGAATACACAGTCACTTCACCCCAAGTACACAGCTAGAATACACAGTCACTTCACCCCAAATACACAGCTAGAATACACAGTCACTTCACCCCAAGTACACAGCTAGAATACACAGTCACTTCACCCCAAGTACACAGCTAGAATACACAGTCACTTCACCCCAAGTACACAGCTAGAATACACAGTCACTTCACCCAAAATACACAGCTAGAATACACAGTCACTGCACCCCAAGTACACAGCTAGAATACACAAAGTATCTGTAGCATATCCACTATGACAATATCTGGAGCAGGGACAGAGACTTGTTTCAGTCCGAGACGATTGGCAAGGATAGATTTGTTCCCCTTCCGTAAGCAGCCATTTTCTTCGATGGGCAAGGCAGGGGTGGTGCACAAGTCATGTTGGAATATGGATGCCAGCTGCAGCAACGGTTTTGTCTAACCATAAGCAGACGAGGGAATGTTGTCTCGAAGTCAAACACTTTCACGTCACCAACTTTCATTCCTCATTTATTTGCTCCATTGTCTTCAGTTGACTGGAAATCCTGGCTCGGAATCCAGACGGAAGGAGTTGCGGAATGATTTTGCCATCTTCTCGCCAATAAGTATGGCATCTCTGACATGGATCTCAATGGGAGCTACGTGAACATTGTCCACGTTGTAAAGGAAATCATTGTTGCTCGATAGTGGATGAGAAGGTTTTTCCAGCTCTGCACAAATCTGCCATGGAGATACATTAATTGTAAGATTAAACAACACTTAATTGACAATAAATTAATTATATGCATTTAATGATAGGTTTATTGTTATCATTGACTTTTATTGTTATTATTGACTGTTAATATTTGTCTATATACACATTTTTTGTGATGTCATCATGCAAACCGGTAAATGTTTTGAAGCAAATAAATTTGTCAGTGTGTTGGTATTGGCTAATAGGCATAAAATAAAAATGTATATGTTTTATAACTAATTAAACTATTAAGTTGTCTTAATCAATCCCTGATCATAAAAATGTATATATATATATATATATATATATATATATATATATATATATATATATATACACACACACACAGTTTTTATCTCATTATCATGCTTACTTTCAGAGATATTGACAAAAATTAGTTTTGTGATAATGGCAGTGGCTAATTTGCACAGTAGGTATAAATATAGACAATAAAGCTTTCTAATTGTGTTTATAATAATAACCACTGACCTTGAAAACATGGACAGACACCATTTTTTTAAAGAACCATGCATACGTTTGACAATATTGAATAAAATAGTTGTTTGGATAATGGCTGCATTAATTTGCATATAAAACAATTTCCCCAAGGTTGTCAGAATGACAACCCAACTGGATTTCATCAGTGTGATGACAAATCCACCAAAAAACCTCATACTATAGACAATTCATACGTCCACCATTACAACCATAGGCGCAGCAAATGGACTAAGTGCTTCTGTAGCTATTGTGTTTACTGCTTACTGGTTAGTTTGTGCCCCAGTTGGAACATCTCATCCATGAGGCAGAGTTTAGGGGCTTGTAGGGTGTGAAAGTCCAAAGAAGCTTGGGGAGCAGTATGTGATTTCTTAAAACAAACAGTTAATATGTTTATAAATTATATTAAAACATTATTAAAGTTATTGTATGGACAATTGGTGAGTTAGCAAAAAATATATATGATGTACATAGAAGTATGGTGAAGAAAATATGTGCTGGCAGATATTGGGCAAGAAAGCCAGCCCTGGTCCTTTGTCTTTTGGACATGCCCAGGGGCTCTTTATCACCTGGATGTGATTGTTAGTCAGTAGTCCTAAATATTTATGTAGCTATTCTGTTTACTTTGACATTTGCCCCAGTACTACACAGAGTGTCTGCTTTGACACGTACTCCATTGTTATTGTCCTCACTAGTGGACATGCTGCAGACTGGATTAACACCTCTGTGTCTTGCCTTGTCAAACTCACATTGTTGTATCTAGCTACTCTAACACTTGTCTCATTAGTACTCTGAGAATCCACTAAGATACCTACCCTGGGTACTTTACTACAATTGTCCTGACTGGTGGACAGACATGGAGTTTTTATGAATGAAAGTTTATTCAGAACAATGTACTCAGAACATTGTTAACATCAATAAAACGCAATACAAACCAGCAAATGTATCTAAAATATTACAAGTTGGTCTACTATCATTGTGTTTTGGTTGGCTGATACCCAAAGGGTGGTGGGACCCATGGCCAATGGAGTTCACTACATTTAGTTTGATGATGATTTATCTATTCCATACGCTACACCATTATTGGCAAAGCTGAAGCTCACCTATAGAGATAAGAAGATATCTAGTAATATTATTATTTTTAAATGCAACAAAACCTTGCGTGTGTGCGTCAGATTTTGTAAGATCACTATTTAATTTAACTTAACTGTTAGACAGCACGTTTGTTCGCGCGAAGCATTATAAATTTTACTTCCTTAATATAATAATATTTTATTTCATATAGCACCATATTCATAATTGTTTGTGGCGCTTCACAACATATTGCTATTAAAAAATTATACAATAAGAAGAAAATTGCCCACATGTAATATTTTAAGATACATAATAAAAATACGCGTGTCTATATAATTATCTAAAATGACCTATAGTCATAAAAATGCCATACAAATTCCATAACAACAATAGTGATAAATGAATGTATATGTATGGTTATTATTAATATATAATTAAAATGGTAAAATAATTACGACATACAATAATTTTCATTCAGCACATACACACATATTATGCATATGAATATATTACTCAAGCTATTGTTATATGTATGAATGATATTTCCACCACCGGCTATGTAATAATAATTATTTCTGGACAAGACACTTTATTAATGTACGTGGTGCAGTTAACTCAAAAAACACTGTGTAAT
>CBDHHR010000251.1:37500-40000 GCA_965263245.1 Metamycoplasmataceae bacterium | reverse complement strand
ACACGGCTAGCCATTGGTTTGTTTAATCTTGTACATTGACGACGTCCTCACACGACTAGCCATTTGTTTGTGTAATCTTGTACATTGACGACGTTCTCACACGGCTAGCCATTGGTTTGTTTAATCTTGTACATTGACGACGTCCTCACACGGCTAGCCATTTGTTTGTTTAATCTTGTACATTGACGACGTCCTCACACGGCTAGCCAATGGTTTGTTTAATCTTGTACATTGACGACGTCCTCACACGGCTAGCCATTTGGGGAAATGCACATGGTTCCATCGTTGGATTTTCGACATGGGTCCACCCTGTTTAAATCCCACATTGCAGCAGTTCCCTATCTAATAGCTATGCTACAAGCAAACCTACTCGTTTGTGACACATCCAAATATCATTGTAAGATCATCTCTAAAAGGTTCGCAAGTAAAATTGTATTACATTTAGAAACTGCTGCTCGAACCGACGCAATTTGTTCTTGAGAATTTACCATGGTGCTACGGTTGGACATTTTAGATGCCTGCTTAGTATACATTTGCGTTCAATGCAGAACCTACAAGATCGCTAGGGGCGCTGTTATGCCCCTCCGGCTATGACTCGGGCCGGTGATATAATCGTTCTATACTCGCGCGTGTTGTTTATTTCTGTTTTCAGCTCATATTTGAATCATTTTAAACTTCAATTATTAAAGACACATGGATATCACGAATAAATGCGGCGAAACCAGGTAACGGGACGCTAGCTGTTAACGGCACGAGGTCCGATTTGCCTAACAGCGCCTCCTGGTGTATTAGTTCTGTCGCTTCCCCATAGGGCCTGCAAATGGGTCACGATACATGGCGTGACTCCGCGCGACTGGAGCTTATTGGGGACTAAGCGAGACCAATTGGGGACTGGACACAATACTAATATTCTAACGATGGATGACAGTTGTAGCTTCCGACTGATGAATACTAGGAAAATCAGTTTATAAATATCTTGTGTTATACGTTTCTTATCTTAAATGTCCGATTTAATATTGAGTTTATCGCACTATCATAGACACATAACGATTTACGTTGTGCAGGTAATAGACACGATGTTAGACCGTATGTGTCTTTTACGGAATTTGCGTTTTACATTGCTGTACGTTGTGGTTTCGATAAGCATTTATATCTGACAAGTTGTCTAAATGCACATAATCATATCACATGTATACGTTTGGCCCAAACAGGTTGTACTGCGCGAAAACTGGCACTCTTCATTATTAGTCATGATAGCCAAACACAAGTATTTGCCGCTATTGCCAAGGCAACCACCATAATAATCGATTAAAATTCATGATTTCCGTGATCATTGTCACCGGCAAAGTGTTCTACTGCTTCTGCTTGTAATAATCCTTCGGACAATATAACTGAAATACGCCTCGTTTTCGCGCGCGAGACTTGCACGCCCTATTGCAACAATCATGTATCCAGACAACGAAACCTTTCATGCGTGTCACAAAGCCAAACTATGACAAGCTGAAGGAACTTGGAATTTCTTAGGCAACATAAACCCATGGAGAGACCTCTGGAGTTCGACGACACTGCCTTGTGAATATGCCATCCTTAGGCAACTCGTGGGAACGAGGCAAATCCAAGATGGCTGCCGTGTTCCTGGTAAATTACAACATGTGTTCAAGTTTCTACTAGATCATGGTAGGGACATATATTTGATGTCTACCCAAAAGCCTTTGCGTATGACGATTTCAACGGAACAATTTATAATAATTTCCGATTATGTTAAGGTGATCAAATTTCAAAATGGCCGCCATTTTCACTACAAATTACAAAAATCGAGCATAACTTAATTGATTTATGTTATATAGATATGATTTTTGTGTCAATTCCAATGTTGTGCCATATAAAAAATTCAACGGAACCAACTATCAACAGCAGCAACCTGGTATATGTTAAATTGCGATGATGATGCACGGCTAATTCGCTCAGAACTGCGGTGTTGAACACCCGGTCAACGCATGTCCTCGATAAATATCAACAAGCCCTGAATCTGATAACTGAAACCAAACTATACGTATGCTCTGTTGCGGAACTCTGGGTTAAAGGGCAAAAAAGGCAACGGTTTGGTGTTATGCACCTAGAAGAGTTTACACAAACTAACTATTTATTTGCATCTACACTCAACATTTTCGCTTGAGTGGTTTCCTCAGAAAGTGGTGTTAAAGTGGGTAAATCTAGCTAAATCACTTATACCATGAAGGGGCCCATATTGGTTCATGTAACCAATCAAAACCCAGCTTCTATCAGCACTTTGGAAAACTATTAGATCATAAAGTCGTCTGCTGGTTCAGCTGTCATAACAGAGAATCAAGCGGTTCGCTAAAAGTGCCTTACGTCGGTTTACAACGAAATCGCGACAGCAATATGCCACACTGTTCCTCATACGCTTGTAGTAACAGTACAGTGAAAGAGAGTATCAGTCTTTTTGTTACCCTTTGAATCCACCAGAACTGAAACACTA
>CBDHHR010000251.1:20000-27500 GCA_965263245.1 Metamycoplasmataceae bacterium | reverse complement strand
CCACGCCAAGCCATACACATGCAAAGCGTACACATGCAGAATTGTGTGGAATATATTATCATGGTGGGTGTGAGCGCGCTTGCAGCGTGCGTGCGTGCATGCAAGCGTTCGTGGGTGTATATGTGCATTTGCTCTTCTGTCACAATGGTATTACTCAGACGTGAACAACTGTGAATAACACTTAATTCATTGCTTATGTAACCCACAGAAGCACCCCACGAAGTGTGTTATGTATACTGTGTACTTCTTTGAGTGCGTGTATCTATGTATGTATGTATGTATGTATGTATATATGTATGTATGTATGTATGTATGTATGTATGTATGTATGTATGTATGTATGTATGTATGTATGTATGTATGTATGTATGGATGTATGTATGTATGTATGTATGTATGTATGTATGTATGTATGTATGTATGTATGTATGTATGTATGTATGTATGTATGCATTTATGTATGTTTGAATATATATGTATGTATATATATATATATATATATATATATATATATATATATATATGTATATGTGTGTGTGTGTACATATATATATATATACCACCAGCCTACTAATTCCCTTTGTGTGTTAGAGAAGGTATGGCTCAGATAAGCAATCCCTTTGTCCAAGCCAGGTATCCCAAATTGCATAGGTCTCCTTGGGAATAATTGTTCAAACATCACTAAGCCTAGCAAGACAGAGCAGCCTGGTGAATGGTGATACTGGTGTTAAAGGGAGAACCTAACTCAACTTGGCTGTCAGCTAGGTCTGTCATCATTGCCATGATTGTGTAAAAATGGCAGTCTGTGGCAATCTGGGCCACAAAAACGTTATTTTGCTATTTTTTGAAAGATACACCGCCGGAAACATGGTGTACAATTGAATGCAATAACGGTTGGAGTTTCGGTGCTTGACTTAGAAATCTAGTGAATGAATAAAACAGTGAACGTGTTCTTTACACGAATGAATTGCCGATTTAGATTTAGCTAATACGAGTCTAATCAGAAATAGGTGGAACCGTGCATCCCCCAGAAATAAATTTTTATTCGGTATCACTAGATCTGAGAAAAATATGTAGAAAACGGTGTGTTACGTTAACAAGTCAGCAAAATGTCCCATGTATCATTTTGTATGCAAATTAATGCCGCCTTTACTGAAAAGTTAATTGTTCGTTATATATTGCACATAACTGCACAAATTTATGTCAAGACCCATGTGTTCAGGGTCATTTCTGAATTAACTACGTGTGTTCTTGGCATGTTATGCAAATTCTAAAAACAGCGTGCCAGTTTTACCAAAAATGGGACTTTTCACTGTATCTCAGCCAATATTTCAGGTAAATCGAGAGATTTGTTTTGAAGGCAATAACTCAAGAAATCGTGAGGGTTTACGAGTAAACATTAAGCCGGGAACCAATTCAAGGTATTATGAATATAGAAATTCCACTATTTGATTTACGTTTATTGATCTAGCTAAATAGTAAGCTAGAATGATCGTTTCTGAGCTGTAGCGCCCCAACCTCTCAAGGGCTTCACAAATGATAATTGTCAGAACATCATTCATCAAGGCTTTCTCTGAAATTGTCAAAGTCAAACTCGTCCTGGTCTTACTCCTCCTACTCTTCTTCATCTTCACGATAACCAGTGTCCAGAAGATCAACCAGTGAATTGGGTGACAGGATCGCAAGACTAGTTCCAGCACTACATCGTCAGTCCATATCAGCCCTTGCCCATCTTCGTAGGATTCTGCTTTTTCAGGATGGGTTCGTCAGCTCGCTTTTACAAGACAACGCCATGGTTCGCACGCTGAACGTGCAGCTTCAAAGCAGAATGACAGCGAGGAAGACGCACCAGGTCGACCTTAGACTTGGAAGAGAGTTTCTCATCCTTCCTCACCATTTGGCAATGATGACATCCACTGAAGACTCGAAATTCTGTCAGACAGGTGAACTGTTCCAACTGTTTCAGCACGTGAGGCTTGAGGTTCCAGTCCTCACCGAGTTGCTTGAACGTGTTGTGAACTACGGGGTTCTTCTCCTGCTTTCTCAGGGGATCCACCTTCCCCTTCCTTTTGAAAGAATTGGTGCAGTGCTCTCTAACCCAAGAAGAGTGGTACAGTAATCTTCTCCCAGGGACATCAGAGATTTTGACTTGCTGTCGATGTTTCCCTGTCTTACTCCGTATCGAGGCATACAATTAGCTTGGCGTGGACGTTGTAAAAAGGAATCACGAAGATGTGTATGTCGAGGGTTCTGACCATTGCGTTCTTGTATCCGAGGGCAGCGGCGTGATAGAGACACACAGCACCTGTCTCGTGTAAGTCTCTTCCTGGTTGTTGTCCTTTTTTCGGTAATATTGACACTTTAGAAATTTCATGAAATGCCAATGCGAATAATTCATGAATGGTCTCAACATGATCATTGATCCTGATCACATAGGAATGGACATTTTATTGGTGCAGATTGTGCAATATTATCTGAGATATAATAAAAACAGTTCATTAATGGCGGCAGTAATTTGCATAAAAATTACACGTGGGACATTTTGCTGATTTGTTAACATAACAAACCGTTTTCTATATATTTGTCTAATATTGTCACCGATTAAAAGGATATTTCCGGACGGCGTGCACAGTACCCCCTCCGTCCGACTAGACTAGACTGGATTTATGATAGTTTTAAAGTCTCGTTTGTATGCTTGTCTGCGTGACTGGGTTCCTGCGTGATTGCATGCGTTTGGTGAGTAATGAGGCTTGTGATATAGTCAGTCTGTGAGTGAACGAGTGGGGTTAAAAACATTAGCATCACATATATATAACATCAAAATATAATTTGCATATATCAATATACTTCATTTCTCCACGTTGCGTTGTTAGTTTTCTTAAAGACACACGTCACTAACTCGGCTGTGAATTCACTAGAAATGTCACCAGAATGCGCTAAATAATAAACTGTCACTTGCGGACGCAATAGTAAACTCCGTGTACCGATGCAACCACTGGACGACTTGATGTATGCGTCCTTTTGATGTGACACAAACGTTTATAATTTACGTTATTCGTTTTTGTTTTGCAACTTAATAACACATCAGTATGTATTGAGTTTTCACGATCAGCGCACGGGCCAACCGCTGAGTTATAAGACGGTCACTATTGCTGATTTATTTAAGTCTAAACGTAATTAAATTCGTGTGTGTGTGTGTGTGTGTGTGTGTGTGTGTGTGTGTGTGTGTGTGTGTGTGTGTGTGTGTGTGTGTGTGTGTGTGTGAGTGAGTGTATGTGTATGTGTATGTGTATGTGTATGTGTATGTGTATGTGTGTGTGTGTGTGTGTCTGTGTGTGTGTGTGTGTGTGTGTGTGTGTGTGTGTGTGTGTGTGTGTGTGTGTGTGTGTGTGTGTGTGTGTGTGTGTGTGCGTGTGTGTGCGTGTGTGTAATGTAGAGTATGCGTGTGTAAGTGGTCGAGTGTGTGCGTGTGTGTGTGTGTGTGTGCATGTTTGTTTTCATTACTGCATGTTTGCGTTGCTACGAATAATTCGCAAGCGATCACTAGAGAAATGAGAGAGACCACTTTATTCGAGCAACATGCCCACACCGATTGCATCGACTACAATCCTAGCACGTCCGTACATGCATTGTCAGGTGATATGTGAAGGTAAAGAAGAGTTCCTGCTGTGTCGTTGTATCTGGTTCGTTCGGTGTCGCGTTTAGTCGCAGCACTTGCACTGGCCGTAGACGTGGTTGCTGCAGTAGCAGACGGCGCAGTGCATGCAGATCTTCTTGCACGAGTCGTACTGGCACTTGGCGGCGCACATCACCGGGGCTGCAACGGAATGAAACAATGTAAATGCCATACGCACGTATCTGTGTTTAATTTTTCAGGTATATACCAAAGGTGGATGTTAGCGACATTATGATAATGTTGTTTATGCAATTTCCATAATGGCCCTCTCTGGAGAACTGTTATTTACAAGTCTGTTGTCATACCTAGGATGGAGACCCTATATAAAAATGGTACGTATTGAAGTCATGAAATAAAACCATTACCGTTGGGTTGTGTTAAGTGTCTTTCCCCGATTGGTAGATTAGAGGACCTTTGTCCATGGGTAATAGTGGATATATAAAGAGGCGAAAGAACACGGTATATCAAATGAGATAATGTTACAATTTTCCTAGGCTAGGGAATTGACCTTTGTCCGGAGCTATTCAAACAAATCAATTTAAAAATCACAAAAGAAGCACGACTGACTGTGCCTTATATTAATATAATGTCGTTCGAGATATCGATGTATTAACAATAGCTGTTTGGACAGCTGCAGAATATATATATATATATATATATATATATATATATATATATATATATATATATATATATATATATATATATATATATATATATATATATATATATATATATATATTTATTTATTTATATAATATATATATATGTGTGTGTGTGGCTATGTATGCGTGTACGTGTGTAACGTTTTTGTGTGTGGTTGTGTGTTTTGTCGCGTGAACCTGTTGATTTTGAAGTCTGGACGACAAGTGATACAGACTCATACATTAAAGAAAGATAGCGTAACGGAGTCGCTCAGCGTGAAATCACGAAATCACTCACCCTTGCCGGCTCTGGCCTCGCGGACAGCGGTCTCCTCCTCCTCCTCGGCGTACGCCTGAGGCATGACGAGGGCGAAGATGCAAATAGCAGCGAAGAAGACGGCGACCTTCATTCTGATGATGTGGCTAGTGACCTGTTAGAGAAACACAGACATGTGATTGTAAGATGTAGGGTATCAATGTTTGGTTTGACCTTGCGTAACCAATATTGATTCACCACCGCAGCTATATAGTGCACCTTATTGTTTTCAACTAAAGTGTGCGTACCCAGCATGGCGTCTTTCTTCGACAAACACATGTCGTGTGACCAACTCTCAAAACACCTGCTATTAACACATGTTAACGCAGCTATATTCGTGTGTTAGGTTTTCGTGAGAACTAAGGTACCACGTTGTGCAGTACATGTTTTAACTACTCAATCCTCGCATATTGTGAAACATGATAATTATGTAATACGTAACTGTAACTACCGACTGGAATTGTAGCTATTTGTTATCATCCGGATAGCGTTGTACTATTTTAATTATAAACAACATAACGTTTCTATTACGTCCGCCCATAAACGTATTGTTAAATACTGCTATACGACACCGTCTGTGCAATACGTGTGTGTACACACACAGGAGAAACACAATTGTGCAAACTGAAGAATAAAAGTAGCGCCTTACCAAACTGGACCAACAGCTCTGGTGATATCTCGTGATTGAAGTGTGGCCAAGTCGTGGAATCAGCTTCCTTTATATAGCACCTCCTGTTTGGGCGTGTAACAACAATTCATTACCCCAACTGCCGTCGATGTTTTGGTTGCGTTCACAAGTGGTTTTTTCAGACGAACCCCTATTGTGTTTTAGGCAACACACGCATTGGAAGACAAAACATCTCAGACATCGGTGAGGCGGTGTGGCAAAAACTAACCATTTATTTGCGTCACTAGACAAAACACCGCACTACATGCGTTGCTATCACGCTATGTCATGATGTCATAGGCTCTCTCTCTCTCTCTTGCGTTTTCTCTCTCTCTCACTCTCCACCCCCTCTCTCTATGTATGTATATATATATATATATATATATATATATATATATATATATATATATATATATATATATATGGAGGGATGGAGGGAAAAAGAGAGTTAGAAAAGGAGGAGAGCGATGGAGGGAAGGAGGAAAGGAGGAAGGAATAGAAGAAAGAAAAAAAAACATATATATATATATATATATATATATATATATAATGTGTGTGTGTTTTCTATTCCTTCCTCCTTTCCTCCTTCCCTCCATCCCTCTCCTCCTTTTCTAACTCTCTTTTGCCCTCCATCCCTCCCTTCCTTCCTCCCTCCCTCCCACCCTCCCTTCCCCTCCAAAAAACAACAGATTTTCGGACACCATCGGCTGAAACAGGCCGAAATAAAATAATGGCATTTTGCACATACTCATCCCATGTATTCAGCAAATGGTTAGATAAACAGTGAAAAACAACAATAGCATAAACACAGTTAGTTTCCTAATATCTTGTGGTTGAAGTAGCTGACTTTCCACATCTGATCTAGAAGAGTTAGATGTAATTGTAATAACTTGGTATCCATGTTACGGTTTGACCAATGATGACGATGATGATAAAACGACATATAAGATTAATATGACATCCCGGGTTGTCTGAATGGCATAGCGTCACGCCTCCGCTTGATGTCTTAACGGGGGACCCGTCTTGACGCAACTGAATTTCGAATGATGAATCTGTTTCTGCGTCCCACTGACGTCATCGATGGAACGTGGACCAATCAATTTCAGTTTAGTAGCACATGTGACGTCACAGATGATGGTATATAAACTCGATATGTTCCACCACTTATCCACTTTTCAGTCAAATAGAGATCACCGAGGTAGGTGGTAAGAAATTTGTTTTTGTAAACTTGAATACTTGTATTATGTCCAGTATATCTAATTGTGTAAACTGTGACATACTTATATACACCTACTCGAGATATGGTGTTTGCTCACGTTGACGAGGTTTAGTCTTCTACCGATTTTGCACTCGATGTACAAAAACGGTTTATTTATTAATAAATAGTTAGTCCGTGTTCCAAAATATGTTACACATGGTAACGCACACACACACATGTCAGGCATGTAGTGTGTACTTATATGCATAACTTAAACGAATGTCATATACCATATAATTGATAGGATAACGTGTATCGTCTTCAGTGGCACATTGTACGTAGAAATATATGTATGTTTGTATGTGTTTGTTTACTGGTAATGAATTACAACCAATGGTCTTCAGCTAATTACTAGTAGCACGTGTCTAAGAAGAAATATTTAACTTATAAGTGTTTATTCTATATTACAATAACATATTATTAAATGAATTAGAAAAATACCACAATGTTAGAGTATATATATATACATTCCAAATACGTACCACGTGCTTCGTTTCACTGAATTGCCACGAAAACATTTGCAACAAAATCGTATCCCGATGTCCAGTTCAAGAATACATAGTAAAAAAAGTAAAACATTTATGAATGTATGACGCGACGAGTTGTCCGTATTTGTGATGCAGGATCAGATAATTCCGTGACTATCTGCATGTAACATTTATCATCATTAAACACTTTTTTGAGCAGGTCATTAGCCCAATCGTCAGAATGAAGGTCGCCGTCTTCTTCGCTGCTATTTGCATCTTCGCCCTCGTCATGCCTCAGGCTTACGCCGAGGAGGAGGAGGAGACCGCTGTCCGCGAGGTCAGAGCCGGCAAGGGTGAGTGATTATGTGGTTTCATATTGTAAAGTTGTATATGATGTACCACATTGATAATTCAGTCCTTGTCACTCGGGGGTTTGTGATTTTGTATTTATGTCACACATACGGAAATTCAT
>CBDHHR010000251.1:0-2500 GCA_965263245.1 Metamycoplasmataceae bacterium | reverse complement strand
AACAGGTCGGTGAATGCACCACACGAGAGGTGATACATCGGCCAGCACCGCAGGTAGATTCGGGTGCGTCTGACTGTGGTCGGTCGCAGGATGTGGAGTCTTTCTTCTCGATGGCACTTTATGACATATACACACGCTATCATATTTCTAATATCCGACGGACCGACCGACCGACCGACCGACCGACCGACCGACCGACCGACCGACCGACCGACCGACCGACCGACCGACCGACCGACCGACCGACCGACCGACCGACCGACCGACCGACCGACCGACCGACCGACCGACCGACCGACCGACCGACCGACCGACCGACCGACCGACCGACCGACCGACCGACCGACCGACCGACCGACCGACCGACCGACCGACCGACCGACCGACCGACCGACCGACCGACCGACCGACCGACCGACCGACCGACCGACCGACCGACCGACCCGACCCGACCCGACCGACCGACCGACCGACCGACCGACGAGCGAAACGAACGAACGAACGAACGAACGAACGAACGAACGAACGAACGAACGAACGAACGAACGAACGAACGAACGAACGAACGAACGAACGAACGAACGAACGAACGAACGAACGAACGAACGAACGAACGAACGAACGAACGAACGAACGAACGAACGAACGAACGAACGAACGAACGAACGAACGAACGAACGAACGAACGAACGAACGAACGAACGAACGAACGAACGAACGAACGAACGAACGAACGAACGAACGAACGAACGAACGAACGAACGAACGAACGAACGAACGAACGAACGAACGAACGAACGAACGAACGAACGAACGAACGAACGAACGAACGAACGAACGAACGAACGAACGAACGAACGAACGAACGAACGAACGAACGAACGAACGAACGAACGAACGAACGAACGAACGAACGAACGAACGAACGAACGAACGAACGAACGAACGAACGAACGAACGAACGAACGAACGAACGAACGAACGAACGAACGAACGAACGAACGAACGAACGAACGAACGAACGAACGAACGAACGAACGAACGAACGAACGAACGAACGAACGAACGAACGAACGAACGAACGAACGAACGAACGAACGAACGAACGAACGAACGAACGAACGAACGAACGAACGAACGAACGAACGAACGAACGAACGAACGAACGAACGAACGAACGAACGAACGAACGAACGAACGAACGAACGAACGAACGAACGAACGAACGAACGAACGAACGAACGAACGAACGAACGAACGAACGAACGAACGAACGAACGAACGAACGAACGAACGAACGAACGAACGAACGAACGAACGAACGAACGAACGAACGAACGAACGAACGAACGAACGAACGAACGAACGAACGAACGAACGAACGAACGAACGAACGAACGAACGAACGAACGAACGAACGAACGAACGAACGAACGAACGAACGAACGAACGAACGAACGAACGAACGAACGAACGAACGAACGAACGAACGAACGAACGAACGAACGAACGAACGAACGAACGAACGAACGAACGAACGAACGAACGAACGAACGAACGAACGAACGAACGAACGAACGAACGAACGAACGAACGAACGAACGAACGAACGAACGAACGAACGAACGAACGAACGAACGAACGAACGAACGAACGAACGAACGAACGAACGAACGAACGAACGAACGAACGAACGAACGAACGAACGAACGAACGAACGAACGAACGAACGAACGAACGAACGAACGAACGAACGAACGAACGAACGAACGAACGAACGAACGAACGAACGAACGAACGAACGAACGAACGAACGAACGAACGAACGAACGAACGAACGAACGAACGAACGAACGAACGAACGAACGAACGAACGAACGAACGAACGAACGAACGAACGAACGAACGAACGAACGAACGAACGAACGAACGAACGAACGAACGAACGAACGAACGAACGAACGAACGAACGAACGAACGAACGAACGAACGAACGAACGAACGAACGAACGAACGAACGAACGAACGAACGAACGAACGAACGAACGAACGAACGAACGAACGAACGAACGAACGAACGAACGAACGAACGAACGAACGAACGAACGAACGAACGAACGAACGAACGAACGAACGAACGAACGAACGAACGAACGAACGAACGAACGAACGAACGAACGAACGAACGAACGAACGAACGAACGAACGAACGAACGAACGAACGAACGAACGAACGAACGAACGAACGAACGAACGAACGAACGAACGAACGAACGAACGAACGAACGAACGAACGAACGAACGAACGAACGAACGAACGAACGAACGAACGAACGAACGAACGAACGAACGAACGAACGAACGAACGAACGAACGAACGAACGAACGAACGAACGAACGAACGAACGAACGAACGAACGAACGAACGAACGAACGAACGAACGAACGAACGAACGAACGAACGAACGAACGAACGAACGAACGAACGACCCACCGACCC
>CBDHHR010000250.1:0-11528 GCA_965263245.1 Metamycoplasmataceae bacterium | reverse complement strand
TGTGAAACACCAAGTTTGATATTTATCACTATTCCCGAAATACCAACAATGACGATACACAGAGCCTGTTTATAAGGCAGCGTATGCAACGTTCCCACCAAGCCAGGGGGGTACAACACACCGGAAATGTTGACATCTTAACTTGTCGGCATATCGACAATAGAATCGACGTAACTGTGAGACAAAATTAGCTCGACCGCAGTACCGTGTGACCTGATCATGGTCGCCATCTACTCTACCCGGGGCAAGGAACGCCAACAGCTGCGGGCCGGGTCAGATAAGCTGTGTCTGATTGTGCAAGTTTCGTTGATCTCTGAATTAAATAGCGCAATGTGAACATGAATGAATTCTATACTGGCCGGTGCCGGGCCGTGGTTAATCGAGTACACGAACTGTAGCCCCCAGCTCCAAAGGAAGGACTACTGTGTTTTACCAAAGAGTCACGACAACAGAAACACACGGTCAAACAAACTGGACATTGTCTTGTGCGTAGCTTCTGTCTCGGTTACGTCTGTTTTATTGTGAAGACTCACCAACGCCCCGGAGTCACGTTGTCAACATTTCCGTTCTTTCTACCTGGCCCTGTGGGAGGGACACACCCGTTACACAGGGAGGGTAGATCGCAGAAAAACGCCCGACTTTCATCTGCTGACCTTCTGGAACATGGAGACATCTTGTTCAGCCCACATTCGGGTGTCTTTAGGAAGAAACTCTAAACACCGTGGACCCTTTCTCTTTTCACGTATGTGTTGTTGGACAACCACCTGTAGATCGCCAGGTCCAGCCCGGCGATGCCACGCTCTCACCCCGTGTGGAACACTTCAGAGAGCTCAGTCGTTGGTGATAACGTCTGCTGATGGTTGTACAACATCGCATGAACATGTAGTTCTCACACACAGTTCCTAACTGTAGCTGTACGCTTTGCATTTGTCTACTTCCGTCCGCAGGCGGGTGTGTGAATTTCTCGGGATATCGGAACCAGCCAGGAGCATAGAAGGTTGTGGAACGAGCCTACGTAGGGAGGTTGGCTTCTCCATTCTGTTGTTACCCGGCGTGGTGTCACCCATTAAACATGGTTGTGGAACGAGCCTACGTAGGGAGGTTGGCTTCTCCACTCTGTTGTTACCCGGCGTGGTGTCGCCCATTAAACATGGTTGTGGAACGAGCCTACGTAGGGAGGTTGGCTTCTCCACTCTGTTGTTACCCGGCGTGGTGTCACCCATTAAACATGGTTGTGGAACGAGCCTACGTAGGGAGGTTGGCTTCTCCACTCTGTTGTTACCCGGCGTGGTGTCACCCATTAAACATGGTTGTGGAACGAGCCTACGTAGGGAGGTTGGCTTCTCCACTCTGTTGTTACCAGGCGTGGTGTCACCCATTACACATGGTTGTGGAACGAGCCTACGTAGGGAGGTTGGCTTCTCCACTCTGTTGTTACCCGGCGTGGTGTCACCCATTAAACATGGTTGTGGAACGAGCCTACGTAGGGAGGTTGGCTTCTCCATTCTGTTGTTACCAGGCGTGGTGTCACCCATTAAACATGGTTGTGGAACGAGCCTACGTAGGGAGGTTGGCTTCTCCACTCTGTTGTTACCCGGCGTGGTGTCACCCATTAAACATGGTTGTGGAACGAGCCTACGTAGGGAGGTTGGCTTCTCCATTCTGTTGTTACCAGGCGTGGTGTCACCCATTAAACATGGTTGTGGAACGAGCCTACGTAGGGAGGTTGGCTTCTCCATTCTGTTGTTACCCGGCGTGGTGTCACCCATTAAACATGGTTGTGGAACGAGCCTACGTAGGGAGGTTGGCTTCTCCATTCTGTTGTTACCCGGCGTGTTGTCGCCCATTAAACATGGTTGTGGAACGAGCCTACGTAGGGAGGTTGGCTTCTCCACTCTGTTGTTACCCGGCGTGGTGTCACCCATTAAACATGGTTGTGGAACGAGCCTACGTAGGGAGGTTGGCTTCTCCACTCTGTTGTTACCCGGCGTGGTGTCACCCATTAAACATGGTTGTGGAACGAGCCTACGTAGGGAGGTTGGCTTCTCCACTCTGTTGTTACCCGGCGTGGTGTCGCCCATTAAACATGGTTGTGGAACGAGCCTACGTAGGGAGGTTGGCTTCTCCACTCTGTTGTTACCCGGCGTGGTGTCACCCATTAAACATGGTTGTGGAACGAGCCTACGTAGGGAGGTTGGCTTCTCCACTCTGTTGTTACCCGGCGTGTTGTCACCCATTAAACATGGTTGTGGAACGAGCCTACGTAGGGAGGTTGGCTTCTCCATTCTGTTGTTACCCGGCGTGGTGTCACCCATTAAACATGGTTGTGGAACGAGCCTACGTAGGGAGGTTGGCTTCTCCACTCTGTTGTTACCCGGCGTGGTGTCACCCATTAAACATGTTTGTGGAACGAGCCTACGTAGGGAGGTTGGCTTCTCCATTCTGTTGTTACCCGGCGTGGTGTCACCCATTAAACATGGTTGTGGAACGAGCCTACGTAGGGAGGTTGGCTTCTCCATTCTATTGTTACCCGGCGTGGTGTCACCCATTAAACATGGTTGTGGAACGAGCCTACGTAGGGAGGTTGGCTTCTCCATTCTGTTGTTACCCGGCGTGGTGTCACCCATTAAACATGGTTGTGGAACGAGCCTACGTAGGGAGGTTGGCTTCTCCATTCTGTTGTTACCCGGCGTGGTGTCGCCCATTAAACATGGTTGTGGAATGAGCCTACGTAGGGAGGTTGGCTTCTCCACTCTGTTGTTACCCGGCGTGTTGTCGCCCATTAAACATGGTTGTGGAACGAGCCTACGTAGGGAGGTTGGCTTCTCCACTCTGTTGTTACCCGGCGTGGTGTCGCCCATTAAACATGGTTGTGGAACGAGCCTACGTAGGGAGGTTGGCTTCTCCACTCTGTTGTTACCCGGCGTGTTGTCGCCCATTAAACATGGTTGTGGAACGAGCCTACGTAGGGAGGTTGGCTTCTCCACTCTGTTGTTACCCGGCGTGGTGTCACCCATTAAACATGGTTGTGGAACGAGCCTACGTAGGGAGGTTGGCTTCTCCACTCTGTTGTTACCCGGCGTGGTGTCACCCATTAAACATGGTTGTGGAACGAGCCTACGTAGGGAGGTTGGCTTCTCCATTCTGTTGTTACCCGGCGTGGTGTCACCCATTAAACATGGTTGTGGAACGAGCCTACGTAGGGAGGTTGGCTTCTCCATTCTATTGTTACCCGGCGTGGTGTCACCCATTAAACATGGTTGTGGAACGAGCCTACGTAGGGAGGTTGGCTTCTCCATTCTGTTGTTACCCGGCGTGGTGTCACCCATTAAACATGGTTGTGGAACGAGCCTACGTAGGGAGGTTGGCTTCTCCACTCTGTTGTTACCCGGCGTGGTGTCACCCATTAAACATGGTTGTGGAACGAGCCTACGTAGGGAGGTTGGCTTCTCCATTCTGTTGTTACCCGGCGTGGTGTCACCCATTAAACATGGTTGTGGAACGAGCCTTCGTAGGGAGGTTGGCTTCTCCATTCTGTTGTTACCCGGCGTGGTGTCATCCATTAAACATGGTTGTGGAACGAGCCTACGTAGGGAGGTTGGCTTCTCCATTCTGTTGTTACCCGGCGTGGTGTCACCCATTAAACATGGTTGTGGAACGAGCCTACGTAGGGAGGTTGGCTTCTCCATTCTGTTGTTACCCGGCGTGTTGTCGCCCATTAAACATGGTTGTGGAACGAGCCTACGTAGGAAGGTTGGCTTCTCCACTCTGTTGTTACCCGGCGTGGTGTCGCCCATTAAACATGGTTGTGGAACGAGCCTACGTAGGGAGGTTGGCTTCTCCACTCTGTTGTTACCCGGCGTGGTGTCACCCATTAAACATGGTTGTGGAACGAGCCTACGTAGGGAGGTTGGCTTCTCCATTCTGTTGTTACCCGGCGTGTTGTCGCCCATTAAACATGGTTGTGGAACGAGCCTACGTAGGGAGGTTGGCTTCTCCACTCTGTTGTTACCCGGCGTGCTGTCGCCCATTAAACATGGTTGTGGAACGAGCCTACGTAGGGAGGTTGGCTTCTCCATTCTGTTGTTACCCGGCGTGGTGTCACCCATTAAACATGGTTGTGGAACGAGCCTACGTAGGGAGGTTGGCTTCTCCATTCTGTTGTTACCCGGCGTGTTGTCGCCCATTAAACATGGTTGTGGAACGAGCCTACGTAGGGAGGTTGGCTTCTCCGTTCTGTTGTTACCCGGCGTGGTGTCACCCATTAAACATGGCATCTTTACACAGGGACTAAGCATCCTTTGTCGTGGACCCACAAACCTGCAGATGGTTACCAGTGAACTCCCCTAGCTGTGGGATTTACCCCGACCGCAGGAGCCTCAACAACCACTAATGTGAATGACAAACGGTATTTGAGTACGTGCGTGCGTGGGTGTTGGCGGAGTGGACTTCATGAAAAGAGCATGTTATGCCTACCAACTGGACATTTTATGATAATGGATTGGAACAGGTGAACAAACATTATATTTTTATTGGATTTAAAAAAATATAATTACAATAAAGCCTAGAGTGCGAGTCTACGTGACTACGCTCGTGCCGACGTCTCGTTCCCGCCAACGGAAAGGCGCGCTCCTTCCTCGTGTACATCGACTCCGACCACACCATTGACGGTGCAAGGTTCCACAAAAGTCACTACGGCACATTTTTCACAATACACCTTCCGCCTCGCCAACGGAATTCACTGCCCCGAATAACACTTATCGCAGCCGCCGCAGTGTCACACAGACAGCCACTCAACATGACATTGTGGGCGAGTTCATCAGCACAAAGCCTGCCTGATCGGCTCAAGATAGCGCCGTGTTCTATAGAGCTCGCTACGTCTCCATTGGCGTTTGTCTACTGCAACATATCCTTTTGGCGATTATCCGCAGATTACGTCGCAACTAACCGATACTTTAGGAAATGTCAATTCAACGACAGCCCGATAATACACCAGTAATTGTAGCTCGCTGGCAGCGATTGTGAGCAGTTGATATTTTCTATTAGCGAGTGGGTCATTGCTTTTAGCCGTAAACAGTCTCGCAGCTATCAATTAACAGCGACGTATCCGTTAAATTTCAAAACTGACGAAGTGATTCCCACAAGTGATTGATTATAGGGTCATGTCACAGTCGGTCAGTTGTCGTATGACAACTGTCGAATGCCGAGTTGTCGTTGTTATATATGTCACAAGGCTACAGTGTCCGGGGCCCACTTCTCATTCGTCACTCTAGTCAATGCTGCTAACATGATTTAATGCGGACACCTGCTGTTTTTGACAAAGGTTAAAGTCAATATTTTAACGGTTTACACATTTAAAAATTAAACATGCGAGCGTATGCATGTATATATATATATATATATATATATATATATATATATATATATATATATATATATATATATATGTATATGTATATGTATATGTATATGTATATGTATATGTATATGTATATGTATATGTATATGTATATGTATATGTATATATATATATATATGTATATATATATATATATATATATATATATATATATATATATGTGTGTGTGTGTGTACGTACGTACATATGTAGGTCATAAACGTGTATGTATGTACACAATGTACGTGTACGTGTAAGAAAGTGCTACCGTATGTTGCCTGTACCTAGAGATGTCCTCTTGTGTTGCGCCGGCGTCCGCCTGGCCGAGGGCTCAGGACGCCGTCTTCATCAGAACAACACCAGTACCGTCGTGAGTTGTTCCGTGGATTGAGTCAGTTGCTGTCTTACCACGGTATTTCACTGCACGTGGTACAGACACCAAGCGGAAGGGACGAGGAGAGAGAACCTATTTGATTAGTGCTTGAGAAACCCGTGGTACGCTCAGTTTTCGGTACTCTGGATGATGGGTTGGGTCGTATTCAAGTACAAAGGGTTATGGGGTGGATTGGAATTCAAATCGCGTGTACCACTACCACTTAAATTCTACATCGATAAATAATAACTTCTCCTTAACAGCTTTTAGGGTCATTTCCGAAAATGTTGTAAATTTGTTTCGAGAAAAACAATAGGTAAATCCCAATATCAGTGATGTCGACTGACAGTGTAAGCCGTCCCGAACCGTAGTGTTAACGTCTCACACTCTATAGGTAAACACGGACCACACTGTTGTCAATTGACAGTCTATAAGTAGGCACGGACCACACTGTTGTCAATTGACAGGCTATAGGTAGGCACGGACCACACTGTTGTCAATTGACAGTCTAAAGGTAGGCACGGACCACACTGTTGTCAGTTGACAGTCTATACGTAGACACGGACCACACTGTTGTCAGTTGACAGTCTAAAGGTAGGCACGGACGACACTGTTGTCAATTGACAGTCTAAAGGTAGGCACGGACCACACTGTTGTCAATTGACAGTCTAACGGTAGGCACGGACCACACTATTGTCAATTGACAGTCTAAAGGTAGGCACGGACCACACTGTTGTCAATTGACAGTCTATAGCTAGGCACGGACCACACTGTTGTCAGTTGACAGTCTAAAGGTAGGCACGGACGACACTGTTGTCAATTGACAGTCTAAAGGTAGGCACGGACGACACTGTTGTCAATTGACAGTCTAAAGGTAGGCACGGACGACACTGTTGTCAATTGAGAGTCTAAAGGTAGGCACGGACCACACTGTTGTCAATTGACAGTCTAAAGGTAGGCACGGACCACACTGTTGTCAATTGACAGTCTAAAGGTAGGCACGGACCACACTGTTGTCAATTGACAGTCTATAGGTAGGCACGGAAGACACTGTTGTCAATTGACAGTCTATACGTAGACACTGACCACACTGTTGTCAATTGACAGTCTATAGGTAGGCACGGAAGACATTGTTGTCAATTGACAGTCTATACGTAGACACTGACCACACTGTTGTCAATTGACAGTCTATAGGTAGGCACGGACCACACTGTTGTCAATTGACAGTCTATAGGTAGGCACGGACCACACTGTTGTCAGTTGACAGTCTATAGGTAGGCACGGACCACACTGTTGTCAATTGACAGTCTATAGGTAGGCACGGACCACACTGTTGTCAATTGACAGTCTATAGGTAGGCAGGACTACACTGTTGTCAGTTGACAGTCTATAGGTAGACACGGACCACACTGTTGACAATTGACAGTCTATAGGTAAACACGGACCGAAATGTTGTCAATTGACAGTCTATACGTAAACACGGACCACACTGTTATCAATTGACAGTCTATACGTAGACACGGACCACACTGTTGTCAGTTGACAGTCTATAGGTAGACACTGACCACAATGTTGTCAATTGACACTCTATAGGTAGGCACGGACCACACTGTTGTCAATTGACAGTCTATAGGTAGACACGAACAACAATGTTGTAAATTGACAGTCTATATGTAGGCACGGAAGACACTGTTGTCAATTGACAGTCTATAGGTAGGCACGGACCACACTGTTGTCAATTGACAGTCTATAGGTAGGCACGGAAGACACTGTTGTCAATTGACAGTCTATAGGTAGACACTGACCACACTGTTGTCAATTGACAGTCTATAGGTAGGCACGGACCACACTGTTGTCAATTGACAGTCTATAGGTAGGCACGGACCACACTGTTGTCAGTTGACAGTCTATAGGTAGGCACGGACCACACTGTTGTCAATTGACAGTCTATAGGTAGGCACGGACCACACTGTTGTCAATTGACAGTCTATAGGTAGGCACGGACCACACTGTTGTCAATTGACAGTCTATAGGTAGGCACGGACCACACTGTTGTCAATTGACAGTCTATAGGTAGGCACGGAAGACACTGTTGTCAATTGACAGTCTATAGGTAGACACTGACCACACTGTTGTCAATTGACAGTCTATAGGTAGGCACGGACCACACTGTTGTCAATTGACAGTCTATAGGTAGGCACGGACCACACTGTTGTCAGTTGACAGTCTATAGGTAGGCACGGACCACACTGTTGTCAATTGACAGTCTATAGGTAGGCACGGACTACACTGTTGTCAGTTGACAGTCTATAGGTAGACACGGACCACACTGTTGACAATTGACAGTCTATAGGTAAACACGGACCGAAATGTTGTCAATTGACAGTCTATACGTAAACACGGACCACACTGTTATCAATTGACAGTCTATACGTAGACACGGACCACACTGTTGTCAGTTGACAGTCTATAGGTAGACACTGACCACAATGTTGTCAATTGACACTCTATAGGTAGGCACGGACCACACTGTTGTCAATTGACAGTCTATAGGTAGACACGAACAAAAATGTCGTAAATTGACAGTCTATAGGTAGGCACGGAAGACACTGTTGTCAATTGACAGTCTATACGTAGACACTGACCACACTGTTGTCAATTGACAGTCTATAGGTAGGCACGGACCACACTGTTGTCAATTGACAGTCTATAGGTAGGCACGGACCACACTGTTGTCAATAGACAGTCTATAGGTAGGCACGGACCACACTGTTGACAATTGACAGTCTATAGGTAAACACGGACCGAAATGTTGTCAATTGACAGTCTATACGTAAACACGGACCACACTGTTATCAATTGACAGTCTATACGTAGACACGGACCACACTGTTGTCAGTTGACAGTCTATAGGTAGACACTGACCACAATGTTGTCAATTTACACTCTATAGGTAGGCACGGACCACACTGTTGTCAATTGACAGTCTATAGGTAGACACGAACAACAATGTTGTAAATTGACAGTCTATAGGTAGACACGGATTACAGTGTTGTCAATTACCAATCTATAGGTCGAAACGAACAACAGTGTTGTTGATTGACAGTCTATAGGTAGAAATGAACAACTTAGTTGTCTATTGACAATAATGTTGTAAATTGACAGTTTATAGTTAGATACAAACAACATTGTTGTTGATTGGCAGTATTAAACTAGTGTGTGTGTGTGTGTGTGTGTGTGTGTGTGTGTGTGTGTGTGTGTGTGTGTGTGTGTGTGTGTGTGTGTGTGTGTGTGTTTGTGTGTTTGTGTGTGCGTGCGTGCGTGCGTGCGAGCGAGCGTGCGTGCGTGCGTGCGTGCGTGCGTGCGTGCGTGCGTGCGTGCGTGCGTGCGTGCGTGTGTGCGTGTGTGCGTGTGTGCGTGTGTGCGTGTGTGCGTGTGTGCGTGTGTGCGTGTGTGCGTGTGTGCGTGTGTGCGTGTGTGCGTGTGTGCGTGTGTGCGTGTGTGCGTGTGTGCGTGTGTGCGTGTGTGCGTGTGTGCGTGTGTGCGTGTGTGCGTGTGTGCGTGTGTGCGTGTGTGCGTGTGTGCGTGTGTGCGTGTGTGCGTGTGTGCGTGTGTGCGTGTGTGCGTGTGTGCGTGTGTGCGTGTGTGCGTGTGTGCGTGTGTGCGTGTGTGCGTGTGTGCGTGTGTGCGTGTGTGCGTGTGTGCGTGTGTGCGTGTGTGCGTGTGTGCGTGTGTGCGTGTGTGCGTGTGTGCGTGTGTGCGTGTGTGCGTGTGTGCGTGTGTGCGTGTGTGCGTGTGTGCGTGTGTGCGTGTGTGCGTGTGTGCGTGTGTGCGTGTGTGCGTGTGTGCGTGTGTGCGTGTGTGCGTGTGTGCGTGTGTGCGTGTGTGCGTGTGTGCGTGTGTGCGTGTGTGCGTGTGTGCGTGTGTGCGTGTGTGCGTGTGTGCGTGTGTGCGTGTGTGCGTGTGTGCGTGTGTGCGTGTGTGCGTGTGTGCGTGTGTGCGTGTGTGCGTGTGTGCGTGTGTGCGTGTGTGCGTGTGTGCGTGTGTGCGTGTGTGCGTGTGTGCGTGTGTGCGTGTGTGCGTGTGTGCGTGTGTGCGTGTGTGCGTGTGTGCGTGTGTGCGTGTGTGCGTGTGTGCGTGTGTGCGTGTGTGCGTGTGTGCGTGTGTGCGTGTGTGCGTGTGTGCGTGTGTGCGTGTGTGCGTGTGTGCGTGTGTGCGTGTGTGCGTGTGTGCGTGTGTGCGTGTGTGCGTGTGTGCGTGTGTGCGTGTGTGCGTGTGTGCGCGTGTGTGCGTGTGAGCGCGCGTGCGTGAGGAAACGTATTTAAATCCTAGAGGGTATCCTAATCACGTTGCGGAGTGTTACAAAGGGGTGGGCGGGTCACAAAACGTACGAATATAGCGTGCCCTATTGTACAGATAACCCCTTATCATCTTATGCATAATCGCATATAACAGATATTTAGAACGTAGCTACCTGTCGCTTTGTTGAACCCGGTTTGCACAGCAGGGTATATTATCATCGGTGTCGCATTCGATAAACTGGGATCAAAAACGAATCACGCTCTGTATTGCTATTTTATATAACCGCTGTTATCTTTACAGGAATGCGGTAACTATCGGTTACGGGCCCTTTAGTTAGGCGATTTACGGTCAGTTCATGGGACAGTTGTTCAATACGCAGCATGAATACTATCTCCGACGTACTAGTTTCTATGTGTTCTTTGACCCAATCAACGACCTATCCTGCCATTTTCTCAGCCAGCATTCTACAAATTGTGGTTCACTAGTCAAATTGGGTTGGTGGAAGGTTTCTAGCTGGCTGACTGTAGGAATACAAATGCTGAACATTTGGAGAAATCTTTTCATATGGAATATTTGCATTGTTCGTTACTAATATATATATATATATATATATATATATATATATATATATATATATATATATATATATATATATATATACATTTAGCAGTATGATAGTACTACTACTACTACTACTACTACTACTACTACTACTACTACTACTACTACTACTACTACTACTACTACTACTACTACTACTACTACTACTACTATTACTACTACTACTACTACTATTATTATTATTATTATTATTATTATTATTACTACTACTACAAATACTAATATCTACGCATAGACTTTCCAAATTTGATATTCCGTTTGGTAAACTCCCTGTGTTTGCAAAAGTAAACTACTACTGCATACGTACAATTACAACACTGGTTGGTTCACCAATTGTTTATACCACTCAGCCGGCCGCTTGACAACTCCTACTGAGCAGCGCGCAGTATGAAGAAAACGCGCTTGATCACAGCAACTAGAACACTGACGAAAACTATCCGCGGATTGCACTCAAACGTAATCGCCATTTGCACAAATACACTATTTCGGCTTAAATAAACATTATTCCAACTTTTTATTGAAGCCGCAAACGTAATAAACCGCCGTTTGTTATCAACGAAAATTGCACTGTTCTAAAGACCAAATATTATATTAGATGAAATTTTTTCATTTACAGAGCATGTTACAGCCGTGCAAAAGAAGTCTCAGCAGCGACTGCAAGTTCTTCGAAAGTTACGAGCTTTCTACGTTGATCCACTACTTCTTCTACGCCTTTACCGTAGCATAATTGAGCCTCTCTTAACCTACTGCAGCATTTGTTACTACCCTGCTCTTTCTGTGAAAAACCGTAACAGGCTTCTGAAAATCTCACATGTTTCTGCAAAGATCATTGGT
>CBDHHR010000249.1:10000-11839 GCA_965263245.1 Metamycoplasmataceae bacterium | reverse complement strand
AACAACCTGGTGAAGTACCTGTAATGTACCACAACGAACGACCTGGTGAAGTACCAGTAATGAAGTGGCTAAGTGTGATTACCTGAAGCCGTAGCGGACGGTCCGTGGTCCTAACATAATATTATAAAGACTATGATTTTGGAAGAATACGACTTTTCTTTACAAGGAATATGTGCCCTGTGATTTAAATTACTATACTTAGGTCTTAGGTCTTAGGTGATTACCTCCAAACAGCCCAAACTTGGGCTAACGCAGGAGTTGTTTTTTTCTAGAATGTGTGAGTCCACTACAGGTTACACATTTACCCCCTGTGTGGGATCTTTTACTTCCCCTGGCATAGACACCAGACAGAAGGGACCACCGGCTTTTAGTGTCTCTTCCGAAAGACACAGGCAAATGTGGGGTGAAGAAATTGCCTAAGTTTCGAAACGGCGGTAGGTGGGATTAGGGTGGTGTTAAGTTTGAGAACAATCTTATTAATTTTGGTATGTCTGCGCACTTGCTTGCTATCGTGGGTGTGAATAAATGAATAAATGAATAAATGAATAAATGAATAAATGAATGAATGAATGAATGAATGAATGAATGAATGAATGAATGAATGAATGAATGAATGAATGAATGAATGAATGAAAGAATGAAAGAATGAAAGAAAGAATGAATGAATGAATGAATGAATGAATGAAGGAAGGAAGGAAGGAAGGAAGGAAGGAAGGAAGGAAGGAAGGAAGGAATGAATGAATGAATGAATGAATGAATGAATGAAGGAAGGAAGGAAGGAAGGAAGGAAGGAACGAACGAACGAACGAACGAACGAACGAACGAACGAACGAACGAACGAACGAACGAACGAACGAACGAACGAACGAACGAACGAACGAACGAACGAACGAACGAACGAACGAACGAACGAACGAACGAACGAACGAACGAACGAACGAACGAACGAACGAACGAACGAACGAACGAACGAACGAACGAACGAACGAACGAACGAACGAACGAACGAACGAACGAACGAACGAACGAACGAACGAACGAACGAACGAACGAACGAACGAACGAACGAACGAACGAACGAACGAACGAACGAACGAACGAACGAACGAACGAACGAACGAACGAACGAACGAACGAACGAACGAACGAACGAACGAACGAACGAACGAACGAACGAACGAACGAACGAACGAACGAACGAACGAACGAACGAACGAACGAACGAACGAACGAACGAACGAACGAACGAACGAACGAACGAACGAACGAACGAACGAACGAACGAACGAACGAACGAACGAACGAACGAACGAACGAACGAACGAACGAACGAACGAACGAACGAACGAACGAACGAACGAACGAACGAACGAACGAACGAACGAACGAACGAACGAACGAACGAACGAACGAACGAACGAACGAACGAACGAACGAACGAACGAACGAACGAACGAACGAACGAACGAACGAACGAACGAACGAACGAACGAACGAACGAACGAACGAACGAACGAACGAACGAACGAACGAACGAACGAACGAACGAACGAACGAACGAACGAACGAACGAACGAACGAACGAACGAACGAACGAACGAACGAACGAACGAACGAACGAACGAACGAACGAACGAACGAACGAACGAACGAACGAACGAACGAACGAACGAACGAACGAACGAACGAACGAACGAACGAACGAACGAACGAACGAACGAACGAACGAACGAACGAACGAACGAACGAACGAACGAACGAACGAACGAACGAACGAACGAACGAACGAACGAACGAACGAACGAACGAACGAACGAACGAACGAACGAACGAACGAAC
>CBDHHR010000249.1:0-2500 GCA_965263245.1 Metamycoplasmataceae bacterium | reverse complement strand
AGGGAGAGACAGAGAGGAGTGGAGGGAGACAGAGGGGAGTGGAGGCTGCGGACAGATAGGACAGAGCAACGGACGAGAGGAAGAACATTAATAAATCCCGTGTCAAGATCAGAGCCAGGTTCACGCCTGGTATACAGAAATAGAAGATTACAAAAAAAGACAGATGTAATATTTGCGCAGACCTCGCGACTCAACCGATCGCAGTCAGCCCTACCATAAGGACACATTTCCATCTGATGACGATTTACAACTGCACATATATCACTTGTCCGCGAACGAAATCTGCGTGTCATTCATACACTGGACCGACGCATAATTCATTATGTCATAAATCTATCAGGGCGCAATGAAAACAGTCACATATCCGAGACAGCTGGAACTGGTCGAGCTGCGATACATTGAATCGATTGCGGGGTCCATGCAACATCAGTGCGGTCGGGATCCATCACGCAGCGAGACGTGAGAATGACAACTATAACTTAACGCAGGTTGCCAGTTCATGGCGCGCGTGTTTCTGTTGCTAAGTGCAATAATGGAACATCAGAATATCCCACCGGCCATTAAATGTGCCCGGTCGTGGCAAACTGCCAAGAGATAAGCTGGAGCGCGTCTATGTTACGGCCGCGGCCTCGTGTCATGTTTGAAATTCACCGAAACAGTCACGTGCTTCATTTGCACAATCTGTATGTACGATTTCTGTATTGCGGTTTTTGCAATGCTGTGTTCATGTCTTGCAACGAAGCATATTTACAAATGTATGCCTGTGTGTTTTATAATTATATATTTATAACGATCTTACCTGTAAACAAATATTTTTTAGATTTTATTTAGAATTTAGAAGTTATAATATTTCCAGAAAGTATTTTTGATATAAAGTCACCTTTGTTACGGCTGCCTTTGAATGCATCATCCTAACCTCATTATAATCTTAACTTATTTTTGTTTTAGGAACATACGTTAGGAAACCCTTAGCATGATAAATCCTGCATATGACAGGAACTAGGGGGAGGGGGAGGGGGAGGGGGAGGGGGAGGGGGAGGGGGAGGGGGAGGGGGAGGGGGAGGGGGAGGGGGAGGGGGAGGGGAGGGGGAGGGGGAGGGGGAGGGGGAGGGGGAGAGGGAGAGGGAGAGGGAGAGGGAGAGGGAGAGGGAGAGGGAGAGGGAGAGGGAGAGGGAGAGGGAGAGGGAGAGGGAGAGGGAGAGGGAGAGGGAGAGGGAGAGGGAGAGAGAAAGACCGGCGAGATGGCGGAGAGAGGATTCGATGAGTTCTAGAAGATGGCAGCGCAAGGCCGGCAGATCTGAATGCGACATGTCGAGGCCTTTTTATATCCACGAGGCAGTATGGCCTCATGATGATAATGATGGTGATTTTGATGAAATTTAATGGATCTTTAACCGTTCTCTTTTCAATAATACAATTTGATGATTTGATACATGACAAAAACTACCTTAAATGTTATGTTGTGGTATACCATACAATCGTGGCTGGATTTCAGGCGCACCGATCCGCTGTCAGTGCTGATCTATCAAAGCCTCCGTCCGTCGAGGTAGTCGGTTCTTAATGGACTTTTTCCGTACGTGATGTAATACGTCGGACGCGGAAAGATGTTCTGGTTAATATCGATATGATTGATCAACCGCACTGCTTCAGTTACTTCTAACCTACTCCTAAGTTGCCTGGCAACGTGATCTGTCTTCAGTGAGTAAATTTGAATGAACTCTCCTTATCGTTCCCAGCCAAGTCGATACGCGTGAGATTATAATTGACATGTTGTATCTTACACAACCACAACGTAATCATGGCCCAGATCCAGTTTGTAATCATGAAACAGGCATCTTCATTGGCATTTTCTATCAAGTGATGCGATTGTTTTTTTTTAGTACGACGATAAAGGGTATAGCCATATATTAAACTACTGCTTCAGTTGCGCGGCTACCCCATTGCACTAAACGTGGAGCTAACGGAAGTGGCCGGTGCTAAAGTATTGCACTAAACGTGAAGCTAATAATATTAGTATTAATACTAATAAGAATAATAATAATAATAACTATAACTATAACTATAACTATAACTATAACTATAACTATAACTATAACTATAACTATAACTATAACTATAACTATAACTATAACTATAACTATAACTATAACTATAACTATAACTATAACTATAACTATAACTATAACTATAACTATAACTATAATTATACTGGGATAGGGTAAAGTTTTCATTAACGGAAGTGGCCAACACTAAACTATTGCAATTAGACCTGAAGCTAACTGGTTTAGGCCAGTACTAAACTATAGGGCGTGCAAGTCTCGCGCGCGAAAACGAGGCTGGGGGCAGTTGGGGGCAGGAGGTCCATATACTCCATGTTAACATATAGGACTTTGTTTTGTTTTGGTCGTAATAATCGAACTGTCCCGAAATAGCGTATTTCAGTTATATTGTCCGAAGGATTATTACAAGCAGAAGCAGTGGAACATTTTGCCGGTGACAA
>CBDHHR010000248.1:0-4472 GCA_965263245.1 Metamycoplasmataceae bacterium | reverse complement strand
GTCTCAAACAAAACGTCATGGTTTCGGTGCCACTAACCCACAACTGTTTCATGGCTAATTTTCATTTTCAAATAAAGTAATTTTTACAGCTTTCAGTAGACCAGGCCGTTTTCAGTAATTGTGATACAGATTCTGGACAATTTGTTTGGTCTCTGGTGATTTGACATCCTTAGATTCACAGATGCCAAGATTAGGCAGACAATTAGCTGGATTGGTCAATTGTGTGGATTGTTTCAGATTGGCTCCAGCCTTGTTTGTTTGCACCTGGCTGACTTGGTTTAAGATGCATACCCTGGGGACTTTGTTGTTCATGAGGGGTTGTACATAAGTGTACACTGTCCTGATTCCCATCACTCGTCTTTGTTTTGTGAACATGCATATGTACACCTGGCATATATACTGGACACAACGTACCATATTTTGCGGAATAATTTGTACCCTACCCCACATTCTGTCTTCACTTATCTTGATTATCGTGAACTGTACTTACTGTGCAACCAAGCGTGACCAGTGAAAGAGATTGTGGTGTTGTGCAGTATCTCAGTCAACTTGATCCCTCATCAAAAAAACATTCCAGGAAATGCCCATAATTATCTGTTCAACTATTGGCATGTACTCTATGTTTATCCGTCAAGGGATTCAGATTTAAAAGTAATTGCATATTTGATAGGTCAGTCGATCAACATACCAGGCTTAGTGATGTAATAAGCAGGCCCCAGTTCATGCCAGTGAATGTGTGTGAGTCTCCTAATTGGTGTATCTACTTATCCCTGCATATATACCGCCTGGTATATTGAGGATACTGGTACTTGTTGAGGATACTGGTACTTGTTGAAGATACTAGTACTTGTTGAGGATGCTGGTACTTGTTGAAGATACTGATACTTGTTGAAGATACTGGTACTTGTTGAAGATACTGGTACTTGTTGAGGATACTGGTACTTGTTGAAGATACTGGTACTTGTTGAGGATACTGGTACTTGTTGAGGATGCTGGTACTTGTTGAAGATACTGATACTTGTTGAAGATACTGGTACTTGTTGAGGGTGCTGGTACTTGTTGAAGATACTGATACTTGTTGAAGATACTGGGACTTGTTGAAGATACTGGTACTTGTTGAAGATACTGGTACTTGTTGAGGATACTGGTACTTGTTGAAGATACTGATACTTGTTGAAGATACCAGTACTTGTTGAGGATGCTGGTACTTGTTGAGGATGCTGGTACTTCTTGAAGATATTGGTACTTGTTGAGGATGCTGGTACTTGTTGAGGATACTGGTATTTCTTGAAGATACTGGTACTTGTTGAGGATGCTGGTACTTGTTGAGGATGCTGGTGCTTGTTGAGGTTGCTGGCGCTTGTTGAAGATACTGGTACTTGTTGAGGATGCTGGTACTTGTTGAAGATACTGGTACTTGTTGAGGATGCTGGTACTTGTTGAGGATGCTGGTACTTGTTGAGGATGCTGGTACTTGTTGAGGGTACTGGTACTTGTTGAGGATGCTGGTACTTGTTGAGGATACTGGTACTTGTTGAGGGTACTGGTACTTGTTGAGGATGCTGGTACTTGTTGAGGATACTGGTACTTGTTGAGGATGCTGGTACTTGTTGAGGATACTGGTACTTGTTGAAGATACTGATACTTGTTGAAGGTACTGGTACTTGTTGAGGATGCTGGTACTTGTTGAGGATACTGGTACTTGTTGAAGATACTGGTACTTGTTGAGGATGCTGGTACTTGTTGAAGGTACTGGTACTTGTTGAGGATGCTGGTACTTGTTGAGGATACTGGTACTTGTTGAGGGTACTGGTACTTGTTGAGGATGCTGGTACTTGTTGAGGATGCTGGTACTTGTTGAGGATACTGGTACTTGTTGAGGGTACTGGTACTTGTTGAGGATGCTGGTACTTGTTGAGGATGCTGGTACTTGTTGAGGATACTGGTACTTGTTGAGGGTACTGGTACTTGTTGAGGATGCTGGTACTTGTTGAGGATACTGGTACTTGTTGAAGGTACTGGTACTTGTTGAGGATGCTGGTACTTGTTGAGGATACTGGTACTTGTTGAAGGTACTGGTACTTGTTGAGGATGCTGGTACTTGTTGAGGATGCTGGTACTTGTTGAAGATACTGATACTTGTTGAGGATGCTGGTACTTGTTGAAGATACTGGTACTTGTTGAGGATGCTGGTACTTGTTGAGGATGCTGGTACTTGTTGAAGATACTGGTACTTGTTGAGGATGCTGGTACTTGTTGAGGATGCTGGTACTTGTTGAAGATACTGATACTTGTTGAGGGTACTGGTACTTGTTGAGGATGCTGGTACTTGTTGAAGATACTGGTACTTGTTGAGGATGCTGGTACTTGTTGAGGATGCTGGTACTTGTTGAAGATACTGGTACTTGTTGAGGATGCTGGTACTTGTTGAAGATACTGGTACTTGTTGAGGATGCTGGTACTTGTTGAAGATACTGATACTTGTTGAGGATGCTGGTACTTGTTGAAGATACTGATACTTGTTGAGGATGCTGGTACTTGTTGAAGATACTGGTACTTGTTGAGGATGCTGGTACTTGTTGAGGATGCTGGTACTTGTTGAAGATACTGGTACTTGTTGAGGATGCTGGTACTTGTTGAAGATACTGGTACTTGTTGAGGATGCTGGTACTTGTTGAGGATACTGGTACTTGTTGAAGATACTGGTACTTGTTGAGGATACTGGTACTTGTTGAGGATGCTGGTACTTGTTGAAGATACTGGTACTTGTTGAGGATACTGGTACTTGTTGAGGATGCTGGTACTTGTTGAAGATACTGGTACTTGTTGAGGATGCTGGTACTTGTTGAAGATACTGATACTTGTTGAGGATACTGGTACTTGTTGAGGATGCTGGTACTTGTTGAGGATACTGGTACTTGTTGAAGATACTGGTACTTGTTGAGGATACTGGTACTTGTTGAGGATGCTGGTACTTGTTGAAGATACTGGTACTTGTTGAGGATACTGGTACTTGTTGAGGATACTGGTACTTGTTGAAGATACTGGTACTTGTTGAGGATGCTGGTACTTGTTGAAGATACTGGTACTTGTTGAGGATACTGGTACTTGTTGAGGATGCTGGTACTTGTTGAGGATACTGGTACTTGTTGAAGATACTGGTACTTGTTGAGGATACTGGTACTTGTTGAGGATGCTGGTACTTGTTGAGGATACTGGTACTTGTTGAAGATACTGGTACTTGTTGAGAATGCTGGTACTTGTTGAGGATGCTAGTACTTGTTGAAGATACTGGTACTTGTTGAGGATGCTGGTACTTGTTGAGGATACTGGTACTTGTTGAGGATGCTGGTACTTGTTGAGGATGCTGGTACTTGTTGAAGATACTGGTACTTGTTGAGGATGCTGGTACTTGTTGAGGATACTGGTACTTGTTGAGGATGCTGGTACTTGTTGAGGATACTGGTACCTGGTTTGATAGAAGAACCATGATTTTTTATTTAATACATCATCGATTACATCATTAACACCTCATTACAGAGACAATGACATTGTTCTACATGTCACCAAAAACTGCAAAAAGACAAAACAACTTATCCAAATGCATAATCAAATGATCCTGGCCCCTTAACTCACGAACAAATGCTGAATTGTTTGAGTGTGTCCCAGCAAGCACATTAACTCATGTCAGCAGAGAAATAGCATGTACCTTGGTAACGAAACACTTGGTTGTGGTCTGGGTGATGTGGTGCGGATGATGTGGTGCGGGTGATGTGGTGCTACAGGTATTTCCTACTGTCACTTTCAGTCTGACAGGTTCGATGTATTGCCTTGAAGGATGACAGATGGTGACTCGTGTCCCAGGGTGTGAATGTGGACACCAAGGCTGCTGGATGACTTGCTTTTTATTCCACTATTGAGATGTAAAGTAAATGGGTGAACCTGTCCACCTTTGGCATCATCTCAGTGGCATGATTTATGCCACCGCCAACAGAACAATCCAATTATACGATCAATCTTCTCAACTCTATCAAACTGTAGAAATGAACTGCCTGAAGACAGGGTGAATGTGAGTGGCAGAGTGTATTGGTTACGGTGTCTGACTCTAATGCAAGACGCGTTGGGTTCTAATCTTCTTGCTGTTGTTGAGGTGTGGGCTAGTTTGTTCACATCTTCTTGCTCCAGTTCACAAAGAATGAATTAGTACCTGGCTGTAGTGTGTGGACAATGCTAGATATCTGCGTAGCATAGTTTTTGCATAGTATTTTTGCCGCATGGCTGAATGCTTTCCAAAGGTGTCAAGACAGTGTTCGATTGAACAGGTCTGCCATGGAGTGAAGTGTGCAGATACCACATAGTATTAATTATAGAAGAATTTAGCTACACATTTCAACGAACAAATGGACAAATGAATGAAGAGTTTATTGATCCCATATATTATAAAGAGCACAATCATTCATTATTCATTCACA
>CBDHHR010000247.1:7500-17500 GCA_965263245.1 Metamycoplasmataceae bacterium | reverse complement strand
AAGCAACACTAAAGGGGAAAAAAGGCAACGGTTTCGTGGCGTACACCTAATAGAGTTAATATAAAGTAACAATTTCCACATATACTCAATTTTTTAACGTCAGCCGTTTACCTGAAAAATATTTTTGAACACCCAGCCATCGAAGTACTATGAGCTACGCCATTGTCGACGAAGAATGACGTCAGTAAGCTGAGGCTTCTCCACAGATTAGTTATTCATAAATCCGTCTGGAGGCGCTGTGCGCAGAGAAAAATAAAAGTGGCGTGTTTGTTATGGATTATCTAAATCGGATCATTTAACGGATGCAGAAGTATCTGGATATAGATTCCAGCCGCAAAGACAAAGGCACGTATTGGAAGATACATTAGAGGCGAGTGACCACGAAAAGAAAGACACACGGGAAGCTGAACGTACAAAAAACAAAACTAGCAGAGACGGTGTCAACTGGTGGCGGTGCCGAACCAATAATTTTTTTGATGCGGTGACAAGTTTGTCTGCTGTCATGAAATGGCTGCAACTCGGCAACGCGCGGAGCATATTGATGAAGGTAAATAGTAAGTTGTCTATTATTGTTATTGCTTAAATATTATTATCCTGAGGTCCGGACTGCGTAATGATCGTATTATTATGACAAGCGAAATATGATCGCTTAGCTTGGGCCAAGCCTTGCCGCCTTGGGCCAGCCGGGTCACCTCAGTGACCTCAGGCTCAGGCTTGCCGCATTCAACTATTAGACTAAGTATGTGTCACTTATTACGTTTTATGGTAATAACACATTTGTTAAGACTTGGTTTATCATTTAACATAAATCGTATTGAATAGTTCCAATGAAATTAAATGAATTAGGTCCCACAATTGTGCAGGTGTGTAAATTGTGGAAAAAAATCCATACAAATGAATAGTCAATACCTTGCTGTTTTTTTGCATCGCCCATGTGTGGACACCCATCACATTTGTAATAACAGCAGCTATATTGATTCATAAAAATTATATCATGATCTAAATGCACCGCCTACACAGCAATGGCAGGCAGTTACGATTATTTTATTTGAACATAAACTGCAGGGTAATCTTCTCATCATTTTGCATGTGTCTTATGGAGTCATATATAAACATAGGTAATGAGTTTGTTTCAAAGAACCCAGAGATATTAGTGACGAGATGAATATAGGAAATGTGTCAGAATTCATGCTTTGTGAAATTATGTTCATTCAGAATAATAATCCATGTTTGCAATGATTCACATAAAACATTTCTTAATGTTCGATTTTTTATTACAGGTGGACTGCTGTGTATTACGAAAAGTCGGATTTGAAATTCTCTGCTTCGAGCAACTGGTGCTTCGGAATGTATTGGTTGCACTGAACCATATACAGATAGATAACTGGCAACTAGATCCATCAACAAACAAGTAAGTATACTGTGCATACATTTTATATAATTGTTGCAATAAACGTTAATGCATCAAATAAGAAGCAACAATACACCATCAAACAAAGTAGCACTATAAATAAAAAATAATAGTTATCACACATGGAACCATTATGATTTTTATGTAGTGAAAATGGCAGGTATATTTGTAAACATAGTGCATAGTTCCTACTACTGCCCAAAGTATAGAATGGATCATAGAGTAAATTATAGTGCCTAGTCTTTTCACAATAATAATCTAATTGACATTTTCTCTGGTTATCCATTATGAGATGACAACCCAAATATGTGAATGCAGGGACTGGAGTTGTCATTAGAGGGTTTAGACAAGATGTTTATGTTTGACAGCTTTCAGAATGGTTCAATCAAATTAATAAACATTTCTTGAGCTTACTAGCAATACCTTAATTAATTTTATTCCAAATTATAGAAATAGATCCTCAATGGTTTCTAATGCCATACAGCGATTTAAAAGTGCATATTGTCAACATTAGATGCAATATGCTATAATACTGCCACACATTTTTTCTTCTTAAAAAGCACATGTTTGAAATGGGGTGTCTTTAATTATATATTTTAAATTAAAAGGATCATTGATTAATTTTCATCTTATTTACAATGTCATATGTATATTTATCTGAACACGTTTATTTCAGGTTGCTCAGGCGGGCTGTCTATAGGCAGTTTACTGGTGGGTTCACAGCAAGTTGGGCCGGAGTGTTCATCGAGTACTGCCAGCATGCACCAGCCACCTAATCAGGACAAAGTTCCCTGTCCTCGCTTGGAGAGCAGCACGAGGGATATCACTTTGCTCTCAAAGACTTGACTAATGTACAAAACGATTGAGCCATGCAGCCCGCAGATCTTCCTTACTCGGTTTTGGCACATTTGCCCCGATCAAGCAACCCCTGTTGGTACAGTGATTAGTGGCAGTGTAACTTTTCCCATCACCACATGGATTATGTGGCTCATCAGCATGGGTAGGCGGTTATGTCGGACTTGTGTTCTGTTGCGCAACCTCCAGTTTAATCATTGTTTCTCGAAGATGACATCTGTGTTAAAAGGCATGCCTGGGACAGGACGTGGCCGATAGTTCCCCGCAAGAGCAGATAACATCAATCGTGATTTCATTCCTACAATGAATATAGTGCTTGCATTAACTGATTAGTATTTAGACAACTTTGCAACGTTTTTCTACATGATTATAAACATGTACTAATTTTTTGTAATTTCATTTGATAATCATGTAAGAAGTCATTGTTTTAGTAATAATAATAATAATAATAATAATAATAATAATAATAATAATAATAATAATAATAATAATAATAATAATAATAATAATAATAATAATAATAATAATAATAATAATAATAATAATAATAATAATAATAATAATAATAATAATAATAATAATAATAATAATAATAATAATAATAATAACTTCTTATGCGCCAATATCCTCGAACATCAAGCTCAGTGGCGCGACAAAACCAAGGGGTTAAGCAATTGCGTAAACGTAGAACAGTGCGTGAGTCGTTGATGGATGGACGAAGATGGACAAACATTAGCCAAATTAGTAACCATAAGTTAAATAACAACACATTGACCAGGAATTCCACTATCATATTCCACTCCCAATTATCACTTGTTGTTCTAATCTTAATGTTTCACTTTGTATCATGTATATACAGTGACTGTATTTCTATGCATTTTTATATTATATTTTAATACATTCAGTGATAATGACGTGTTATTTATTTTATTTTATCAAAAACAGAGAAGTTATTAATTACACAACTAGCTGTATTCATAAGTGTACACAGTAACTGTTTACAGCTGTGTTTTGTCCCCCCATGACACAGTTACTAGGAGTTCATTCAAATGCCATACCTGTATTATCTTAGAAATATGAAGCAATACTGCAATTACTATATGCTACTTTATACAGCTTGGTGCAATGTGAAGAGAACTGTACAAGCAAGGATTCAAATGCAACTTATCGCAAAAGTCCCCTTGTCGCAAAAGTCCCCTTGTAGTTACGACTGCTGTCATACCTTCATAGAAGTGCTGTCTCTTGGGGCAGATAACTCTGATAGACCTCCACCTGTCCAGTATGACAGAATTTAGTGAGCTAGGCTCCCAGAAAGTGCCGTGCTGTGATGACTGACTTCAGGCAGGGCATTGAATGCTGCTGAACTTTGCTCCAGACACATTGTCGTATCTTCTTCCTCAACAAGTGCAGCGTTTGCACATGCGTGTGGATGCCACAATGTGATACAGGAGTGACAATCACTGTTTTCTGTAACCAACAACAAAGGAACGTGAAATAATTAATTGCATCATCACCTAATTGGCATTTCCTCTGGTTATTCATATGAGATTACACCAGAAAGTGAGAAACACAGCCATATTGTGAGAATGCAGCAGACAATATCAATCAAGTTTATGAATTTTCACTATATAATTATCTAAAATAAAACTTAGCTTTTTTCAATTATCACTTACAGGTGACAATAGATCTTTAACCAGTGGATACCGACGTCACATCTAAAAAGTTAATAAAACATCAAAATAAACACAACTTGTTGCAGATAAAATGAGTAGTTTAAATGAAGATTTAGTTTAAAACATGCATGCACCTACTGTCCATGCATTTCAAACAATCATTGAATTCCACCAGCCATTAAACAGTCATAAATACTGCTACTCGAAGGTGAAACTAATGTTGAAAGTGGAGTGTCAAAGTGCATGCAGAAACTTGATAAATATAGTCAGATGTGTATCTCATAATTGGAAACTAACACAAAAATGCAACTAACAAAACTTTGTAAAAACTTAATGTTTAAATAAATACTGACTGAATTTCTAGTTTTCAGCATCATAACATTTTCATTGTTTCTTAGCACATATCTGAACACACTGATCATAAGCTTTACTAGCTGTATTAATCAATGTCACCTTACTCTGACATAGCCTACATTCACATCAATGGAAATAAATGACTATGTCACTAGGAGCGGTTAGTTAAATTTACTGAACTTACAAAGAAGTGCCAACGACAATCCAAGGCCACGGTCCCTCCGCCGATGACATATTATCACCCATGAGACGTGTCATGTTCAAGTTTCTTCTAAAGGCTAAATTATTTATTCTGCATTGTACTAAATTCTGCGATGATATAAATTGTGCTTTTGTCATGGCTTGGTTCAAGTATATCTTAGTCTTTACACATGTGGACGTGATACCGTAAAACAGATTAGCTGTCATCGTCGAGGGACATCGGCATCGGGCATCGTCAACACATCGATGATCGAGCCATCGGCATCGTCAATCGATAGCCGGTCTACGGAGGTCAAAACTACTTTTAACAGCATAAAACGTTACATGTGCTTGACGTCTGTAAAAAACGGGGCGGGGCAGGGCGCGGCAATTTTGGACGATTCTCGTATTATTTTTAAAACGTCCATGGTGGCAACTCCACATATTCCTCAGCAGGCTATGAAATAAGGCCGGCCCGATCGTCCGGGACAAGTAGTTTTAGAGATCGGACTAGTACAGTTGTACAACAGCAGTCATGTCGGACGAGCTATTGTAATGACTTCAAAATAGCTGTTGTTTATGGCCAACCGTTGGTTACAACCGGATTACGTAAGTGGTGCCATCTAACAGCAATCATTAGTGTGGAACCACATGAACTAAATATTCGGTTGCAGACAGCGTCTCGGGTCTGACTTCTCGTTTATACTTTCTTGAGTCATCATCCGACGATTTCGCAATGGCGATTATTTGACTTAATTACCAAAGCAAAGGTAGTTGTACATATTAAAAAGAGAAATCTAGCGCAAAGCTGATGGCAACATCTTCATTGACTTCAACATCGACATCGCGCAACACTGTCCGTCCGTGTGCATCGTTATATATATATATGTGTGTGTGTGTGTGTGTGTGTGTGTGTGTGTGTGTGTGTGTGTGTGTGTGTGTGTGTGTGTGTGTGTGTGTGTGTGTGTGTGTAAATAGAAATATATATATATACATATTCATGAACTATGTTATTATACAGGGGTGTGTATATATATATATATATATATATATATATATATATATATATATATATATATATATATATATATATATATCTACGAACATACATGTATATAGAAGTATGTGGATATGAATTATGTATGATGTGGTTATATCTAAGTAAAGAGTATATAATAAAACACTCAGGACTAGTTGTATGTGATTCAGCTAGTCCGACGGACTATCACCTGGCTAAAACTATAGTGTATCCTGCCTCAGTAACATTATACCTGCTAGAGATGAGTAATCAACAATGACAACACTGTATAAAGCAAAAAAGTAGCTATCCTCTGACAACAGGACTGGTAATGGCAAAGGATTGAATGAGTATTTTAGTTCGGCGTTTACCAATGAAGATATTAGTTCATTGCTAGCACCATTGTTTTTAAGTTCCAATTGCGAAATTAAGTTATTGTGAGCAGTTATTTGTAACGCCAGACTCTTGTAGCTAAACAATAAGGGGTATGAAGGAAACTAAACCACCCGGAATGGATAAGGTTCTACCGAAAATACCATTGGAAATTGTAAAATAGGTTATCACACCTGTTGCAACAAATTCCAACAGATACGTTTTTGAAGATATCATTAAGAGGGTATAGGCGACTGATCACCACTATAATTGGATTTCAGTATTTTATATTGAACAAACTAAACTTATATACTTAAGACATAATATATACCCCACATACGGTACCTTTAGCATATGTCTTAGAAATCAGCTTAGAGTGGGGTATCACAGCGATTAGTGCTGGGTCCTATATTATTCTGAATATATATCAATGATTTGGACAATAGTGTAATAAGCAATTGGTTCACATTTATGGGTGATACTTGTCCATCTGCCACCTAAAGTAAATTTCTGGTTGACAGTTTAGTTAACGCCTTGAACTATGTGGTGCGCGTCCTAACTTTGTGTTTGTAAACGCTTTCGTTGTTTATTAATAAGTTCTGTTTCGTTATTCGTTGTATCGAACACAACGTGAACTCTGTGTTTTGTGTTTCCTGAGAATTTCCAATAAAACAACGTTTAATATACCAACACAGATTTGACAAGCATAACTGTTTGCGCAGTTTACTCGTATAACAATCAGGTGATTGTGTGCGTGGATGACTCGCATAATGACAGAGAGACATACATACAGACGGACAGACAGACACACAAAGATAGGCAGGTTTGTCAGATAGGCAGGCAGGCAGGCAGGCAGGCAGGCAGGCAGGCAGGCAGGCAGGCAGGCAGGCAGGCAGGCAGGCAGGCAGGCAGGCAGGCAGGCAGGCAGGCAGGCAGGCAGGCAGGCAGGCAGGCAGGCAGGCAGGCAGGCAGGCAGGCAGGCAGGCAGGCAGGCAGGCAGGCAGGCAGGCAGGCAGGCAGGCAGGCAGGCAGGCAGGCAGGCAGGCAGGCAGGCAGGCAGGCAGGCAGGCAGGCAGGCAGGCAGGCAGGCAGGCAGGCAGGCAGGCAGGCAGGCAGGCAGGCAGGCAGGCAGGCAGGCTGGCAGGCTGGCTGGCTGGCAGGCAGGCAGGGCAGGCAGGCAGGCAGGCAGGCAGGCAGTCAGGCAGGCAGGCAGGGTGGCAGGCAGGCAGGCAGGCAGGCAGGCAGGCAGGCAGGCAGGCAGGCAGGCAGGTAGGCAGGCTGGCAGGCAGGCAGGCAGGCAGTCAGGCAGTCAGGCAGGGTGGCAGGCAGGCAGGCAGGCAGGCAGGCAGGCAGGCAGGCAGGCAGGCAGGCAGGCAGGCAGGCAGGCAGGCAGGCAGGCAGGCAGGCAGGCAGGCAGGCAGGCAGGCAGGCAGGCAGGCAGGCAGGCAGGCAGGCAGGCAGGCAGGCAGGCAGGCAGGCAGGCAGGCAGGCAGGCAGGCAGGCAGGCAGGCAGGCAGGCAGGAAGGAGGGCGGGCAAGCAGGCAGGCAGGCAGGCAGGCAGGCAGGCAGGCAGGCAGGCAGGCAGGCAGGCATCGGAGAAATTACGGTTTTTAGTATTGATGAACGACTTTTATATGAAGTATCAAATCTAACACATAGGGACAGCTGCCGATGAAAGTGTTTACTGGAGTACGAGTGTTAATGGTACCATGGGCTGAGGAGAAGATAACTGAATAACACAACTGGCAGAGGAGAAGATAATCGTAAAACACAACTGGCTGAGTTGAAGATCAGAACTGGCTGAGAAGAAGCGCCACCGATATCAGATATCAACCAGTGCTGCAGTGTCTTCTCCATAGCTACACCCCTCTGCCACTAGAGCTGCCGAGACTGGCCGACAGAGTGTGACTTATACTCTACTCCAAGTGCCGTGATGGACCCGTCTATATCACATGCTATGGGATATGGGACAAAATGCATATGAGAAGTATTATTGCATAGCATAAGAACTATTGTTTACATTATTATTACTACTACTACTACTACTACTACTACTACTACTACTACTACTACTACTACTACTACTACTACTACTACTACTACTACTACTACTACTACTACTACTACTACTACTACTACTACTACTACTACTACAACTACAACAACAACAACTACTACTACTACTACTACTACTACTACTACTACTACTACTATTACTACTACTACTACTACTACTACTACTACTACTACTACTACTACTACTACTACTACTACCACTACTATTATAACTATTATTATTACTGATATTGTTAAGACTGTTATTATTATTGTTGCTAGTATTGTAGTTACTATTATTGTTGTTGTTATTGGTATTGCTACTGTTGTTATTGCTGTTGTTATTGTTATTGTTTATGATGTTATTATTATTATTATTATTATCATCATCATCATCATCTTCATCATTATTATTGAAACTTTTATTATTATTTATACTAGTATTACTATCTTGTTTATCATAAAATTGAATACAAACAGAGCATGTTCATAAAGTATTGTAATTGTATGGCGGAGCTACAAGTTTCGCTGAGGCAGATCACAGTGTCCTGTCTTTTAACACAGACAAACACAAACATGATAGTTGGCATAGCGCAAGCATTTTCTAAAAAGAAGACACTCTGTTCTCTGGTAACCTTTGCCAGGTTACATAAGGCAATAACCTCAAACGGCTTGTGGAGCGCACGCGCGTGTGTGGGTGTGTGCGTGTGCGTACGTGTGTGTGTGCGTGTGTGTGTACGCGTGTTCGTGCGTGTACGTTCTCGTGTTCATACTCAATGTCTATGCATCTCCCTAAAACCACGTGGATATAGAGCCAAACGTTGTGCCATCAGCGGCTTGTGATGTGACGTCAGTTTCTGTGTTATCTTCATTCTCGTCTTCTTCTTCATATGACATAAAAGTGCTGTTGAACAACTTCATAAATTCGTTAGTAGCAGAGTATCCGACTTCTTTCGAATAAGCCCTGAAAGACAAATACATACGTATTTACGTCCGTAAACAATCGCCCTTAGAGCGCCGATACATATTTATTCACACACACACACACACACACACACACAACACACACACAATTAACACACACACACACACACACACACACACACACACACACACACACACAACACACACAACACACACACACTGTGTGTGCACACACACACACAACACCACACACAACACACACACACACACACACACACACACACCACACAACACACACCACACACACACACATGTACAAGCGTTTACACACACAATACATCACACACAGATCAGAAATGGTCACACCTAATACACACACACACATCACACACACACACACACAGTGCTTCTGACACACACAAAACTACACACACACACACACACACACACACACACACACACACACACACACACACACACCAGACAATGTCCCTTGCGGTACTCCCCCATTGGGATGACCAGAATGGGAATATTCATTTCCTATTTTTACTCGTTGAATTCTGTCTAATAGAAATGTTGCCATCCATCTTAAAATATGTGCGGGCAACCCATACGACTGTAGCTTATCTAGCAACAAATGATGATTAATAAGATCAAACGCTTTGCTAAAGTCTAGCATTACAACTCTGACATAAGAATTCAATTTATCTGTCGCCTTATACCACATATGAACCGATGATATGATGAATGTTTTGGTGTTGCTTCATATTTACTCAACACAGAAAGTGCACACCAGTGATCCTTCATAACGAAAAGCATTACGAAAGACTGGGATACTTATCAGCTGTTAGACAGACATACAAACAGCCACACACGCAGGCATACAGACAGACGCCGCGCAGTTCTGATTTCATTTGAACGAACCTATTTTGTTCTGCATAACGCCGTCGGTGCAATCAAAGTGCAGTTTCCTGTCAACAACACGACAGCCGACTGCTGCTGCAGACATTACTGACCGTGCTGATGATTGAGTTGATATGTATTTACATCCAGTGGTGCCTTTGCTGCATCAAGTTGTAATCATGCTTGAGAGCGGCGCAGCACCACACGAGACTGGACACAGCCGCGGCAGATTATGTGAGCTACTCCGCCAAAATA
>CBDHHR010000246.1:0-15996 GCA_965263245.1 Metamycoplasmataceae bacterium | reverse complement strand
ACGTACCAAATCCTTCAGAGTACCACGCACCAAACCCTACAGAGTACCACGCACCAAACCCTTCAGAGTACCACGTACCAAACCCTTCAGAGTACCACGTACCAAACCGACCAGAGTACAACGTACCAAACCCTTCAGAGTACCAGGCACCAAACCCTCCAGAGTACCACGCACCAAACCATCCAGAGTACCACGCACCAAACCCTCCAGAGTACCAGGCACCAAACCCTTCAGAGTACCACGTACCAAACCCTTCAGAGTACCACGCACCAAACCCTTCAGAGTACCACGTACCAAACCCTTCAGAGTACCAGGCACCAAACCCTCCAGAGTACCACGCACCAAACCCTCCAGAGTACCAGGCACCAAACCCTTCAGAGTATCAGGTACCAAACCCTTCAGAGTACCACGTACCAAACCCTTCAGAGTACCACGCACCAAACCCTTCAGAGTACCACGTACCAAACCCTCCAGAGTACCAGGCACCAAACCCTTCAGAGTACCACGTACCAAACCGTCCAGAGTACCACGTACCAAACCCTTCAGAGTACCAGGCACCAAACCCTCCAGAGTACCACGTACCAAACCCTTCAGAGTACCACGCACCAAACCCTTCAGAGTACCACGTACCAAACCCTTCAGAGTACCACGTACCAAACCCTCCAGAGTACCACGTACCAAACCCTTCAGAGTACCACGTACCAAACCCTCCAGAGTACCACGTACCAAACCCTCCAGAGTACCACACACCAAACCCTTCAGAGTATCACGTACCAAACCCTCCAGAGTACCACGCACCAAACCCTTCAGAGTATCACGTACCAAACCCTCCAGAGTACCACGTACCAAACCCTCCAGAGTACCACGCACCAAACCCTTCAGAGTATCACGTACCAAACCCTCCAGAGTACCACGTACCAAACCCTTCAGAGTACCACGTACCAAACCCTTCAGAGTACCACGTACCAAACCCTTCAGAGTACCACGTACCAAATCCTTCAGAGTACCACGCACCAAACCCTTCAGAGTATCACTTACCAAACCCTCCAGAGTACCAGGCACCAAACCCTTCAGAGTACCACGTACCGAACCCTTCAGAGTACCACGCACCAAACCCTTCAGAGTACCAGGCACCAAACCCTTCAGAGTACCACGTACCAAACCCTTCAGAGTACCACGTACCAAACCCTTCAGAGTACCACGCACCAAACCCTTCAGAGTATCACGTACCAAACCCTCCAGAGTACCAGGCACCAAACCCTTCAGAGTACCAGGCACCAAACCCTTCAGAGTACCAGGCACCAAACCCTTCAGAGTACCACGCACCAAACCCTTCAGAGTACCAGGCACCAAACCCTTCAGAGTACCACGTACCAAACCCTTCAGAGTACCACGTACCAAACCCTTCAGAGTACCACGTACCAAACCCTTCAGAGTACCACGCACCAAACCCTTCAGAGTATCACGTACCAAAACCTCCAGAGTACCACGCACCAAACCCTTCAGAGTACCAGGCACCAAACCCTTCAGAGTACCAGGCACCAAAACCTTCAGAGTACCAGGCACCAAACCCTCCAGAGTACCACGTACCAAACCCTCCAGAGTACCAGGCACCAAACCCTTCAGAGTACCACGTACCAAACCCTCCAGAGTACCACGTACCAAACCCTTCAGAGTACCACGTACCAAACCCTCCAGAGTACCACGTACCAAACCCTCCAGAGTACCACACACCAAACCCTTCAGAGTATCACGTACCAAACCCTCCAGAGTACCACGCACCAAACCCTTCAGAGTATCACGTACCAAACCCTCCAGAGTACCACGTACCAAACCCTCCAGAGTACCACGCACCAAACCCTTCAGAGTATCACGTACCAAACCCTCCAGAGTACCACGTACCAAACCCTTCAGAGTACCACGTACCAAACCCTTCAGAGTACCACGTACCAAACCCTTCAGAGTACCACGTACCAAACCCTTCAGAGTACCACGCACCAAACCCTTCAGAGTATCACGTACCAAACCCTCCAGAGTACCAGGCACCAAACCCTTCAGAGTACCACGTACCAAACCCTTCAGAGTACCACGCACCAAACCCTTCAGAGTACCAGGCACCAAACCCTTCAGAGTACCACGTACCAAACCCTTCAGAGTACCACGTACCAAACCCTTCAGAGTACCACGCACCAAACCCTTCAGAGTATCACGTACCAAACCCTCCAGAGTACCAGGCACCAAACCCTTCAGAGTACCAGGCACCAAACCCTTCAGAGTACCAGGCACCAAACCCTTCAGAGTACCACGCACCAAACCCTTCAGAGTACCAGGCACCAAACCCTTCAGAGTACCACGTACCAAACCCTTCAGAGTACCACGTACCAAACCCTTCAGAGTACCACGTACCAAACCCTTCAGAGTACCACGCACCAAACCCTTCAGAGTATCACGTACCAAAACCTCCAGAGTACCACGCACCAAACCCTTCAGAGTACCAGGCACCAAACCCTTCAGAGTACCAGGCACCAAAACCTTCAGAGTACCAGGCACCAAACCCTCCAGAGTACCACGTACCAAACCCTCCAGAGTACCAGGCACCAAACCCTTCAGAGTACCACGCAGCAAACGCTCCAGAGTACCAGGCATCAAACCCTCCAGAGTACCACGCACCAAAACCTTCAGAGTACGACGTACCAAACCCTTCAGAGTACCACGCACCAAACCCTCCAGAGTACCAGGCACCAAACCCTCCAGAGTACCACGTACCAAACCCTTCAGAGTACCACGTACCAAACCCTTCAGAGTACCACGCAGCAAACGCTCCAGAGTACCACGCACCAAACCCTTCAGAGTACCACGCACCAAACCCTCCAGAGTACCACGCACCAAACCCTTCAGAGTACCACCCAGCAAACCCTCCAGAGTACCACGCACCAAACCCTCCAGAGTACCATGCACCAAACCATTCTGAATACCACGCACCTAACCCTTCGGAGTGCCACGCACCAAACCCTCCAGAGTGCCATGCACTAAACCCTCCAGAGTACAACGTAACAAACCCTTCAGAGTACCACGCACCAAACCCTCCAGAGTACCATGCACCAAACCCTTCTGAATACCACGCACCAAACCCTTCGGAGTGCCACGCACCAAACCCTCCAGAGTACTACACAGCAAACCCTCCAGAGTACCACGCACAAAACCCTCCAGAGCACCATGCATCAAACCCTCTAGAGTACCACGCACCAAACCCTCCAGAGTACCATGCACCAAACCCTGCAGAGTACCACGCAGCAAACCCTCCAGAGTACCATACACCAAACCCTCCAGAGCACCATGCACCAAACCCTCCAGAGTACCATGCACCAAACCCTCCAGAGTACCACGCACCAAAACCTCCAGAGTACCACGCACCAAACCGTCCAGAGTACAACGCACCAAACCCTCCAGAGTACCACGCACCAAACCCTTTTGAGTACCACGCCCCAAACCCTTCAGAGTACCACGCACCAAACCCTCCAGAGTACCACGCACCAAACCCTCCAGAGTACAACGTACCAAACCCTCCAGAGCACCATGTACCAAACCCTCCAGAGTACCACGCACCAAAACCTCCAGAGTACCACGCAGCAAACCCTCCAGAGTACCATGCACCAAACCGTCCAGAGTACAACGCACCAAACCCTCCAGAGTACCACGCACCAAACCCTTTTGAGTACCACGCCCCAAACCCTTCAGAGTACCACGCACCAAACCCTCCAGAGTACCACGCACCAAACCCTCCAGAGTACCATGCACCAAACCAATCAGAGTACCACGCACCAAACCCTCCAGAGTACAACGTAGCAAACCCTCCAGAGCACCATGTACCAAACCCTCCAGAGTACCATGCACCAAACCCTGCAGAGTACCACGCAGCAAACCCTCCAGAGTACCATGCACCAAACCCTCCAGAGCACCATGCACCAAACCCTCCAGAGTACCATGCACCAAACCGTCCAGAGTACCACGCACCAAACCCTCCAGAGTACCACGCACCAAACCCTCCAGAGTACCACGCACCAAACCCTCCAGAGTACAACGCACCAAACCCTCCAGAGTACCACGCACCAAACCCTTTTGAGTACCACGCCCTAAACCCTTCAGAGTACCACGCACCAAACCCTCCAGAGTACCATGCACCAAACCCTCCAGAGTACCACGCACCAAACCCTCCAGAGTACCACGCACCAAACCCTCCAGAGTACAACGCACCAAACCCTCCAGAGTACCATGCACCAAACCATCCAGAGTACCACGCACCAAACCCTTCAGAGTACAACGCACCAAACCCTCCAGAGTACCACGCACCAAACTCTCCAGAGTACCATGCACCAAACCATCCAGAGTACCACGCACCAAACCCTCCAGAGTACCACGCACCAAACCCTCCAGAGTACCATGCACCAAACCATCCAGAGTACCACGCACCAAACCCTCCAGAGTACAACGTAGCAAACCCTCCAGAGCACCATGTACCAAACCCTCCAGAGTACCACGCACCAAACCCTCCAGAGTACCAGGCACCAAACCCTCCAGAGCACCATGCACCAAACCCTCCAGAGTACCACGCAGCAAACCCTCCAGAGTACCATGCACCAAACCCTCCAGAGCACCATGCACCAAACCCTCCAGAGTACCATGCACCAAACCCTCCAGAGTACCATGCACCAAACCCTCCAGAGTACCATGCACCAAACCCTCCAGAGTACCATGCACCAAACCCTCCAGAGTACAGCAACCTGAGACAAACCGTTGACGGCGTGTCTGCATTTAAATAATAAAATGCCTTTAAAAGTCACGGTATAATTTTCTGAGTTACATTATTGATTAAAATAACATGAAAACAGGAGATTTTGTTTTGCAATGGCAACGACAAGTGGCGAAACGCCGCGGCAGAAGCGGCAGGAAGCCGAGTGAAACCAACCGGAAATGACGTAACTGCTACCACACGCCATTTCCGCCCACGTCTTGCAACGCCACGGGAACTTATTGAAAACTGATCATCTTTCTAGATGAACCTAGAATACGACTGTGAGGTGCATCACAGGGAAAGGTAAGGTACTTGTCTCGGTTGATGTTACTACTGATGTTGTAGGTCGATATAAACAAAGATTATAATGATGATAATAATGACACACGAATTTATACAGCGCCCGTATCCTATAGATAAATCTCTCAGGTGCTTTACTGCGTAAATTAAATAAAACTATAATATACATATTATTATAAATAAATAAATACTAAATAAATAAATAGTGTAAAAGTGCTGATTCAGAAATACACGTATAGTAACTAAATACACAAAACATTTATATTAATATTACACATGTGAATAACATATCACAGATAAAAATGTATGTTAGAATGGCAATATAATTAAAAACAAAGTTGGGCACCTCGGCCAGTAGAAAGTAATTTCGTCCAAATATTGTACATCAACGCTCAGAGAATACCGCACAGGTACATTTGGTAGTATTATGGAACTTGTTATTATTATGGAACTATCAGGCCAATTATGCTACGTTGTTAAGCGCAAATACACAAAATTTAAAGCATAAATACATATTTCAATTAAAATAACTTTCATAATGCTTGTCTTCAGCCAGTGACGTGGAAACCGGAGCTTCAGCACCATTCAGCTTCCGCTGTCTCACATTATGACATCGCAGGGCGGGTGCTCTTGAATGTGTTTGCCGTCGTAATTGTCGAGTGGCCGCCCCATTGTGTACTGTTTGGAACCTAGAAATGGTTGGTCGGGTAAAGTCTTTTGCTGAATCACATGGTTTATGGATGCCTTAACTAAATTCTTTTTTTAATCTTCGTTTGGATATACATTCTACAATTACTACTATGTTTGTTGATATTCTAACATCGTTTGATTTGAAACATGTAACCTTTTCGACACATATACATGGCCATCGGCTTGACTTCTTGATAACCCGTTTAACTTGTAACACTATAAAAAACGTACTGTTTCAGATGGGTTCTCAGGTCATCAGGGCGTGATTGTTGATATTAACATGTTTAAAAATCATATCTAAACAAGAATTTCCTATAGACCTGTATATATATATATATATATATATATATATATATATATATATATATATATATATATATATATATACCGCATTCAATGATGATATTTTGGATTCAGATGTGTTTAGAAACCCAGCAATTGATGAATGTGACATGTATAGACAATTTTGTGTTGTCCTTAAAACCTTCCTCGATAAACATGCTCCAATTGCCTACAAAGGTGTCTCACAAAATGTACCTTCTTCTGGAATGTCCTCTGAAATTCTGCAGTCTAAAAGACGACGTCGTTATCTTGACCGTGTTTAGCGTAAAACACGTTCGTCATTAGATAGGTCACGATATTCTAAACGGTGCCATATTTGCAATAAACACGTGACATAAGCAAAATCAGAATATTTAACAAATAATGCCTCTTCAGTTATGGAGTTGCATAAATAAAAGTTTATGTAATTCCTCCGCCAAAACACACCTCACTAAGTTCTCTGTGTGATGTGTCGTCAGGTAATTTTACGGATAACATTACCCTAACACAGTCTTCGTTCCCAGTTAATATGTTAAATAAAGTAAATGTTAAATATCCGCACAGACAATTGATCTACTTTCTTCTTTTATTCCAGCTACGTTTGAGGAAGATCCATTGCCAACTGTACTATTGAAAGCATGTATTGATCGTTTACTTGATACAATAACAAATATCATAAATGTATCACTGAAGACAAGTATTTTTTACAGATTATTCTTAACATGCGCACTTCTTAAAAAGACAACTTTGGACAATTCTGAGTCTTCTTTTGCAAGGTGGATGAGTTGTTGCATAATGACAATGCGTAGGTCGATGTAAGATCCAGGCGGGGCGTTTTGCGTCCTTGAGATAACTGGATGGGGTCTGCCTTGCCCCCAGTAACCTTCGACTTCTGGTCTCGCGTGTAATTCTTTAGAAACTCTTCGCCAATTAGGATTTGCTTGCAAATAAGTGTGTTCACGGGTGTCTTGGTGGCGAAATTCTTCAATACTGCATCCCGGGCAGGAAGTGACGTTTTAAGAGTAAACTGGTGGAAGCGGGTAGCAGTTGCTCGAGGGGACCTAGTGCTACTCAAAATTTCCTGTGTAACAGAGACACCAAATGCCATGTTTCCAAACCTCCCACCTGTCATGTCGATAACTTGGGATTGAGGGATGATATGAGAAACATCTAGGCTCATATGAATCACTACGTTCAAGCTCAACATTTACCTCAATACAAACTGACGGAACATGACCAATTGCTGAAATATCAATCAGTGAAAAGTAATTTTCAACTGAACGGATGGGTGCCACTGCTTCATGGTGGCGTCGATTGCTCTCATGCTGTTGCAGCAAGAAGTTGTAGTACTTGTGCATACCATTTGACAACTGGTGGACCGCCGTAAAAAGCACTGATGATGAATAATAATACATAATACATCATTGATTGTGTCCGTAAGCTTGAATGTTCCAACTTCCAGTATGGAAGAAGAACGTGATTTTAAAGCCAAAGCATGTCTACATCATTGCATTTCAATATGCTTGGCCTTTTTGAACGCACCCTCCACCCTGCAACACATAAAGTTAAAGAAACATCCTACATAAAGATAAAAACTTGAATCCGGAACGGTAGGTTGGAATCCATATACACAAAATAACATTGATACCCTTAAACGATGAAAAGAAGGGCAGTCAGATTGACATTAAATGACCACTGCCGTAGAAAAGTGAAACAGGAAGAACCAATAAAAAACTTGATTGGGACTGTTACATTATTGAGGAGGTGGCTATCTGCTATCCTCCAGGCCTAGTACAAATACATGTAAATGCCTGATGTCAATCTTGTCAAATGTACCTTCAAACTAGCTGAATCTAATCTAACTTAACCCTAAACCTAATACCAATCCTAAAACTAACCCTAAACTTAAATATGTTTGTATATCGGAGTGGCTATAAAAAGGTATTTGGACTTGGAGTGGTAGCAAATAGCCATCGGTAAATGAATCTTATAAGCTACGCCTAATAGGGTATACTTTCATTATACTAATCGATGAGCTACACAATTAGTACAGTTTGGCAAAAACTCAATTATTACTTGTCGAAAAATGCCTAAAAATACGTCCAACCGACCATTTGTCAGCAGTTTACACATTTTTACTCGCTGTGCGAATACTTAAATCACACTCTTATACAAGACGCCGCCGTATTATCGAGGAAACTATTTCCGTGTCATACACGGTATAAACTTTCAGCGGGAGCGTCGCTGTTGACAATTTTCAGTTTACAAGATCGCACAGAATGCCAAAACCTTATCAGAAATTCTGTCGTCGTCGAATACAGTATATGAAGGTCAGCAGTATGCATTTGTGTTAAATAGATCCCAAAGTTTTATTTTCAATATGTGGAACGTTTCAGAAAAACACGACCGATCGAACAGTGCTGTGCGCTAGGCATATTACTGGCCAGCCCGCAAGACGAACACATGAATCAAAACATGCCGATTTTTCCAATATATGAAGAAACATTTGCAAAGTATATCGAAATTCAAAATATGTAACACTTATTTTATTCCACTTGTGCACATAAATTGTTAAAAAGGTATATTTTAGCGAAATACTTACAAAATGTACCCCCTTCTAGAGATGATGTCGCGCGAACAAATTTCCGTGCCGTGTCGAAATGGTAACGCGGTGGTGGTAATAATTATAAGATTTAATCAATTTTAACAAGATTGCCATCCGAGAGTGAACTCCATATGGCAAGTGGATAAGGAAGCCTTCGGCATATTGAAAATCCAACCCATATTATCAATGCATATTCAGCCCTTTGAGTTATTTGCAGATTATGTTTTTAAAAACGCCACACTCCACAGGGTCAGGGACCATCACAAGTTGTTTATTTCGAAAATGTATATTCACAAACCTCATTTTTCACTTTTGTCAATCAGAATGTTTGTGTAGATGCCAAATGTACCTGTTTTGCGCATTCTATGTTACATCTGGCCGTATTTATAAGCGTGTTCGACTGGCGGGTCATTGACTATAGGTATACTAAGTGGACTGTGCCATATTTGGCAAGAATTAGTCACTATTGTAGAATCCTGACCTACCCCATTGTTGGCTACATTTCATATTTCCTTGCGTTCTTTCGACCATTCCCAGGTATATTTACGTTTTACAATTGTTGCGTCTTAGTGCACTAATATGGCCACGAAAGACGTTATGGTTGCATTCATGTGGGCGAGCGTTTCAAAATGATTATTTAATATGCAATATTTCAGTTAAAAAAATGCATAACAACTATACCTAGGATGATTTTAAATGATTGAAGGAAATCAACGCAGTAAGATGCAGCGGCGTGGCCAGGATTTTACATTGGAGGAAGCCATCCGACATCCAAGCAAACTCTGTATGTATATAATAAAATATATGATATAGTCTAGGCCTACATGGCCTAGGGTATGGGCATGGAAATTGGACCACCTATTGATTATGTCAAATAATGTCCATCCTGATAGCGATAACACATCATTTTGGTAGCGTTCGATACATAATATTAATGCCCATTAACGTGCTGCGAAATTACACATATGAAACTGCAATAATTTTAGAGTTATTTAGGAAAAATATAATATTGAAATAGATCCAGTTAAAGTAAGTAGTACGTACAATTGGACCAATTGCACTCTTATATCGGACCGGCAGTATTGAACCATGGTACTATAATTAGACCAGTTTGTCTAATTATAGTACCATGGAATCAGTGTTTATTACCGAACCATACATGAGTGGTTCGTACATGTAGCTGTTGACAGTTATCATTTTATAGACGAGGCAATGGAAGTCACACTGCGTTCAAAGCGCCCAGTTTCAATTATCACTGATGCGACACCACATCGACATTTTGCAAGTGTTGATCAATTACTTCTATTCATAATTTGCTTGATATAGTGCTCAGTTAAAAATATTGTTTTGAACTGTTTGTTAGTTCGTAGTTTGATTCTAGCACCTTCTGTATTGATAATAGCAAGTCATTGCTGTCCATTTTCTTCTGACATATAAACACGGATGTGTTGTATTTCGTTCCTTACAACAATATGGCCTCTTGCATCAATAACAGCATGCATATTTAGATTATTAAAACGACCGTATACATCATACCCTCAATTTCTTATTCCACTTGCGGCCACTTGTATCATCCATAGAAATACTTGTTTTGTCACTCTAGATGTATTCATATTAATTAAACGACACCAGAGCTTTGTAACTGATCAATAGCCATTGTTAGTGAACCGTTATTTTCCATCCCATTTCACCGCGTACTGCGGCTGATGGGGCATATTTACCCACACCTAGGAAGAATCGACATTTCCTGTTATGTATGAGATTTATGACAGAATTTTTGTTTGTACCCAGTCGACGCCTATATCGGTCCGCCTGCCCGACCCTGCTGTGCCACTCCCTCCTCCCTTCAATGTGCAAGAGCACGAGGTGAGAAAGCAATTCAATCAGCAGAGCAGCAGGAAGGCAGCTGGTCCTGACAAAGTTTCCACCTACACATTGAAACATTGCGATGAAAAATTAGCACCTGTATTCATGGACCTGTTTAGCGCCTCTCTCCATCAGCACTGCGATTACTGCCCCGTGACTTTGACGTCAGTGGTGGTGAATGTGTTGGAGCGACTGACAGTCCTTACGCACATGAAGTCTGTCACCAACTCCAATGTGGATCCACTCCAGTTCGCCTACAGGGACAACCGACACACTGATGATGCTGGTGCCTTGGCCCTGCACTTTGTGATGTAGCACTTGGAGTCTCCGAACAGATATGCACGCATTCTGTTCGTAGATTACCGTTCCGTGTTCAACACGGTCATCCCACAGAAACTCTTTGACAAGCTACATCTGCTATCACTAGACTCACCGATGTGTTACTGAATTCTTGACTTTCTTCTGCGGCGACACCAGGTTGTCAACATAAACGGTATTGCGTCCAGCACTATCTTCCTGAACACTGGAACTCCCCAGGGATGTGTCCTTTCCCCGCTTCTCTACTCCATGTTCATAAATGAATATGTATCCAACTCCGTACAAGTTGTAAAGATGACACCACATTAGAAGGGCTGTGGCCGGTCGCATGACACCATCTAAGTTATGGTAATTATGACACATAATCATCAGGGGTTGTTGCATGACACTCAACCAGCTGATTTATCTCAATATTTGGGGGCAACTTCCGAGGCAGCCCCGAGCAGCCACAACTCCAGCCAGGTGTCACCTAGCACTGTTGTAGGGGCCTCGGCCTACTAATGAGATAGTTCATGGATTATATTGGTCTAGGGTTTTCATGTCTTAAGAGATCATATATGCATATATATATATATATAATATATATGCATATATATATATATATATATATATATATATATATATATATATATATATATATATATATATATATATATATATATATATATATATATATATATATATATATATATATATATATATATATATATATATGATGAACTTCAGCTGTGTAATTTTTAAATGTAATGTACACAACCCTGTTTGGCCAAGAACTCTCAGGAGTAATAGTTATACCCAACATATCTATCGTAACTAATTAAAAATCATAAACAGTTGAAGATGACATTGTTTCTAGAAAATGCTATATTTATATATAATATTTATATAATATATAGTATTATTTAAATAATAATGATAATGTTCTAGTTTACTTAGTGTATAGTCTTTGAAATTGTAATGCAATATTATATTTACCATGATATAGACATTAGTATTATTATTATAAAAGTATGACTACAAGTACATGTTATAATGTATGTACACATCTATGGGTAGACTAGTCCCGGATATATAACGCTTTAGAAATGCTGGTTAAAATAATAATAATAATATCAACAAACATCTATGTAATTGATGGTATATTATAAACATAGGCGGAGTTGGGCGTACTTTGACTGCCTAGGTTGTGAGCCTGTCATGCAAACGGTACGTATATCCGTGCACTTCAATTCAGCTGATAAATCGTTTATAAATATTGACCTTGATAGAGATTGTACACATCCCTGTTTAAGACTGCAGTCAACATTGAACGAGTCAGACTAAGTTGTAGACCCTAAAACAGTATTTGTAATCGACATCATAATTATAAGGATTTCAGGGCCTCAAACATTTTCCCTTGTAGGCCTATATCAAAGTTCAACAGTTGTTTCCAAAGGAAATATATATTGCTATGATAGTAAAATCAACGAAACAGGCAAACGTCTGTTGTGGTCGTGACAATTGCGACCTGGTCTAAACTCATTTTGCTCATCACACAATAGGTTGTTGCCCTCAACCCATGATAGAAGACGATCTTTTAAAAAAGAACAGTATATTTTATACACATGCGAACTAAGCGTAATTTCCCCATCGTTCAGTGGCACTCGTGGATCAGACACAAACACTTGGGTATCGGGGTTACGATATGTCCCGACGCCTTGCTTCATGCTTCAGGAACCACGCTGTTATCCAGAACATTGATTAAATATTTTGTAGAGGAAGTCGATGGCATTATCATTGCACAGCGTATCGATTGTAATACTGTCATCACCCAACGTTTTATGTTTCTTGGCCTTGTTTAAGGCCAGGCGGATGTCCACTTTCTATCAAAATGTTCATTGTGAACCAGGGAGTGTGTTTCTACCGGCAGTTAATAGTCAACTGTTCATTAGTAATGGACAGGGTTCAGTAAAGTGTGAATGTCAGTTCTCCACTTACGTAATATCACACCTTGGTCTGTGGACGTGGACCCATCATCCAATACCACGTTCATGGGCTTTGTGTGGTGGCGTTCTTGTTGTATTCCTAATTTTCAATGTATTTTCAGAAGGCATCTGGGTAGTACGACGGCAGAGCAAGTAGGTGTTCTTGTTGCTGACGCCAGAATTTATATTTGGCAGTTTGCATCTGTCTATCAAACAGTTTCTGGGCTACATTCATTTCCGTTTTAAGGTGCGGTTTGTTTTGTTCGCTACCCTTAATCCACAATTGTTCACTCACTGTGAGGTTATTCCATAGCAGTAGCATAGCCAGGATTTTGCTTTGGAGGGGGCCATCCGTCATCCACGCAAATTGTGTGTATGTATGTATGTATGTATGTATGTATATATATATATATATATATATATATATATATATATATATATATATATATATATATATATATATATATATATATATACATACACGATGACTGCCGGGCTAGACTGACGCGCACGAGGGGCGGGCAAACACTGGCACATTTGATTGCAACACGAACCGATACAGAAGCTGTGTGAATTGGTGAGTTATTGGAGGTGATGCCAGGCAAATAATTTGAGCTATTGAGTTGTTTTTGCTGCACTGTTGATGCGATTTTGGAACATTTTGGTTGCTCACTGAGCGATAGTACGGCATCCTCAGGCTAGACAGTCAGCGGACCATCCAACCGTGACGGGCCAAGTTGCGTAACCCATCTGCAGTACGTGAACTGCCGCACAATGCCGAGTGGAAAGACGCGCTCTACGTCTACCAAGGCGACATACGACATCGCTGACCTGAAAGAATCTATCGAATTCATCAGCGCGAAACTGGACGAACATCTTTCCAGTCAGGAAGGAGATCAGCTGCGTACTCAAAGCCGTGGAGAAACTCGAAAGAGACAGTGCAGAAAAAGACAAAAAATTAAGGCAATAGAATCAGGCCTGGATAACATAGACCAAATATAACAGACTGATTGGCGAACTATTTCAGAAAGTGGCAACCTTGGAAGCGGAGGCTGACAAACGGGAGCAGTACACCAGGCGCCCAAACCTCCGCTTCCATGGCATTGAGGAAAAGGAAGGCGAGGACACCAATGCTACTGTGATTGCTGTGTTTCAAAAGAAACTAGGGCTGAGTCAAATCGGAGCAGACCAGCTGGAGCGCAGCCACAGAATCGGGCCGAAGCAAGATGAAAAGGGCGCTCCGCGCAAGCGCGCGGTCATTGTTCGCTTTCGAAGCGAAGCCATCCGCGACGAAGTGTTTCGTCACTTTCGTGCACGCGTCAACTTGAAAGAACACAATAGGACGCACAAAGACGGCCAGGTGTTCCTCAACGAAGACTTGACGGTCAAACCGGCTATGTTCGCGTTTAAGACACGACAGTTAAAGAGAGAAAAGGAGATAGCGGATTGCTGGACCCATGCAGGCCGCGTCCTCATCAAAACTTTAAATGGAAAAATCACCGAGATTCTCAATGAGAAAGACTTCGTTTATTGAGTTTAAATATTGCTAAAGTTCTCAATGTTTAATTCATTAATTGTTTCCAAATTATGCACCAATGTTCATATTTTGTTTATATATCAGTTCATTACTAGCTATTGTTGTATATATATATATATATATATATATATATATATATATATATATATATATATATATATATATATATATATATATATATATATATATATATATATATATATATATATATATATATATATATATATATATATATATATAATCAGTACAACGAATGTTAAATTAGATACTGACCAAACTTATATTTGCATAGGCATAGATGGGAAGCTTAAGACATTGACAACTCATCGAAGAGTGGTATGCGACATGTACAGTGGACTGTGAATGAGAACAAAACTATAAATGTTGTGCCATTTCCGACAAGAATTAGGCACTTGTATAGCATGCAAACCCACCTCAATTGCTCCTACATTTGAAAATTCAATACGGGAGGCGCGGGTAGTGTAGTGGATAGCGCGCACCCAATTGGCAAACCGACTGCCCGAGTTTCATAAGAGCGGACACAGCAGGCCTGACATATTTGGTATGAAAATGAATGGATATAGACTAACATTGTTGAATCTAATCTGTGCTATACGCCACGCACATTGACATGCATCGTGCAGAAAAAGAACCCTAATGTCGCTCAGGCAGCTGCACCATAATAAAACTGTAGTCCTAAGCGTGAACATGACGACAACATTAACCTGTGCAAGGGCAGACATTGACAGAAAGAAGGAGTAGCCAGAAGAAAGCGTCCCCCCCCCTCCCCAGTTTGCCTATATCAACGGCGTCGCCATCTTGAAATATGACGTCTTTCAAACGAAATTAGCGCGTTTGCCGTATTGTCCTGACGTCACAGTAGGGATGTCCCTTCCGGTTTCGCGCCATTACCACGCAGCGCAGCCGAATGCTGGAAAAAGATGCCAGTTTCTTCAATGTAATCTCGACCGCATCGCTGTGGCATTTACGATTTGACGCCAGTGGGGTGAAGGAATGTGGGCATGTGTAAGAATTGAGTCTACTTGTGTCAATGTCTTTTGTCACCGTACATATTATAACGCTCTTTTTATTGTGTTTTTTCTCAGGTGTCTTCACCAGATGAAGGTTCAGAGACGCATGGTCCAAAGCAGGCGACTTCTGGCAGCATTACTGGACGACCGGACGCAATTGGGTGAAGACTGACGACGCGGGTCAGTCATTTGATAGTGAGTGAAACCTTGTGTTTATCGAGTACAGCCACTTTGTGCAGGTGCAGTATAACGTGTTGATGTAATTGTAAATGTAGGCCAATCACCGGGAGAATCAAATATAGCTTGACATAGATGTCATGTATAATAACAATTGCGAGTGGACATTAGTCTTAATGTTAGAGTTTTCACAAAGACGAGAAAACAAACGAAACGTTTTACTTAGGCGATTGCTGTAGCTAGTTTTCACGCTATGTGATTGATCAGAACTGATATAAAGAAGATGATTTAGATTTCGAATAGTTTCCTCGTAACCACTCCAGGTGGTGCTTTTTGGGTCTAGCGGCAATATCTGTCAGTTGTATGCTTTCAATCGAAAGTCCTCTCATTGTATT
>CBDHHR010000244.1:0-14554 GCA_965263245.1 Metamycoplasmataceae bacterium | reverse complement strand
TGCGAATGTGCTTCAGCTCCCTTTGGTGTTTTGTGTGTGCAAACTGTCCTGGTAGGTTAGCAGAATAGATGTAGTCGATGCGGTCCGACACGTAGACGGTGATTGGGATGGTGTCGATCAATTACAACGCTTTGCAACTTCGGTAACCCATGAATCATTACGCTGACATTCTGCAGAATGGGAGGAGACACTTCCCTTTATTGACAGCTGCGGTTGGCGTTGTCTGCGGTTTGAGAGCCATGATTGCGGGCCAGCTGACAGATAAATGTATTACAATTGTTAACAGGCTATACTAGTGTATAATAATGTGCTCTGCAGGCTAATCATTACAGTAAGAAAATAGATTGCAAGTAATTTTCATAGACATATCACAGAAAAAGACCATTATTCAAAAACTAACCATGCACTCGAACGTTTTTATATTTCGAGCGGCCGGAAACGGTCACAGAATTTGAAAACACTAGATGGATATAGATAACTTACTTCTGGTGCTTGAGTAATGTTGTGTGTCTGCTGTGCGCGAATTACGGTTTTGACATGTATTTTAATGGAATTTGTTTGAATAAGCCCTGTTTTCAATTCACACTTGACCGTCAGCTTCTGAGTTTGGCCTTGCACTTAAAATGTTTAACCAGAAATGGATTGTACATACCAAAACACCCCTAAAAAGAGGTGTTATATAGACAAGTGGTTCTACAATAATTTGGTACGATATAACCAGTCGCAAATTACCAGAGTTTTCCAAAGTTGCCGTTTGGGCAACCAAGGTGATTTGTTCTATGGTCCGACACAAGTCTACATCAACAAAATAAGTTTATGGATCAGAACATTTCTCTGTTGGCTATTGGGCACATATGTCTTTCAAATATACTATAACCCCAAGCCAACTGATCGATCTCACAATTATGTTATCAATGATTCGCATACACTGTCGAACTGTGCTGTAACCATTCGTGCATTAAACATGCTATTATTTGCCACAAAACATGACCAACCTTTATATTTGAAACTGTATAGTAATCATTGCTTTTGGCATGGTTGTTGTGACCGCTGGTTTGTAAAACTGGTGTAAATCAATGTCCTATGAAAACTTACATGTTTGGTTGTTGGTGGATTGTAGGGGCTTGTTCATACTTCCCGTGCAAATTCGGAGGACGTTGCCATCAAATTGGCTTGCTCGGGTTCAAGTGCAGATGCGTCCCAGGTAGGTGGTTGCATACAGCTGTGTCATTCATTGCATGGGTTTATAATTGCACGAACCAGTAGGATAGTAGCATGCACAATCTGAAATGTTTACCAACGAAATTAAATGCACATGCACATTGCACATGTAATCACATAAAAGTTTAATCCACAGAAATTGTGATTAATGTGTGAGTAATAATAATAATAATAAACGTTACGAAATTAAGTTTTACTTTTGAAGGTGATTTGGACAGCAACAATAACATAAACATTTTTTTCTTCATATATCAATACAGAAACGCAGTAATGGTACCTTCAGTAATATTCACAACCACGTACACGATAATTATGACAGGGATGTGCTAAAATCAAACATTACAATACAAATAAATTGTTTACACATTTGAATACCATGCCATCTGTTTTTCTGTTTACATTAATTAGTATATTGGATTATGTAATTGTGTGTCTCAGTTGGCACTGATAACTAATAATGTTGTGACATACTATGACTGTAAATATTTGCTTACACATCGTATTCTAAATATGGTTTCTATGTGATCATAGCTTATTTGCACACACTATTAACTCAAGTGCCAATATTAATAAATGGTTTAATTTCTAACAACGCCAATATATTATAATGAATGATTACGCCTCAATGGAATATTTTTTATTTAGGTTACTATGGAAGACGTTGCCAATCTATCAGAAGAAAGTAAGCCATAGTATGGGCGTGCGACCTAGTTTAAATTTTCTATCTTGACAACTTTTGTATTACTCATTGTGTTGTCCCATTTTGTTATATCATTGAAATAAAACATTATTCTAATGACTCATATAATGTATAGTAGCCACTGTGCTTCTACTTACCTATTGGTATTCACAATACCGGTAAGTGTTTATTAACAGTTTAAATAGTATGTTATTCTAACATTGTATTTTTTCTGGAATAACTTTCTAATAGCAAAACAGTAACATTTAAATAATATATTGTAAATCGAATATTCGATATGGCTAGTGACAATGAATGCCAATTTTCTGTGGCGCACAACTATGAACACTTGACCAAAATAAAAAATGGCCGTCATTATTATAAAATAATGCCCAAATCGACCGTGACGTTTGATTGCATGATGTTAGAAAGGTTTAAGGTGCATGATTATTTCATTGGAATTTTACCAATTATTTTGTCTAGGGATGTAAACATTCCAAATTAAATAATTATGCACCAAACAGAACGGCAGGTTTAGCCCTTTTAATTTACATTTAAATAGCTCAACCAGCCTAATATTGTAATTTATTCATTAAGAGTTTTTATTATTTCCCATCATCCTCTGTTATCTCCTCTTAACATGTCGCTTCCTTCCTCATTTAATTGATAGCGTCGTTACCATGCTTATCGTGCTTGCAGAATGGGCTGAGGCACATGGGGTAAAGTGAAATCTTGCAGAATGACAACTACATGTATTACTGCTGCATTAGCATAACACTGACAGTTATGCGGACAGGGTGGGTTGTTGGTCCTCTTGTGATGCATTGAGTTGACACACATAGTGCACCAGTGACAAACTCCCAACCACAATCGATGATATCAGCCAATAGCGAGATTTGCTGATCCGCTGAGCCGCTGCCTTCCAGTGCATGGTTAGGTAGTAAGCTCGCATCATGTGGTAGACCAGATTAGCGAGGCTTTCCACTGGATCTTTTGTAGTAAAACGCCAACTTGGCAGAAGCCTTGCTATTTTCTGCGAACATGGTGGCCATTTTATTTTGTTTGTCAGGTGAACATAGTCATACATCATTGGAAATTGTCCAGTTTCTAACTTAATATCAGGTCACCAATCAATCAATCATTTTGGATTTGATGGATGGTGTGTTACCATTCTGATGATTTGTGACGGGGACTCCATTACCTGTATGATTCAGAAAAAAACTGGCACCAAATGAATTACAATACTGTTAAGACTGAATATGACAACAACGCGACGACAGTAAAATATTGTCATCATGTTTTTTATCATAGCTGCAAATTGTTAGGATTTGTTAATACGTCTTGACGCAAAGACACACATACTGCATTTACTTACACACTTTATAAAAGGCACTTACAATTATTTATCATAGTGGCTCATAGTTAATCATAACTTACATCCATCAGATGTACATGAAGCCATGACACCCTTAATACAATGAAATGCATGTCACAATTTAGATATGTTATAACATTTGTAACTGTATTTCTAGGCATATATTGACGTCAAGGCTTTAGAGATCGAGACATGTGACTGTGTGTGAAAGCGTACGTGCGTGTTGGCGTGCGTGCGTGCGTGCGTGTGCGTGGCAGTGATTTCCAAGAGTTATAATATAATTGATACACCATGCTCATAATCTGTACGCAAGTCCCGTTTTGCAGAAACATTGAAGTTACTTCTGCAGTTGCTACCGTTGATTCTAAAGAAGATGTCTCCGCGCCAGCAAGAACAAGTTGGTGCCATACCAATTGTTTAACAACATCCACTCAATCAACAACTATTATATATATATATATATATATATATATATATATATATATATATATATATATATATATATATATATATATATATATTTATTTATATATATATACACACACGACTCTTATTGCGTAATTACAAAATAGTGTATAATTTGTTTAAAAAGTGATGAATGGCTTGCAAACCAGAACCACTTGCAAACCAGAACCACTCTTTTGGAAGAGGAACAGCGGCTTTAACCAAGTCAAATATGCGGCTGTTCTAGTGCGAGCGCGTTAATTACTCTTTCTTTAACAATCATGTGTGTTGACCGTTTTCCGACATTGATGTGTGTGTGTGTGTGTGTGTGTGTGTGTGTGTGTGTGTGTGTGTGTGTGTGTGTGTGTGTGTGTGTGTGTGTGTGTGTGTGTGTGTGTGTGTGTGTGTGTGTGTGTGTGTGTGTGTGTGTGTGTGTGTGTGTGTGTGTGTGTGTGTGTGTGTGTGTGTGTGTGTGTGTGTGTGTGTGTGTGTGTGTGTGTGTGTGTGTGTGTGTGTGTGTGTGTGTGTGTGTGTGTGTGTGTGTGTGTGTGTGTGTGTGTGTGTGTGTGTGTGTGTGTGTGTGTGTGTGTGTGTGTGTGTGTGTGTGTGTGTGTGTGTGTGTGTGTGTGTGTGTGTGTGTGTGTGTGTGTGTGTGTGTGTGTGTGTGTGTGTGTGTGTGTGTGTGTGTGTGTGTGTGTGTGTGTGTGTGTGTGTGTGTGTGTGTGTGTGTGTGTGTGTGTGTGTGTGTGTGTGTGTGTGTGTGTGTGTGTGTGTGTGTGTGTGTGTGTGTGTGTGTGTGTGTGTGTGTGTGTGTGTGTGTGTGTGTGTGTGTGTGTGTGTGTGTGTGTGTGTGTGTGTGTGTGTGTGTGTGTGTGTGTGTGTGTGTGTGTGTGTGTGTGTGTGTGTGTGTGTGTGTGTGTGTGTGTGTGTGTGTGTGTGTGTGTGTGTGTGTGTGTGTGTGTGTGTGTGTGTGTGTGTGTGTGTGTGTGTGTGTGTGTGTGTGTGTGTGTGTGTGTGTGTGTGTGTGTGTGTGTGTGTGTGTGTGTGTGTGTGTGTGTGTGTGTGTGTGTGTGTGTGTGTGTGTGTGTGGTGTGTGGTGTGTGTGGTGTGTGTGGTGTGTGGTGTGTGTGTATGTTAATCTCAGTAAGCCATCATGAAGTGAGTATCCACTACAGCTGACAACATGTAAGAGAACAATGACTACTTCTCAGAAATGTCAGAGCTGCAGGGTTGCCAACGTCAAAGTATGACGCCAAATTATTACAAAATCTGATCCAGTAAGCAGCAAATATATCTGGGATGATAGAGATGTGCTCTTTGGTAAATCAGTATGCTAGGAATGGAGCTACAAGCAGGAATACATTGTACTTAATATATATATATATATATATATATATATATATATATATATATCATGGATTGTTGCTATATTATGGGAACGTAACTGTGTATATCAACATGGCTACTCAGTTAAATAGACATTTGTTCATCCCCCATTCACTGCACTTCTATGTTTTCCTCCGTTAACGCCATGCTGTTATATGACCATTAACTCCAATCCGTTCGATCGATCTGACGTTGCCATGCTGTTGGATTTCGCGTACACTAATGCATTCATGCATTAAACATAATTGCGTTGAGCATTTGATACCAACGCGCTATTAATTGCGCATTACCAACTTTTATTTTAGAACCTTTATAGTAATCATTGCTTACGGGAATAGTGTTTGTATGCGCTGGTCGCACACTAGTAAATTACTGTTCTGTAGAAACTAACAATTCTTTCGTTTGCTAAGGAATTGTAGATTATATGGCGTGTTCAATGTGCTAATGAATTGTAGGTGTTTGGGCGTGTAAGAGCTTACCTTGTAAACACGGGGGAATTTGCTATGCGAAGGCCAACCGATACACGTGCGGTTGTCGAGGAGGTAGGTGGTAGCGTACAGATGTGCACATCGCGTGGAGTTATAATTGCACGATACAGTGCACATGCACGTGTACACACATAAACGTTTAACAGGCAATAATTTATGTTTTGTCGTGTGTGTGTGTGTGTGTGTGTGTGTGTGTGTGTGTGTGTGTGTGTGTGTGTGTGTGTGTGTGTGTGTGTGTGTGTGTGTGTGTGTGTGTGTGTGTGTGTGTGTGTGTGTGTGTGTGTGTGTGTGTGTGTGTGTGTGTGTGTGTGTGTGTGTGTGTGTGTGTGTGTGTGTGTGTGTGTGTGTGTGTGTGTGTGTGTGTGTGTGTGTGTGTGTGTGTGTGTGTGTGTGTGTGTGTGTGTGTGTGTGTGTGTGTGTGTGTGTGTGTGTGGTGTGTGTGTGTGTGTGTGTGTGTGTGTGTGTGTGTGTGTGTGTGTGTGTGTGTGTGTGTGTGTGTGTGTGTGTGTGTGTGTGTGTGTGTGTGTGTGTGTGTGTGTGTGTGTGTGTGTGTGTGTGTGTGTGTGTGTGTGTGTGTGTGTGTGTGTGTGTGTGTGTGTGTGTGTGTGTGTGTGTGTGTGTGTGTGTGTGTGTGTGTGTGTGTGTGTGTGTGTGTGTGTGTGTGTGTGTGTGTGTGTGTGTGTGTGTGTGTGTGTGTGTGTGTGTGTGTGTGTGTGTGTGTGTGTGTGTGTGTGTGTGTGTGTGTGTGTGTGTGTGTGTGTGTGTGTGTGTGTGTGTGTGTGTGTGTGAGAGTGTGTGATAGTGTGTGTGTGTGTGTGAGTGAATGAGTGAGTGAGTGATTGTATGTGAGTGAGTGAGTGTGTGTGTGTAATATTGTGTGTGTGTAATCTTAATAACAAACGCAACGAAATCAAGTATGTGTTGATGAGGTGGTTTGGGCGGCAATCATGACACTACTGTGTATTATTTGTTGTTCGTTTCATCATACCTCAACAAAAACACCCACACGCACCCAGTAAAGATACCAAGATTCACAACGTACACGAGTATAATGACGTGGATGTAGTAAAATGTAACACTACAATTTAAAACATAATAATTGTTAAACAATTTGATTAGCATGTCATATGTGTTTCTGTTTAAATTACATAACACAATTGTGTGGGTGTGGGTGTGCGTGTGCGTGTGCGTGTGCGTGGGCGTGGGCGTGGGCGTGGGCGTGTGCGTGTGCGTGTGTGTGTTTATATACCTTTTATTGCCAAAGATATAACAATGATAAAAATGTTGGTGAACATCTTGAATTTCCCCATGAAAAAGATGACGATAAAAGGAAACAGTTTTTTCAATATAAGTGAAAAACATAATTATTTAAAATCTATATGAAAAAGTCACAGAATGACAATGACATACACTAATCTACGGGCACTGCGCGGATTCGGCGTTTGTTTACGAATCAGCCCCAGTTCGTTGTTTTAAGCAGACAACTATATATGGCTTTTTTAGAAAGTTTTAGGTGAACAGTGCTCGAAGAATTTTCAGTGGACAGAAATGTAAATCTGATATTAACAATGTTGAATATAATACACTATTAACTTGTATCCAGTTTGTACCTTGCCTGATAGTGCCTACATAGTCCTAAATACAAATTGTATTAATGATTAATTAATGCTATTTTTCGTTATACCAGTATAAACTGCCTGCCTCCTCCCGGTGCATTGAATACACAGATGCGCATACACATTCAGTATTAAGCCGACATGATTTTGTGTGCAACCTGTTATAAGCGACCACCTGTCTTGAGCGACCACTTTTGATAGGCTGAAGGGGCAGTCGCCCAAGACAAGTTTTACTGTATAGATTGATACACACACGAGCGCGCGCGCGCACGCGCGCGCGCACGCACGCACGCACGCACGCACGCACGCACGCACGCACGCACGCACGCACGCACGCACGCACGCACGCACGCACGCACGCACGCACGCACGCACACACACACACACACACACACACACATGAATAGCCTTTACAAAGTTAATATGTTAATTATGAGTTGATAAGTATTAAATCGGGTTAGATAATGTGACTGTGTAGAAAAAGCAGTAGGTGCAATTGATTGTACAATTGATAAACATGTAAATGATACGTGTAGATACATACGTTTACACATCGTATTATATGCTTTTTATGTGATCATAGGTTATTTGCTCACAGTATTAATTGATAGTTTAATTGATAACGACGCCATTATATTTTACTTGTTCATTTCACCACAACGGAATTGTTTTAATTGTAGGTTACGAAGGACGTAATTGTGAACACAAATTCAAAGGTGAGCCAATCAACTGTGATAAAGGCAATAACTATGCATGTAAGAAATAGTCCGATATAATGTGGTGAATACACCGTTGATAATGAATGAGGCGCAGTACCTTCAAGACGCTCTCTTGGGACAAAACCAACTCTGTTCCTTAATAACAAATGGCTGATGCTCTTTCATGTGATGATACTGCCAACAAATTTAAATATCGTATAAGAGTACACGACATAAAACAGCCTTTACATTTGGTATTTTTACGGAAACTCGCCAGGATATCCGGTTTGGATGTGTTGCTTTAACTTGACGTCCGTCGTGGTTTTGGCGTAATCCCGTGCAGTATAGTTGCAAATAACGCTCTAACATATTTTTCCAAGCTGCCCCTGCGACAGCTCCCATTTATTTAAACAATTTAAAATATTTCGTCTCACTTGTGATTTCAGGTTTGTTGTTATATTGACGAATACACATGTACATGCATTTATTTTTAGTTATTCAGGGCTCGAATTTAAAGTTCGCCAACTACAACCGATGCGAGTAGACATTTTTGGGGATGATATGTGTACGATTACCACTAAACCCCTACTGACTAGGTATTGTCCACGCGTTGTTCGTCATCATGATCTTTGTGCAGCCAAAGTGTCCCGTGGTTGGGCAAAGGGCTCAGCATGCTGCTTCCACATCTGCCTATGTAGCGCTATCCTCTGCCAGATCGTACCTTTCCAGTAGTCGTCTAGCTCGTTTCTCCACCGTCTTTTCTTTTCGTGAGGTTTCCATGTCGCGATACGCAGTTTCCAGTCATCTCGTATCCTGTTGACGTGCCCTGCCCAGGTCCACTTCGATCTTCTGACTTGTTCATTCACATCTGTGATCTTTGTCTTTTCTCTTACACGTATTTTTTTCTGTTCCGGTATGTGATGTTTAGCATACTCTTTTCCATCTTTACTTGTGCGGCTGCTAGCTTGTTCTTTGCTTGGACATGTTTCCGCGCCGGATTTCATTGGGGAAGTACGTTGTATGAGCTGTATACTTGTCTCTTCAAACATGTTCCAATGATACCCTTGAAGATATCGCGGTGCTAGGCGAATGTTGTCCATCAAGTCGTGATTCTTCTTTGAATGTCTTTGTCTTGGTTTTGTCTCGGGTGCTGTATCTCTGTGCCAAGTAGACGTAGCTTTCAACGTTATCGAACTGACTATTGTTTACATATATTCCTATGTCGTGTTTTTTGCCGATTTTCACTTTCTTCATTAGCATTTGTCGTAGTTCATGTGGTGTATTAGCCTATCGTTTCACAAGTCAGTCATTGGAATATGCTTTCGAGTGCTGCCGTAAATAGCTTGGGCTATATGCTATCTCTGACGTACTCCTCCGTATGTTGATCAAATTGTATAATTATTTTTTGGTGGACTGTCATCGAGCTGTTGATGTAGATTTCCTTCAGGAGTTTGAAGTACACCTTTTCTATCCCCTATTCTTGAAGCGATGTCAGTACTTACTGCTTGAGTGTGCACTGAGTCGAAGGCTTTCTTGTAGTGGTCTATGCAATGCAGAGTGGGATATCATATTCTTTTCATTTCTCTTTCAGTTGGTTTACGACGTGGATATGGTATGTTATTGAGTATCTGCTTCTGAATTCAGCTTGCTTTCGTGGCTGGTTTTTCGTCGAATGTCTTCTCTAGCCTTTTCGTTAGTTCTCTTGGGAGTACGTTATAGATGTTAGATTGTAGGCACATCGGTCTATGATTTAGGAGATCTTTCATATTTCCGTTCTTGAAGATTATCACCAGGCATACTAAAAACAGTTCAAGTGTTCCAAACAAACCGCAATAACTCTAACATGAGGTATATTTTGTGCATGCTAATTATCCACAAATGCTAGCATACAAATATGCAGAAGATTTATTTTAGCATGTCATAAGTCATTTGGTTATGAAACATGATCAACGTTTTCTTTATTTGCCACGCGGGAGTGATTTTGCGCCTAAATATGGTTGTCATATTGCTTTATTGAACTTATTTCAAATCAGCAATTGAAATTCAATATAGCATGACTGGGTACGTAAAAAACAGCACTTTAACTGTGTTTGTTTATTTTTATAAACATGATTTTTGTGGCCGTTTTGAATTAGTTTTCATGTTGTTTTTAAATACGCCACACACACTTAGACATCATTATATACATGCTAGATATGACACATCAGTAATAACAATAATAATAACAATAATGTTAAACTTTCATAGCACCTAAATCCTTGAAATAAATTCAAGCTAAGAGGCGCAACAAAGACAATTGTTTAGCTTGTCATAATCAGAGAAATGTAGCAGATTAACTATGTATGTCGGTTGTTGAGTAGAAAGAGTAGTGTATGCAACAGTAGCCGATTTAAATTTAATTCGGTATACAGTTGGAGCCAATGTAACTGCTTAAGTAGTGGTAGTGAAGGTGATAAACGGGGGGACCGATGCGTGCTAAATAATTATGTCCCTCTCCTTGCCTGGCTGCTAGCCATTCAGTCAACTCTGGTATGCTGAGAATGGAGTTGTCAGCAGGAATATATTGTATTTAATATATATATATATATATATATATATATATATATATATATATATATATATATATATATATATATATATATATATGTATGTATATATATATTATTGATTTAGACTCATATCGGAACCTAGAACCATTTCAGCATGGTATCCCAAAAGGCTACGTAGGACAACTCTGGCAATTTGCATAATTCCAAGGTGGCGACTGGTCATATCTTAGACAAATTGTTTTAGAACCACTTGTCCTAGAATTAAGTACGATACATCTTTTTAGGGGTGGTTTGGTACATAGAATCCTTTTATGCGGTTACTTATTCAGTTCAGTGTCAAATACAGAAGCTGTACCACATGTGAAGGTCGAAGTTGACCTTTCGGTGGGCAATACATGGAACTTCTACTAATTTACAGTGTTATTTATTCATGAACACAAATGAGCAATTTTACAACAGTTAACAGTTGTTCTTGATAAAGAAACAATAACCAATTCTAGTTTTGTTTAACATGAAACATTGTTCATAATACATAGAGGAAGTAACATTGACATGCATATTTCCCTGTCAGGAAAATTCTTGCGATAAAGAATTGCATGTGGGTGACCATCATTGTTGGGATTTACAAGGAATGATATCCATAACAGTAGATACAAGACAGCTATAACATATTTTATGTATGCGGTTTACTCTATCTTTATAACTGTTGATAACGCCTAGTAATGGTCGTAATACTCTTTTACCTAATCCCACTCATCATCCATGTAATCAAATTCATCAAAATCGTCCCCATTCCCTCTAAACTCTTCGTATATATACTCATCTTCCACTCTCATCCTCCAAAATTATTCCTCTTCTTCGGCATCCTCCATCTCAAAACCCTATTCATATCCAGCCTGTGCTCCTGTCTTGGTATATGGATAGCAGCAGCTGTCTTCGCCATAGCATTTGCAGTAACACGTGCATGACAAATGTTCTTTGTGGCAGCCAAAACACTCTAGTGCCGTACACTCGCAATGAAATACACCACCCTGGCATGGTTGTCCTAGGTCACCCTGGGCAATAATAGGACGCCATCCCGGATCTCCTAGCCGAAGTGAATTATATCGACATATCATAACGCAGGGTTCGTTGTTCTGCAGTATTCCTCATTATGACCTGCTGATGAGCCCGCAGAACATGCGTGAACAGCTTGGTTAATGTTGGAGGGAGCGCTTTTTTGAGGGGGACTTTTATTCGCATGGTGATGTTCGCTTGGACATCACCAAACTCTGCAACGTCACGGATCTCCATCATCTAGCGCTATGCTGCATTGCAGGTAGACAACGCGCGGGCAAATTGCCGTTTGTTGGTCTTGCTTTTCAGCATTTCGTTTGGGCAGGGGACGTGATGAAGATGGAGAACTAAGTGATAAGGGTACGTTCACCTGCCCCCACATGTTCTCTCGTGAGCATTGACAGAAACATCTTGGTACTTGTGACAGACAATGTTGTTCTCAGTACCATCTGGATAGTCACTCAGACGACGCTGGATAGATGTGTTATAGCCACACGATAAGGAAGAAGACCTGCTAAGCATCCATGATGACAATATTGGCAGCCAGCTTGACTAGCCCCGAGTTGTTGGGTTTTCGTAGACAACCAGCGGAGAAAACCATCTGCGTGGACGATCAAAGGAAACACTGCACACAGCTCGTAGTTGAACAGAAAACGAAGGCCCATTTGCCCCCACTGAACAATCGATATCGATGACTGGTGTGTTCTTGTTGCTTTTATCCTGCTTCCTTAGAACGTCCGTCGTCTTGATATGGGAGTTCTGATGGCCTTATGGAACACATCAGGAAGACTGAGTATGTACTGGCTCTTCGTCATTTCTCCAAGAACAATTGAATCAGGCACATTCACTTCAGCAGGAGTAATTTGGCCGGTGACGGGATTGTACAGATGAGAGTGGTTATCTTCCAGTGGGTGAAGGTACTTCGCCACCATCTCTCCATAAATGAGACCCCGATCCAAGATGCGCCGGTGTTTCAGCTCCCCTTGGTTTTGTTTTGGCAAACTGTGCTGGTAGGTTAGCAGAGTATATGTAGTTCACGTGGTCCAACACGTACACGATGATGGGGAAAAAGTGTCGATCAATTTCAACGCTTTGCAACTTCGTTAACCCATGAATCATTACGCTGATGTTCTGCAGGATGGGAGGAGGCACTTCCGTTTATTGACAGCTGCGGTTGGCTTTGTCTGCGGTTTGAATGCCATGATTGCGGGCCAGTCTGACACATAAATATATTACAATTGTGAACGGCTATGTTAGTGTATAGTAATGTGCACTGCAGGCTAATCGTTACATTACGAAAATAGTAAGTATCATAAACGTGCCACGGAAAAAGACCATTATTAAAATAATTGATCATTCTATCGAACTTTTTTATATGTATGCCTACATGTAAATATTTGTGATCTCAATTTAAACTTATTAACATAAAAATTGCGATGTTCAGCTATTTGTAAACAGGCATTCTCCTCGAGTCGAAACGGTCACAGATTTGTAAAATACGAGATGGATATACGTAACTTACTTCTGGATACTTGAGCCCTGTTTTCAATTAAAACTTGACCGTCAGCTTCTGAGTTTGGCCTCGCACTTGAAACGTTATATAAGCAATGGATTCTACGTACCAAAATACTCCTAAAAAGAGGTATCATAGAGAAAAATGGTTCTATAATAATGAGATTCATGCAAATTACCAGAGTTGTCCAAAGTTGCCGTTAGGGCAACCAAGCTGTATTGTTCTAGGATCCGATACAAGTATAAATCAACAAAACAAATTTATGGATCAGAACATTTCCAATTAATCGATCTGAAAATTATGTAATCAATGATGTTGGATTTCGCATACACTGTCGAACTGTGCTGTAACCATTCGTGCATTAAACATGCTATTATTTGCCACAACACGGGACCAACCTTTTTATTTCAAACTTTATAGTAATCATTGCTTTTGGCATGGTGGATATGACTGCTGGTTTGTAAAACTGGTGTAAGTGGATGTCCTATAAAAACCTTTATTTGTTGATGGATTGTAGGGGCTTGTTTACACTTCCCGTGTAAATTTGGAGGACGTTGCCGTCAATTAGGCTTGACAAGGTACAAGTGCAGATGCACCCCAGGTAGGTGGTTACATGCAGTTGTGTCATTCGTTGCCCATTGCATGGGTTTACAAAAGCACGAACCAGTAATAAGGTAAAGGTTTAATCGACATAAATTGTGTTTAATATGTGAGTAATAATAAAAATAAACGTTACGGAATTAACTATTTATTTTAAAGGTGGTTTGGACTGCAACCATTAACACTACTTTATTTCTTTTTTGTTTCTTCATATGTCAATACAGACACGCACGCAGTACTGATTCACATCCACGCTCACGATAATTATGATATGGATGTGCTAAAATCAATCACTACAATTAAAACAATTTTTTTAAACAAATTTGAATAGCATGTCATCTGTGTTTCTGTTTACATTAATTAGTATATTGGATGACGCAATCATGTGTGTCTTAGTTGGCACTGATAACTAACAATGTTGTGGCATACTATGACTGTATATCCAGTACCCATTTTATCAGGTTAATGTTAACGATGTTTACACAACGTATTCTAAATATTTTCTGTGCTATCATAGTTTATTTGCACACCATATTAACTCCAGTGCGAATATTAATAAATAGTTTAATTTATAATATTGCCAATATATTTTAATTGATGATTTCGCCTCAATGGAATATTTTTTTATTTTAGCTTACTATGGAAGACAGTGCCAATTTATAAGAAGAAAGTCACACCAGGCCCGTAAGACATCAGGTAAGACAATCAACTGAGATCAAGGTAATAACTATACTCGTTAGAAAACGTTAGATGTAATGTGATTAACACATCGTTGATAATATATCAGGCGTAGTACCTTAAAGTCATACCCTAGGATATAATCTTCTCTACCCGTTAATAATACATGGTTGATGCTGTTTCAATTGAAGATACTGCCAACATATTTAAATATTGTTTAAAAAAAGAGTACACAACATAAAAAGCCTTTA
>CBDHHR010000243.1:5000-6345 GCA_965263245.1 Metamycoplasmataceae bacterium | reverse complement strand
AGTTCCTTGATGCCAACCATGTAATTTACGGCTATGAGTTTGCGAAACTCCTTGATGGTGGGAAAGTGCTTGTGGACGAACATTGCATCGGCAACGGTCAGGTTATAATAATCGCCCTGGCCTTTATTCATTGACAATAGCGTGGCGTGAAAGGTTTCGTGGAGTTTAGGCAGCAGTGGTCCGAACCTTAACACCCTCAACATTTCCGTGGCTGTTGAACCGCGGGCTCCGGCGTAGGCCATCGCCAGCGCTGTCGAGATGCTGCAAAGATAAGGTAAGTATTGTAAGGCAACTTGTTATAGCGCAATATTCAGTCCGCAAGACAGCTCAAAGCGCTTTACACTTTACTTCCGTGGTAGATCAGTCCAATCGAACACCATATCAACTTCTTTGAGAAGCATCCAGCCACACTACAATTAATGCACGAAGGCCGCTAATACAAGTATCCACCACTGTCTATAGCCAGGTACTCATTCACACAGCTGAGTGAACTGGAGCAATGTAGAGTGGGAAACAACTGTCCAGGTTCAGTCATAACACGTCACCATCAGTCATGAAGAGTAGTTGATAACTGAGGGTTCTGTCGCATGACCAGCATACTAGCAACAGTGTGGTCACTTTTACAACACTGCTGATGAATTGTATACACATTGATATTTTGTTGCATATTGTGAAGATACGTTCGTTCAAGCTGTATTTTACACGACAAAACCGTGGCGAAAATGTCACGTGGGTGACTATTGCAGATAGGACAGATTGGTCTAGCAGGTGAGGTGATGTCATAGTAATTATAATACATATATGATATTATGATATACGTAATCAGTGTTTATAATACAAGACATGGGTGAGGATATGCGATTCACGTGAACTGCGAAGTGTATTTAAGTATATGTCAATTGTACTAAAAACGATCCATTGATTCATTCCTTGAACAACATGCCTTCAAACATAAATATGTGGACTGTTTTATGTTCGTTTATCCAAACATGATTCACATGTTTGACACATTCATGCTAGTCTTTCGTTAGTAGTAGATATTTCTTAATTAGGAATATGTAGGGATAAGTATCCAACGTCTACATAACTGTTATTTAGACAGATTATGTTTGGACTGTCACTCCGCAGTGCGCACATAACACGTTATTTATGAATAGTATAGTTATAATTGTATATTGTATAATATTGTATTCATTTTAGTGAGTACGCCTTGATGCTCGGATGTATAAAACTATAGGCGTCATATAGGTAAGATCATTTAGCATACGACATATTCCTTGATAAGTGCGTGGTCAACATAATTTTATTATTACAAAATCCGCTACAAGCAAGCTATTAGATTAAC
>CBDHHR010000242.1:0-11030 GCA_965263245.1 Metamycoplasmataceae bacterium | reverse complement strand
GTTGACATCCACACTATGTACAATACTCTGATAACATGTGGACATCCATACTACGTGCAATACTCTGATGACATGTGTATATCCACACTATGCACAATACTCTAATGACATGTGGATATCCACACTATGCACAATACTCTGATGACATGTGGACATCCACACTACGTACAATACTCTGATGACATGTTGACATCCACAATATGTACAATACTCTGATAACATGTGGACATCCACACTACGTACAATACTCTGATGACATGTGGACATCCACACTACGTACAATACTCTGATAACATGTGGACATCCACACTACGTACAATACTCTGATGACATGTGGACATCCACACTACGTACAATACTCTGATGACATGTGGACATCCACACTACGTACAATACTCTGATGACTTGTGGACATCCACACTACGTACAATACTCTGATGACATGTGGACATCCACACTATGCACAATACTCTGATGACATGTGGACATCCACACTACGTATAATACTCTGATGACATGTGGACATCCACACTATGCACAATACTCTGATGACATGTGGATATCCACACTACGTACAATACTCTGATAACATGTTGACATCCACACTACGTACAATACTCTGATGACATGTTGACATCCACACTATGTACAATACTCTGATGACATGTGGACATCCACACTATGTACAATACTCTGATGACATGTGGACATCCACACTATGTACAATACTCTGATGACATGTGGACATCCACACTACGTACAATACTCTGATAACATGTTGACATCCACACTATGTACAATACTCTGATGACATGTGGACATCCACACTACGTACAATACTCTGATAACATGTTGACATCCACACTACGTACAATACTCTGATAACATGTTGACATCCACACTATGTACAATACTCTGATGACATGTTGACATCCACACTATGTACAATACTCTGATGACATGTGGACATCCACACTATGTACAATACTCTGATGACATGTGGACATCCACACTACGTACAATACTCTAATGACATGTGGACATCCACACTATGTACAATACTCTGATGACATGTGGACATCCACACTACGTACAATACTCTGATAACATGTTGACATCCACACTACGTACAATACTCTGATGACATGTGGTGGACATCCACACTACGTACAATACTCTGATGACATGTGGACATCCACACTATGTACAATACTCTGATGACATGTGGACATCCACACTATGTACAATACTCTGATGACATGTGGACATCCACACTACGTACAATACTCTGATGACACGTGGACATCCACACTACGTACAATACTCTGATGACATGTGGACATCCACAATATGTACAATACTCTGATGACATGTGGACATCCACACTATGTACAATACTCTGATGACATGTGGACATCCACACTACGTACAATACTCTGATGACATGTTGACATCCACAATATGTACAATACTCTGATAACATGTGGACATCCACACTACGTACAATACTCTGATGACATGTGGACATCTACACTACGTACAATACTCTGATGACATGTGGACATCTACACTACGTACAATACTCTGATGACATGTGGACATCCACACTATGTACAATACTCTGATGACACGTGGACATCCACACTACGTATACTACTCTGATGACATGTGGACATCCACACTATGCACAGTACTCTGATGACATGTGGATATCCACACTACGTACAATACTCTGATAACATGTTGACATCCACACTACGTACAATACTCTGATGACATGTGGTGGACATCCACACTACGTACAATACTCTGATGACATGTGGACATCCACACTATGTACAATACTCTGATGACATGTGGACATCCACACTACGTACAATACTCTGATAACATGTTGACATCCACACTACGTACAATACTCTGATGACATGTGGTGGACATCCACACTACGTACAATACTCTGATGACATGTGGACATCCACACTGTGTACAATACTCTGATGACATGTGGACATCCACACTACGTACAATACTCTGATAACATGTTGACATCCACACTACGTACAATACTCTGATGACATGTGGACATCCACACTATGTACAATACTCTGATGACATGTGGACATCCACACTACGTACAATACTCTGATGACATGTGGACATCCACACTATGTACAATACTCTGATGACATGTGGACATCCACACTACGTACAATACTCTGATAACATGTTGACATCCACACTACGTACAATACTCTGATGACATGTGGTGGACATCCACACTACGTACAATACTCTGATGACATGTGGACATCCACACTATGTACAATACTCTGATGACATGTGGACATCCACACTATGTACAATACTCTGATGACATGTGGACATCCACACTACGTACAATACTCTGATGACACGTGGACATCCACACTACGTACAATACTCTGATGACATGTGGACATCCACAATATGTACAATACTCTGATGACATGTGGACATCCACACTATGTACAATACTCTGATGACATGTGGACATCCACACTACGTACAATACTCTGATGACATGTTGACATCCACAATATGTACAATACTCTGATAACATGTGGACATCCACACTACGTACAATACTCTGATGACATGTGGACATCTACACTACGTACAATACTCTGATGACATGTGGACATCTACACTACGTACAATACTCTGATGACATGTGGACATCCACACTATGTACAATACTCTGATGACACGTGGACATCCACACTACGTATACTACTCTGATGACATGTGGACATCCACACTATGCACAATACTCTGATGACATGTGGATATCCACACTACGTACAATACTCTGATAACATGTTGACATCCACACTACGTACAATACTCTGATGACATGTGGTGGACATCCACACTACGTACAATACTCTGATGACATGTGGACATCCACACTATGTACAATACTCTGATGACATGTGGACATCCACACTACGTACAATACTCTGATAACATGTTGACATCCACACTACGTACAATACTCTGATGACATGTGGTGGACATCCACACTACGTACAATACTCTGATGACATGTGGACATCCACACTATGTACAATACTCTGATGACATGTGGACATCCACACTACGTACAATACTCTGATAACATGTTGACATCCACACTACGTACAATACTCTGATGACATGTGGTGGACATCCACACTACGTACAATACTCTGATGACATGTGGACATCCACACTACGTACAATACTCTGATAACATGTGGTGGACATCCACACTACGTACAATACTCTGATGACATGTTGACATCCACACTATGTACAATACTCTGATAACATGTGGACATCCACACTACGTACAATACTCTGATGACATGTTGACATCCACACTACGTACAATACTCTGATGACATGTGGTGGACATCCACACTACGTACAATACTCTGATAACATGTTGACATCCACACTACGTACAATACTCTGATAACATGTTGACATCCACACTACGTACAATACTCTGATGACATGTTGACATCCACACTACGTACAATACTCTGATAACATGTTGACATCCACACTACGTACAATACTCTGATAACATGTTGACATCCACACTACGTACAATACTCTGATGACATGTGGTGGACATCCACACTACGTACAATACTCTGATAACATGTGGACATCCACACTACGTACAATACTCTGATAACATGTTGACATCCACACTACGTACAATACTCTGATGACATGTGGTGGACATCCACACTACGTACAATACTCTGATAACATGTTGACATCCACACTACGTATAATACTCTGATGACATGTGGACATCCACACTACGTACAATACTCTGATAACATGTTGACATCCACACTACGTACAATACTCTGATAACATGTTGACATCCACACTACGTACAATACTCTGGTAATATGTGGACATCCCGACTATGTGCAATTATCTGATAACTTGTTGACATCCACACAACGTACACTAGTGCGATGACATGTGGAAATCGACACTATAATTGCAGTGTGCCAATTCATATTGACCATGGCACTTGCCTGTTTACATAGATACTCAAGCGGGGACCTGTGTTATCAGCTATATTCACAGTAAGAATCAACGTTGAACGAAACGCACTTCTTTACCGTGACATTGGATTTTAGAAGATACGCATCCCTTCTGTAGACATGCGTTATTACCGAACCCTCAGCAGAACAGCACAGTTGTGAACAGCAAGCGCCAATAATGGACCAATGTGTCAATTGTCAGAATGGACGTCATGGCCTCCCAAAGCAAGCAAACTAAGAAAACGGTTTAAGTCAATACCCGAAGCATCTTATAGCATATACGCAGACAATATCATTGCTGATAATAAGGCTGTCGTTTGGTGACCTGTGGTCGATCCACGGGATCTAAGGCCGGGAAATGTTCGTGCCGGTGTTGTTTTAGTTTCTGTAATTTGAAAGTCACATACAATGTTCTGTGTTGTTCTAGTTAGCTGTACTTAGGTTGCGAATGTAGTGAATGGTGCATCTAAAATAAACCGCAAAAATTGTATAAAATAGTATGCATATCGAAAAGAAATAATGTAATTATTTCGTCCCCGAAATCTTCTAGCGAAGCGAAAATTTTAAATACAATTCGCATACTTGGTTGCAACATATTCTTTTAATTATTGCAACATATTCTCTTTTAGTATTCAGTCTGATGTACATGTAATAATTATAAAGGTTCAACGGAAAACAGTCACGGTGTTTGGTTTACCTCTTTATAATTTACATACAAGGGGGTTAGAGTGGCCACATGAAAAAAACTATGTTAAAATTTCAGAGAAATCCATTGAGAGGAACAGACGTCTCAACGCACCCAAAGTGTGTCGCATAGTGATAGGGGAGACCTGGGCTAACTTTAACACGGGTTAGTTGTAACAGGGATATTGGAGACAAAACTACTAATGCAAATTATTCTGCAAGACGAGAGCATGTTCGTCAATAGATTTGAGCATGTCATGTGTAATATCACGTGAATCCATCGACACGCCATAAAGTTACGTCATTTAAAAGAAAACAAGTACTACCGTACGGGGTAACTTGTAAGACTTATTTATGCACCAGTTATCTGCGTGTCGGGACCCGCAAGACAAAAGTTTCGATCGGTTAAGAAACCCACCCGCTATCCTGAAATGATTAGGTAAAGGTCATGAGTTCAATAGTGAACCTATAAATGTTCTATCCTATGAACGTTTGTTTGTTTTGTACTCATCCGGTCTTAGGACAGATTCAGCTTGACTGCCCAAGCGGCAACTATGAGCATCTGTGGTAATTTGCATAAATCCAAGATGGCCACTGGTCAAATCTTAAAAAATACTTTAGAACTTTGTGTCGTAGAATTATGTGTAATACTTCCTTTTAGGGGTATTTGGGTATGTAGAATCTATTTCTGATGTTACATTTTCAGTTTAAGGTCAAGATAGATGTTGAAGGTTAGGTAAAGGTCAAAAACGTTGACCTCTTGGCGGACAACAAATGGAAACTTCTGTGAAATTATATTTTAGTTTATTCACAAATATAAATCGATAATCTTACAATATTTGACAGATTTGTTCATGAAAAAGAGTATTCAGTCATAATTACAATTATTTTAAACATGTAGTGTATAGTGCAAATAATTATTATTACTTATAATTGACATTCAGAATTATCTAAGAGGAAATTATTGCATAACATAATTATGTGTGAAAGTCATTGTGAGTATGTTACAAGGAATGATATATATATATATATATATATATATATATATATATATATATATATATATATATATATATATACAAATATGTAATATAAATACATCATTGTTTTTTCTGCTCTGTCGCCAATACCGTAAAGGATCAATCAGCGTCCAAGTTAGGGATATTGCAGCGCGCGACAAGAACCCTGTGATGTGAATTTATTCGATATTATTTTCTCTAATGTAAAGATACTCATATATTAAACTCTAATTTCCCGTTCATGGTTGTCTCATATGTTACCATGGAGAGATATTGTGATATAAATGAATTCTACAAAGCATATGAGTAAAAATTCAAGGAGAAACATTTGTTATATTTTACATAAGTTATTTAACGGTTTATCATGTATTGCATGTTTTTTATTTATTTAATTTAACTACATAATGGACTTTAAAGCACTTATTTGTTAAACTTTACTTAGTAGAGTGTGACAAAGGTTTAGCCGATACGTTTATTTTACCAAGTTATTTATAAAATGATTTCATATTATTATGTTTACATTTTATTTTATGTGAAACAATAGTTATTGTATTTTATTGGCCATAATATTTAGCAATGTTATATTTTAATCCACTGAACAGACTGATGCTCAAAAATGGCGTTATATAAAATAAAGCTATTATTATGCTCGGAAAATGGCGTTATAAAAAATAATTTTACTATTATTATTAGTAGTAGTAATAGTAGTTGTAATAGTAGTAGTAGTAATAGTAGTAGTAGTAATAGTAGTAGTAGTAGTAGTAGTAATAGTAGTAGTAGTAGTAGTAGTCGTAGTAGTAGTATAGTAGTAGTAGTAGTAGTAGTAGTAGTAGTAGTAGTAGCAGTAGCAGTAGCAGTAGCAGTAGCAGTAGCAGCAGCAGCAGCAGTAGTAGAAAGAATTAGTGTTATAATGGTAATTCACGCTAGTGTTCACTGAAACGTATATTTGCCCGATATAACTCCTAATTTACGACATACTAAATTTCTATATTACACTGATGCGGACTACTTGGAATGCTATTACACTAATCAGAACGTCTTTTTGTATTGCTTTTTAAACGACCCGCCAGTACAATATGGGGACGTTCGGTTAACATTCATTTATTTTGTTTGATAACAAAATAAATTATATTTTCATTATGAAAACCCGTCTACTTAAACCGATCTTCATAGATATGTGTTTCCGACCTGACCAGATCGCATGTTACGAAATGACAACAGGAAAAAATATCTGCATGACTCACCCGTTCCCGACTGCTGACACAATTTTCCGTGATAACCGGTCGGACAGGCACATGTAGCGCCTTGGATGACTTCTCGACAAACACCTCCGTTGTAACATTTGATGTCGGCACAAGATTCATTACCTAAAAGGAAATAGACATTTGATGTCGACACAGGATGAAACAATTCAAAGTAGATGAACACTTGATGTCGACACAGGACGGAACAATTGAAAGGAGATAGACACTTGATGTCAACACAGGACGGAACAACTGAAAGGAGATAGACACTTGATGTCGACACAGGACGGAACAACTGAAAGGAGATAGACATTTTATGTCGACACCAGACGGAACAATTGAAAGGAAATAGACACTTGATGTCGACACAGGACGGAACAACTGAAAGGAGATAGACACTTGATGTCGACACAGGACAGAACAACTGAAAAAGATAGAGGCTTGATATCGACACAGGACGGAACAACTAAAACAGATAGACACTTGATATCGACACAGGCCGGAACAACTGGAAGAAGATAGACACTTGATGTCAACACAGGACGGAACGACTGAAATGAGATAGACACTTGATGTCAACACAGGACGGAACAACTGGAATGAGATAGACATTTGATGTCAACACAGGACGGAACGACTGAAATGAGATAGACACTTGATGTCAACACAGGACGGAACAACTGGAAGGAGATAGGCACTTGATGTCAACACAGGACGGAACAACTGGAATGAGATAGACATTTGATGTCAACACAGGACGGAACGACTGAAATGAGATAGACACTTGATGTCAACACAGGACGGAACAACTGGAAGGAGATAGACACTTGATGTCAACACAGGACGGAACAACTGTAAGGAGATAGACACTTGATGTCAACACAGGACGGAACTACTGAAATAAGATAGACACTTGATATCGACACAGGACGGAACTACTGAAAGGAGATAGACACTTGATATCAACACAGGACGGAACGACTCAAATGAGATAGACATTGATGTCAACACAGGACGGAACAACTGGAAGGAGATAGACACTTGATATCGACACAGGACGAAACTACTGAAAGGAGATAGACACTTGATGTCAACACAGGACGGAACAACTGAAAGGAAATAGACACTTGATGTCGACACAGGACGGAACAACTGGAAGGAGATAGACACTTGATATCGACACAGGACGGAACAACTAAAACAGATAGACACTTGATATCGACACAGGACGGAACAACTGAAAGGAAATAGACATTTGATGTCAACACAGGCCGGAACGACTTAAGACGATAGACACTTGATGTCAACACAGGACGGAACAACAGGAAGGAGATAGACACTTGATGTCAACACAGGACGGAACGACTGTAAGGAGATAGACATTGATGTCAACACAGGACGGAACAACTGTAAGGAGATAGACATTGATGTCAACACAGGACGGAACAACTGTAAGGAGATAGACATTGATGTCAACACAGGACGGAACGACTGTAAGGAGATAGACATTGATGTCAACACAGGACGGAAAAACTGTAAGGAGATAGACATTGATGTCAACACAGGACGGAACAACTGTAAGGAGATAGACATTGATGTCAACACAGGACGGAACAACTGTAAGGAGATAGACATTGATGTCAACACAGGACGGAACGACTGTAAGGAGATAGACATTGATGTCAACACAGGACGGAACAACTGTAAGGAGATAGACATTGATGTCAACACAGGACGGAACAACTGTAAGGAGATAGACATTGATGTCAACACAGGACGGAACAACTGTAAGGAGATAGACATTGATGTCAACACAGGACGGAACAACTGTAAGGAGATAGACATTGATGTCAACACAGGACGGAACAACTGTAAGGAGATAGACATTGATGTCAACACAGGACGGAACAACTGTAAGGAGATAGACATTGATGTCAACACAGGACGGAACAACTGAAACGAGATAGACATTGATGTCAACACAGGACGGAACAACTGAAACGAGATAGACATTGATGTCAACACAGGACGGAACAACTGAAACGAGATAGACATTGATGTCAACACAGGACGGAACAACTGTAAGGAGATAGACATTGATGTCAACACAGGACGGAACAACTGAAAGGAGATAGACATTTGATGTCAACACAGGACGGAACAACTGAAACGAGATAGACATTGATGTCAACACAGGACGGAACAACTGAAACGAGATAGACATTGATGTCAACACAGGACGGAACAACTGAAACGAGATAGACATTGATGTCAACACAGGACGGAACAACTGAAACGAGATAGACATTGATGTCAACACAGGACGGAACAACTGAAACGAGATAGACATTGATGTCAACAGAGGACGGAACAACTGAAACGAGATAGACATTGATGTCAACACAGGACGGAACAACTGTAAGGAGATAGACATTTGATGTCGACACAAGACGGAACCACTGTAAAAAAGATAGACATTTGATGTCGACACAAGACGGAACCACTGTAAGGAGATAGACATTTGATGTCGAAACAGGACGGAACAACTGTAAGGAGATAGACATTTGATGTCGAAACAGGACGGAACAACTGAAAGAAGATAGACAGCAAACCAACATCAACATTACAGCAAATTCGCCTGATTTGGGGTTCTTCTGAATTCTTTTAAACAAATTTGTTTTTAATTGTTCTTAATACTGGAATGTGTATAAGGATACTGCACGACAATTTGCTAGTTTTAAACTAAACATTATATTAGCTGTGTGAACCTTGTATAATATCATTGGATTACACAAAACACGTCTATCATCTTTCAGATTGTGTTTGCATCAAAGACGCATTCACAGCTAAGGTTTGTTTCATTATTTGAGGTGGTGTTGTTTATTTTTGCTAACACTTAACGAACAATTAACCCCGGTATATATTTTGTTGGAATACACCACCAGTCAGTTGCGTAATAAACATAAGAAGCAGCCGTTTGGGCGGTATGGCGTTCATACTTATAAGATATAGTTTTCCCATCGACACTCATCCTTTTTGCAACCATTATAGACAGTATCTACATTTCTACTCCTATCACGATAACCGTCATATATCTAAATTGAATCCCTATGCACAAGTTACATATTCATATACAAACATGTCTAGATACGATTGCATCAATTCTGACATGTTCTTATCTTCGCGGTCATCTTGTACATATAAAGTTATTGAGGATGCCAAGGCATATATTCTGAATGTATAAACGTCATAGCTATTTGGACCGCCGGTAAACATTGGCTCGTTTTCCTCAAAATCGGTATTCGGGTGAACGACTAAACAGGTTTTTCTATCACTTACCTCCTTGCCAGGCGACGTCGTTCGTAAATGTAGAGGCTACACTTGACTGTAAAAACATTCAGTGCATGACGTAAAACACGAAGTACGTGTGTACACGAATAGATACATTTGCATTCATCAAATGCATATAGAGGTTTCTTGGTGGAATGTGTGTGCGTGTGCGTGTGCGTGTGCGTGTGCGTGTGCGTGTGCGTGTGCGTGTGCGTGTGCGTGTGCGTGTGCGTGTGCGTGTGCGTGTGCGTGTGCGTGTGCGTGTGCGTGTGCGTGTGCGTGTGCGTGTGCGTGTGCGTGTGCGTGTGCGTGTGCGTGTGCGTGTGCGTGTGCGTGTGCGTGTGCGTGTGCGTGTGCGTGTGCGTGTGCGTGTGCGTGTGCGTGTGCGTGTGCGTGTGCGTGTGCGTGTGCGTGTGCGTGTGCGTGTGCGTGTGCGTGTGCGTGCGCGTGCGCGTGCGCGTGCGCGTGCGCGTGCGCGTGCGCGTGCGCGTGCGCGTGCGCGTGCGCGTGCGCGTGCGCGTGCGCGTGCGCGTGCGCGTGCGCGTGCGCGTGCGCGTGCGCGTGCGCGTGCGCGTGCGCGTGCGCGTGCGCGTGCGCGTGCGCGTGCGCGTGCGCGTGCGCGTGCGCGTGCGCGTGCGCGTGCGCGTGCGCGTGCGTGT
>CBDHHR010000241.1:17500-21592 GCA_965263245.1 Metamycoplasmataceae bacterium | reverse complement strand
ATAGCGGGGAGGGAATTCAGAAAAATTGCGCACTTGGTGACAAATTTTTGCAATTTGGCAGGGTGTTAGGTATGGGCATAAGGTTTTCAAAAACCACCGCATACAAGTTGGGGTAGCCCCCTGGTGGCTGGTATGCGCAAAATCCAGTATGGCCGCCGAAGCCCGTGATCTGAAATAGATAATGGCTTATCTTTGGTTCTATCAGCACTAAATCAACGTGTAATACCATAAATTGTATGTTTATTGGGGCGAGGAATCCATTTCTGAAGTTATTTTCGTTTTCAGGTCATTTAGAAAGTGAACCGATTTTTAGTGGTCACTTTTAGCCAAATCAGACCTAATTTGGAAGCTAAGCCATATGTGAATATCATGCCTGGCTGTACACATATGTTTACGACAGCAATGTTTTATTTTTATTGTTGAAAATATATTTGTACCAAAGGTCAAGGGATGTATTAAGTAACTATAATTAATTTAATCAGCTTAATGTCTGCACCATAGTACTCGGCGCACATAACTGCCATGATCAACTCAGCCTTCTTTGTCATTATTTGTGCAACCTCCTTCGCACTTGCACAGACTGCTACATCGGAGTCCAGCTCGGTGGCAGTTACAGTTTCCCTTACAGGCAACACCACAGCCACAGTGTAGGAGCAGCGAGCATGCCTGGCTGACGTCCGACAGATCTGTCCAATATGGTACCCACTCTTTTGTCCTGGTGTTTCATTCCCAGCCCCATTCATTGGGTTTGGGGATCTCTGGAGTCTTAGAGAGAAACAGGCACATTCAACCTCATCAATGGCTCTTAGTACTTCAGGTTTGGAGAACTCGATGACTTCCTTAGGTTCCTGCTGTCCATATAGGCCCTTTGCTCCACTATCTTTCTTCAGAAACTGGATGCTGTGCTCTTGGCTCTGGTCAAGTGCCATCAGTGAAGACTTCTTGTCGCCACGTTGCACGACGAACTTCCCTGCCATAAACGCCTCATGGACTGATGGGTGGGTCTCTGGTAACCGCGCCATGTCCTCCAAGAAGACTGGCATCCAGCGGGCATAGATTGTGTGACCGAAAGCGAAAAACCAAGGACACATTTCATCGCATGCATTCAGAGTGAGCAACCAATTATCCAGTCGCTGACCCCGGACGAAGCGGCAATTGATAAGCAGATACTCTCTCACTGACGTCCGGTAGTTTATTGTTGGCACATTGCTGATGAGCTGCTTCTCCCACATCTCCATGGGCTCACGTGGCCCATAACCATCGCGGCAGTAATGATCATATGCTTGTACATGGAGCCAGGCAAGATTGAGCTGGTATGCATACCGTGTACGCTTGAAGCGCTTACCGGCTAGGAGAGACGTTGCAATGCCAGTAGTGAAGATTCCGGCTAAGGAGAACAATCGGTCCCAACGCAGTCTTGGGAAGGAAGCTGGACCGTGGCAGCTTCAGGAGCATCCAGACTTAGAGGCGGGGGGTCCACTCCCATGTTGTCACGAGTCAGATGATTTGTTAGGGACATGGCGGTACCATGGAGCTCAATGCGTCCAGATTCGTCAATGTTATCGACTCCGCCAGTCGTGAAGACTCCCCGCTTGATGTTTGAAGGCACAACGACTCCATCCTCAGCAAATCGCCTTGACACCGCTTGAGCGAGTCCCCTCCTGACATCCATTACTCGGTCATACGATACCGATATGCCAAGTGCATGGAATATGCTGATGGTTCCCTTCTGGCGATCATGCGCATGTAATTTCAGTCCCACATACAGAGGAAATGGTGTATCTCTCTCCTTCTTCTGATAGAGAGTGAGTGCGTTGCTAGATTGCTTTGTAGCATTGATATCAGCTGAGATATAGTGCAGATAACTCGGATCCTAGCACTGTAGCTGGCCTGAGCTTCTTCTACGTTCTGTTGAATTGATTTGGAACCTTGAAGTAAGACTTCTAGAAGAGTCAGAAGAGACTTGGCAACTGGTTCGCTCAGACAATTTGAGTTGAATGGTCCACCAAACGTCATCTGTTGCAGAAGAATGTATCTGCGCAGCGTGATGCCAACATCAATGATTTTCTTACCTTCATCTTCGGACACCTGAAGGTTAACATTCTGTGCCAATTATTTTCTTATGAGAGACGCAAACATCACGACCCTCTGAGTATTCTGACCAGTCCGGTCCTATCTTCTCTAATATATGCTCTTTGGATCTGTTTTGGTGCACGTAAATTCCGATCCAATCAGAGCCCAGTTGACTAAGACGACGATCATAGAGCTTCCTCAAGTCAGCAAGCTTGAAGGTAGAATGATTGAACTCCACAAAAGCGACAAGCTGACCAAAGGATCATAGGTGCATCCAACCGGAGAGCCTCTCTTAGCATGAGACGACTTCGACTTTGCAGCACGGGCATCATTCTTGAGCTTTGTATAACAAGATGTGTGATAATGCATATCTCCAGCCTATGCATCCTCTGCATTAATTGCAATGTTCAATCGTGCATGAATCACCCAATTCCTGGATTCCACAGCCCATGTATTGAGGTTCTTGCCACAGTTTTCACTCCTAGCTCTGTAGATTTGCTCTTCGCTGTCATCTTGAAACTTCTCACAAAAGACACATTGAACAGTGTTGCGGTCGAGACTCGCATTATAGCTAGAACGAGTTTGTTTCGGACTAAAGGAACCCTCTTCACTATCCGATCCTTCCTTTGTTCTCTTTGCTGTTTCTCGCCGCACATTATGAGAGCGGAATCGTCTTCGGCATCCATTGTGATAGCTAGCGTTATTTGTTAGCAATGTGTTGGCGATCCCTGAACCATCGTTTAAACACTGCAAGTTCACTCCAAGTGGTAAAGGTACATCATGTTCAATAAAATGATAGCACTCCTTCTTATAGGGACATCGCAAGTCTTTCTTAGATTTATTCTGGCACAAGCAACACAATGCGCAATCAGTGTCTTTCCTTGTAACTAAAGGTCGCTCGAAAGGATGTTCGTCGCTAATGATGATATAAAATATTCAATCGATGCTTGTACTTGTCTCGGGACTGTCTGTATCCAGTTTTGTTAGATATAATTGTAGTTGTGCCACATCAGGATAGAGACCTGAAGTGATAATATAGCAACTATCGTTGTATGAATAACATCGGACTGATAATGTTTTCAACCAAATAAAAATAGAGTAATAGCTTCATTCTTTGCTGAAAAATGTCATGCAAAAACAGGTTACACTTGATGCATGAGCTGCAAAAAGATAAACAAATAATCAGAATTGAGTGCTGAATACACACTACTAGATGACTGTCGGCTGTAGATGATAACACAATATAGATAATTATATATAATATGTCATTGTGATTCAGTTCCTGAGTGATGACATTTTTATCCTACAAATATCACGGAAAACATATTTCACCTTGTAAATGACCTGAAACCAGTAAAATAACTTCAGAAATAATGGATTTATCGTCCCAATAAACATACAAATTGTGGTATTACACGTTGATGTAGTGCTGATAGAACCAAAGATAAGCCATTATCTATTTCAGATCAGGGGCTTCGGCGGCCATATTGGATTTTGCGCATACCGGCCACAAGGGGCTACCCCAACTTGTATGCGGTGGTTTTTGAAAACTTTATGCCCATACCTAACACCATACCAAATTGCAAAAACTTGTCACCAAGTGCGCAATTTGCATGAAAATATGGATATTCCCACCCCGCTACAAAGCAGAAGTCAGGAGATTATAAGGCGCTATGCCCTTCTCGAACTAAAACAAGTAGTACATGTAATGCGACTTATAAGATAACACAACGGTCAAAATTCAAGTTTAAACTTATCACAGTGGTAAAAGTTTAGTATGTCTGTCTGTCTGTCTGTTTGTTCTCTCTCTCTCTCTCTCTCTCTCTCTCTCTCTCTCTCTCTCTCTCTCTCTCTCTCTTATTCTTCTCTTCTCTCTCTCTCTCTCTCATTCTATTCTACTCTCTCTCTCTTTCTCTCTCCCTGGCCGCCCGCCCTAAACTGGGCTGCAATGTACTTACTTTCACAGTACGTGCCTTCGTACCACCTAGCGCACGTACACGTTACACTAGGACTGTTGTC
>CBDHHR010000240.1:0-8492 GCA_965263245.1 Metamycoplasmataceae bacterium | reverse complement strand
GTAGTATCTGTTCTTATCAGCTTAATATCTGATACGCTGCTCATTGAGTAGCTCATATATTAAACTGATTTTTGGAACTGGGCTGTGGAATAGAGGCTTGCCTCGTCCCAGCCACGGGTTGTCTCGGTATTGCACTACTTCCGAGTACGGCCCACTCCCCACTGGGGAACCCAAATCAAAACTAAAGACAACAACAACAACACCCGCCACACTTCCGGGGGTACGCCAAAGGTACGACACTCCATCTGGATGGCCACTCCCTGTGGATGCTCTCGACCAGCTACTGCCAAGCAAGAGAGCAGGCACACGCACGCGCCGACAAGAGCTGCCCCACATTTCTCAATGGAAATGTGCGGACGGCGTGCCCTTCTCGTTGGTTTTCGAACTTCATACTTACCTGACGCGGGAGGCACTGTGATCATGGAGGCAGTCCTCTCAGGGTGAGGCCCTTTCATTGCACTTGGACTGGGTTGACCCCTGCGATTACCCCAAATGTGGGTAACTCGAGCGTATAATTTCTGGTAGTGGGGACCTGCGTTCGCGCTCGTCCCCTTCCAAAATAATAACTAAGCTAGCAATCAATCGAGGAACGCATTCGTGGCCTCACGTACGTTTTCTCTTCTCCGTTTTGTTTTCAGAAACGATACTTCACTCACAAGTGCCGAGCGGAGCGCACGGAACATTCGCGCCGTGTAAACACGATGCAACCGGATGTCCTTGGCCGTCTTACTCGGCCGACTGGCGGCCCGTCCGTCCGTCCGTCCGAAGGTACCCGTGTCGCCGCATCTCCTCGCTTCCCCCACGTTTCCTGTTTCCGTTTCATTGTCCATATGTGTTGTATTTCACACCTCTTCTCGAATTCTTCGCCAGTTTAATATTCCTCGGCGCGCGCGACGTCACAAAGGCAAGCGCGCGCTCGTTTCGTGCTCGCCTTTATCCTCGTACGGCGCTCCGAGCGCTGGGCCGTTCGGGTGTAAGACGGGAACGCGATCTCCCGTTGCGCTTAAAAAAAAGAACCCAAAAGGGAGCCTACGACACGGGGTATTCCCAGGCGGTCACCCATCCAAGTACTAACCCCGCCCAACCGGGCTTAACTTCGGTGATCGGACGAGAACCGGTGTATTCCCGGTGGTATGGTCGTAGGCGAGAGTCTAGTGCCGAAATTTAGCCTTTTATAACCGTGTGCCGGCCCAGGCCTTCCGAGACAAAAAATGAAGAGAAGGAATGGGCAAGTCGAGGACACGAAAAAGAACGTAAGAAATCGAGGGACCTGGGCGCGCGCGGCCGGTTGGGGCCGGTCGGGGCCTGGGGGGAAAGTCATCACCACATGCAAGGGGAATGTTTGGCGGACGGCAACCCTTTGGAACCAATAATCGGTATCGCTTCTCGGCCTTATGGCTAAGATCAAGTGTAGTATCTGTTCTTATCAGCTTAATATCTGATACGCTGCTCATTGAGTAGCTCATATATTAAACTGATTTTTGGAACTGGGCTGTGGAATAGAGGCTTGCCTCGTCCCAGCCACGGGTTGTCTCGGTATTGCACTACTTCCGAGTACGGCCCACTCCCCACTGGGGAACCCAAATCAAAACTAAAGACAACAACAACAACACCCGCCACACTTCCGGGGGTACGCCAAAGGTACGACACTCCATCTGGATGGCCACTCCCTGTGGATGCTCTCGACCAGCTACTGCCAAGCAAGAGAGCAGGCACACGCACGCGCCGACAAGAGCTGCCCCACATTTCTCAATGGAAATGTGCGGACGGCGTGCCCTTCTCGTTGGTTTTCGAACTTCATACTTACCTGACGCGGGAGGCACTGTGATCATGGAGGCAGTCCTCTCAGGGTGAGGCCCTTTCATTGCACTTGGACTGGGTTGACCCCTGCGATTACCCCAAATGTGGGTAACTCGAGCGTATAATTTCTGGTAGTGGGGACCTGCGTTCGCGCTCGTCCCCTTCCAAAATAATAACTAAGCTAGCAATCAATCGAGGAACGCATTCGTGGCCTCACGTACGTTTTCTCTTCTCCGTTTTGTTTTCAGAAACGATACTTCACTCACAAGTGCCGAGCGGAGCGCACGGAACATTCGCGCCGTGTAAACACGATGCAACCGGATGTCCTTGGCCGTCTTACTCGGCCGACTGGCGGCCCGTCCGTCCGTCCGTCCGAAGGTACCCGTGTCGCCGCATCTCCTCGCTTCCCCCACGTTTCCTGTTTCCGTTTCATTGTCCATATGTGTTGTATTTCACACCTCTTCTCGAATTCTTCGCCAGTTTAATATTCCTCGGCGCGCGCGACGTCACAAAGGCAAGCGCGCGCTCGTTTCGTGCTCGCCTTTATCCTCGTACGGCGCTCCGAGCGCTGGGCCGTTCGGGTGTAAGACGGGAACGCGATCTCCCGTTGCGCTTAAAAAAAAGAACCCAAAAGGGAGCCTACGACACGGGGTATTCCCAGGCGGTCACCCATCCAAGTACTAACCCCGCCCAACCGGGCTTAACTTCGGTGATCGGACGAGAACCGGTGTATTCCCGGTGGTATGGTCGTAGGCGAGAGTCTAGTGCCGAAATTTAGCCTTTTATAACCGTGTGCCGGCCCAGGCCTTCCGAGACAAAAAATGAAGAGAAGGAATGGGCAAGTCGAGGACACGAAAAAGAACGTAAGAAATCGAGGGACCTGGGCGCGCGCGGCCGGTTGGGGCCGGTCGGGGCCTGGGGGGAAAGTCATCACCACATGCAAGGGGAATGTTTGGCGGACGGCAACCCTTTGGAACCAATAATCGGTATCGCTTCTCGGCCTTATGGCTAAGATCAAGTGTAGTATCTGTTCTTATCAGCTTAATATCTGATACGCTGCTCATTGAGTAGCTCATATATTAAACTGATTTTTGGAACTGGGCTGTGGAATAGAGGCTTGCCTCGTCCCAGCCACGGGTTGTCTCGGTATTGCACTACTTCCGAGTACGGCCCACTCCCCACTGGGGAACCCAAATCAAAACTAAAGACAACAACAACAACACCCGCCACACTTCCGGGGGTACGCCAAAGGTACGACACTCCATCTGGATGGCCACTCCCTGTGGATGCTCTCGACCAGCTACTGCCAAGCAAGAGAGCAGGCACACGCACGCGCCGACAAGAGCTGCCCCACATTTCTCAATGGAAATGTGCGGACGGCGTGCCCTTCTCGTTGGTTTTCGAACTTCATACTTACCTGACGCGGGAGGCACTGTGATCATGGAGGCAGTCCTCTCAGGGTGAGGCCCTTTCATTGCACTTGGACTGGGTTGACCCCTGCGATTACCCCAAATGTGGGTAACTCGAGCGTATAATTTCTGGTAGTGGGGACCTGCGTTCGCGCTCGTCCCCTTCCAAAATAATAACTAAGCTAGCAATCAATCGAGGAACGCATTCGTGGCCTCACGTACGTTTTCTCTTCTCCGTTTTGTTTTCAGAAACGATACTTCACTCACAAGTGCCGAGCGGAGCGCACGGAACATTCGCGCCGTGTAAACACGATGCAACCGGATGTCCTTGGCCGTCTTACTCGGCCGACTGGCGGCCCGTCCGTCCGTCCGTCCGAAGGTACCCGTGTCGCCGCATCTCCTCGCTTCCCCCACGTTTCCTGTTTCCGTTTCATTGTCCATATGTGTTGTATTTCACACCTCTTCTCGAATTCTTCGCCAGTTTAATATTCCTCGGCGCGCGCGACGTCACAAAGGCAAGCGCGCGCTCGTTTCGTGCTCGCCTTTATCCTCGTACGGCGCTCCGAGCGCTGGGCCGTTCGGGTGTAAGACGGGAACGCGATCTCCCGTTGCGCTTAAAAAAAAGAACCCAAAAGGGAGCCTACGACACGGGGTATTCCCAGGCGGTCACCCATCCAAGTACTAACCCCGCCCAACCGGGCTTAACTTCGGTGATCGGACGAGAACCGGTGTATTCCCGGTGGTATGGTCGTAGGCGAGAGTCTAGTGCCGAAATTTAGCCTTTTATAACCGTGTGCCGGCCCAGGCCTTCCGAGACAAAAAATGAAGAGAAGGAATGGGCAAGTCGAGGACACGAAAAAGAACGTAAGAAATCGAGGGACCTGGGCGCGCGCGGCCGGTTGGGGCCGGTCGGGGCCTGGGGGGAAAGTCATCACCACATGCAAGGGGAATGTTTGGCGGACGGCAACCCTTTGGAACCAATAATCGGTATCGCTTCTCGGCCTTATGGCTAAGATCAAGTGTAGTATCTGTTCTTATCAGCTTAATATCTGATACGCTGCTCATTGAGTAGCTCATATATTAAACTGATTTTTGGAACTGGGCTGTGGAATAGAGGCTTGCCTCGTCCCAGCCACGGGTTGTCTCGGTATTGCACTACTTCCGAGTACGGCCCACTCCCCACTGGGGAACCCAAATCAAAACTAAAGACAACAACAACAACACCCGCCACACTTCCGGGGGTACGCCAAAGGTACGACACTCCATCTGGATGGCCACTCCCTGTGGATGCTCTCGACCAGCTACTGCCAAGCAAGAGAGCAGGCACACGCACGCGCCGACAAGAGCTGCCCCACATTTCTCAATGGAAATGTGCGGACGGCGTGCCCTTCTCGTTGGTTTTCGAACTTCATACTTACCTGACGCGGGAGGCACTGTGATCATGGAGGCAGTCCTCTCAGGGTGAGGCCCTTTCATTGCACTTGGACTGGGTTGACCCCTGCGATTACCCCAAATGTGGGTAACTCGAGCGTATAATTTCTGGTAGTGGGGACCTGCGTTCGCGCTCGTCCCCTTCCAAAATAATAACTAAGCTAGCAATCAATCGAGGAACGCATTCGTGGCCTCACGTACGTTTTCTCTTCTCCGTTTTGTTTTCAGAAACGATACTTCACTCACAAGTGCCGAGCGGAGCGCACGGAACATTCGCGCCGTGTAAACACGATGCAACCGGATGTCCTTGGCCGTCTTACTCGGCCGACTGGCGGCCCGTCCGTCCGTCCGTCCGAAGGTACCCGTGTCGCCGCATCTCCTCGCTTCCCCCACGTTTCCTGTTTCCGTTTCATTGTCCATATGTGTTGTATTTCACACCTCTTCTCGAATTCTTCGCCAGTTTAATATTCCTCGGCGCGCGCGACGTCACAAAGGCAAGCGCGCGCTCGTTTCGTGCTCGCCTTTATCCTCGTACGGCGCTCCGAGCGCTGGGCCGTTCGGGTGTAAGACGGGAACGCGATCTCCCGTTGCGCTTAAAAAAAAGAACCCAAAAGGGAGCCTACGACACGGGGTATTCCCAGGCGGTCACCCATCCAAGTACTAACCCCGCCCAACCGGGCTTAACTTCGGTGATCGGACGAGAACCGGTGTATTCCCGGTGGTATGGTCGTAGGCGAGAGTCTAGTGCCGAAATTTAGCCTTTTATAACCGTGTGCCGGCCCAGGCCTTCCGAGACAAAAAATGAAGAGAAGGAATGGGCAAGTCGAGGACACGAAAAAGAACGTAAGAAATCGAGGGACCTGGGCGCGCGCGGCCGGTTGGGGCCGGTCGGGGCCTGGGGGGAAAGTCATCACCACATGCAAGGGGAATGTTTGGCGGACGGCAACCCTTTGGAACCAATAATCGGTATCGCTTCTCGGCCTTATGGCTAAGATCAAGTGTAGTATCTGTTCTTATCAGCTTAATATCTGATACGCTGCTCATTGAGTAGCTCATATATTAAACTGATTTTTGGAACTGGGCTGTGGAATAGAGGCTTGCCTCGTCCCAGCCACGGGTTGTCTCGGTATTGCACTACTTCCGAGTACGGCCCACTCCCCACTGGGGAACCCAAATCAAAACTAAAGACAACAACAACAACACCCGCCACACTTCCGGGGGTACGCCAAAGGTACGACACTCCATCTGGATGGCCACTCCCTGTGGATGCTCTCGACCAGCTACTGCCAAGCAAGAGAGCAGGCACACGCACGCGCCGACAAGAGCTGCCCCACATTTCTCAATGGAAATGTGCGGACGGCGTGCCCTTCTCGTTGGTTTTCGAACTTCATACTTACCTGACGCGGGAGGCACTGTGATCATGGAGGCAGTCCTCTCAGGGTGAGGCCCTTTCATTGCACTTGGACTGGGTTGACCCCTGCGATTACCCCAAATGTGGGTAACTCGAGCGTATAATTTCTGGTAGTGGGGACCTGCGTTCGCGCTCGTCCCCTTCCAAAATAATAACTAAGCTAGCAATCAATCGAGGAACGCATTCGTGGCCTCACGTACGTTTTCTCTTCTCCGTTTTGTTTTCAGAAACGATCGTGCGCAAAGGACTTCACTCACAAGTGCCGAGCGGAGCGCACGGAACATTCGCGCCGTGTAAACACGATGCAACCGGATGTCCTTGGCCGTCTTACTCGGCCGACTGGCGGCCCGTCCGTCCGTCCGTCCGTCCGTCCGAAGGTACCCGTGTCGCCGCATCTCCTCGCTTCCCCCACGTTTCCTGTTTCCGTTTCATTGTCCATATGTGTTGTATTTCACACCTCTTCTCGAATTCTTCGCCAGTTTAATATTCCTCGGCGCGCGCGACGTCACAAAGGCAAGCGCGCGCTCGTTTCGTGCTCGCCTTTATCCTCGTACGGCGCTCCGAGCGCTGGGCCGTTCGGGTGTAAGACGGGAACGCGATCTCCCGTTGCGCTTAAAAAAAAGAACCCAAAAGGGAGCCTACGACACGGGGTATTCCCAGGCGGTCACCCATCCAAGTACTAACCCCGCCCAACCGGGCTTAACTTCGGTGATCGGACGAGAACCGGTGTATTCCCGGTGGTATGGTCGTAGGCGAGAGTCTAGTGCCGAAATTTAGCCTTTTATAACCGTGTGCCGGCCCAGGCCTTCCGAGACAAAAAATGAAGAGAAGGAATGGGCAAGTCGAGGACACGAAAAAGAACGTAAGAAATCGAGGGACCTGGGCGCGCGCGGCCGGTTGGGGCCGGTCGGGGCCTGGGGGGAAAGTCATCACCACATGCAAGGGGAAGGTTTGGCGGACGGCAACCCTTTGGAACCAATAATCGGTATCGCTTCTCGGCCTTATGGCTAAGATCAAGTGTAGTATCTGTTCTTATCAGCTTAATATCTGATACGCTGCTCATTGAGTAGCTCATATATTAAACTGATTTTTGGAACTGGGCTGTGGAATAGAGGCTTGCCTCGTCCCAGCCACGGGTTGTCTCGGTATTGCACTACTTCCGAGTACGGCCCACTCCCCACTGGGGAACCCAAATCAAAACTAAAGACAACAACAACAACACCCAGCCACACTTCCGGGGGCACGCCAAAGGTACGACACTCCATCTGGATGGCCACTCCCTGTGGATGCTCTCGACCAGCTACTGCCAAGCAAGAGAGCAGGCACACGCACGCGCCGACAAGAGCTGCCCCACATTTCTCAATGGAAATGTGCGGACGGCGTGCCCTTCTCGTTGGTTTTCGAACTTCATACTTACCTGACGCGGGAGGCACTGTGATCATGGAGGCAGTCCTCTCAGGGTGAGGCCCTTTCATTGCACTTGGACTGGGTTGACCCCTGCGATTACCCCAAATGTGGGTAACTCGAGCGTATAATTTCTGGTAGTGGGGACCTGCGTTCGCGCTCGTCCCCTTCCAAAATAATAACTAAGCTAGCAATCAATCGAGGAACGCATTCGTGGCCTCACGTACGTTTTCTCTTCTCCGTTTTGTTTTCAGAAACGATACTTCACTCACAAGTGCCGAGCGGAGCGCACGGAACATTCGCGCCGTGTAAACACGATGCAACCGGATGTCCTTGGCCGTCTTACTCGGCCGACTGGCGGCCCGTCCGTCCGTCCGTCCGAAGGTACCCGTGTCGCCGCATCTCCTCGCTTCCCCCACGTTTCCTGTTTCCGTTTCATTGTCCATATGTGTTGTATTTCACACCTCTTCTCGAATTCTTCGCCAGTTTAATATTCCTCGGCGCGCGCGACGTCACAAAGGCAAGCGCGCGCTCGTTTCGTGCTCGCCTTTATCCTCGTACGGCGCTCCGAGCGCTGGGCCGTTCGGGTGTAAGACGGGAACGCGATCTCCCGTTGCGCTTAAAAAAAAGAACCCAAAAGGGAGCCTACGACACGGGGTATTCCCAGGCGGTCACCCATCCAAGTACTAACCCCGCCCAACCGGGCTTAACTTCGGTGATCGGACGAGAACCGGTGTATTCCCGGTGGTATGGTCGTAGGCGAGAGTCTAGTGCCGAAATTTAGCCTTTTATAACCGTGTGCCGGCCCAGGCCTTCCGAGACAAAAAATGAAGAGAAGGAATGGGCAAGTCGAGGACACGAAAAAGAACGTAAGAAATCGAGGGACCTGGGCGCGCGCGGCCGGTTGGGGCCGGTCGGGGCCTGGGGGGAAAGTCATCACCACATGCAAGGGGAATGTTTGGCGGACGGCAACCCTTTGGAACCAATAATCGGTATCGCTTCTCGGCCTTATGGCTAAGATCAAGTGTAGTATCTGT
>CBDHHR010000239.1:7500-22935 GCA_965263245.1 Metamycoplasmataceae bacterium | reverse complement strand
TACTGGTAATACTGATGATACTGATGATACTGATCATACTGATCATACTGATCATACTGATAATACTGATAATACTAATAGTACTGATAATACTAATAATACTAATAATACTAATAATACTAATAATACTAATAATACTAATAATATCAACAACAACATCAACAATGAAAATAATATCTCCATTCACCTTCACTTCAGCTATGAGTATATCTAAGCCGTAAAGACTAAGTTACCCTGCGGAAAATTAGGGCCTACATATGATGATAAATAAAACTTGAAAACTGGATTAACTTACGGCACCGATAATAACATTTGGCGTACCAAGTGTCTCGGGCGTAGTCCTGCAGGATTCCGCCAAAATGGCGCCTAGCAACTATGACGTCATTTCCGTGGCAATACGCGTCGCTTCATGATAATGTATTTTATTAATCATTACTTTTATTAGTATTATTTTATGACAAATTTATTATTATTATTATAGATATATATATTTTAAATATTAATGTCGGTATTATTATTTGATTGTATAATAATTATGTTTTACTTTTTAAATTACTCTTATCTATTTATATTTACGCAATTTTAGAAACAATATCCTATATCTTAATTATTTGCTATACACAAACACACACACACACACACACACACACACACACACACACACACACACACACACACACACACACACACACACACACACACACATATATATACACACACACACACACACACACACACACACACACACACACACACACACACACACACACACACACACACACACACACACACACACACACACATATATATATATATATATATATATATATATATATATATATATATATTATCATACAGCTATATGGATATTTATATATTTCTTAGGAAACTTGGCGCTGTCACGGTGGATGGTAATCGAGTTGTCACAAACATGACGAACTTACCGGGATCCACAAAAGGCGTCGCGATGCAAAGTTATAGATGTCTGTCTCCACCAAAACAGCGTAAGTGTTCTGGTGCAGTATCCGTATATGCATATGTGTGTGTATCTTTACATGCCCCAAGTTGTGTTACCAACGACGTTAAGGCCCTGATACAACGTTAAGGCCGTTCGGCAGTGACCTTTCAGGAGCATTGCTATTGCCATATGTACATGTTTATGTCACCACCAGAGATAGCCTGATGTCTGATAGCTATCCAGCAGGCGATATTCTTATCAAACACGGGTGACCGATAACCAATGAAAACAACGTATCATACTAACACCCCTCCACTCGGCGAAGCAGTAAAAGACTGACTTCACTCGGCGACAGTGTCTGGACCCGTGGCAGTAGGAGGCCATGTGACATAGTTAGTAAATATGTCTGATAATATGTCAATGTCGTTAAGCGAATAGTGGATACAGAGTCTGTTCATATGACGTGTGTTCCTCCACAGTCACCACGTGCCCACCTGTCACCGTCAACGACCACGAGCTATACGATGACGTCACTTGCGTCAACGACACAAAGAACTACAATGACACGTGTGAACTGTCGTGTTCCCTTGGCTACAACCTCACCAGCAGTGACGGTGTCCGCACCTGCATAGAAAACGGCACGTGGAGTAACCCAGTCAACTGTGAACGTACGTGACATGACTTGTTTTATAACCCTGAACAATCATAATCTTTCATTGTCCAACAACAGGGATCTCTCTTACTTTGCATTCATACAAATATCCGCTTCATTTGCAGTCTTAAAATAAAATTAAATGTAATGGCATGCTTTAATATAGACAGTTATCCAGTTCCTAGAATTGCCCAGCGTTATCCAGTTCCTAGAATTGCACAGAACACGTTGCCCTTTATTCAATGGTGTACCTACCTATTCAGTCGTTACCATGGCTGCAGATACTAAGAGAATACAAGTCATACAGACATATCCACCAATGTATGTCGCTACCTCAGTGTTCTACAGTAACGTCGATTGAACGAAGTGGCCCAAGGTTTGAAACGGCAGTAACTCAATGATGATCTGATACAGCTGCAGGTGCTTCTGGGCGAGAAGAATGCCGAAGTCGCACGTACCACTTACCTGCTGGTCATTTCACTCACACAGCCCTTGCTTATCAAGTACAGCCGGCAGAACCAGTTGTGATTCCACAACCTGCCAGATGGTTGGAAGACGCAAACGAAAGGATCGTGCCTCGTGCCATCTGGGCAGTCCAACATGGCTACCAACGTCTAGTCATTGTGTCAAATGACACAAACACAGTCATGCGCCTACCGCACTTCGTCCATTCACTAGTTCGTAATATTCTGAAAAACCTCTAGATCTAGTTCAGGACAGGTGAGGAGAGGACTCCTTCCCCTGCATCGCAAGGCTGGACGAGTGGGCGAGCATCTCAGCCTGGTTCTGGTGAAGGCTCACGTACTCACAGGAAACGATGTCACCAACAGAATTGGCACCAAGCTTGCAGCGATGCAGTGCAATCCCATTGTCTATTTGACTTAGTTTGCCGAGAGAGCAGAGCTGCCGGAAACAGTGATCGCTCAAATGGAAGGTTTGGGCGGGTGCGAGATCTAAGCCGTCAGCAAAGACGTTTGGTCAACTGCGTCTCCAGATCCACAGCAGTGTCTCTGCTCCCATTGTCATAATCAAAATGCCCCCACATCGACTGTTGAACGTAGACACCTCACTAAGACATTTACTGTTGTTCAAAGGGGTTATAGCCAGTGAAGGAAGGCGCCTAGACTGTTGTCAATGTGGGTGGGAAAGTTATGGAGGAACCCTAATACCGTTTAAATATCTTAGCTCCCTGTCTACTAATATGCTATCCATCTGCAAATGTAGTTGAATGTGTGTTACAATGCATTGCTCATGCTGAAAATCTGTGGTGATGTGTGTTATCTATTGCCACAAATCAAAAGTTCGAAATTGTCAAAATCTTTGTTAGCTAAATGTGGGATGGAACGTTTGGTGTATGTGATCCTGCTAGCTAGATATACATTACAGGTGCTTATTGTTATAAGTCACTTGAAAAATTACAATGATGTTGTGTTTGTCATAATATGTTAAATAATTTTATACAATTTGATGGGTGTCAGATATCATGAAATGACCATCATGTTCAATTCTTGCTTTTCTATATTAAAAAGGAGGACACGATATATACGTGTTTAACCAAATTTGACCTTTGATCTTAGTTATGACCTCAGAAATTAGTAATCTCATTCATTTTATTACACCTCAGCAGAATTATGGTGATAGTCACGGAGATAAGACGCCTGGCTCCTCTAAGTACCAATTCTGTCCCGTTTTGTGACCAGATATGATTAAACGTAATTCTTTAACGCATTAACTTGACCTGTGACATATATTGTCAACCTAAAAGGTCAAGAAATAATCTTCCCTATAGTCATCACGTGCCCACCTGTCACCGTGAACGACCACGAGCTATACGATGACGTCACTTGCGTCAACGACACAAAGAACTACAACGACACGTGTGAACTGTCGTGTTCCCTTGGCTACAACCTCACCAGCAGTGACGGTGTCCGCACCTGCACAGAAAACGGCACGTGGAATAACCCAGTCAACTGTGAACGTACGTGATATGACTAATCATAATCTTTCATTGTCCAACAACAGGGCATTCATACAAACACCCCCTTCATTTACTGTCTTAAAATAAAATTAAATGTTATGGCATGCTTTAATATAAAGAGTTATACAGTTCCTAGAATTGCCCAGCGTTATCCAGTTCACACCACACACACACACACACACACACACACACACACACACACACACACACACACACACACACACACACACACACACACACACACACACACACACACACACACACACACACACACACACACACACACACACACACACACACACACACACACACACACACACACACACACACACACACACACACACACACACACACACACACACACACACACACACACACACACACACACATACACACACACACACACACACACACACACACACACACACACACACGTGTTTCTAATATTAACGGCTGGTCCAGCAATGCACGGGAATACGGATGCAATACTCGGTTGCTGGATGTCTAAATGAAAACATTTATGTAAGCAATGAGCAAAATATCCAATGCAACTGCAATCTTAAGCATTGATCCTGTGTTGAAAATATTGTATAAATGACACGTTCTAAACTCTTTGTGAATGTCACACATTATGACGCTTTGTCAAATGCGATGCTTAGTTAGTTGTTTGCTGTTGTTTAAATGTGAGAAATGGATTTCCCTAAAAGGTTATCTTTATGATGTGTTGTGAATGAACGTACTTATATGAATACCATCAATTTACATAGTGCACGCATTGAATTTAAATGAATTTCCGATATAACAGCGCTACGGATCAGTTTGATACATCAGAAATTCTACGTTGCGGGTATGTGTTTCACAGTCATAACATGTGACGCGCTACCTGTTGACAACCACGGGTACTACACGAATGCGAATTGCACTTCTCGGGAACAAGCTTACGACGACACGTGTACACTGGAGTGTCACTTGGGCTACATACCCAACGGGGACCCGGAGAAGACGTGTCAACTGGACGGAACGTGGAAATCGTCAACGCGATGTATTGGTAAGTGTCACCTGGATGGAACATGGTACTCGTCATCGGGGTATATTGGTAAGTGTCACCTGGATGGAACATGGAACTCGTCAGCGGGGTCTGTTGATAAGTGTCACCTGGATGGAACATGGAATTCGTCAACGTCACCTGGGTGGAACACACACATACACATACATACACACACAAACACACACACACACACACACACACACACACACACACACACACACACACACACACACACACACACACACACACACACACACACACACACACACACACACACACACACACACACACACACATACATACATACATACATACACATACACGCTCACGTCAACTAGTCTCTAATAATAAACATGACATTACCTTTGTTCAGTGGTCACGTGTCCCGCCATCAAGTTAGCCAAGGGTGAGGCGTACGACGACACTTCGTGTACATCTGGCAGGAAGAATTACAACGACACGTGTCAATTGTCGTGTACACTCGGCTACAACTTCTCCAACACTGATAATGTACACAGGTGTACAGAACACGGCAACTGGACTAACCCTGTCACGTGCCAGCGTAAGTTACGCCAATCGTAACATGTTTCTAATATTAACGGCTGGTCCAGCAATCCACGGGAATACTGATGCAATATTCGGTCGCTGGGTGTGTTAATGCAAAACATTGCTGTAAGCAATGAGCAAAATATCCAGTGCAACTGCAATCTTAAAAAGAATTGATCCTGTGTTGAAAATATTGTACAAATGACACGTTGTAAACTCTTTGTTATTGTCACGCATTGTGGCGCTTTGTCAAATGCGATGCTTAGTTAGTTGTCGTTAAATTTTGAACAAAAACATTTCCAGCCAAACATTTCATGCTATTGTTTACATGTAAACATTAGAATTTGACGTATTCTCAGCGTAATAAATGGATTTCCTTAAAATGCTATCTTTATGATGTATTGTGAACAAACGTTCTTATATGAATATCATCAATTCACATAGTGCATGCATTGAATGTAAATGAACTTCCGATACAACAGTGCAATGGATCAGTTTGATACATCATTAATTCTACGTTGCGGGTATGTGTTTCACAGTCATAACATGTGACGCGCTACCTGTTGACAACCACGGGTACTACACGAATGCGAATTGCACTTCTCGGGAACAAGCTTACGACGACACGTGTACACTGGAGTGTCACTTGGGCTACATACCCAACGGGGACCCGGAGAAGACGTGTCAACTGGACGGAACATGGAATTCGTCAACGCGATGTATTGGTAAGTGTCACCTGGATGGAACATGGAACTCGTCAACGGGGTGTGTTGGTAAGTGTCACCTGGGTGGAACATGGAACTCGTCAACGAGGTGTGTTGATAAGTGTCACCTGGATGGAACGTGGAAGTCGTCAACGCGATATATTGGTAAGTGTCACCAGGGTGGAACATGGAACTCGTCAACGGGGGTGTTTGTAAGTGTCACCTGGATGGAACATGGAATTCGTCAACGTGATGTATTGGTAAGTGTCATCTGGGTGGAACATGGAACTCCTCAACGCGGTGTATTGGTAAGTGTCACCTGGACGGGAAATGGAACTCGTTAACGGGGTGTATTGGTAAGTGTCACCTGGACGGAGAAGGAACTCATCTACGCGATGTATTGGTAAGTGTCAACTAGACGGAAAATGGAACCTGTTTATTCGATGTATTGGTAACTGTCAACTGTGCTACATATTCGTCGGTGATCAACCTGGTGAAAACGTGTCAGCTAGAGGGGATTCTGAAACCCTGATCTTGGATTGATGATAAGTGTCCAAAGTCTTAATATTCCACAGTGAACGTCTTTGAACTAGCAAGTGCCTGTCAATGGGGCACTCGATGTATTGATGTGAACGGTACCACATACACGACCGTGACACATTGAAGACGTATCAACCTCTATCCGAAATGTTGGCAAGGCAAACGTTCCCAACTATGCGGGTAGCAGTATATAAAAATGGGTTCACGACAACGTACAACATCAATATGTTAATTTGCACACATCCTACGCCGACGTTTTTGTAGGCATATCCACAAGCAGGTGATTCAGTACTAGCTCTGTTTTCAGAATCTTAAGCTGAATGGGGTACGTCGTAAGAAGCCACTATTTGGTATTGTTTACAACGGGGTGTATGTGCGCATGTTATTGAGTGCGTGAGCCTCATTTTGATTTGATGTTATGGTTTATGAAGCGCACATACTCATACACATACGCATACGCACACACACACACAGCACGCGCACGCGCACCCCCACGCACACACACACACGCACACACGCACACACGCACACACGCACACACGCACACACGCACACACGCACACACGCACACACGCACACACGCACACACGCACACACGCACACACGCACACACGCACACACGCACACACGCACACACGCACACACGCACACACGCACACACGCACACACGCACACACGCACACACGCACACACGCACACACGCACACACGCACACACGCACACACGCACAGACGCACAGACGCACAGACGCACACACGCACACACGCACACACGCACACACGCACACACGCACACACGCACACACGCACACACGCACACACGCACACACGCACACACGCACACACGCACACACGCACACACGCACACACGCACACACGCACACACGCACACACGCACACACGCACACACGCACACACGCACACACGCACACACGCACACACGCACACACGCACACACGCACACACGCACACACGCACACACGCACACACGCACACACGCACACACGCACACACGCACACACGCACACACGCACACACGCACACACGCACACACGCACACACGCACACACGCACACACGCACACACGCACACACGCACACACGCACACACGCACACACGCACACACGCACACACGCACACACGCACACACGCACACACGCACACACGCACACACGCACACACGCACACACGCACACACGCACACACGCACACACGCACACACGCACACACGCACACACGCACACACGCACACACGCACACACGCACACACGCACACACGCACGCACACACGCACGCGCACGCGCACGCGCACGCGCACGCGCACGCGCACGCGCACGCGCACGCGCACGCGCACGCGCACGCGCACACGCACACGCACACGCACACGCACACGCACACGCACACGCACACGCACACGCACACGCACACGCACACGCACACGCACACGCACACGCACACGCACACGCACACGCACACGCACACGCACACGCACACGCACACGCACACGCACACGCACACGCACACGCACACGCACACGCACACGCACACGCACACGCACACGCACACGCACACGCACACGCACACGCACACGCACACGCACACGCACACGCACACGCACACGCACACGCACACGCACACGCACACGCACACGCACACGCACACGCACACGCACACGCACACGCACACGCACACGCACACGCACACGCACACGCACACGCACACGCACACGCACACGCACACGCACACGCACACGCACACGCACACGCACACGCACACGCACACGCACACGCACACGCACACGCACACGCACACGCACACGCACACGCACACGCACACGCACACGCACACGCACACGCACACGCACACGCACACGCACACGCACACGCACACGCACACGCACACGCACACGCACACGCACACGCACACGCACACGCACACGCACACGCACACGCACACGCACACGCACACGCACACGCACACGCACACGCACACGCACACGCACACGCACACGCACACGCACACGCACACGCACACGCACACGCACACGCACACGCACACGCACACGCACACGCACACGCACACGCACACGCACACGCACACGCACGCGCACGCGCACGCGCACGCGCACGCGCACGCGCACGCGCACGCGCACGCGCACGCGCACGCGCACGCGCACGCCCACGCGCACGCGCACGCGCACGCGCACGCGCACGCGCACGCGCACGCGCACGCGCAGGCGCACGCGCACGCGCACGCGCACGCGCACGCGCACGCGCACGCGCACGCGCACGCGCACGCGCACGCACACGCACACGCACACGCACACGCACGCGCACGCGCACGCGCACGCGCACGCGCACGCGCACGCGCACGCGCACGCGCACGCGCACGCGCACGCGCACGCGCACGCGCACGCGCACGCGCACACTGGTAGTATCTTACTCCACCGTGTGTCCAGTGCGCCTATGTCCGGCCATCAACCCGGCTGTCCACTCACACCTCGTGTCCGGCGCCCCGCCCTACTCGCCCAACAGTGTGCTGCGTTACGAATGTGACGTCGGCTTTGAACTGACCAGTGGTGATTTGGAAAGATCGTGCAGACTGGATGGACAGTGGAGCGGCGAAACACCGCAGTGTACACGTGAGACGTTTGTGTGACGTCATGTGACGTCGTGTGCTTTGTTGCGTATTCTTTATTTCAATATTATTAATTTGTATATATATATATATATATATATATATATATATATATATATATATATATATATATATATATATATATATATATATATATCTTATGTATATATATATATATATATATATATATAGTCTTTAAATATATATATATATATATATACTTATATATAACATATATATATATATATATATATGTTATATATAAGTATATATATATATATATATATATAAGACTATATAAATATATATATATATATATATATATATATATATATATATATATATATATATATATATATATATATACTTATATATATATATATATATATATATATATACACTTACAGTGTATGCAATATATATGTATATATTTGAATATATTTATATATATATATTTGAATATATATATATATATATATATATATATATATATATATATATATATATATATGTATGTGTGTGTTATAATTTCATTCAAATTCACTATTCTAAATACAAAAATATTATGGTGTTATAATTAAAATATATTGCCATTGAGAGGTAACTGTAGGCCTAATGTATATTTTATTATTTCTAATTTTTATTGTATAACTGTAGACCTTATGTATATTTAATTAATTCACATTTGTATTATTTTATTATTGATCATGATTTATTGATGTGAATTATCTAAATTATGTAAAGCTATATTGTGTGTATGTAAAAGTGTATTGGGTTTATGACCCATTGGAAATAACGAAGCAACACGTGATATGGCCACAATCATATTTATTTGTCCATTGTGTTCGTTTTTTTCACACATTTAACAATCGCTAATTGTACGATGTGTTTGAGTGTATTTGTTTCGTAATTAAACTTAATTAAAGTATATGGTACAAATATACAACAAACATGATATTATATTAAATTTCCTAACTTGTTTTACTGCCTTATTACTTGCTTATATAGGCACTTATTTATGTATTCTCTTATTAATTAACCATGTTGTAGCGATACGGTGTCCCGCGTTGACATCGCCAAAGTACACAGAAGTTGTTAGCGGCGACCCAAGCGGGAACCTGTTCAACGAGACGATCGTGTACGCATGCGCTGAAGGGCATGAACTGATCACGGGAGCTTTGTCGACCACGTGTCTTAGCAGCAAGGCGTGGTCCGGAGAAACTCCCATCTGTAGAAGTAAGCTGGGTCCGAATAATAAGTACTAACCCCAGATAATAATTATAATGTATAATTGACAGAGTATTATTCATGTTGTATACGTAAAAGGCTAATCGTATTGCTGTAAAATGAAAAACAAATTCAGTGGCTATGGTTAAAATGTCGGCACATTTGTGATAATATCAGCTGTTATCATCACATTAATACGCCATCTAATGAGAATATTAGAATGTCCTGGCATAAACATATATCTTGCTAACAATAATGCATTATTGCACATCCAGTGAGTATATTACTAACAACAACGTTATTAAAATTATAACATGACAAATTACAACATCAATACAACACAACAATAACATGACGACATAATTTAACAATGACAGTTCTCCACATGTGATTCCTTCACTGATTCCACAATTCTCGAAGTTTCACGAAATTTCTCGAAGAATTCACGTAGATTTCATATTACGTTTGTTGATTTTTAGTATGAGAAAACATTGCCTTCAATTCTCTTATGGCAATAGTCTTTCTTAACAAATCCAAAAACAGACGTCTTTGAAGTGTGCATGTTCTCCTATCTTCTTGTTGTGTCAGTCGTGTCGTGTGGTTCTCCGGCTCCCGTGGCAAATGCCATTGTCAGCACGACAGACGATGCATACCTGACAGAGGTCACGTACCAGTGTCGTCCTGGCTTCAAGCGAGAGGCAGGCGGTGATTGGACTCGTCAATGCCAGGCAGACAAACGCTGGAGCGGAACCCCGCCGACTTGCAGTGGTAAAGTTAACTTTTATACAGCCGTGGGTATTTAATATAACTACCATGGCAGTGTATATATATATATATATATATATATATATATATATATATATATATATATATATATATATATATATATATATATATATATATATATATATAAAGTTTAAAACAGATCGTTCTTTCTCTATATTTGGACCCTCAGTTTTGCATGTATTGTGTTGACATTTGGCATGTCTTTCTAGCGGGCCCACTGGGATGGTTCATAGACGGGGAGGTTGGAGACTTTGTGGGGTCAATATTTCAAAATCAATATTTTAGCTTTTTGGAACATCATTGTACACCTAGTTATGTATCTATGTTGCAAGATGCATTAACACTTTTAATTTGTATTTATGTTTTATTATCTCTCTATCAGCCTCTGGCGATAATTGTTTAAATATCTTGTACATAAACAATCAAATGTCTTGTACATAAACAATCAAACCACAGTCGGTATTATTTACCGTGTCTACATGTGTACATAACAAAGGTTTTATAACCTCGAAAGAATCCCTTTCGTTTCTCAAAGGGTCCCTTTAAGGTTACACACGTTTTTCTTACAAAATTTGGATTGTTATAATGTTTCAATATGTGTGATCAGGTGCGCTTGTGGTTGGCAGAAATAACCTGTAAGTCTCCGCTGACCGTCCCCAATACGACGTCGACCACGGACGGCGTGCACGTGAACGACACGGCGACGTACTCCTGTCTGCCCGGGCACAGACTGGTCTCCGGCAGTCTCACCAAAGTGTGCGACGACAGCGGAGATTGGCGGAATGAAGACCCAGTTTGCGTTGGTCAGTATCTAAGTCTCTGCGTTTCGATCAACCCTCTATGCCGGACAGGCTCTTTGCGCTACGCCATGCCTACTAATCGTGGAAGTCGGCAGACATTTGTGACGGACCTCCATGATTAGTCACATCAATTCTGTACTAAAAACGAGTGACATGTTTTACCTATTAAAAACTACTGGAGGCTCCAAATAAATACTGATGTGATAAATTTGATACAGTATTTTACAATATAACAATATAACTCTGATATATATATATATATATATATATATATATATATATATATATATATATATATATATATATATATATATATATATATATATATATAGCAGTCACTTTGGATGAATGTAGCAAGACCATTGATGTCAGCTACTGTATGTATGTATTGTGTTATGACCAGATAGTTATTATGGCCAGATTGTTAGTAACGACCCACTCTTCAAACAGTATTAACATAAATTAATGCAGTAATTTATCACTAATATGTCTATACCATGTTTATTGTATACAACTACATATCTGTTCCACATTACAAATAATTTAAATGTTTTATGCAAACTTTCTGAGTTATTATAATCATTTTGAGATAATTTTCCAGGCAAAAATGCCTTTGAGAGCGGCCTTACTTTCAGGGGGTATGTACATGGGGGTTAGCATCGACCAGATGACGAACGGCGGCTATTTCCCCACTCAGAAAGACCATCTCCCTCTATTGGAGGGTGTACCTAAACATATTTACTCTAACAAAACCCCCAACCTCTGTGCACCACAGCATCTTTGCGCTACGCCATGCCTACTAATCGTGGAAGTCGGCAACGACATTTGTGACGCATCTCCTTGATTAGTCACCGTGACTTCACGATGCCAACTAATGTCTAATAGAAAGCAAAGCATATTCCCCCATGCAGTTAAAGTCTCTCTGTTTATCACGTATGCAATTTGGGAATTCTCCAACTGATCATTAATAAACCGACTAATTATATAATAGTCTTGTGATGTTTTCAGAATGTTACTTACAATTTAAAGTTTTAATTTACACGGTTTCGTACAATGTCGTATGGCACAGATAGCTAAACAACTGGAATTTAGAAGTAATTTTGATGATAGATTTAATTTTAGAGAATACATGTCTCAAGTTTGTCGAACATATTATTATTACAACATCCGTGATTTGCTGTGTATTCGCCGGTATTTGCCTCTTTCTATTGCAAAAACTATTGCAACTGCGCTAGTAGCTAGTAGATTAGACTATTGCGATTCGCTTTTTCATAATATTGCTATTAAGGATATCACAAAACTACAACGTGTTCAGAATTGCTCCACGTTTCACTCATTCTAAGCCGCTTCTAAAGTCTCTGCACTGACTTCCTGTCCGATGTCGTGTCACCTTTAAGACATGTACCATTACTTACAAGGCACTTTCCTGTATGTAGCCATCGTATTTACATTATTTTCTTACTCCTGTAAGAAAACCTGCTCAGCTTCGATCGGCTTTGATTCGCCTCTGAGTTTGGTTTCTAAAGATTTAGACGCAAAATAATAACCTAATTATTATTATTATTACTATTGAAAGCTCAAGTATTGGTTTCTACAGAGGTGCGCTGCGGATCTCCGCAAGAGGTCGCTAATGCCAAATACACGATGTACAGTGGCGACACTGTTGGCGGGAAGGCTGTTTACACCTGTTACCATGGCTACGAGCGATTGTCCGGCGTTGGGTTCAGCCGGTGTGAAATGAGTGGTAACTGGACAAGACCTTCATTGATTTGTGAAGGTACAACACCTTGTGTATTTACTGCTTTTGTCGGGCTAGGGATTTATCTATTGTTTGCGTGGTCTTTTCTTGGAACGCCGCTAACCATCGGGGAAGCTCGATAAGTGTTACTGTTTCATTGTTAGCAGCTGAAAACACTTCCTCAAATTATATATATATTTCGCTCTGAACGAACAATTACTAATCTACATTATACATGTCATGCTTCATGTTTAAACATTATGTACTTCTATTGTAAATATATTTGAACAATAATCCGATCAGAGACGTTATACTTCGACTTTAATGTTGATAATTAATCCATTCATGCATACATGCATTCACTCACTCACTCACTCACTCACTCACTCACCCACTCACCCACTCACCCACTCATCCACTCACCCACTCACTCACTCACTCACTAACTACAATATCAAGACAAATACAGACCATATAGAAATAACTCAACAACCAAGTTTAATAAACTATAAACTATGACAAGGAGCTAATGATTATGAAACGAAACAACATTTAAAAAATATAATTCAAACTATAATGCAGACAAATGACGACAACAGAAAATTGCAGCAGCACATATCATGAAACCTCGTTTAAAGTTTGAATTGTTGTTGGGTTTTTCCCAGAAGTAACATGTGGAACGCCGCCACCGTTGAAGAATACAGTATTGGATTACGGATGCGTGCGCAGGGGATGTGACGTCACCTATAGTTGTGACGTCGGCTACAAGGGCATGCCGGGACAGTCCAAGTGCCTGATTGAGGGACACTGGACGCCACTGTCCCTCAATTGTAAAAGTAAGGAATAGTGGTTGTACAAATATTATACTCTTCAATATATAAACGGGTTATGCTTGTAAAAACCGCTTCCAGAATAATCGGCAGATACCAGTAATCAGTATTGAATCACTGCATCAGCAGCACCTGTTAGGAAGAGCCATTCTCATCTCTCATGATTCACCCCATCCTGCCCATGACTTATTTGATCCCCTTCCATCTAGTGGCCAGTTCAGATCCATCAAAACCAGGACCAACAGGTTTAATAGCAGCTTCCCCCCTAGACGTACAAGCTCTGTCAAAACAGAAATGATTTTTCTCCCATATGTGTAGCCTCGGTTACCCAGACTCTTCTCGGAGAAGTTACGCAGCCGAGCGACAGTCGGTTAAAGCTTCCTAATCATTTCGTTTTGCCCATCGCCAATCCTTTTCTTTCATGTCCAGTATATAAATAGGTCAAGTAATAAGCGCAGTTTGCTTAATAAAAGAGCCATTAATTATTGTGTTATCGTATAAAAAACAATCAGCGTTACACCGGGTAGCAGACGAAAACCGATCGCGTTGGCTACAACTGGCGCCATTTGTTTAAACTGGGCGGTCACGTGCAGAATCCGAGATCAGCCATCTAGACACACATCGATCGATCACGCGAGATTTTCAAGCTACAGTCTTTTCCGGATGTCACGACAACTCAGATGTGTGGTTCAACAATTCGCTACCGAAGCTTTTCTGAGTTTTCTATTTATTTCGTAACAACGAAGGCACATATATGCATAAACGAATTAGCATGTCACAGGGGATACTTCGTAGGTTTGCTTTTTCGTGAAATTAGTCTCAAACGCGAGGAGCAAAAGTAATCGAACTGATAATTGATTTTTAAGCGATACTACCATATGTGATGCACACATATTCCACTTCCAATGTGTTTTAGTGTGTATATCTTAACATTATTTATTATATATTATTTTATTCCACATTTAGTGATTTTATATTTATACTAGATCATA
>CBDHHR010000239.1:0-2500 GCA_965263245.1 Metamycoplasmataceae bacterium | reverse complement strand
AAAAGTCTAAGATATTAACATTTATTGTCATATTAATAGCGCACGAGAGAGAGAGAGAGAGAGAGAGAGAGAGAGAGAGAGAGAGAGAGAGAGAGGGAGAAAGAGAGAGAGAGAGAGAGAGAGAGAGGGAGGGAGAGAGAGAGAGTGTGTGTGTGCCCGTGCGTGTGCGTGCGTGCGTGCGTGTATGGACAGACAGACAGACAGACAGACAGACAAACAGACAGACAGGCAGGCAGGCAGGCAGGCAGGCAGGCAGGCAGGCAGACAGACAGACAGGCAGGCAGGCAGGCAGGCAGGCAGGCAGGCAGGCAGGCAGGCAGGCAGACAGACATACAGACAGACAGACAGACAGAGCGAGAGAGCGAGAGAGCGAGAGAGCGAGAGAGCGAGAGAGCGAGAGAGCGAGAGGAAGCCGGGGAGAGACGGAGAGAAAGAGAGCGAGAGAGCGAGAGAGAGGGAGAGCGGGATGGAGGGAGAGGTGGGCAGTCGGACAGTTGATAAAGTTTTAACAGTGTGGTTTATATCTGGATCTCGATCGTCTTGTGTCTTCTTTGGATCTGACTGGTTTTTAACCAAGTTACTAAATATCATGTATCACTTAATAATGACTTGGGTATCCGCAGCAAAGGCCTGGAATACACTTCCAAACAATATCAGTGCCAGGGCAACAATCAGTGTCTTCAAGACAGCACTGAAAACACATATTTCCAAAGCTTACTTTGAGTAATACATGTGGACGTTTCCTGGACATGGTTTGGACGAATTGACTGTATACATTTTATGACACTTATTTGTTTTAAAACTATTTTCCTATAATACAAGCAGCTATTTTTTTATTGTATATACATTTTTAGAGACTTTACTTTCCACTGATAATGATATCACCGTTTTTATTAATACTATAATGTATGGTAATTATGTAATTTTTTAGAATAAAAAATGTCGCTTTATTAACACTAATAGTATTGTTTTAGCATGATGTTTCATGTGTCTGGTGAACACAATGATGTAAAAGCGCCATGAGCACCACCAGTATTAGTAGTATTACCTATGTACCTTAATGTTGAATGTAGAAGTGGAGTGTCCTCCACCTCCGAATGTCGCCAACACGACGTGGTACGAGGACAAGAAGTCTCTCCGTCAGAGACGTGTCATCTACCAGTGTCTGCCTCGGTACAGACTCGTGTCGGGACAGCTGTGGAAGGCGTGTGGACCGCGGGGTGACTGGGTTGGTGACGACGCCATCTGTGAAGGTGAGCCTAAAATTAAAATAATTCCCAACTGCTAATCAGAATATTGTCTGAATGTTTACTGACGCATACATACGGTTTTTATTTTGGATTGTAATAATTATGTTATATGAACCGACCCTTGCGCTACGCTCCGCCGCCGCTCACCTGCTCGAGGTTCCACGAAGCAGACTACGTACGCAGGGAGAAAAAGCATTTTCAAGTGCTGCTCCACGCCTCTGGAACAATCTGCCGCTTGCCATTTGTGCCACAGACTGCTTCAGTTCGTTCAAGAAGTACATCACTATTGTTTTATTTTAAAGAATTCTGTATATTCCTGTAAAATGTAATGCGCCTCTGAATGGTTTTATTGCTAGAGATATGGCTTAGACAAATACTATTATTTATTTATTATTATTATGTTAATCGACTCTCAAAGGGATTAATTTAAACAACTAACAAATTAGGATACGCACCAAGGATATGTGTTACATGCGGTAAACCCGAAGACTAGTTTGTTTTTCCTATTATTTATCATGCAGTCGGTACTTGTTGATGCAATTGTTGAACCGAAACACCTACTTAGAGGAATGTGGCACCCTTGACAACATAACATACAGATATGCGATATCTGTGTAAGAACACTCGTGCTGATGAGAAACCTATAAGAATTGCTATGTGTAGAACTCTGCTTGTTATCTAAAACTATATATTGAATGGATTTACTGTTTGGAACAATTTGAAATTATACTATCGAATGTAATGAGATACGTAATGCTATAGAAGTTTTATAATAATTATTGTTATTATAATAGATGTTTTATATGTTATTTAAAATACCAAGTGTGTTTGTTACCGATGAAAACAACGCTTTTATTCGTATGCAATGTCATTCTGCTACGTGTTGACGTTGAGTGCAGACTGCATTTGTACATTCAGCCACCGGAGAAGAAGTCAGCATCTTTGTTCCCGAAGACGACGAGCCAAAGACGAAGGCGGCGAAACTGATGGCGTCGATTGGCTTCAAGCCGTCTGACAAAAAGTCGCCGAACATCGCGATAGGAGCCATCGGCTTAGTGATGCTGGTCGTGCCTGCTCTTGTCATCGTCGCTGCTGACTTCAACACGTTGAGACGTCATCTTGGAATGATGAAGAGAAATCTTCAGTCTGGATACAGAGGCATCCGTCAGAGAGGTGCAAAGGTGACGCCGCAGTAGAGACACCGTGGTCCTTGTTTCGATGATGACATTAGTGCATTCTCCGTGCCTGTG
>CBDHHR010000238.1:10000-22271 GCA_965263245.1 Metamycoplasmataceae bacterium | reverse complement strand
CAGTAAGAGACTATTTGAAAGAACAACTTTGAAGAAGAAAAAAAGTGAGAGGGAATGAGGAAGTGGGAGACACTGGGTACATAGCCTATAGTACAATCTAATGCACTACTGGGGCCAGAGATACCTCATTGGTTGCTCCTCGAAACGTTTCCCGGCAAAGGATTGGTCACAGTCCTTACTCCCTCACAACTGACCGACTTCCGCCGGAAGTGTTCCCTATGGGAGGAAAGTACCTGGCCCAAACCCCGGTGCGCCAGACCGGTTGTGACGCTCACGAGCGAGCGTCACTGGTACCCCCTTCCGCCACGTGCGGTTGAAACACTCAGTCAATAAAGGTAGCCATTTGATTTGCTTATAAACCAATGTCTAGCCTTAGCTGGTGAAATTGTGGTGTCAACTTGTAAGACGGCGTAAGCTGATATATCTGACGTGATTTATGTTGTAGCATTACATTAAAACTCTGCTTATTACATTAAAACTCTGCTTATATGTTATGCTATATCATATGATACATCAAACATGTTAACACGCATAACTATAATTATTAATTTTGACTTATGCAGATTCATGGTATGAATAGCGGAAGTTGGGCAACAAGATGGCGCACACATCGCCGACGTTTTCTCCTTCATAAAATTAAACAAGGCATTATGTTTAAACGCAGATACAGATACCCGCATTTATATACGATAATTCATAATTTAAGATAATAAACAGATGCATTAAAACCTATTAGTTATTTGTTATTTTATTTAATAAATAAATTCAATGCTCAGCTACGATTTATATCGATGCAAATCACAAGTGCATATATTCATTACATATCAAATATGTTCCCAAGTTATGTTTTGATTAACGAGAAATGGGTTATCTGCGTAATTATATTCATTGTAGAGTGACGCTAACATTTGTGCATAATGATAATAATTTTAGTCTTCCGTATACGTGCTGGTTTTACTATGCTGGTTAGCAATATAGAATGTCGACACTGTACCACATGGCAATATATGTAATGTTCTACAAACAGTTGCATATTGCCGTTTTAAATACAACAACAACATTACACACATAGTCTACCTTAAAGCTCTGTAGCAGTCGTCGCTCTCTTTTTTGGCGTCTGATTTTATATCCCAATGTTTGATGACTCCCAAAGTGCAACATGTGCAGCTCATTCGAGAACAACTGTCAAAGCGTCAAATGTGTATCGTTTGCTGAATATCATACGATACACTGCACCCGACCCAACACGAATCATCCATAAACACGTAAAGTTGGTCTTGTACTGAAAACCAGAAGAACTGCATTTCGACTAGAACTGCACTTCGACGAATCCATGCTTTCGAACGAACGCTTAAGTCATTTGTTTGTAGCAACTCTCAGGTGCAACGCGACAGATGTTACTAATCATACGTTGTCAATGTGTGCGTTCTTGCGCGGGACCAAGAACATACCATTGTCGGAGGCCGCACGTCAGGCTAAGAATGTCCACGGCAGTGAAGCTATGCATTGTCTGTGTTAATTGACAATGAAACATGACAGGTATTACCGACGGACAAAACCAGATTGCTTTGCACAAGTAGTTTCACTCTTCTTGTCGAATGTGCAAATACCCATGACCATACTGAATTGCGGCTGACGGGGTGAATAGGATTGGTGGAATAAAGTATGTAGGAAGACGGGTGTAGAGAGACAGTGATAAGGGAAATAGTAGAGGATAAAGAAAGTGATGGACAGTGAGAGGGAGAGGGGCGGCCAGTCAGACAGGAAGGGAGATAGAAAATATTTGGTATGTTTAAAGGAAGGGATGGGGGGAGGTGAAATCAACAGGAAGACAGACAAACAGAGAAAAACAACCAACTTGTTCACTCTGACACATTGCGCATCAGAACGATAAGGGATTGCAACGCCACTCGTTTATTATTATGCCTTTCTTCATCTATTTGCTAAAGTCCACAAGGAACAGTTTAAATAATAATAACAACGGCATTGTGTGTGTGTGTGTGTGTGTGTGTGTGTGTGTGTGTGTGTGTGTGTGTTGTGTGTGTGTGTGTGTGTGTGTGTGTGTGTGTGTGTGTGTGTGTGTGTGTGGTGTGTGTGTGGTGTGTGTGTGGTGTGTGTGTGGTGTGTGTGTGTGTGCTTACGTGCGTGTGTTCTTGTTGAAACATACCCCTTTCCACCAACATTGTGTTGTGCAATTCATAATTGTTGTGGTTGAAAAATATATATATATATATACATCTTCCCAAGTGACATGCTTCGCAGTAAAGGGTTTACAGTGGTGGGAGGTAATGTAAGCTTTATGAAATTTGTCACAGCCTGGGCCATTCTTATTGTTTATCTTGTAGCCCTAGTCGGAATGATAAACAGGCATTGATGAATTGCGAGTAGAGATTGTGGCTGAGCGAGTTGGAATATGATCGACAAATTAATTCCCTGCAAGAGAGAGAGGGGAAGTTTACAGAGGAATGAAGAATGGGCAGATAGTCCGAATATAGAAAAGAAAGGGAGATGTGCATGACCCAGGAAAAATAGAGGTGCTACGTTGCTAAGCCATATGTTGAAGTTTCTGGAAAGAATCGTGGATTGCAGAATAAGCGTAGAATAGTGTAAGGGGAATCGGTGAAGAACAGCTGGAGTTTAGACAAGGAAGAGGAACAACCGATGGGATGTTTGCCCTGAAGTAGCTGGTTGAAAATAAACTGGAAGGACAGGAGGATATGGAAATTAGATTCATAGTCCTGGAGAAGGCCTATGTTACAATCTCAAGAGAAATGACAATGGGAACATTGATGTGGATGGGGGTCCCAGGGGGAGGTCCGATTGGTGGAGGGGACACGAAGAGCGGGGAGCTGTTTGGACCGGGGGTGTAAGGAGAGTCCAAAGTAAATGTTGGCGTGACACAGGGGAGCGCCTTGACCCAATTGTTGTTTATCGCTGTGGTGGAACTGATAAGCAGAAAGATTTATATAAAAGTCATACTCCAAAAACTATTGTACGCAGCTGGTCTGGCAGTGGTAGCAGATGGGGAAGCAAATCTCCAAGAACAGTTGATAGAGTGGAAATATATTTTCAGCAGACATGGATTGAGAGTACGCTTGGTGAAGACGGAGGTAATGTGGGTGGGATTTAGAAAGAAAGAGCTGTAAATACACCTGGATGGAAAGAAGATTAAGCAGAGACAATTTTGCCGACCTGGGTGGAGCGATATGTGGGGTTGACATTTCGCCAATCTCAAAAAGGGAAAACCTTTGGGGTGTGGCTTGGACGTTGGCGTGAGTGTTCAGTTAAAAAAGGTAAAGGTAACTTCTTATATAGCGCAGTATCCATTCCTCAGAAAAATGTGTCAACTTGTAAAGTATCACCCTGCAATCTGTGCTGTGCGGCTCCATTTGGTACACAGGGAGTCTTACCTCACTACCAAACAAGGTGGAAACATTGAAAACAGTGGCATATCCATTTATTTGGCACATTAAACCGAAAGCTTTGAAAATGGAATCACTATTAAACACATTTGCTGACGGAGGTCTTAACATTGTAGATATTAGAACTAAAATATAATCTCTATTTGTCAAACAAGTTCTGCAATTAATTAAAGAGCATAGAGCCAAGTAGACCTTAGCAGTGTATTGGCTGGGTATACACATTAAAAGCGCCAGCGACCGATGTCGCTTCGATCAGCGCAGCAACTTGTCTCTTGTTTCGGCCGGCCGCATCTATTCACACTCATTCAACCGGATCGTGTTTACAAACACGCCGAACCCTGATATAACCATGTGTATATATATATATATATATATATATATATATATATTATGTGAATACACAGCGCGATGTATACATATTGAACTTTTGCAGATACTTTATACACTCTGCAACTTGACGCATATACAGTAGGCCCCTTCTTATACGGCCCCCTCGCCATAGCCTACCAGGATTATACGGCCAAATTGTCATTGTAATAGCATTTTCTAATACAAACTACGTCTCACCAGCGGCCAGACGGCTAATGTGGCCAATGATCAGGGTTGGATGAAGAATCTTCCCCTTTTCAGCCAATCGACAGCAAAAAACTGCAATCTTTAACCACAAGTCAAAAACAAATTAAGAAGGCCTACCATACACATTCGTCGTTCTTGACAAAACATCACATAGACGGTATTGTTGCAATGTTAGATGTCTCGAATGTTGACAACGTATGTGTGTGCTTAAAAGGAGCGACCAGTTTGCCTTGAAACTGGGGCATTTATCGATGGTTCCTCTCACCAGAGGCCATCTGCCTTATAAGGTCACCTTGGGTTTGCTGAAGGGTTGGCCATATAAGAAGTTGACTACATGCATACAATTTACAAAGTTCATTTTCTAACACTCCACTGGTATGGATATTAGGAACAACAGTCAAGAATTAATTGTAAACAGCTCAAAAGCATACACACACACACACACACACACACACACACACACACACACACACACACACACACACACACACACACACACACACACACACACACACACACACACACACACACACACACACACACACACACACACACACACACACACACACACACACACACACACACACACACACACACACACACACACACACACACACACACACACACACACACACACACACACACACACACACACACACACACACACACACACACACACACACACACACACACACACACACACACACACACACACACACACACACACACACACACACACACACACACACACACACACACACACACACACACACACACACACACACACACACACACACACACACACACACACACAGTGGATTGTAAGAGATGGGAAGATATAGTAAAAGATGGTAAGGGATGGCCACCGAAATTGCAACCTATTTCGGGAAGGAGGAGATGTGATTTCCCAGTGCTCAAATAGTGAAAGGAGTTTATCAAAAACTTGATATTTGGAGCCAGAATACTTTAAAGTTGTTATATACACAGGTTACAGGGGCGGGTCTTGAGAGGTTTTATGGAGGGACGACCATCTTCTTGAATACACAAGACAGTGTATTATATATGGAGAAGACATTTACTTGAAAATGGGTGGACTGACCCGGAGCGTCTTCACGGTGCGATATCGGAGTGGCGAGGGAAGGTAACAATTACGGGGTATTGTTAAAGAAAATTGCGACGATGTTTACATTTTCCCTTACTCATATCGGAAGACAAGACGGGGAGTGGGAATTGCTATTGAAATATGATCACGACGACGTTCACAACTTCAAGACTTGTAGGGCGGAATATCTATGCGAAGGGGGTGTCACTTCAGATTCAAAACGCAAAACACCCCGTTGTCGACGCCGAAAAACTTGGATGAGTATGGAGTGCAGCCGTTGACACAGTACTCCACGGTCGGCGCATCCACATTGCAAGGTACGATTATGATAGCTAGTACTGAATAGAATTCTTATATCTGTTTCGGTCTTTCAGTCTTGGTTACTGTTTATCTAGAAGCCTATCATAACTTTAACTAAATATTGATACTGGTGTACTGACAACATTAATTAGTTCAATAATGACTGGTTATTTTTGCATTTCAGGTGCCTCACGTGGTCGTCCTCTACGCTGATGGATTTTTTTTATACTAGAGCGGGTTGGCATGAGTACGACTGCAGTGCATGGGCGTGGATATATGTTATTAAATCATAAACACAAAACAGCGACCAATATTTACAGGCGACGAATACTTTCCAACAACACGTACCCGACCCCCCCCCCCCCACCTTCCCGTCCCGTCCGGTCTTTCTTTCCTCGAGCGCGAGTCAGGGGATAGGCGGGGTGAATGGGTAGTTCTCAGCCCCCCAAATTAAATTCGTTAAGGAGAATATAATAATGGAATGAGCTACTTTTAAAAGGTCAGTACTAACACAAATTAATGTTATAAAACAGTGTTTATGTGTGTGCACGTATGTTTGTTTGCTTGATTTTTGGTTGTTTGTTTATTTGTTTTTCGTTTGTTTGTGAAACCATATCTCCTTCAGTTGAGCATGTATTTGTGCTGACACCTAATCGTCTATGGACTAAGACTTTTTCCAAATTCTTCCGGCTGGTGTAAAACTTAATTATAGAAATGTTTTTGCATAGCTGACTCCTTTCCCCAAGCGTGGATGAGCAATTCGCCTAAATTATATATATAGTCAGATATAGTTACGGATATAATAGTCACATAAATTAATTAGTTCGTACTATGGTAAATTAAATGTACCATTACACATTGAAAGTCTATGCCATACGTACACCATACACCATAATTACACAGGGGGTTCTAATTACCTGAAGAATAAATATCGCATGATACAATTATATATTATACAAACGTGGATGTTGCATGCCAGCATATAAAGTGAATGCTGGCATGCAACATTCACGTTTACAATGATTCCCGTTTGGAATCCCACAACGATCAATGCTGCGTATCGCCCCTCCAATTATGACGTTTTTTAGTAAGTTTTTTTTAAATTGTAATGAAAGACAATGGAAGAAGCAGATGGGATACACCGGGAGATATACCAAGAAAATGGCAGCAAACCGACATTAATGGGAAACCATGGTTTATGCTAGATATGCTCTCAGCGAGCAAACAAGCCTAAGTATAAGTTAGTATGTGCTGTATATATTATAATGATACAACATAACAATTTAAGGTAAAATAGTTATGATAAAACAATCAAATATTCATAATATTAATATTATTGTTATAGATGTGTGTAACCATTTCAAAGTTAATTAAATTAAAACTATATAGATTAAAGAGATTAAACAAAATTATGTTTCAAAGAATGCAACCAAGCAAATTGTACATACACACCAATTATACACATCAACTCATCTCCAATATAATATTTATTTAATGGTTTCTACAACATACAACACAAAGCAGTTAATAATGCTAATTTTCAAACATCTTACCCAGATCTTACAGATAGTGTTCAGGTCGAGCTTTAGTCTACCGTAGACGATGTGTTAAAATTGGTATCAGTGGCATTCGCCAAGGTACTCTTACACTTCAAGATCTTACCTCGAGAAGACCGGTGAATAGTTGTCCAAAAGTTTGCATTTAGGCCGTGTGAAGTTTATTTTCTGATGACAACATTTTTATATTGATGTATTTTTGTGCTTTTACCCGGTTTGCAGAGTCAAGGCTGACTATAATTTGAAAAATTATAATTATATACAATACATAATTATTTTAATTTATTTACCCAGGGGATAAAACAATGCATAATTAAAAATAGTGTTACCATTCGTGTGGAAATTCTACGTTAATGAAATGCAGTAAATAGTACAATTGTGGCAGGCATATAATATTATGTGTGATGAGTGAGTAAAAAAGTGTTATAACCCCTTTTCAGCTGGTACGTACCTTTCCGGATGATTATTTTGCCCTTTATGACTGATATCGACAAGGTTCGTAAATACAGGTAGCATATTCACATTTTACAGCCAATAAATGGTTCTTAACGAATATGTATGAATTGATACATCGTTGACATATAAGCTTAAAAATGATTACCAGGTAAAAGTATGCATTCATGTTACGAATATCAACATACGGTGTCGCCACACTTGACTTCTGTCGTCTCCGTCTATATCACGTGCGCGCGTATATCATACGAATAAGCCAGCATACCACTACCAGTAACAATATACTAACATTATGTTCTGATGTAGTACATGTCGTATAGTGGACATCCTGCGTCGCTTCGAGTCGAACACATCAATCAAACATGCCGATTTTCCCAATTTATGAAGAAATGTTTGCAAAAGTATAGCGATATTAAAAATCTGTATCCCTTACAAAAATTTTGGCGAAATATTTGCAATATTATTATATAATAATTAATATTAAGATATAACGCGGGACGAACGCCAACACATTTCTCGAAAATGAAATGCGAAATAGTAACTTAAATAATAATTATCACATTGTTCTTGCAAGTGATTAAAAAATCAAGTATTTAGAAGATTTTTGTGTGATCTGTGGGTATGATGTCAAACATGATTTTAATCATGCTTTAGTATTAATATTTTGACTTATTGTGAACTTTACAGTAAAGACTAAAGGTTTAAAGGTAGGATAGGTATGGCAGCTGTCAGTAATTGTGAGATTTCAGAAGTACACAATATGCAATTAGAAATTACCATTGGCAACATGCCTCGTCATCATTCAAATTGTGCATGTAAAAAGCATATTAATTTTACATTTTTTAATGACAACAGTGTTTTTTTCCATTTAAAACCATACACTTTGAAATACGGTACAGTATTCCAACCAGTATGCCTTAATTTTGCTATCACATTTGTTCAACATTCATGCTCTTCAAACTCTAAAGAATAAAATAGTGATCGACTTATCCAGATCTTAAATATTCATTAACTGTGTCTTATCTGCACTAGAAATTGTAATGTGTAATTGGCATAAACCTGTCCAGACCAGCATAGTACACACATTTTTCTGTTATTTAACTAATGAAATCCCAAATTAAATTGTTAGTGTATAATCAAGGAATAGATGCATGAATAATAGTCAAGGACTGACTATAAGTTTTAGAAAGTACCTAGATCATGCCTTCAAGCTTAAACAAGTTAGCAGTAGCTCGGTCATGTAAAACATCAAGGAGATTATTACACCCATTATTGCACTGACGAAAGGTTGAAATTTCATGTGGTTAACAGTAGTCAAATTGTCGGTTCAAATACATCAGAAGTCCATTTAATTCAGCTACCTCTGGTAGGTCATGTAAGAGACATTGAAAAAGCAACAATTGGCTTGTCTAAGAATTAAGGCTAAGTCTAAGACACCAAGATGATAATGGCTTCCTCCCTCTGATAGTCCTATGAGTCTATAATTAGTGACTGGTGTTGGCCCTAGTGCAAGATGTTCTAATGAAATGTAGTAGTGTTGTTGTAAAAATTGGGTTGGGAGTCTGCCTTCCTTATAATTTAGTTATTGACTTAGCCTTAGCTATGGGCTTAGCAATTCTTGCAATTGTTCTCTTAAATTGTTTATCTTCTTATGTGGTTGATCATGCTTAAAAAATATTTGTTTGTCTTAAGAAGTATTTTGATTATGATATGTTTAGCCTTCTAGACAATCGAGGGCACAAAGATTACTGTCAGTGACTGTATATGTCACCTAAAGAGAGAGTCTACCAAGTAGGTGTTCATCATTATTATGTGTATGATATGTTTCAAGACGTTATTGAAGAACTGTTTGGACAGACAAAACAATGTTGGCTTCATGTCTGTTAGTGGCTACCTTTAACCTCTTGTGTTTACCTCGTGTTATATTCATTATTTTCAACCTCCAATCAAAACATTGCAGAAGGAACGAAATAAAAAGAATATAGGGTATATGTATAACATATAGCATATCAACAGCTGCAAGTATACCGTTTCTGTGCTTGTTATAACAAGCATCTACAGTTGAAAATACCATGTATGATTTTCATTAACAATACTCTTGTCATGAGTAGCATGAATAGTGGCGTATTTAACACATATGAATTTGCCCCAACCCTGGTTCCGTATTATCCAGTTGTGGAAGAAACAGCACCTAATCATGGTAAAAAGGTTGACAATGGCCAATATTTGATTGATCTCTTCTTGGTTGACTAGCTGGTCAGTCCTGTTTACTGCACTGCTTGGTCAGTACATGTACCAGTTAAGAGCCTGGTGACGTGACTGAGTCAAGTCAAGTACCTTTCTATGTGGACGAGACTGCAGGTTGTCCCAGTCACACACTTGTTTCAGTACTACTATTGGACACATACCCTCCTTCCCCATCACTGTCTGTCTCTGTATCTCTCCCTCTCTCTGTCTCCATCTCCTACCTGTCTCTTTCTCTCGCTCTCTCTCTCTCTCTCTCTCTCTCTCTCTCTCTCTCTCTCTCTCTCTCTCTCTCTCTCTCTCTCTCTCTCTCTCTCTCTCTCTCTCTCTCTCTCTCTCTCTCTCTCTCTCTCTCTCTCTCTCTCTCTCTCTCTCCCTCTTCTGTCTCATTCCATCCCTCCCTTTCTCTCATCCTCTCCCTTTCCCTGTTCCTTTCAATGTCCCTTTCTATGTCCCTTTCTTTCATTGTGTCCCTCCCTCCCTATTACAACCCCATCTGCCCTCAGTAAATAAAAGTGATGTCACACTGTCAGGGAAGCTGTTAACTGTGGCTGCTTCCAGCCAGTGCAGTGACAGTGTGACATGGTGTGACACAGTGTGACACGGTATGCTGTACTAAGTTGACTGATGAATCCCGTCTGTGTTTGTAGAACATGTGAGTACCGGAGGACAACCACCATGGCACCATGCACCGTGACTGGATTGACACCAACAGTGTGACCCTTATGAAGACACTACTTTATGCATTTCTACATTGATCCTATTTTAAAGTGGCCATTGTATTCAAGTATTTTTTGTATTATTCAATCAAGTAATGTCAGTATTTCACATACATATACATGTACGTCTGCACACACACTCCATACATATACCACACCATAAACACACACACACACACACACACACACACACACACACACACACACACACACACACACACACACACACACACACACACACACACACACACACACACACACACACACACACACACACACACACACACACACACACACACACACACACACACACACACACACACACACACACACACACACACACACACACACACACACACACACACACACACACACACACACACACACATTCACCACGAAGAGAAATTTGTATTTCTGTCTATGCATGTGTTATGGTAATGCAATGTTTAAGATGCACTCAGGTAAGCTTTATAAAGATCTCACATACTGTAAGGGAGTCATCAAACCAATTTTCACTACACAGATGCAATTATTAACCACACATGAAGCATTGCTATAGGTATTGATACATGTAACATAATATCTGTGTAAACATTGTAACAAAAACTTGATCATTTCATTACTAATTTCATGTTTGCAGAATCATTGATTTTATAGTCAGAGAAAAAATTTGTAAAGTACTTCATGACATACTTTGTTGTATCCTGACCAAACATTCACAAAGTTGAAGGGTCAAGGTGTGTAAGTAAACTGATGAGATATTTTGTTGTTGTCCAATCATTGTGTTTCCTCTTTCTGTCCTAGTACTGCACTACTGGTCTGATGCCAGCATCTTTCAACTTGGAGACATCAAATCATTTCAACAGCTTAGTCGGTGCTACACTTCTTTTAAGCTTCAGTTTGATGTGTGCGACAACAAGGTGGTGATCGCTGCCAACATCCGCTCCTCTTCTAAAACGTACATCTTGTAAGGATTGTCTCAACTGATGAGAAGGTGGTCAATTTGTTTCTTGTCTCTTTGGTTATGTGAGATCCAAGTAAGTTTGTGTTTCTTTGTGTGCAAATAGGATGACAAAGTTGTTTATACCAAAGAAGTCTATCAGTCGAGTACGGCACAATGTAAGTACAGCATTTGACAGTAGCATATGACACAATGTAAGTACAGCATGAGAGAGTAAATTAAAGCACAATGTAAGTATGGCATGTGACAATAGAGTACGGCACAATGTAAGTACATCATGTGACAGTAGAGTATGGCACGGTGTAAGTATAGCTTGTGACCGTAGAGTATGGCACTATGTAAGTATGGCATACGACAATTGAGTATGGCACAGTGTAAGTATAGCATGAGTCAGTCGAATATGGCACAATGTAAATAAAGCATTAGACATTCGAGAAAGGCATAATGTAAGTATGTAATGTGACAGTAATGTGACAATGAGTATGGTCCAGTGACAGTAATGAGACAGTAGAATACAAGAAAATATGACTACGTCATGTGATGGTAGAATGCAGCATAGTACAAGTTCATTATGTGATGACAACTTATTCTGTTATTACTTGTTCTCTGATTTTTCTTGTATACAATAGACATGTCTGACCTGACTGTTGTTGTATGTAATCGACAGGTTTGTCCTATATGAATATAGTTGTATGTAATCGATAGTTCCATTCTAAGTTAGAGTTGTTGTACATAACAGATAGGTGTGATGAAAGTGAGTGTTGGTGAGGCTGAGGTGTTTGACACAGGGGGTGTAGACTAGGAGGAGTCTCAGAGAGTGCTTCAGTTCCTCCACTGAGATACGAAGAAACAGATGAACAGAGAACCCATGGTGAGCTGCCAACAGACTAGTCTCTGTCTCTCTCTGTCTCTCTCTCTGTTTATGTCTGCCTGTCTCT
>CBDHHR010000238.1:0-7500 GCA_965263245.1 Metamycoplasmataceae bacterium | reverse complement strand
TAACATAATACCTGTGTAAACATTGTAAGAAAAACTTGATAATTTCGTTATAAATTTTCTGTTTGCAGAGTCATTAATTTTATAGTCAGAGAAAAATGTTTGTAAAGTACTTCATGGCATACTTTGTTGTATCCTGACCAAACATTCACACAGTCAAAGGGTCAAGGTTTGTAAGTAAACTGATGAGATATTTTGTTGTTGTCCACATGTCTCCACTCAGCCAGTCTTTTTGTTTCCTCTTTCTGTCCTAGTATTGCACTACTGGTCTAATGCCAGAATCTTTCACTTTGGATACATCGAACCATTTCAACAGCCTAATCGGTGTTACTGTTCTTTTAAGCTGCAGTTTAATGTGTGCAGTAAAAAGGTGGTGATTGCTGCCAACATATCCGCTCCTCTTCTGTAATGTAAGTACTTTATGTGACAGTAGAATACAGCACAATGTAAGTTCGCCATGTAACAGTAGAGTATGGCACAATGTAATTATACCTTGTGACCGTAGAGTATGGCACTATGTAACTATGCATATGACATTCAAGTATGACACAGTGTAAGTACAGCACGAGTCAGTCGAATACGGCACAATGTAAGTAAGGCATATACATGTACGTCTGCACACACACTCCATACATATACCACACCATAAACACACACTCACACACACACACACACACACACACACACACACACACACACACACACACACACACACACACACACACACACACACACACACACACACACACACACACACACACACACACACACACACACACACACACACACACACACACACACACACACACACACACACACACACACACACACACACACACACACACACACACACACACACACACACACACACACACACACACACACACACACACACACACATTCACCACGAAGAGAAATTTGTATTTCTGTCTATGCATGTGTTATGGTAATGCAATGTTTAAGATGCACTCAGGTAGGCTTTATAAAGATCTCACATACTGTAAGGGAGTCATCAAACCAATTTTCACTACACAGATGCAATTATTAACCACACATGAAGCATTGCTATAGGTATTGATACATGTAACATAATATCTGTGTAAACATTGTAAGAAAAACTTGATCATTTCATTACTAATTTCATGTTTGCAGAATCATTGATTTTATAGTCAGAGAAAAAATTTGTAAAGTACTTCATGACATACTTTGTTGTATCCTGACCAAACATTCACAAAGTTGAAGGGTCAAGGTGTGTAAGTAAACTGATGAGATATTTTGTTGTTGTCCAGTCTAGGTGTTTCTTCTTTCTGTCCTAGTACTGCACTACTGGTCTGATGCCAGCATCTTTCAACTTGGAGACATCAAATCATTTCAACAGCCTAGTCGGTGCTACACTTCTTTTAAGCTTCAGTTTGATGTGTGCGACAACAAGGTGGTGATCGCTGCCAACATCCGCTCCTCTTCTAAAACGTACATCTTGTAAGGATTGTCGCAACTGATGAGAAGGTGGTCAATTTGTTTCTTGTCTCTTTGATTAGGTGAGATCCAAGTAAGTTTGTGTTTCTTTGTGTGCAAATAGGATGACAAAGTTGTTTATACCAAAGAAGTCTATCAGTCGAGTACGGCACAATGTAAGTACAGCATTTGACAGTAGCATATGACACAATGTAAGTACAGCATGAGAGAGTCGATTAAAGCACAATGTAAGTATGGCATGTGACAATAGAGTACGGCACAATGTAAGTACATCATGTGACAGTAGAGTATGGCACGGTGTAAGTATAGCTTGTGACCGTAGAGTATGGCACTATGTAAGTATGGCATACGACAATTGAGTACGGCACAGTGTAAGTATAGCATAAGTCAGTCGAATATGGCACAATGTAAATAAAGCATTAGACATTTGAGAAAGGCATAATGTAAGTATGTAATGTGACAGTAACGTGACAATGAGTATGGTCCAGTGACAGTAATGAGACAGTAGAATACAAGAAAATATGACTACGTCATGTGATGGTAGAATGCAGCATAGTACAAGTTCATTATGTGATGACAACTTATTCTGTTATTACTTGTTCTCTGATTTTTCTTGTATACAATAGACATGTCTGACCTGACTGTTGTTGTATGTAATCGACAGGTTTGTCCTATATGAATATAGTTGTATGTAATCGATAGTTCCATTCTAAGTTAGAGTTGTTGTACATAACAGATAGGTGTGATGAAAGTGAGTGTTGGTGAGGCTGAGGTGTTTGACACAGGGGGTGTAGACTAGGAGGAGTCTCAGAGAGTGCTTCAGTTCCTCCACTGAGATACGAATAAACAGATGAACAGAGAACCCATGGTGAGCTGCCAACAGACTAGTCTCTGTCTCTCTCTGTCTCTCTCTCTCTGTTTATGTCTGCCTGTCTCTCTCTGTCTCTGTCTTTCTCTCGCTCTCTATCTCTCTGTCTATGTCTCTCTCTCACTCTCTCTCGCTCTCTCTCGGTTCGCTCTCTCTCGCTCTCTCTCTCGCTCACTCTCTTGCTCTCTCTCGCTCTCTCTCTCTTTCTGTCTGCCTGTCACCCTCTCTCTGTCTCTGTCTCTGTCTTTCTCTGTCTCACTGTCTCACTGTCTCTCTCTCTCTCTCTCTCTCTCTCTCTCTCTCTCTCTCTCTCTCTCTCTCTCTCTCTCTCTCTCTCTCGCTCTCTCTCTCTCTCTCTTTCTCTCTCTCTCTCTGTCTCCCTCTCTCTCGCTCGCTCGCTCACTCTCTCTCCCTCTCTCTCTCTCTCTCTCTCCATCTCTCTCTCTCGCTCTCTCTCTCTCCTGTCTATCTTTCAGTTTATCTCTCAGTCTATCTCTCTGCCTCTCTTTTCAGCAACGCTCACCCAGTGTACTCTCTTCTGTTGTGGACACCACTTCTGTCACTGTTTCTCTGTCCGCCCGTCTGTCTGTCCGTTCGTCCGTCCGTCCGACGGTCCGTCCGTCCCCGTCCGTCTTCCATCCGTCCGTCCGCCCCTCCGTCCCTCCATCCCTCAGTCCGTCCATCTCTCGCTCTCGCTCACGATCACGCTCTGGCTCTGGCTCTCGCTCTCGCTCTCTCTCTCTCTCTCTCTCTCTCTCTCTCTCTCTCTCTCTCTCTCTCTCTCTCTCTTTTTGTCTCTCTCTCTCTGTCTGTCGATCTGCCTACCTGTCTGTCCCTGTCTATCTCTGTGTCTCTATCTGCCTCTCACTGTATATGTGTCTCTGTCTCTCCGTCTCTGTGTCTTGCTGTCTCTGTGTCTCTCTCTGTGTCTCTCTGGTGTCGCTCTCGTTCTCTCTCACTCTTGCTCTCTGTGTCTGTCTCTGTGTCTCTCTGTCTCTCTCTCTGTCCCTATGTGTGTGTCTCTCTCTCTCGCTCTCTCTCGCTCGGTCTCTCTCCCTCCCTCTCTCTCTCTCTCCCTCCCTCTCTCTTTCTCTCGCTCGCTCCCTCTGTCTCCCTCCCTCTCTCTCTCTCTCTCTCTCTCTCTGTCTCGCTCTCTCTCTCTCAGTCTATCTCTCAGTTTAACTCTCAGTCTATCTCTCTGCCTCTCTTTTCAACAACTCTCACCCAGTGTACTCTCTTTCACTTTCACTTTACTTTATTGTTCTTAAAAAGGATATGCATTTTACAACTCATGATCACATCTAAAATATATGGGATGGTCTCAACAAAATGCAAATGAATTTCCAGATGTATCCACTACAAGAACAATTCAACCGGGTGACATCAATATGACTCATTTAGCATTCAACATTCTAATGGCCACCGGCACAAAACCCCTGCTATAGCGACATGTTTTACATTTTATACAACGGTATCTCTTCTGTTGTGGACACCACTTCTGTCGCTGTTTCTTTGTCCGTCCGTCCGTCCGTCCGTCCGTCTGTCCGTCCGCCGTCCGTCCGTCCGTCCGTCCGTCCGTCCGTCCGTCTGTCTGTCTCTCGCTCATGCTGTCGCTCTCGCTCTTGCTCTCGCTCTCGCTCTCTTTCTCTCTGGCTCTCTCTGGCTCTCTCTGGCTCTCTCTGTCTCCTGCCTGCCTGCCTGCCTGCCTGCCTGCCTGCCTGCCTGCCTGCCTGCCTGCCTGCCTGCCTGCCTGCCTGCCTGCCTGCCTGCCTGCCTGCCTGCCTGCCTGCCTGACTGCATGCCTGCCTGCCTGCCTGCCTGCCTGCCTGCCTGCCTGCCTGCCTGCCTGCCTGCCTGCCTGCCTGCCTGCCTGCCTGCCTGCCTGCCTGCCTGCCTGCCTGCCTGCCTGCCTGCCTGCCTGCCTGCCTGCCTGCCTGCCTGCAGACAGACAGACAGACAGCAAGTGACTATGACAACTACAGAGATGTCAATGTCATTATACATTGCATAACAGAATGATGCTATGGTGACAGACTTTCTAGATATATTGTTTCTCATCTAATGACAGAATAATGTTCTAGTGCCAAATAAGTTACAAAACACAATACTAATGGATACAGATTCTGATCAGCTTGCTAATCTACTAATTTTTACCAATTCCAAATGTGACTTTAATAGTGACCTTGATGGTGAAAATGAGCATAGATGATTAAGCTCATGTGTGATACATCCTAGTTGCAGTAATACTTTCATTAATGAACTAACCATTGTCAGTGCATTGTTTACAATTTTCTGGCTGTTCCGTGTTTGTGTCAGCTAAGCAACTGGCATTGTCACCGGTCAGTTGGCTGTTCTTACCAGCTCCTTATCATCCTGTGTCAGAGCTCTAAAATCACACTACTTCCAACATCATTTTGTTTTCCCATTTTAACCCCGCTTCCTTTTTTATGATAAAAAAAATTATTGTGTTGGAAACCGTTTTTTAAAATGTCATAAGATAACTGTTGGATGTAGTCTGTAGGATATTCTCAGTTATTAACAAACACATTCATGTACATACACATATGGAGGCATGCAGGCACACACATGTACACACACGCATAAGCACACACGCACGCACGCATGCACTCACACACACACACACACACACATGTACACATACATACACATACAAGCACATACGTAAAAGTAAATGCACACACATGTACATCAACACACAAACAAACACACACATAGATGTAGCCGTAATCAGTTGTTTGCATTATTTTGTTTTTTCTGGAACAATTTGATTGTGGTGATGTACAGATTCAGCTACGTGGTAAATTTCTAACTGTGGCTCCTCAATTTGCACCTACGATTGTTTTAGAGGAGTCTGTAGTTACAGGCTGTAAAGGTGACAATGTGTTGCAGGATCTCTCGGTGTCAGTGTTGCAGGCTCAAACGTTGTCACATATTGCAGGTTATAAAAGTGTCAGTGTTTTTCAGGCTGTCAAAATGTCAGTATGTTGCAACGTCTAACAGTGTCAGTGTGTTGCACACATTAACATTTGTCAGTGTGTTGCAAGCTCTCACACTGTCAGTGTGTTGCACGCATTAACATTTATAAGTGTGTTGCAGGCTGTCACAATGTCAGTGTGTTGTAAGCTCTAAGTGTCAGCATGTTGCATGCATTAACATTTGGCAGTGGGTTGCAGGCTTAAACAGTGTCAAAGTGGTGCAAGTTCTAACAAGATGACAACTCTGACATGTTGCCATGGTGATGTTGCTATGCCGACATATTGCAATGGTGATTAACTATGTTTGCACACAATCCCATGGCAATCACAAAACTGGTATATATATATAAGAGATCCTCTTTTTTGCCTTACTTATAGATATGCCTCAATGATCTGGGACAATGTAAGTGATCTATTACTCGAGTACTAACCAAGTTAATGTTTAAATTGTTCCTCGTCCGTCAGAGTGATTCCTGAATAGTTCTGTTGATTATTTGCTCATCTCTCATGCTGGTGAGTAACGTTGAAGTCTGAATGCATAATATATATATTTTCCCATTCTATTTTTGCGTAATGGGCTTCATTCTACAACCGTTTTTTGAAATTAAAAATTCTTTACAATTTGACAGTACTGGTGGGGTTACCAGCTCCTAGGTTTTTTTCATTTACTATTTAATTCTTATGACTACAACATGCATGTTGAAGGTTTATTGCCTGATTATTTGTGTTTAGTTACTTTATTAAGCTAAGAACAAAAAAATTGCAATTTGAAAGATTCTGCCTGCAACTCATTCAAATTATAAACAGAACATTCAGTTTCAAAATAAAAATGGATTGGGAGTAATGCCAAGGCAAGCAGAGTTAACCACAATAGCCTTTGATGTTTAACTTTCCCACACAGTAGGTTCCTATTACAAATTACTGCTTGACCAATTCTGGGCAGAGGAGCTGGCATCCTCCCTTTAAGTCAGAAATATTCAAGTTACAAATGAATCTCTCACTAATAGTTCTGTTGTCAGAGAAATTTGTATGAGGTGTATACTTGTAAATGACTCATGTCGCAGACCAGATATGTACATAAAATGTGAAAACACTTGCTTGTACGGATATAATTATGTAAATAGTTGTATTTTTTGCACTGTGTTCAACTGGCCATGGGATGAGATATAGTTTGAATAAAACAACCAAAGTTATATTGCTAACAGCCGTTGTGAGGGACATTGGTTTTGAAAATGTCACAGATATGAGTCTCTGAAAGTTTATGGTTGTGGAGTACTGCAGATACTGGCAAGCAGAGATATGTTGTTCTCACCATGCTGCTGCTTGACTCAAATGTCTTATAGGACGTGCACAGTTAAACTTAAACATTCATTTAACACACAACTGTATAAACATTCATGTGATATATGCGATAGTCTTGCAGTCTCCCTGTCTCCCTGTCTCCCTGTCTCTCTTCTCTCTGTCTCCCTGTCTCTCTCTCTCTCTCTCTCTCTCTCTCTCTCTCTCTCTCTCTCTCTCTCTCTCTCTCTCTCTCTCTCTCTCTCTCTCTCTCTGTCTCTCTCTCTCTCTCTCTCTGTCTCTCTCTCTCTCTCTCTCTCTCTAGCTCTCTCTCTCTCTCTCTCTCTCTCTCTAGCTCTCTCTCTCTCTCTAGCTCTCTCTCTCTAGCTCTCTCTGTCTGTGTCTGCTTCTCCACCCTCTCTCTATCACTCTCTCTGTCTCTGTCTCTCCCTCTCTCTCTATCTATGTCTCCTTCTCCACCCTCTCTCTCTCTCTCTCTCTCTCTCTCTCTCTCTCTCTCTCAATTTCTCCCTCCTCTATCTCATTCCATCCCTCCCATTCTCTTTCTCATCCTTTCCCTGTCCCTTTCAGTGTCCCTTTCTATGTCCATTTCCCTCATTGTGTCCCTCCCTCCCTCCCTCTCACAACCGTTTCTGACCTCAGTGAATAAAAGTGATGTCACACTGTCAGGGAAGCTGTTAACTGTGGCTGCTTCCAGCCAGTGCAGTGACAGTGTGACACAGTGTGACACAGTGTGACACGGTTTGGTGTACTAAGTTGACTGATGAATCTCGTCTGTGTTTGTAGAATGTGTGAGAACTGGAGGATAACCCAATGTTATGGTGCCCCACAACAACTCGTTTCCCTCGAACAAGAGAAACAAAC
>CBDHHR010000237.1:0-12664 GCA_965263245.1 Metamycoplasmataceae bacterium | reverse complement strand
AAAGTAACCAAGAAAACATGCATCCAAGTAAACAAGCAATCAAGTAACCAAGCAACCAAATAACCAAGCAATCAAGTAACCAAGCATCCAAATAACCAAGCAACCAAGTAATCAAGTAACCAAGTAAACAAGTAACCAAGTAACCAAGTAACCAAGTAACCAAGTAACCAAGTAACCAAGTAACCAAGTAACCAAGTAACCAAGTAACCAAGTAATCAAGTAACCAAGTAACCAAGTAACCAAGTAACCAAGTAACCAAGTAACAAAGCAACCAAGCAACCAAGCAACCAAGCAACCAAGCAACCAAGCAAACAAGCAACCAAGCAACCAAGCAACCAAGCAACCAAGCAACCAAGCAACCAAGCAACCAAGCAACCAAGCAACCAAGCAACCAAGCAACCAAGCAACTAAGCAACCAAGCAACCAAGCAACCAAGCAACCAAGCAACCAAGCAACCAAGCAACCAAGCAACCAAGCAACCAAGCAACCAAGCAACCAAGCAACCAAGCAACCAAGCAACCAAGCAACCAAGCAACCAAGCAACCAAGCAACCAAGCAACCAAGCAACCAAGCAACCAAGCAACCAAGCAACCAAGCAACCAAGCAACCAAGCAACAAAGCAACGAAGCAACCAAGAAACCAAGCAACCAAGCAACCAAGCAACCAAGCAACCAAGCAACCAAGCAACCAAGCAACCAAGCAACCATGCAAACAAGAAAATAAGCAACCAAGCAACCAAGTAAACAAGAACAATGCTATCATGCAACCAAGTAACCAAGCAACCAAGTAACTTTGCAACCTAGTAACCAAGTAACCAAGTAACCAATTAACCAATTAACCAATTAACCAAGTAACCAAGTAACCAAGTAACTAAGTAACCAAGCAACAAAGCAACAAAGCAACCTAGCAACCAAGTAACCAAGTAATCAAGTAAGCAAGCAACAAAGTAACCAAGCAATCAAATAACCAAGTAACCAAGTAATTAGTATCCAATCAACCAAGTAACCAAGCAACCAAGAAACCAAGTAACCAAGCAACCAAGCAAACAAGCAAACAAGCAAATAATCAACCAAGTAAACAAGATCAATGCAATCATGCAACCAAGTAACCAGACAACCAAGTAACCAAGCAACCATGTAACCTTGCAACCTAGTAACCAAGTAACCAAGTAACCAATTAACCAAGTATCCAAGTAACCAAGTAACCAAGTAACCAAGTAACCAAGTAACCAAGTAACCAAGTAACCAAGTAACCAAGTAACCAAGTAACCAAGTAACCAAGTAACCAAGTAATCAAGTAACCAAGTAACCAAGTAACCAAGTAACCAAGTAACCAAGTAACAAAGCAACCAAGCAACCAAGCAACCAAGCAACCAAGCAACCAAGCAAACAAGCAACCAAGCAACCAAGCAACCAAGCAACCAAGCAACCAAGCAACCAAGCAACTAAGCAACCAAGCAACCAAGCAACCAAGCAACCAAGCAACCAAGCAACCAAGCAACCAAGCAACCAAGCAACCAAGCAACCAAGCAACCAAGCAACCAAGCAACCAAGCAACCAAGCAACAAAGCAACGAAGCAACCAAGAAACCAAGCAACCAAGCAACCAAGCAACCAAGCAACCAAGCAACCAAGTAACCAAGCAACCATGTAACCTTGCAACCTAGTAACCAAGTAACCAAGTAACCAATTAACCAAGTATCCAAGTAACCAAGTAACCAAGTAACCAAGTAACCAAGTAACCAAGTAACCAAGTAACCAAGTAACCAAGTAACCAAGTAACCAAGTAACCAAGTAACCAAGTAACCAAGTAATCAAGTAACCAAGTAACCAAGTAACCAAGTAACCAAGTAACCAAGTAACAAAGCAACCAAGCAACCAAGCAACCAAGCAACCAAGCAACCAAGCAAACAAGCAACCAAGCAACCAAGCAACCAAGCAACCAAGCAACCAAGCAACCAAGCAACTAAGCAACCAAGCAACCAAGCAACCAAGCAACCAAGCAACCAAGCAACCAAGCAACCAAGCAACCAAGCAACCAAGCAACCAAGCAACCAAGCAACCAAGCAACCAAGCAACCAAGCAACCAAGCAACCAAGCAACAAAGCAACGAAGCAACCAAGAAACCAAGCAACCAAGCAACCAAGCAACCAAGCAACCAAGCAACCAAGCAACCAAGCAACCAAGCAACCATGCAAACAAGAAAATAAGCAACCAAGCAACCAAGTAAACAAGAACAATGCTATCATGCAACCAAGTAACCAAGCAACCAAGTAACTTTGCAACCTAGTAACCAAGTAACCAAGTAACCAATTAACCAATTAACCAATTAACCAAGTAACCAAGTAACCAAGTAACTAAGTAACCAAGCAACAAAGCAACAAAGCAACCTAGCAACCAAGTAACCAAGTAATCAAGTAATCAAGCAACAAAGTAACCAAGAAAACATGCATCCAAGTAAACAAGCAATCAAGTAACCAAGCAACCAAATAACCAAGCAATCAAGTAACCAAGCATCCAAATAACCAAGCAACCAAGTAATCAAGTAACCAAGTAAACAAGTAACCAAGTAACCAAGTAACCAAGTAACCAAGTAACCAAGTAACCAAGTAACCAAGTAACCAAGTAACCAAGTAACCAAGTAATCAAGTAACCAAGTAACCAAGTAACCAAGTAACCAAGTAACCAAGTAACAAAGCAACCAAGCAACCAAGCAACCAAGCAACCAAGCAACCAAGCAAACAAGCAACCAAGCAACCAAGCAACCAAGCAACCAAGCAACCAAGCAACCAAGCAACCAAGCAACCAAGCAACCAAGCAACCAAGCAACCAAGCAACTAAGCAACCAAGCAACCAAGCAACCAAGCAACCAAGCAACCAAGCAACCAAGCAACCAAGCAACCAAGCAACCAAGCAACCAAGCAACCAAGCAACCAAGCAACCAAGCAACCAAGCAACCAAGCAACCAAGCAACCAAGCAACCAAGCAACCAAGCAACCAAGCAACCAAGCAACCAAGCAACCAAGCAACAAAGCAACGAAGCAACCAAGAAACCAAGCAACCAAGCAACCAAGCAACCAAGCAACCAAGCAACCAAGCAACCAAGCAACCAAGCAACCATGCAAACAAGAAAATAAGCAACCAAGCAACCAAGTAAACAAGAACAATGCTATCATGCAACCAAGTAACCAAGCAACCAAGTAACTTTGCAACCTAGTAACCAAGTAACCAAGTAACCAATTAACCAATTAACCAATTAACCAAGTAACCAAGTAACCAAGTAACTAAGTAACCAAGCAACAAAGCAACAAAGCAACCTAGCAACCAAGTAACCAAGTAATCAAGTAAGCAAGCAACAAAGTAACCAAGCAATCAAATAACCAAGTAACCAAGTAACCAAGTAACCAAGTCTCCAAGTAACCCAGTAACCAAGTAACCAAGTACCCAAGTAACCAAATACCAAGAAACCAATTAACCAATTAAACAATTAACCAACTAACCAACTAACCAACTAACCAAGTAACCAAGTAATTAGTATCCAATCAACCATGTAACCAAGCAACCAAGCAACCAAATAACCAAGCAACCATGCAAACAAGAAAACAAGCAACCAAGCAACAAAGTAAACAAGAACAATGTAATCATGCAACCAAGTAACCAAGCAACCAAGTAACCTTGCAACCTAGTAACCAAGTAACCAAGTAACCAATTAACCAATTAACCAATTAACCAAGTAACCAAGTAACCAAGTAACCAAATAACCAAGTAACCAAGTAACCAAGTAACCAAGTAACCAAGTATCCAAGTAACCAAGTAACCAAGTAACCAAGTAACCAAGTAACCAAGTAACAAAGCAACCAAGTAACCAAGCAACCAAGCAACCAAGCAAACAAGCAACCAAGTAAAGAAGCAACCGTGTAAACATGCAACCAAGTAATTAGGCAACCAAGTAACCAAGCAACCTGTAAACAAGCAACCAAATAACCAAGCAACCAAGACACCATGCATCCAAGTAAACAAGCAATCAAGTAACCAATCAACCAAATAACCAAGCAACCAAGTAACAAAGCAACCAAATAACCATGCAACTAAGTAACCAAGCATCGAAGTAACCAAGTAACCTAGTAACCAAGTAACCAAGTAACCAAGTAACCAAGTAACCAAGTAACCAAGTAACCAAGTAACCAAGTAACCAAGTAAACAAGTAACCAAGTAAACCAGTAACCAAGTAACCAAGTAACCAAGAAACCAAGTAACCAAGTAACCAAGTAACCAAGTAACCAAGTAACCAAGTAACCAAGTAACCAAGTAACCAAGTAACCAAGCAACCAAGCAACCAAGCAAACAAGCAACCAAGTAAAGAAGCAACCGTGTAAACATGCAACCAAGTAATTAGGCAACCAAGTAACCAAGCAACCAAGTAACCTAATACAGAAGAATAAAGTAACCAACCAACCAAGTAACCAAGCAACCAAATAACCAACCAAGTAACCAAGTATCCAAATAACCAAGTAACCAAGAAACCAAGTAACCCAGTATGCAAGAAACCAAGCAAACAAGTAACCAAGTAATCAAGCAACAAAGTAACCAAGCAATCATATAACCAAGTAACCAAGTAACCAAGTAACCAAGTAACCAAGTAACGAAGTCTCCAAATAACCAACTAACCAAGTAACCAAGTAACCAAATAGCAAGAAACCAATTAACCATTTAAACAATTAACCAACTAACCAACTAACCAAGTAACCAAGTAATCAAGTAATTAGTATCCAATCAACCAAGTAACCAAGCAACCAAGAAACCAAGTAACCAAGCAACCAAGCAAACAAGCAAACAAGCAACCAAGCAACCAAGTAAACAAGAACAATACAATCTTGCAACCAAGTAACCAGGCAACCAAGTAACCAAGCAACCAAGTAACCTTGCAACCTAGTAACCAAGTAACCAAGTAACCAAGTAACAAAGCAACCAAGTATCCAAGTAACTTAGTAACCAAATAACCAAGTATCCAAGTAACGAAGTTACCAAGCAACCAAGTAACCAAGCTAACAAGTAACCAAGCAACCATGTAACCAAACAACCAAATAACCAAGCAACAAAGAAACCATGCATCCAAGTAAACAAGCAATCAAGTAACCAAACAACCAAATAACCAAGCAACCAAGTAACAAAGCATCCAAATAACCATGCAACCAAGTAACCAAGCATGGAAGTAACCAAGTAACCAAGTAACCAAATAGCAAGAAACCAAATAACCATTTAAACAATTAACCAACTAACCAACTAACCAATTAACCAATTAACCAACTAACCAAGTAATTAGTATCCAATCAACCAAGTAACCAAGCAACCAAGAAACCAAGTAACCAAGCAACCAAGCAACCAAGCAACCAAGCAAACAAGCAAACAAGCAAACAAGCAACCAAGCAACCAAGTAAACAAGATCAATGCAATCATGCAACCAAGTAACCAGACAACCAAGTAACCAAGCAACCATGTAACCTTGCAACCTAGTAACCAAGTAACCAAGTAACCAATTAACCAAGTAACCAAGTAACCAAGTAACCAAGTAACCAAGTAACCAAGTAACCAAGTAACCAAGTAACCAAGTAACCAAGTAACCAAGTAACCAAGTAACCAAGTAACCAAGTAACCAAGTAACCAAGTAACCAAGAAACCAAGTAACCAAGTAACAAAGCAACCAAGTATCCAAGTAACTTAGTAACCAAATAACCAAGTATCCAAGTAACGAAGTTACCAAGCAACCAAGTAACCAAGCAAACAAATAACCAAGCAACCATGTAACCAAGCAACCAAATAACCAAGCAACCAAGAAACCATGCATCCAAGTAAACAAGCAATCAAGTAACCAAGCAACCAAATAACCAAGCAACCAAGTAACCAAGTAACCAAGTAACCAAGTAACCAAGTAACCAAGTAACCAAGTAACCAAGTAACCAAGTAACCAAGTAACCAAGTAATCAAGTAAAAAAGCAACCAAGTATCCAAGTAACGAAGTTACCAAGCAACCAAGTAACCAAGCAATCAAGTAACCAAGCAACCATGTAACCAAGCAACCAAATAACCAAGCAACCAAGAAAACATGCATCCAAGTAAACAAGCAATCAAGTAACCAAGCAACCAAATAACCAAGCAATCAAGTAATCAAGCATCCAAATAACCAAGCAACCAAGTAATCAAGTAACCAAGTAAACAAGTAACCAAGTAACCAAGTAACCAAGTAACCAAGTAACCAAGTAACCAAGTAACCAAGTAATCAAGTAACCAAGTAACCAAGTAACCAAGTAACCAAGTAACAAAGCAACCAAGCAACCAAGCAACCAAGCAACCAAGCAAACAAGCAACCAAGCAACCAAGCAACCAAGCAACCAAGCAACCAAGCAACCAAGCAACCAAGCAACCAAGCAACCAAGCAACCAAGCAACCAAGCAACCAAGCAACCAAGCAACCAAGCAACCAAGCAACCAAGCAACCAAGCAACCAAGCAACCAAGCAACCAAGCAACCAAGCAACCAAGCAACCAAGCAACCAAGCAACCAAGCAACCAAGCAACCAAGCAACCAAGCAACCAAGCAACCAAGCAACCAAGCAACCAAGCAACCAAGCAACCAAGCAACCAAGCAACCAAGCAACCAAGCAACCAAGCAACCAAGCAACCAAGCAACCAAAACCAAGCAACCAAGCAACCAAGCAACCAAGCAACCAAGCAACCAAGCAACCAAGCAACCAAGCAACCAAGCAACCAAGCAACCAAGCAACCAAGCAACCAAGCAACCAAGCAACCAAGCAACCATGCAAACAAGAAAACAAGCAACCAAGCAACCAAGTAAACAAGAACAATGCTATCATGCAACCAAGTAACCAAGCAACCAAGTAACTTTGCAACCTAGTAACCAAGTAACCAAGTAACCAATTAACCAATTAACCAATTAACCAAGTAACCAAGTAACCAAGTAACTAAGTAACCAAGCAACAAAGCAACAAAGCAACCTAGCAACCAAGTAACCAAGTAATCAAGTAATCAAGCAACAAAGTAACCAAGCAATCAAATAACCAAGTAACCAAGTAACCAAGTAACCAAGTCTCCAAGTAACCCAGTAACCAAGTAACCAAGTACCCAAGTAACCAAATACCAAGAAACCAATTAACCAATTAAACAATTAACCAACTAACCAACTAACCAACTAACCAACTAACCAAGTAACCAAGTAACCAAGTAATTAGTATCCAATCAACCATGTAACCAAGCAACCAAGCAACCAAATAACCAAGCAACCATGCAAACAAGAAAACAAGCAACCAAGCAACAAAGTAAACAAGAACAATGTAATCATGCAACCAAGTAACCAAGCAACCAAGTAACCTTGCAACCTAGTAACCAAGTAACCAAGTAACCAATTAACCAATTAACCAATTAACCAAGTAACCAAGTAACCAAGTAACCAAGTAACCAAGTAACCAAGTAACCAAGTAACCAAGTAACCAAGTATCCAAGTAACCAAGTAACCAAGTAACCAAGTAACCAAGTAACCAAGTAACCAAGTAACCAAGTAACCAAGTAACAAAGCAACCAAGTATCCAAGTAACTTAGTAAACAAATAACCAAGTATCCAAGTAACGAAGTTACCACGCAACCAAGTAACAAAGCAAACAAGTAACCAAGCAACCTGTAAACAAGCAACCAAATAACCAAGCAACCAAGACACCATGCATCCAAGTAAACAAGCAATCAAGTAACCAATCAACCAAATAACCAAGCAACCAAGTAACAAAGCAACCAAATAACCATGCAACTAAGTAACCAAGCATCGAAGTAACCAAGTAACCAAGTAACCAAGTAACCAAGTAACCAAGTAACCAAGTAACCAAGTAACCAAGTAACCAAGTAACCAAGTAACCAAGTAACCAAGTAACCAAGTAACCAAGTAACCAAGTAACCAAGTAAACAAGTAACCAAGTAACCCAGTAACCAAGTAACCAAGTAACCAAGTAACCAAGTAACCAAGTAACCAAGTAACCAAGTAACCAAGTAACCAAGTAACCAAGTAACCAAGTAACCAAGTAACCAAGCAACCAAGCAACCAAGCAAACAAGCAACCAAGTAAAGAAGCAACCGTGTAAACATGCAACCAAGTAATTAGGCAACCAAGTAACCAAGCAACCAAGTAACCTAATACAGAAGAATAAAGTAACCAACCAACCAAGTAACCAAGCAACCAAATAACCAACCAAGTAACCAAGTATCCAAATAACCAAGTAACCAAGAAACCAAGTAACCCAGTATGCAAGAAACCAAGCAAACAAGTAACCAAGTAATCAAGCAACAAAGTAACCAAGCAATCATATAACCAAGTAACCAAGTAACCAAGTAACCAAGTAACCAAGTAACCAAGTCTCCAAATAACCAAGTAACCAAGTAACCAAGTAACCAAATAGCAAGAAACCAATTAACCATTTAAACAATTAACCAACTAACCAACTAACCAAGTAACCAAGTAATCAAGTAATTAGTATCCAATCAACCAAGTAACCAAGCAACCAAGAAACCAAGTAACCAAGCAACCAAGCAAACAAGCAAACAAGCAACCAAGCAACCAAGTAAACAAGAACAATACAATCTTGCAACCAAGTAACCAGGCAACCAAGTAACCAAGCAACCAAGTAACCTTGCAACCTAGTAACCAAGTAACCAAGTAACCAAGTAACCAAGTTACAAATTAACCAAGTAACCAAGTAACCAAGTAACCAAGTAACCAAGTAACCAAGTAACCAAGTAACAAAGTAACCAAGTAACCAAGTAACAAAGCAACCAAGTATCCAAGTAACTTAGTAACCAAATAACCAAGTATCCAAGTAACGAAGTTACCAAGCAACCAAGTAACCAAGCTAACAAGTAACCAAGCAACCATGTAACCAAACAACCAAATAACCAAGCAACAAAGAAACCATGCATCCAAGTAAACAAGCAATCAAGTAACCAAACAACCAAATAACCAAGCAACCAAGTAACAAAGCATCCAAATAACCATGCAACCAAGTAACCAAGCATGGAAGTAACCAAGTAACCAAGTAACCAAATAGCAAGAAACCAAATAACCATTTAAACAATTAACCAACTAACCAACTAACCAATTAACCAATTAACCAACTAACCAAGTAATTAGTATCCAATCAACCAAGTAACCAAGCAACCAAGAAACCAAGTAACCAAGCAACCAAGCAACCAAGCAACCAAGCAAACAAGCAAACATGCAAACAAGTAACCAGACAACCAAGCAACCATGTAACCTTGCAACCTAGTAACCTAGTAACCAAGTAACCAAGTAACCAATTAACCAAGTAACCAAGTAACCAAGTAACCAAGTAACCAAGTAACCAAGTAACCAAGCAACCAAGCAACCAAGCAACCAAGCAACCAAGCAACCAAGCAACCAAGCAACCAAGCAACCAAGCAACCAAGCAACCAAGCAACCAAGCAACCAAGCAACCAAGCAACCAAGCAACCAAGCAACAAAGCAACCAAGCAACCAAGCAACCAAGCAACCAAGCAACCAAGCAACCAAGCAACCAAGCAACCAAGCAACCAAGCAACCAAGCAACCAAGCAACCAAGCAACCAAGCAACCAAGCAACCAAGCAACCAAGCAACCATGCAAACAAGAAAACAAGCAACCAAGCAACCAAGTAAACAAGAACAATGCTATCATGCAACCAAGTAACCAAGCAACCAAGTAACTTTGCAACCTAGTAACCAAGTAACCAAGTAACCAATTAACCAATTAACCAATTAACCAAGTAACCAAGTAACCAAGTAACTAAGTAACCAAGCAACAAAGCAACAAAGCAACCTAGCAACCAAGTAACCAAGTAATCAAGTAATCAAGCAACAAAGTAACCAAGCAATCAAATAACCAAGTAACCAAGTAACCAAGTAACCAAGTAACCAAGTCCAAGTAACCCAGTAACCAAGTAACCAAGTACCCAAGTAACCAAATACCAAGAAACCAATTAACCAATTAAACAATTAACCAACTAACCAACTAACCAACTAACCAAGTAACCAAGTAACCAAGTAATTAGTATCCAATCAACCATGTAACCAAGCAACCAAGCAACCAAATAACCAAGCAACCATGCAAACAAGAAAACAAGCAACCAAGCAACAAAGTAAACAAGAACAATGTAATCATGCAACCAAGTAACCAAGCAACCAAGTAACCTTGCAACCTAGTAACCAAGTAACCAAGTAACCAATTAACCAATTAACCAATTAACCAAGTAACCAAGTAACCAAGTAACCAAGTAACCAAGTAACCAAGTAACCAAGTAACCAAGTAACCAAGTAAGCAAGTAACCAAGTATCCAAGTAACCAAGTAACCAAGTAACCAAGTAACCAAGTAACAAAGCAACCAAGTATCCAAGTAACCAAGTATCCAAGTAACGAAGTTACCACGCAACCAAGTAACAAAGCAAACAAGTAACCAAGCAACCTGTAAACAAGCAACCAAATAACCAAGCAACCAAGACACCATGCATCCAAGTAAACAAGCAATCAAGTAACCAATCAACCAAATAACCAAGCAACCAAGTAACAAAGCAACCAAATAACCATGCAACTAAGTAACCAAGCATCGAAGTAACCAAGTAACCAAGTAACCAAGTAAGTAACCAAGTAACCAAGTAACCAAGTAACCAAGTAACCAAGTAACCAAGTAACCAAGTAACCAAGTAACCAAGTAACCAAGTAACCAAGTAACCAAGTAAACAAGTAACCAAGTAACCCAGTAACCAAGTAACTAAGTAACCAAGTAACCAAGTAACCAAGTAACCAAGTAACCAAGTAACCAAGTAACCAAGTAACCAAGTAACCAAGCAACCAAGCAACCAAGCAAACAAGCAACCAAGTAAAGAAGCAACCGTGTAAACATGCAACCAAGTAATTAGGCAACCAAGTAACCAAGCAACCAAGTAACCTAATACAGAAGAATAAAGTAACCAACCAACCAAGTAACCAAGCAACCAAATAACCAACCAAGTAACCAAGTATCCAAATAACCAAGTAACCAAGAAACCAAGTAACCCAGTATGCAAGAAACCAAGCAAACAAGTAACCAAGTAATCAAGCAACAAAGTAACCAAGCAATCATATAACCAAGTAACCAAGTAACCAAGTAACCAAGTAACCAAGTAACCAAGTCTCCAAATAACCAAGTAACCAAGTAACCAAGTAACCAAATAGCAAGAAACCAATTAACCATTTAAACAATTAACCAACTAACCAACTAACCAAGTAACCAAGTAATCAAGTAATTAGTATCCAATCAACCAAGTAACCAAGCAACCAAGAAACCAAGTAACCAAGCAACCAAGCAAACAAGCAAACAAGCAAACAAGCAACCAAGCAACCAAGTAAACAAGAACAATACAATCTTGCAACCAAGTAACCAGGCAACCAAGTAACCAAGCAACCAAGTAACCTTGCAACCTAGTAACCAAGTAACCAAGTAACCAAGTAACCAAGTTACAAATTAACCAAGTAACCAAGTAACCAAGTAACCAAGTAACCAAGTAACCAAGTAACAAAGTAACCAAGTAACCAAGTAACAAAGCAACCAAGTATCCAAGTAACTTAGTAACCAAATAATCAAGTATCCAAGTAACGAAGTTACCAAGCAACCAAGTAACCAAGCTAACAAGTAACCAAGCAACCATGTAACCAAACAACCAAATAACCAAGCAACAAAGAAACCATGCATCCAAGTAAACAAGCAATCAAGTAACCAAACAACCAAATAACCAAGCAACCAAGTAACAAAGCATCCAAATAACCATGCAACCAAGTAACCAAGCATGGAAGTAACCAAGTAACCAAGTAACCAAATAGCAAGAAACCAAATAACCATTTAAACAATTAACCAACTAACCAACTAACCAATTAACCAATTAACCAACTAACCAAGTAATTAGTATCCAATCAACCAAGTAACCAAGCAACCAAGAAACCAAGTAACCAAGCAACCAAGCAACCAAGCAACCAAGCAAACAAGCAAACAAGCAAACAAGCAACCAAGCAACCAAGTAAACAAGATCAATGCAATCATGCAACCAAGTAACCAGACAACCAAGTAACCAAGCAACCATGTAACCTTGCAACCTAGTAACCAAGTAACCATAACCAAGTAACCAAGTAACCAAGCAACCAAGTAACCAAGTAACCAAGTAACCAAGCAACCAAGCAACCAAGCAACCAAGCAACCAAGCAACCAAGCAACCAAGCAACCAAGCAACCAAGCAACCAAGCAACCAAGCAACAAAGCAACCAAGCAACCAAGCAACCAAGCAACCAAGCAACCAAGCAACCAAGCAACCAAGCAACCAAGCAACCAAGCAACCAAGCAACCAAGCAACCAAGCAACCAAGCAACCAAGCAACCAAGCAACCATGCAAACAAGAAAACAAGCAACCAAGCAACCAAGTAAACAAGAACAATGCTATCATGCAACCAAGTAACCAAGCAACCAAGTAACTTTGCAACCTAGTAACCAAGTAACCAAGTAACCAATTAACCAATTAACCAATTAACCAAGTAACCAAGTAACCAAGTAACTAAGTAACCAAGCAACAAAGCAACAAAGCAACCTAGCA
>CBDHHR010000236.1:25000-34868 GCA_965263245.1 Metamycoplasmataceae bacterium | reverse complement strand
TAGATTGCAATGGTTTGGCGTGAGTGTGTGAGTGTGTGAGTGTGTGAGTGTGTGAGTGTGTGAGTGTGTGAGTGTGTGAGTGAGTGAGTGAGTGAGTGTGTTTGTTTGTGTGTGTGTGTGTGTGTGTGTGTGTGTGTGTGTGTGTGTGTGTGTGTGTGTGTGTGTGTGTGTGTGTGTGTGTGTGTGTGTGTGTGTGTCTGTGTCTGTGTCTGTGTCTGTGTCTGTGTCTGTGTCTGTGTATATATATATATATATATATATATATATATATATATATATATATATATATATATATATATATATATATTACACAGACACAGACACAGACACAGACACAGACACAGACACAGACACAGACACACACACACACACACACACACACACACACACACACACACACACACACACACACACACACACACACACACACACACACTCACACACAAACACTCACTCACACACTCACTCACTCACACACTCACACACTCACACACTCACACACTCACACACTCACGCCAAACCATTGCAATCTACAGACAATGTCAATAAAAAAGCATCAAACAGCAAGATTGATCAGATGTTGTACACAATATCTTGACGACTTTAAAAAAAACCTGTGTCGTTTCGATCGACCTTGGCGCCACCTGGTGTCAATGATTCACTAATTGGCCTGGCGAGACTGTTCCGTCTTGTCCGTCACCATGTTTGCGGTCAAATCCCACAGGTGCCGGTCCGGAGTGGCATAACACCGCATTGTTCTACACTGCTACTGTGAACGCACTCAAACTATGTCCTGTTAAACGTACACACCCTCAATGTCGGCGTATCTTAGCATGACTACCTACATTCTCGCGGCAGTGACGTCAGTAAAGTCCGTTTATTCTCAAACGACACCATATCAGTAACAGTATTAACGCTGCTGATAAAAACATAAGCACCGCATATTTGCCAAAGGCATGATGCACGCCAGACACGTGTCGGTGTTTGTTGACGTGAGAATGTCGCGGTGAGAGTCCAAGGTCTCGGGCAGAAATAGGTCAACAGCTAATCGACTGGTACTTTGCTAGATGATACGTTTTCAAAGAGACATCTCGTGGCAGATGTAGTGAAATAATTAATACTATTGTGTTGCACGCTGTCTAAAAACTGGTGACTTGACCGACACGTCAGAATAATTGATACTATTGTGTTGCAATTTGTCTAAAACTGGTGCCTCGACTGGTCGACACATCAGGTATAAATCACCGCGCATGCGCATACGATGCTGACTAAACAAGGGACGTGATTTATCACCATTTGGGATAATAATGAACTAATGGTAGGCCTTAGACTCGTGCATCTGTCGACTTTCCAAATATCTAATTAGTCCAGACAGAGAAGTGTCCGCACTCGACGAGAACAAAGAAAGCTCAACGCGTCACGTGACGGCGTTTTGTACACTGATGACGTAATTGGTGAAGTAGCGCGATTTCCACCATTACCGAGATCGTGTTCTAAACGATCCTATAGTGACGTAACATTAAAATGAACGACGTCATCTGGTTATCAAACGGAACGAGTGAAATTACATATAGCAGGACGATCAAAGCATGCAATACGATGCATTGCATTACGTACAATACAAGTAACATCAACAAAATGCCCTCGAACAAAGGCGTGGACTTTACTCGTGGCTATTGTTATGTTATTTGATAATAGTGTGACCCTAAGCTCTATCGCGCTACAGTTACAGGTGGAAGAACTATAAGTACGGTCAGTATGCCATTACAATTATCCATCTGCCAATACCCTAAGGAACTACGGGGAAATATGACATGACCGTGGCGTGACTTCCAGCATCTATCAGATCACATTGCATTTCTGTCCCAACCCAAGAGCCAGCGGTCAGTAATTTGGTGTCTAGCTGGTAGTTGTTAATAGGCCTAACCTTGAGCTGTACAAACACAACGTCTTCACGTTCCACGGGCGTGTGGTGACGAATTAGGGCATGGTGAATACCGTTAGGTGACCATATTGACCAAAACACAAAAATGTTGGTTTCTGCCACTGGCATCACGTTAAAGTATGCTAATTATTGGCCTACTATAAAATCATTACATCACGAGTTCAGTTGGTACTAACATATAAAGTCAGCGCAATATATTTAAATATAATAGTTTTTCTAATAGTTGAGCAATTCGAACGATGCGTGTGAAATGTTGGGGAGTCATCGAATATGCACGTTCTGTATTATATGTCAACAATTCTCAATGGCAACTAATGTCGTGACACAGGCACCATTCCACTTCGCTTGACGGGAAGTTAGTGTGGACAGGGTGAGAATGACAAAATGTACTTACTGGTCGATCCACCACCAGACGGACATGACGAAGTACGGCGTCCAACAAACTACGAACACTGACACTGAAAACACACGCAGACGGTACATTAATTCGTGTGCTCCCGCAAGTGTGTGTGTGTGTGTGTGTGTGTGTGTGTGTGTGTGTGTGTGTGTGTGTGTGTGTGTGTGTGTGTGTGTGTGTGTGTGTGTATGTGTGTGTGTGTATGAATGTGTGCGTGTGTGTGTAATATTATATAATGTGTGTGTGTGTGTATATATATATATATATATATATATATATATATATATATGTATATATATATATATATATATATATATATATGTATATGTATGTATGTGTTTGCCTGTATGTATGTATGTATGTATGTATGTATGTATGTATGTATGTATGTATGTATGTATGTATGTATGTATGTATGTATGTATGTATGTATGTATGTATGTATGTATGTATGTATGTATGTATGTATGTATGTATGTATGTATGTATGTATGTATGTATGTATGTATGTATGTATGTATGTATGTATGTATGTATGTATGTATGTATGTATGTATGTATGTATGTATGTATGTATGTATGTATGTATGTATGTATGTATGTATGTATGTATGTATGTATGTATGTATGTATGTATGTATGTATGTATGTATGTATGTATGTATGTATGTATGTATGTATGTATGTATGTATGTATGTATGTATGTATGTATGTATGTATGTATGTATGTATTATTTATAATATATATTAATGATATTTACACAGCTGTTCGCTGCAAACTACTTTTGTATGCTGATGATTCAGCCCTTTTAGTCTCAGGTAAAGATACCCAACTGATTCAAGAAAGTCTTTCTTCAGAACTCGAGGCAGCCAGAGAGTGGCTAATCAATAACAAATTGTCCCTCCATCTAGGGAAAACGGAGTCAATTCTATTTGGGTCGAAACGTAAACTGAACTCCAACTCCTGTAGTTCCATCCAGGTGAGATGTGCTGGTACGACATTGGCAAGTCAAACCCATGTTAAATACCTAGGCATAGACCTAGATCAGTCATTAACTGGAGAAATAGTGGCTGACAAGATTATTTGTAAATCAAATGCCAAATTAAAATGTTTGTATAGACATACAAAAACTATCAACATGAAAACAAAAAACTTCTTACCACAGCATTAATACAATGCAATTTTGACTATGCATGTTCATCATGGTTCTCTGGTTTAGCCAAGAAATACAAATCCAGACTTCAGTGTACTCAGAACAAGGTAATCCGTTTCATCTTAAATGCACCAGCCAGAACCCACATCGGTTTGAAAGAGTTTAGACTGGTGAACATGCTACCAGTGGAGTTACGAGTTAAACAACTCAAATTGAACCTTGTTTACAATGTCATAAATGATAAAGCACCGAAGTATATGTCAAATTTGATCAATGTAGCATGTAAGCAGCATGGCATAAATACAAGATCTAGTGTTATGTCTCTTTGTGTGCCATATGTTAATCATTTGGGCAAACCTCCTTTTACTACACAGGAATTCATGCCTGGAACGAATTGCCATTTTCCATACAAAGTGTTCAGAACATGAGGCAATTTAAATGTCTACTGAAGCAGTTTTTGTTCAGTTGTCTTAATGATCAGGAAGCCAGCTCATTTATTTATTATTAATCATAATTGATGACGTAATTTTTATTTTTTACTTTTATTATTTATTAGATTTTTGTGTGTGTAATAAATAACAAGGTTTTACAAAGTGTTTCTAATCAGGAGATATTTCCATACTTTTTATATTGTAATTATCAATGTCATTTACATATATTAATAATTATTTATATCACTTATTTATTATGGTTGTTTTAGTATGTTATATTTGTCATTTCTGTCAATGTCTGTCATGTGTATGTCAAGGACCACAATGGAAATAAGTGCGTGCACTTTTTGTGTTATCCGAATATTTAAATGTACCTTGTATTTATATATTATGCATATGTGTACAATGTTTTACATTTTATATTAAATAAATCAATCAATCAATCAAAGTATGTATGTATGTATGTATGTATGTATGTATGTATGTATGTATGTATGTATGTATGTATGTATGTATGTATGTATGTATGTATGTATGTATGTATGTATGTATGTATGTATGTATGTATGTATGTATGTATGTATGTATGTATGTATGTATGTATGTATGTATGTATGTATGTATGTATGTATGTATGTATGTATGTATGTATGTATGTATGTATGTATGTATGTTGTGGGTTTGTGTGTATGTGTGTATGTGTGTATGTGTGTATATGTGTATGTGTGTATATGTGTATATGTATGTGTATGTGTGTTTGTGTGTGTGCGTGTGTGTGTGTTTTGTGTGCGTGCGTGTGAACCTATATGCAAATATTCCTAATATTATTTATCTAGATAGGTGGAAAATACCTTATAAAATAACATCAGGACATTTTGGCACTGATCTCGATGCCGTGTTATGTAGAGGGTTTGTCGCTTAATCAAAAACAATTATCAATCCCTTTTTAGTGGAGTTTGCACCAGTGCAGATAAACTAGCATATGCACGGAATGGAGCACGACGTGCAGTACTCGTTAACGCTAGAACAGGACATTCTGCAAACATTAACTACTACTGCGTTCTGCCTAGATTATGACCGCATGGAGTTAACTGTAAGTGTAATGTCATAGGGCAGTAGTTGTGTTCATGTTAGCGGAAGAATGTACCGCGATGTACTTACTTACACCATGAAGTGTAGTTTACGACGTTTAATTAAAAGTTTAATTAAAGTCTTTGCATATAGGTGACATTATAATCATAATGTGTGGATATTTTGGGATTATTGATCTCAACCACGTAAAGTATTGGGTGCTCTAAATATATTCTACCATCATCTCCTTATCTATTTATCGTTATCTTCCTCTATATGTTTGCCTGTCCGCCCGCTGCCGTTTTTCGACATTTGCGTGTAGTTCAAAATGTTCAACGCCGGTTCTACAAAACAGTCGCCATCGCGCGCATTCTTAAGAATCAATTACTTGCATGGTCGGGTCTTTGTCGCAGTTCTTCATGCTTGTTTTCGTTTGGGCCTGTATTTCTGTAGCCGCCCCCGGTAGTTCGTTTGCCGGTGGGAGTGTGACGTGAAGTAGTTATGCCGTACTGCTCTGTCTGGCATGTTTTTGACATGACCACACCAGCATAGTTGATTTTTAACCAGGTCGGTTACAATGCTGGTGGTACGCGCTTGCTCAAGAATGCTAACTTCGGCTGTCTGGTATTGCCTGCAGACGACTTGACTAGCGCTGAGCGTGCGCCCTTGCAATTTTCTCTGTTTTATGTGACGACGGTATGTTCTCCTTTCTCGGTCCAAGTTTTACGTAATCCTCGTCGTTTTGCTACTCCAAGTTCAACTGGACAGATGGTTTTTTTTGGTCGTTTTGCTTATTACCACGTCGATGCCGACTGCATCGGGTAAGGGTGCTTCTCAAGCAAGCAAAGTGGTCAACATTAATATTTGATAGTCGGTTGTTACTGGTGCTTGTGTAGGGTGACATATATTATTATCACGATCACAGCGCTTGGGGGCGTTAACAAGCGTGTCATGTAAAATAGAACAGAATAGCATCAACATCGCCGTCGATTGCATAGAAAAGGTCAACGAAGCTGTATCAGTTTCCATTCAACAATCATATGTCTTACTTTACTAATCCACCGTTCTTATGACGAATTATGTGCGCGGACCTTTTCCAGTGCTCCATGTCATGCCTGTCACGAACGATACACGCAGCACTGCGCTACAGCACGAGACGCTCGTCTTGTGTGTAGTGGTACAAGCCGTCAAGAGCGTTCCTGTTGAGGTCAACGAAGTACAGATTTTTCGGGATCGGTCCATTTTGAACTAAAGCACCTGGAGTTGCCGGGCCACTGACAGGTGTAACATCCACTGCCACCCACACAATGACCCGGCATGCGCGTACACAAACCATGAAAGAGCGAGCACCCGCGACCGACGAATTTAACCAAAACACTGCGTGCAGGCGGTCTAACATTTTTACCACATCAATAGTTGCTTCCAATTAACGGAGGGCAGAATTGGCGAAATCTCAACGGCTTTTTTAACATAAAACAATTATCGAGAAGTATGCTGATGTATCCGATATGAGACATGTAGTTCCGTCGATTTCGCAATATTTACTTACAGCACAGTTCAGATATGAAAGCTTTGATATGCATGCAGTTTAAACATACTTTACACAGACCAAAAATGTGGAGGAAGCCATTATAACATATATCTAAGATGTGGAGGAAGCCAGTATAACATACACCTAAGATGTAGTGGAAGCCATTATAAGATATACCTAAGATGTGGAGGAAGCCATTATAACATATACCCAAGATATGAAGGAAGCCATTATAAGCAATACAACTACACCGTTTTCCTGACTTACGTGTCGACAAATTTCATTTGCATTCGTCATTAACTGAATTGTGAGATAACGTTCTTATATTAAAATAGCAATGTATTGGTGTAAACGAAACATGATACATCACATGACATGCAGCAGAGCGACCGGAATAACAACGATTATCCAGGCCGTCGTGCGGTCGTGTATAGTTTCCTTTTTATTTATTAATACGCTAACTTTGAGGGGTTGTAGTATTTTATCTCAACCCAGGTGTCCATGATCTCTACGTATAGGGGAAATGTGGACAATATGGAATGTTGCGCGTCTCTGCAAATTGTGAACGAGTTTTAAAACGCCATAATATAAATTGGCGCGCTTGGTTTGGTGTTTTATTTGAGGATGTAAGCGAGTTCAATGTAGGGATTTATTGATGCGAAACTAATTGCAATTGGTGAACTTCATATCGATTAAGGCAAGCGGCGGTCGTGTGCAATTTGGCTGGTATGCTACGTGGACTGGTCATTCACTGTCCGGCAACCCCTTCATACTGAAATCCGGGAGAGTCTGGATTAGAAGACTTTACCAACAGTGACCTTGAACCGTTTATATAATTCTTCAACACGACATTATCATTTTATAACCTATGTGTCTCGCTCACGTAACTCACGAAATGACTGCACAGAAGACAGACTGACAGCGGCAATCTCGTAACACCATCGACTGACGTCAATGGAGTTAGGCAACGAGCAATTGGTGCATCGCGCCCAGAGAGTGTCGGAGTGAAAAAGACAACGGTAATCAGCGAAGCCGCTCGCGATATCGCGATAATGTGATTTCACTGCGACAACTTCGCCTTTCAACTCAACGCGCTGCTTCATTGCCTTGTCCGGTAGGAAATTATTAGCAGGAAATTCGTTGAATCACGTGAACTTTGCCCGATTTGTGGAATGATCTCGAGAAAGTGCGTTTTTTCAAGCGTGGGCGTGCGCGTGCGCGTGCGCGTGCGCGTGCGCGTGCGCGTGCGCGTGCGCGTGCGCGTGCGCGTGCGCGTGCGCGTGCGCGTGCGCGTGCGCGTGCGCGTGCGCGTGCGCGTGCGCGTGCGCGTGCGCGTGCGCGTGCGCGTGCGCGTGCGCGTGCGCGTGCGCGTGTGTGTGTGCGTGCGTGCTCTTTTGTGCGTATGCATGCGTATATGTGTCTGTACGTGTGTGTTTGTGCGCGTGCGTGCATGCGTGTGTGTGTACGTGAATAGATACATACTCTAGAGCATGCGTGTTGTCTCGTACACATCGTGCTTACCGATGACTATGGTGACTTTCAGTGTTTTGATTCTCGCCCGTTCGATCTGTCCTGATCTCCCGCCGTCCTGCAGCACTCGGCGACACCGCGACCCCACGAACTGTCGCAGGTCGGAGTCTGTCAACTCTACAACACACATACCCAACACATTCAGTATCACAACACCCATACTCGAAACATACATATATACAACAAACATATCCAACACGTTAAGTTTTATAACACGCATATTCGACACATCCATATATACAACACATATATCCAACACGTTCAGTTTTCTAACACGCGTTCTTGACACATACATATATACAACACACATACCCAACACGTACAGTTTTATAACACGCATACTCGACACATACATATATACAACACATATATCCAACACGTTCAGTTTTCTAACACGCGTTCTTGACACATACATATATACAACACACATACCCAACACGTACAGTTTTATAACACGCATACTCGACACATACATATATACAACACACGTATCCAACACGTTCAGTTTTCTAACACCCATACTTGACACATACCGATATACAACACACATATCCAACACGTTCAGTTTTATAACACGCATACTTGACACACACACATATATACAACCCACATACCATCACAGTCACCTCTACAAACCGCCCGACACATTCATCTGTACAATTCACATTCCCAACACATTCGGATCTACAACACACGTATCGGGCAAATTCATCTGTATTACACACACGTCCACACACACACACACACGCACGCACGCACGCACGCACGCACGCACGCGCGCGCACGCACGCACGCACGCGCGCGCATCAAACACATTCAGCCATGCAATAGACATGCCCGAAACAAGCTTTACGATACATTCTCCATTCGACATACAATGAGACACCCCGGCAACACTTTACATCATGTCATACTTGCTAATCGAAAACGGGCCTGGAATCCCAACGAATTGGCATAATTAAGCTTATACTAATTTACACACCTGACATAAGTATCCTAATTGTCACGTGAAACACAACAGTATCTTGGTGATTTGTCATTTCACATGCATAACAAATGTAACAGCTATGCTATGCTATGCTATGCTATGCTATGCTATGCTATGCTATGCTATGCTATGCTATGCTATGCTATGCTATGCTATGCTATGCTATGCTATGCTATGCTATGCTATGCTATGCTACGCTACGCTACGCCACGCTACGCTATGCCACGCCACGCCACGCCACGCCACGCCACGCCACGCCACGCCACGCCACGCCACGCCACGCCACGCCACGCCACGCCACGCCACGCCACGCCACGCCACGCCACGCCACGCCACGCCACGCCACGCCACGCCACGCCACGCCACGCCACGCCACGCCACGCCACGCCACGCCACGCCACGCCACGCCACGCCACGCCACGCCACGCCACGCCACGCCACGCCACGCCACGCCACGCCACGCCACGCCACGCCACGCCACGCCACGCCACGCCACGCCACGCCACGCCACGCCACGCCACGCCACGCCACGCCACGCCACGCCACGCCACGCCACGCCACGCCACGCCACACCACACCACACCACACCACACCAAGTCATGCTAGTTATCGCATTCGGACATTTGCAAAAGCGATGTTGCAAACAATAATCGTTCGTAACTACAATAATTTGCAACAACTCTCCGGACGTTTGTATTAAGTACGGAAATGTCCGCAAACTCACGAACTGGCTTGACAAAGTAGAACTGCAAATTCTTGCAATAAACAATGCTATCTAAGTTAGTTCTACTATCGACGTTATCATCGTGTGTATGATAAA
>CBDHHR010000236.1:10000-15000 GCA_965263245.1 Metamycoplasmataceae bacterium | reverse complement strand
TAACTTTTTGCACCGCGATTACATTAGTAAAAATAAAGTTAGTGCAGTTGTTTTTTGTTCATTCCGGAGCTAGTCTAGCGAAAACGAACGAATCGATGTAAAGACGAAGGAGGCGAGGGCGGATTTGGATCGATGTCCGGCTATCTTTGAGAACGTGTTTTCTTAATCACGGTCTGTAAACTAAGTTAGCGTTGTGCAACGAAAGCGCAGTTGTCTCATTGAATAAGTAGACTCTGTAATAAATTTCTGTTTCTCAGAAATAAAAGTGTGTTAATGACACATGCGCACGTACACCATATACAACACACGCAATCGCTTCAAACTCGTCGCATTGCAGTGTCATACGTTCACAACAACTAGAAGTGTCTGTAGTGATATTTCTGAAAAATGGTATCGCGATAAATCGTTGCAGAAACACGAGCGAATCTAAAGGGTGATGCAGCGAATGCATGTCACTAATTGCTCGTAAACTAACATCGTCTTTGAAATCACAACACCGTGTTATCGCTTGTCGCTTTAACATTGAAAGCACGCGGGCTTTGTGAAATGAACGCATATGCCTACAACATGTTTGGGCAAAATTGCAAAATTTTGTGCGCACGCAGATAAATCAATTAACCTAAAATGCAGTTGCAGATCAAGTTCAGCGTTTTAAAAGAAGGACACGAAACAGCTAGACGACTGTGGTTCCCACGAGAGTCATTCATAATCCCGTCATAACTGATACATATCGATGTTGTGTCATCAAATGTGTTTATCAAAAATCGAATGAATTGCACACGTACGTGCAAATACAAGCGCAGGTTTACATACATGCATACAGCATCAATGAATTAGACGTACATGCATGTGTACAGCAAAGGTACGACTTGCACGTTTTTAAGTGGTTAAGGCTGGGGTACTTAATTCATCAATGAAACTAAATTAAACCCCCTTTGTTTAATATCAATTTAAACCGGGTTCGAATTCTGTGCTGCCTTAGGCAAATTCTACATGGCTCCAGTTCACTCAACTGTATGCATGAGCAACTGGCTATAGACAGTGGTGGATATTTGTATACGAATAGTCTTCGAGTATTAATTCCAGTGTGGCTGGATGCTTCCAAGATCGTGTTCGATTGAATATGTCTGCCAGGGAGGACAAGTTGCCAGGTCAGTGGCGTCGTGAACGTCAGGAAAGATGACATAGTGTATGTGGCAATCACGTACTAAACACTGTATTCACATTGATATATCGTTTTTCAATCGCTGGACAGTTGTGTCAAAGTGACCAGTCTAGCGAAGTGGTCGTATTAATGGATTAATCGCAAATCCCCTTTCCCTTCGTTGCCCGTCGTCTTAACGGATTAACAGCAAATGACCCTTTCCCTTCGCTACACCTCGTCTATAGACCGATCTTCCACACGACATGCGTCAGTGTGACCCTTTACGCCACTTTAGAAGACTTTTGAAGACTCATATATTCAAAACGAGACTTTTATTCCCGAACATTGACTTTCATTTAATATTGTCGCTTAATTTGGCGTTTGGTGTTTTTATTATTTATTTATTTGTTGTTTTTGTTATTTATTTATTTATTATTTTCTTTGTCGATTGTTATTACTCTACATAACTTTATTTCTTAATGGTAATTAATTTACGTTTTGCAGGCACGCTGATCAGCCATCAGCCATCAGCCATCAGCCATCAGCCATCAGCCATCAGCCATCAGCCATCAGCCATCAGCCATCAGCCATCAGCCATCAGCCATCAGCCATCAGCCATCAGCCATCAGCCATCAGCCATCAGCCATCAGCCATCAGCCATCAGCCATCAGCCATCAGCGCGTTTATGCAGTTTTATTATTAATACATGCAGTAACCTCACATTTGTCATATGACTTCGGTGATCTAGACACACACCAACTTTACACGATCAATCTGCCTGCACCAGACGAAGACTTCCTCCTTCCTCCTTCCTGTATCTTCGTTAGCGAAGTAGAGCCACGATGATGATGATGATGATGATGATGATGATGATGATGATGATGATGACGGTGATGACGGTGATGACGGTGATGATGATGATGATGATGACGATGATGGTGGTGGTGATGATGATGATGATGATGATGATGATGATGACGATGACGATGACGATGACGATGACGATGACGATGACGATGACGATGACGATGACGATGACGATGACGATGACGATGACGATGACGATGACGATGACGATGACGATGACGATGACGATGACGATGACGATGACGATGACGATGACGATGACGATGACGATGACGATGACGATGACGATGACGATGACGATGACGATGACGATGACGATGACGATGACGATGACGATGACGATGACGATGACGATGACGATGACGATGACGATGACGATGATGATGATTTTCTATGCCGTTTTTATTATTTTGTATAACTTTATTTCTTAATGGTAATTTACGTTTTTTAACAGCGCCCTTGAATATGGTAACTTGGATTTACGGCGCAATAAAATGTTTTTTTTTTCTATTATAGTTAAATGGCTGTATCACCGCACCGACGTGACCATACAACGAGGTTCACCCGACTTATGCGTAACCGGCGCAATATACGCACCTGGAGAGATCAGCGTATACGTAATCCTACCGATAACCTTCGTTCGACATAAAAAAAAACCCTGCGGGGTTTGCGGGGAAGTTGACGAGAGGTGCCCCGGGGCCCTCCTCCAGGGAGCGGGGTAATGGGAGGGGACACACAGGCGTTGGTCCCTCCCGACAATCGGTGCCGTCTCCTCGAAGTACGCCCCGTCTCAGCCGTCGGACATCGCAGACCACACCACTGCCTCGCGTAGTCGTGTCTGCAGGACCGGAAGAAGAACGGCGACTTCACCAAACACGCCGCTCTAAGGTGGTCACCCGACCTTCCATTCCGTTCTCAATTCGGCGGTTGTTCTCCTCTTGTTTGTTGTCTCTGTCGTCAAGGGTGAGGTTGGCCATAAATACTGTCATCTTTTCTTCGTCTTTGCTTTCCTCTCCTCACCTTTCTCTCACTGCGTTCTCTCTAACTCATTCTCTCTTTCGCTGTTGTTCTCCATTCTCCTCCCACTCTTCCATATCCCACTTAACACGGTCCTCCCATCGCATTCCCAGTCTTCCTCGGCTCCTTTTCCCCTCCACGTTCTGGTCATCTGATCCCTTTGCTAATTTTTCATCTCCAAATCTGTCCACATGTCCAGCTTATTTCAGCCTACTCCTCACGTCAGCTCTTCAAACAAAATTGCTATTTTACTACAAATGTTTCCGCAATTATCTGACTCTGCATGCTTTCCATCGTATATGTGCCATCTGTTTGATGTGCACAATACGCCGTATTCTAATCGATACTTATTTCGCTACTTCCTCCATTCATCCAAACTAATTTAATCACCATTTGAAACCGCAATCCCTCGATGGTCTGACATTTTTGTATCAGCACTAATCATATCACATAAGACCGTTTATTTGCGGCTTTACTTTGAACATGCATTATCTCATATTATCACCGCCCGTACTCCTAAAAAGTTGTGTTTGTAGGCATTTGTATTTTTGCAAATTGAACAACATCCGCCGTGCTGGCTGTCCACTTCGCTACTGTACATCACAATTGGTCTTTCAACTTCAGTATTTACTCATCCGATTGAACGAAACATATTAAGCCTAATATAGATCACTAATCTCTTCGTTATTTACGCTAGATTAAAAAATTACCTATCACACACAAAACAACTTCGCAATTACTCTCAGTCGAATGGTTCTGCGCTTTTCGTATCCAATAAATCTGTTCTCCTCTATACCGTAAACATCCGTAATTTATATCTAAACTACGAACGGAAATGTGACATTATTACAATTAATCAACTATACCACATGATACTTCAAAAATACATTAACTGATTCTCGCCTTACCCCGTTTCAGAAACTCATGTTGCGATGAATTACTTAAGTTAAACCGAGCTCCCCTGTACTTAATAATATATTTTTAGTTCAGTTCAATTTGAATGCTCTGTTAATATTTCGTGGAAAGAAATTAAATTTCCATTACTGTTTTGGCTTTCAAAACCAGCATGTCGGGCAATGAATCGCGACTTACTTAATTTGCAATAGTTCTGCTGAGCATTTTCTATGTTTTTCATTAAGTATAAATCAATACAAAAACGCATGCCGTCGAAACCGCGCGTTTATGCAGTTTTATTATTAATACATGCAGTAACCTCACATTTGTCATATGACTTCGGTGATCTAGACACACACCAACTTTACACGATCAATCTGCCTGCATATTGCGTTCTGGCACCATAATACAAACGGCTTGCTGTTATGCTTGGTAACTCTTAGCAATCAGTTAACGAGCTGGACATTTCACAAATTTAGTAAAATAAATTTGTCAACAAGAGCATATGCATGGCATATATTACATACTTGTTACGTATACTTTTTTTGTGTGGAATTAACTTGTTCTGGATTAAATATAAATGTTTCTCCCATCTCTATTGTGGTTAAGTCATATATTACTAAACAATATTCCCATCGCATATTCCGCGTTTAGTATAGCCGTGCAATCAGCGAACCATCTAAGTCCTAGCTACACACAATAACATACTATCGTATATTATAATATTATTGTTAATCGTGGTTCTCTTGTACACTGAGCTGGTCTCATCCCTGTGTTTTTGTCCTACTCCTGTCGTTTTTTCCCACCGCTAACACGGCCGGTTTGAATGCAATTGCTCTAATAGCCTTTTCCGATAACCGTGTATCTCCCTGGGCCGTTTTCCGTATTCTTTATATGCGCTGCGACGGAAACGTCAAATGGGAGACGCCTTTGGGGGGTTGAAACCGATTTTGCCTGCCGTGGGCGCGTTCCTGCGCTAGCCGGGTGTCTGGGTGCAGCCGGGTGGACGGAATAAACGACGCAGGTCATATTAAGTCCGACGGAATTAGACCGATTATACCTGAGCGATCCCATAGGT
>CBDHHR010000236.1:0-2500 GCA_965263245.1 Metamycoplasmataceae bacterium | reverse complement strand
GCTTCCCAGAGACCACTTGATGGTTTTCAACTGAACAGGTTTTTCCAGGTGATAAAGAAGAGTTTTGAGTAGTCACATATATATATATATATATATATATATATATATATATATATATATATATATATATATATATATATATATATTCGTACATACCGGACTATGTGAATGTACGGTTAGGTTTACCTCTGTAATACAGGCACGTTCAGTCCCGTGTTTAGAACGGTACATTTGTTAGCAGTAGCACACTGTGCACTAGCTTGTTATGCAATACGTTGCTAAATATTAGTTTGTTAAACCTTAGTGTGCTAAAGAGCAGACTGAGTGGTATTTTGTTGAACAGTTGGATACTCACTGCTTAAACAAGAACATTTGTCATATAGGAACTATGCAATTATTATCGGCATGGGGCAATATGCATGGTTAAAAATTTGAAACATCATCAAATGATGACAACCCATCATTAAACAATATCTATTATCAGATGTAAGGAGCTATTTTAAAATGCAAAAAAACACCACCGTATCAACGAAGACACTTTGATGCCAAGGTTAGCGAAAGTGTCCTGGTGACGTCACTTCACTTTCATTTTTAGTATACAATATAAGCTAAGGTGCGAACTCGATGTTATAGAGCAAAACGAACGTGTGAACTCAAACTAGTGAAACGCTTCCCAGGCATTTAGTCCACCCGTGCCGGACGAACGTGAGCCAAGTCAGTCGTGGATGTACTGATAGTAAGGTGATTAACAACAACACACAGGAATACGACATCAATGACGCGGAGATCACCGTCTTGACAATTCATCGTCGGGATATAAAAAGCCGAGGGATCTATGACAAAAACACTAAGTGTCTGCAGATTGGTAAATCGATAATGAGGCATTTAGGGAGGAAATTGCTGGGAAGGCAGGTGGTCGTATTACCGAGATCAGCGGTTCTGTTTTACAACCGACGATGCAGTACTCAATCAGGCTGCATTAACCATGGTTGAGATAATAATAGGAAATGTCATTACAGTGCGATTCGCTAACATTATAATGTCTAACGAATCAACGTTAATAATGGAATTTTGAAAGAGGATATCTTGCAATTTCCTATTTTAAGAAGCGCATTGTTTGGTTGCCATAATTACAAGCCGAACGATGACGGCTCCTGTGTAACGTGACATGCGTGAGAAAGCAGAAAGTACAACGTGAAACCGGACGATATTGTACATCTTTAAAACATACCACCCTGGCGGAAAATACAATGGCAGGCAATGGACGCTATTGTAATTTCTAGCCGAACAACTAAATGCACGAATCTAAGTACATCGTTGAGACGTTTTTACGATGCTGACGACGTCCAAAATAACAACGAAGTCGACATACAAGGTCGTGTGATCACGCGGTGTTAATGCTATGTGTACAGACACGATATATACTGCATAACACATGAGCATTAGGTTGACATACAAGAGGAAATAGGTCGTACGAACACGCGGTGTTAATATTATGTTTACAAGCACGATACATATACATAACTAGCGAGATCCCAGTAAATGTGGCAGTAGGTAGGTGTTGTTTGTTTTATTTGTACAACGTCACAGGGAAATTGGTCCATATGTCCTATTATAAGGCTACGTAAACAACGAAGTATAATCAGCGTGGTCGACATACAAGGTCGTGTGATCATGCGGTGTTAATGCTATGTGTACAGACACGATATAGACTGCGTAACACATACGGTACGAGTAAATATAGCAGTAAGTTGACACACAAGAGGAAATAGGTCGTACGAACACGCGGTGTTAATATTATGTTTACAAGCACGATACATATGCATAACTGGCGGTAGGTGTTTCTACAATGTCACAAGGAAATTGGTCCACATGTCCTATTATAAGGATACGTATCTTATTACGTATTAGTTATTCTAATACTGATATTTAAGAAGTCACCGCATTGCTTTGCAATTGCTGATTCTTTTGGACGCTTTTGCAGGTCATGCTAATGTTGCATCGATTATTATAAGATGTGTGGTTTACTGATTCAATGGCATTAGATTAAAATTGTCATTACAATATCGATATGACATTAACGCAGGATCATCATCTTTGAAATATAATGTTATTACCTGAGTATAACTCTATCAATCATTACATAATATGGTGACTGTAATGTTACTGATTATTACATATTGTTTATTTACAGTCAGCTAGTTGCATGTATTACATTGTTATTGTATCGCTGGATTTCTATATTATAGGCAGTTAAAAGGCGGCCTAAGAATACATATTTATTTGATGAGTACATTACCTATGGCTGCATGTATTCCTACAATGGCTGTCATGATCTGATAAAGCATACAACGTCAGCGCATAAATGGAAACCTATTGTGCACCAGCAAGACCGATAGCTTATTTTGTACATATCAATGTTGACGTTCGTTCGAATTAGCGTTTATAGTGTTCTTTGAAAACCTACACTTGTTTCCGAACCCTAGATGTTGGACACGTC
>CBDHHR010000235.1:0-10008 GCA_965263245.1 Metamycoplasmataceae bacterium | reverse complement strand
AGACCTTTCAAGCTGTCAGATCGGTACGTGTCCTAAACGATGTCAATCCTAGAACAGCCGTATAGTTGTCTTTCAGTCCAGTATCGGTACCCCATGTTATAGTACACGCGTGCAGCTACATAGTTTTGCAGCCATAAGCGTCTACTGTAACTTTCCAAAATACAAGCATTGCTATAGTGTTAGTAGATGATAACATTTGAATTATGAAATATTTTGTCCTTTGCCGTCGTCTGACCTTGACATTTAAATCCGCGCAGCTTCATCTCAAAAGTTGTATATGTCCCTATGGTATATGTGTCAGTAAATAAATAAGTTTTCGAAAACATTTAAAAATAGCATTAAAATATCGAGATATTGGACACTATGATTATAGCATTATTGATCTTTGACCATGGCCTTTAAAATCGGGCAACCCTCTCTAAAAAGTGTTATATATGGTTCTAAGGTACAACTGTGTGAAATTTGGTACTTTGATCCAGTGAGTCACGATTGCATTAACATTTGGACTTAAGCGACTCCACTAATTATGAATGAATGCAGTACCAGGTAACACAACGCTGGCGGTTGACAGCACGCGGACCCACCTGGTTAACGGCGCCACCTGGATGATTAGTTATGTAGTTTCCCCATTAAAACTGATTATTCTTATATCACCGTTAAATTTATTTTTCAGCGTTGCTCAAAGTTTCATCGTAGCCAGGCAGCTGTTCGCGGCGATAAGCCAACTAGCATGTAGTGTTGCAAGCAATCTTAATTCATTCAACCTTTTGTATTGCAGATATGTTGCTGAAAAGTATGACAACATTTCCTTGATGCCTAAAACGTCGGTTCAAGTTCTGGAAATATTATCGATTTGAACGCACGAACTCTGACAAGAGGTTTGAAACATGGATTTGAAATCTGGCGAGATGGTGCTCAAGTCGGACACCACGGAAATTACGTCAGGGAAAAAGGACATGCATTTAGAAACCATCGATTTAGAGTTTGGTACTATTAAAGTTACTGCGACATCGAAAAACAAGACACTGGCACGTGAAAGTAATGGCTGCGCTATCGTAGTAATATGCAGCGTTGTCTTCATTGCGTTTGACGTGTGGAAACAAGTGTGCAGCTATGGTATGAAATATTACAACAACGGTAAATATTTGATGCCACAAACGGCTATCGTGACCCTGACGGAGCTGTTGAAATGCTCGATATTTCTTGTGATTCTTGCCTGGCAGGGGAAAGTGTTCAACATAAGGGTGTCCTGTTGGTACGCGGTGCCGTCAATCATCTACGCCATCAACAACAACGCCTACTTCTTGGCGCTGCATTATGTCACGCCGCCTATCTATAACATATTCGGGCAGATGAGGATGCTGTTTATGGCGCTGACGTATAGGTTTGTTTTCAAGAAGGACATCTCGGTGACCCGGTGGTTTGCCCTCGTCGTTCTTGTGGTGGCGCTCACATGTACCACCTTGATGGAGACGGACGTCTTCGGCGGCCACGGCAGCACTGACGTGTTCATCGCGCTCGCTCTCAGCGTCGTTACTTCGGCCCTATCCGTCGTTGGAACGGTGACGGTAGAGGTAAGGGAACAGTTTGCCTTTGTGGAAAATGGGCGGTACAGGGACCGAACCAGAGAATGGTCTGGTGGTTTGGGGAGGGCAAAACAGTCCCTCGAGGCTTGCCAAAAATACCACTTGCTGGCGAACAAAATAATTCCATGTTCGGTCGGTTGAATAGGAGTTGTAGCAAAATTCCGCTGTCGCACCGTCGGGTTATGACGTAGGAAGAGTCTATTCAAAAAATTTCGCCTTAATCAAATTTCTTCTCATCTAAGCGGAGACGCATTCAAAAAAGAAATGCTTCTATTTTTGTAAAGTTGTTCTCTGACTTGTGAAACTAGTGCATGAATTGAATTCCATTACAAAAAACTCCCATTACAAAAAAAACGTGTTATGTTTCTAGTATTTGTTCAAGAACGACAGCCGCAGTTTCTACGAGATGCAGACCCAGAGCTACATGTTTGGAACGCTGTGTTCCGGCGCTCTCTATATGCTACAGGTGGCATTGAGCAAACCAGAACCAACTCATCGCAGATCAGGAAAAGGCGAGTTTCAAAATTTAATAGCGATATACGCAAGTGTGTGTGTTTGTTTGTGTGTGTGTGTGTGTGTGTGTGTGTGTGTGTGTGTGTGTGTGTGTGTGTATGTGTGTGTGTGTGTGTGTTTGCGTGTGCGTGTGCGTGTGCGTGTGCGTGTGTGTGTGTAATATAAAATAAAATTCTGCCTAGGATATTGGGTCCACATACGTAACGAGCAAATCTAGTGATACAGTAGCCTGGACTACCCAGACCCCGTAAGGTGGCAGCACCTATTCGCCCTTCACTACTGTCGGGGTTAGTAAGGTTCTGTCAACGTTACCGGTAGGACGGCTTTACGCCAGATTTATGTAGAAACAATGCTTGGCTCTGAGGCCAGCTATGAAATAACAAATTAAGTAAGAATACTTTTTTCTTAGATGGTGCTATACTTTAAAAAGGTCAAACTTAAATTTAGACTATATTGAAACAAGTCCCACAATAAACACAAAAATGAAAATGTTCGGTCTTAGTTTGTCTACCATATCTTTCGCTTATTCACTAGGTGGCGCATCTCATTTTTTATTTCTACTTTTTAGTTTGCATATATATTTTGTAACTTCATTTCATTATCACAAACATGCATACTTTATAATATTTTATGTTTATTCATATGCAATTATTCAAATGATGTAGAGAGTCATATGCAATTAATCCACACACACACACACACACACACACACACACACACACACACACACACACACACACACACACACACACACACACACACACACACACACACACACACACACACACACACACACACACACACACACACACACACACACACACACACACACACACACACACACACACACACACACACACACACACACACACACACACACACACACACACACACACACACACACACACACACACACACACACACACACACACACACACACACACACACACACACACACACACACACACACACACACACACACACACACACACACACACACACACACACACACACACACACACACACACACACACACACACACACACACACACACACACACACACACACACACACACACCACACACACAACACACACACACACACACACACACACACACACACACACACACACACACACACACACACACACACACACACACACACACACACACACACACACACACACACACACACACACACACACACACACACACACACACACACACACACACACACACACACACACACACACACACACACACACACACACACACACACACACACACACACACACACACACACACACACACACCACACACACACACACACACACACACACACACACACACACACACACACACACACACACACACACACACACACACACACACACACACACACACACACACACACACACACACACACACACACACACACACACACACACACACACACACACACACACACACACACACACACACACACACACACACACACACACACACACACACACACACACACACACACACACACACACACACACACACACACACACACATTTCCATTCTTCTCCCACTCTTTCTAGGTCACCACGTCACCGCCAAACCACTCCTCATATATCTGATATGTATACGTGTATATATATGTGTACGTATATATATATATATATATATATATATATATATATATATATATATATATATATATATATATATAGAAAGAGAGAGAGAGTGGGGAGAGAGAGTGAGAGAGAGAGAGAGGAGAGAGAGAGTGAGAGTGAGAGTGAGAGTGTGAGAGAGAGAGAGAGAGAGAGAGAGAGAGAGAGAGAGATACACAACTAATGCAATACACTGATGCCATCTGACGGCAGCGAGCACTAAAACTAGGTATTTAGCCAGACTCTTCTCTTGGCGAGTTCACGAAGTGATTTGCAACTACAGATCATTTCGGAAGTCCCTACTGCTTGTAGATTGGTCCAGACAGTCCGACATCAACCACGTCCAGCACGTGGACAGATGAACACGGTCACTGGAGGCGACCAGTCGCGTACATCGCTCGGCTATCTCGCAGAGAAAATTTGCGGATCAGAATGTCCGTACACACTGAGGTTTACAGAGGAAGAGGACTGTTTGAAGAGCTAGTTTTTTGGTGCAAATGTATGTCTATCATGATCTGTTTATTATACACCGCACATATTGCAATTGGCTGCATTTTACTTAACTCCCACGTCACACGGCTGTATCTTGTAACAGCTTGTTGTTAGTGTTATGTGGTGTTGGTGGTCCATATATGTTGCTAGGGTATCATTTAATATGTAACGTAGACTTTGATTACTTTTAATAGGCACGAGCTAGATAATACATTTATAGTTACATTTATAGGCTGTTAATTGTAATAGTACGATATCGCATGCACATTTGACAACATAGATTAGTCGCGACGTGTCTATAATCATATCTCCGGTATAGTGGAACGGACCGGTTGGATGTTGGTAAAGTTTCATATAAGGCGTGCTGAGTTTGACAACGTACTAACATGAATACATGACACGAAATGACAAAATTAACTGCATTTTGCAACAATCGTGTTCAGCGGTAAAATATGATGCACATACACTGGCCAAATAAATATTTATCCTTGAAATTTGTGTAGACTATTGTGTAAGTGCACATCCGTTTATGATTCGAAACAATAATCAATGTATGTATGATGTACTGATTACGAGACGCTCGTGTGGATAGATGTAACAACAATGTTGGTCTGCAAACATTATGGCTTCTAGGGCACAGAGCCCTGTTGGTTTTCCCATTGGCGGCCGTGTTAACGTTTTATCAGATTATAAGGAAACTGTACCTGAGAATTGTTTTATTTTCTACACAGTCACTGCAGTCATGTCATTGATATGCTGATCACATTTCGTCAAAATTGCATATCTCGGCCTCTTAAAATGCATGCATGTGCACTGTCCGTCAATATTGACCAAATTTAGCATGTTTTTCTGCATCCGCCCGTCAATATTGACCAAATTTAGCATGTTTTTATGCATCCGATCCGCAGGGTCATGTAAGAAAAAAATGGCTAAAAATCACTACGCCAACTACACTCGAACTGCCTAACACGCATCATTACATTGCAGGTACATAATAGCACTGAAGCTACTTGTAGCCTGCCCTACTGTACTCATTTCACGTAAAAAAATCTCAAATGACAGTTATTATGGTACTACATTCGTATGGGTCAGACCAAGAAGTGTAACTGTGCTCTGACCCCTGTCACGAAGTGCTCTAGTTGGAGGATCTGTTGTTCAATATCATCATACGTCAACCAAAAACCATTAAGAAATCTTTATTTATGCTACGGCCTATGAGTACGCATATATAAATGCATTAGTAAGATGCCTACTAGAAGTGAACCAGTATATCTTGCCTTCACTAGCTTTTTGTAAACGATATGATACTGTTAATATGTTTACAACTGTAAGGTCCTTAATGTAAGTATATAAGTAATTTCTTTTCGGAATCGCATACATCATACAAATAAACATAATCAGCAGATGTGACAATAAATGATATAGTACAAGATTCCCAGTTGACAATGGAGCCAATTAAGGCTGTAGCCGGTAATATAATGAGGTTAATACAATATGATGAATGCTTCAAAAGAAGAAACTGGCCGCTGTCAACTCAGCAATAATTGTATAAACTATGTAATAGTAATTTAGCGTGTTGAATAAGAATTACATTTCAAATTGAGACCCGATTTGTTGTCACAACAGTAATGTAAAGTAATAGGTTGACCTATTAAAAATGGTGCAGACGTAAGGTTACACCAACCGCAATTACAAGCTGAACCAGTTATACATGTGAATAAATATTTCATAATATATGTGATTTAAAGTAAGTAAGGATAGGCTGCATGTGCTTCAAAATGGAATTAAAGTTGAGCCAGGTCTTCATACCCTCTTACCACAATTAATTTTAATGATAACACAAAACGTTTTGGGCTATGTGACTGCTGAATGCAGGTTGGAATTGCTTTCCAAATCACCGAACCTTTACATAGCAAACTGTTTGAGGATCTGGTAGTAGAACTAATGAAAGGACGTATTTGTGATATTTGTTTGGTCTGATAGATGTGTATATTGTGGACAACTGTGAACATGTCGCATAACAAATGTGGTAGACTGCCATGGACAAAATGAAATAAAAAAATTCCAACTTCAAGTTCGTATATATCATGCAATTTTAATAAGTGACGACATATAATTTCTTTTCAGTATGGAACGAATGATTTTCTTTTGTACAATGAATAATTTTGTAAAATGGGATTTATATGTGGATCCAACAAAATGATTCCATATGTCAAGTAGCGGTAAATTAGAGTGTAATAGATTGTTTTAACGGCTGAAACGGGAAAAAATTTGTTAACTCTATTGATTGCATATAGAGCACTGGTTAGTTTATTTTCCCATCAATTTATGTGTTCTTGCCAGTCAACTATTTCATCTATAAGAAAACCAAGAAACTTTACACATATTTTATACGCTGTGTTACTATGTTAGACATTGTTATAGACAATTATTCATTCTGGGGGATGGGATATACAGAATAACATGCATTTAGACTTGAAAACATTTAGGGTTAGCTTATTTGCAGAAAACCCGTCAGCTAATATGTTAAGTTCTTTGTTCCTATCTACATAAATATATAATATTATTTATTTGTTTTCAGCAAATAATATGGTTTTGCATTTATTTACCAAAAAAATGAAGGTCATATATATATATATATATATATATATATATATATATATATATATATATATAATAATAATAATAATAATAATAATAAACAAGAGTGGACCGAGTATGGACCCCTGTGGAACCCCGTATGTTATATCCTGTTGCATCGAAAGAGTATTATTATTGTCTCCGATTAGAGTGATAACTCTTAAACCATCTGAGTGGAGTACCTCTTATTCCACAGTAATTAAGTTTATGTAATAATATTTCGTGATCAATGGTATCAAAAGCTTTACTCAGATCCAAGAAAACACTAAGAACCGAATCTGTTTTTCTAATACTTTTATAATATCATAAGTAAGCACAGTTAGGGCATTTATTGTTGAGTGTTTTTCACGAAAACCATATTGGTGGTTATTCAGTATTTATTTGTATAAGTCTTCTATACACAATGTATTCCAATATTTTTGAAATTGTAGGTAATATTGAAACAGGTCTATAACTTGAAATGTCATCTTTGGCGTTGGACTTAAAAACAGGTATAATTTTCGCAATTTTCAATTGCTGTAGAACTATTCCCTCAACTATTGACTAGTTTATTAATATAGCCAAAGGTAAAACTATTTGCTCCCCAAATATCTTTACATCAAGCTGACTCAAATTATCATAACCAGAACTTTTCTTGGATGGAAGGGACATTAATATTTGTTGGATCTCGTTTTCATCAGTTGGATTCATAAAAAGACTATTTGAATTTAGTTTAGGACAATTTTGAAGATAGGTTGAAAATTGCTTTTTGGATCGAGGTATCGAATTTGGGTATTTAGGGCCGACATTTGTAAAAAAAAAAGTTACCTTCATCACATCCCGTGCGAAGATCCGAATCACTTAATGCTTACCGTGACCAACAAATAGTTTTCTTCGACTGTAGAAGGATCTGTGTGAAGCTACATTTCATTACATCTGGATATTTATATTTTTACATTACTACGACCAATCAACACGTGTGTACAATTGTATTCTCCTTTTCACTAGCGAAGTTTGTTGGATTAAAATCACTTGACAACGATTCGTCATTGTCAGTGGTGTTTTCAGGATCCCGTATATACGGCAACTATTTGTTGGCCATTGAGTTATTCGGTTCTTCGCACGTGGTGTGATTAAATGTGTACCAAACGCAGGTGGTTTGCCTTATGTCTGGTTGCTCTGAAATTCTACCGTTTGAAATCAATGAAACTGAGAACGTTAATATTTAACGACGAGCGCCTGCACTGGTGCGATAAACGTCGCGTTGCAATAGCAGTGCTTCGCACTGTCCGCCGGTGCAGGAAATTGCAGTAACAAAGACATCATTGACTCTTTATTGCGAAGTACTATAATGTATAAAATTGTCTGGAGAAACAAAGGCAAGTTGTCGTGGAAACTCCCCCAGGACTGGCTATCAGCACATGCATCGTTGATTGATCGGTCACTGTGTCCTGGTTTTGGTGATGTCACGCAATGCTAACTCAGCCTTTCGTTTGAATACCACGCACTGCAGGCGAGATTAGCCACGTTGTAAGCACGTTGATAGGTGTGCGCTTTCGCTGGTTCGCATTTGGAACAGTAGCCGTGGGTTCAGTTAAACGGGCGCTGAAACGCTTGAACAACCATCGCCCAATTATAGAAACATATCATTTAGAGGATTATATTATCATGATATGATTACCACACGCCTACGGTATATTTAAAATAAATTTTCAAACTTGGATATATAAATGGGTTTCTTGTATTGAATTATGCATGATATAAATTATGTTGCCTATGTTTGAATAAACGACAAAAACGTAACTCCGTAACTCATATTCTGGAAATGTATACCTTAAGAAAACACTGGTTCAAAGGGAAACGCAATGTATAGTTTGCGTCTAAGACAGTAACCGGGAAATTGCACTTATGGCCGACTAATGCATGGTTATGTCAGGGGACCAGGGGGACCATTTGCGTCCACCACGTGCTCAGTGTGTCGGCCTGGTATGATTGATCTACATCACCAGCACATGGGTAGGTCACTGACACGTCGGTCAGAAACGCCAATCGATTAATCAACCGATGTTAGGATCAACATGGAAAACATCATAAATGTGACGCCGACCTTGATTCCTGCTAAATGGCGATACACGAATAGTACCATTTACTGCAGCAATAACGACAAATCATCGGCAGTCCTTATTTAATTGGATCACGGAGTTTCGGCCCGTCGCGCTGCGTCCTGCTCCCGCTTTGGAAACCACGATGTATGATGACATCATTCAACAGGGACGCCGTGCGTACTAATGGAGTATCAGTATGACGAGAAGCGAAGGTCTACATAACAGGTCGTTATAATGTTTGGATATGTGTTAAAATTGCCCAATCCATTCGTTTGCTCATCGCCAATCCGGTTCTTTTATGTCCAGATGTGTAATGTATTAATAGTTTAACTACTATGCAGTGTCAGTTTAATTTAAAAATGCGTATTGTTCAATCGCCAAAAAGCATTGTCGTTACACCGGGAATAACTGGCGAAATATTCAGCTGTCGACGTTCTGCGGTATTTCGGTCAGGTGCTTTATGCGAGATTGATATCTTACGACAGAATAACAAATCGCACATGCTTTTGCGCGTCATGATGACGATTCAATAGTGCTTGAAAACCATTCTATAATAATTAATTCTCTCGAAGAACAGTGTAATTCCCATTCCGGTGATTTTGTCACGTATAATGGTCACGTATAATGACGCCGTCAGACCTGTCTGTTATCTAGAGACGGGTACACGAACAAGGCAGACACCGAAGACACGAGACAAAGTCATCGAATCTTCTCGATTCGTCGTTAGTTTGGAGGGAATGGATGAAGTCGAGAAACATTATGTCAAACTATCTTGCATAACATCTCTAAGAGGGACAAGTTGCGATTCCCCGAATATTGTTTGCACTAGTCCATGAGCAAAACAGCCAAAGCACAAACCATTATATTAACAATCTGTCTCTTTGTAAATCATTGTTGTTGTTCTCCGCTGTGCACCGTCTAGCAGTGTCGTGTCGTACTTATGCTATGAAGATTATAATGGAGAAATTAGAGAACAACTACATTTACTCTAGAACTGATAATCATCTTGCCCACAGACATGGAGAAGACAATCAGT
>CBDHHR010000234.1:17500-19076 GCA_965263245.1 Metamycoplasmataceae bacterium | reverse complement strand
CAATTCACGGTCATAACACGCAGGTTTTTCTTTTGTGGGAGGTCAAATGCAGATGAGCTTGTTCTGGAGCTGGTGAATTTTGCTTTGTTGGAGGAGCGTGATGAATTATTGGATCTTCTAGTTGGATTCTCTGACATGTGTTAGTCTGTCGATTTGGGACTGCTAGTGAAGAGTGGGTTGAATGTTGGAGAGAGTGATTCCAGAGTGTTGTTTTCATTAGCAATTGGTTCGTAAAAACTTGGAGAGATTTCAAAGCTTCGGAAGGTGAAGCTTGATATATTAAGTGTTTGGCACCTACAGCACAGCCACTGTACGTTTGAGCGTTGTAACAAGCTATAATCTTTGGTGTACATTTCAAGACATGACCGATGGTACCATATGCTGCATTCATCGCAGCATACAGCTTCTTCATTGGGTGACCACGAGACAGCGAGCTCGCAAAATCCACACGGGTATACAGGTTGATGCCTTGGACCGGGGTTGGTTTGTATGTCTCCCGAGAGGAAAAGGGCAAGTATGGTCAGTGTCTTATTACTTTTTGGACTAGGCCATGTAAGATGAGCTGAGTTGAAGGAGCGGTGTGAGAAAGGAACTATTCCATTGATCGAGTTAGTTTCAGTAGCATCAAAGGACTATGAAAAGAATCTATTGGAGGCTAGTATGAGCAAAAGCACAAACAGGAATCCTCTGTTCCATTGTTCTCGTAAGGTTATTCACCTCTGTTCCATTGTTCTCGTAAGGTTATTCATCTCTGTTCCATTGTTCTCGTAAGGTTATTCACCTCTGTTCCATTGTTCTCGTAAGGTCATTCACCTCTGTTCCATTGTTCTCGTAAGGTTATTCATCTCTGTTCCATTGTTTTCGTAAGGTTATTCATCTCTGTTCCATTGTTCTCGTAAGGTTATTCATCTCTGTTCCATTGTTCTCGTAAGGTTATTCATCTCTGTTCCATTGTTCTCGTAAGGTTATTCATCTCTGTTCCATTGTTCTCGTAAGGTTATTCATCTCTGTTCCATTGTTCTCGTAAGGTTATTCATCTCTGTTCCATTGTTCTCGTAAGGTTGTTCATTTCTGTTCCATTGTTCTCGTAAGGTTGTTCATCTCTGTTCTATTGTTCTCGTAAGGTTATTCATCTCTGTTCCATTGTTCTCGTAAGGTTCTTTACCTCTGTTCCATTGTTCTCGTAAGGTTATTCACATCTGTTCCATTGTTCTCGTAATGTTGTTCATCTCTGTTCCATTGTTCTCGTAAGGTTGTTCATCTCTGTTCCATTGTTCTCGTAAGGTTATTCACCTCTGTTCCATTGTTCTCGTAAGGTTATTCACCTCTGTTCCATTGTTCTCGTAAGGTTATTCACCTCTGTTCCATTGTTCTCGTAAGGTTATTCACCTTTGTTCCATTGTTCTCATAAGGTTGTTCACCTCTGTTCCATTGTTCTCGTAAGGTTGTTCATCCCTGTTCCATTGTTCTCGTAAGGTTATTCATCTGTGTTCCATTGTTCATGTAAGATTAATAATCTCCGTTCCATTGTTCTCGTAAGGTTATTCATCTCCGTTCCATTGTTCTCGTAAGGTTA
>CBDHHR010000234.1:5000-10000 GCA_965263245.1 Metamycoplasmataceae bacterium | reverse complement strand
TTTGGAGGGGAAATTTACCAACAGAAGTTCGGAGTAGCCGTGGACAGCCCAGTGTCCCCCATTGTTGTGGACTTGTACATGCAGGACTTGGAGCTAAAGATCAATCATCGTCACAGCACCAGAGGACTGTCAACCGAAAAGCTGGAAGAGATGTGTGGACGACGGAAAGGCAGAGAAACTGCTACAACACATGGACACTGTAGATCCCACGGATAGCATCATCTTCACGAGGGAAGATGAAGAACACAACGGCATGCACTTCTTGGATGCCAAGTTCACCAGAAAGGAAGATGGAAGCGTGAAGTCCACCGTGTACAGACAGAAGACGCACACTGAGCAGTATCTAAACTTCGCGTCCCACCCCACACGTCATAATCTAGGAGTTGTCAGAACGCTCATGAACAGGTGTGAGACGATAACCACAGAGGAGAGGGACAAGAAGGAATCTTGTCCATCCTAGGTCTTGAAAAGGTCACAGACAACACAAAACAGAAGAATAAGACCGACACTAAGTCACAAAACAAGGAATACAGGAGTCAATTGGTTATCCCATATGTGGAGGGAGTCTCGGAAGGAAAGACACACAGAGTAATGAAGAAGTACGGAGTTGCAAGAACTGTGGTGCCGAGTATATTGAGAGACCGGGAGACTACTGAAAACACGACAGGACGAACACAGGAAGGACGTAGACAACACGAACAATGAGATATACACAAGGAGCGGGAAACAGATTAATGTCTAACTTCAACAGATCCGCCGTAACAGACCATGCAACGACTGAAAATCACATAATAGACTGGGAGGGCGCGACAATCATTGATAAGGAGACAACTAGAAGAACCCGGCAAGGAAAGTAAACCACCTGGATCAGAAAGACTAAGACACCAACGAACAGAGATGAGGGCAATTACGAGCTACCCCACATGTACGATGACGTCATTCGTCATTAGTACTGAAGAAGTCGGCGTGTAACGTCAGACGAAAGTCTCTACAGGTACAAAGAAAGATCTTGTTTTTTGATATAAAAAATAAAAACTTTTGATTGGAAAAAGAAGTGTCCTGAGAAATGTTCACTAAAGTTATTGGCTTATTGAGATTTCATCATTTTGACCAAATAAGCGATCGGCGACCATAATCTTGACCACCATGTCCACTGGAGACGGTGGTCATTGTGGAAAGTCCTCTGCCCGTCCTCGTGATTCCCATGCACGCCTAGCTCCTGTCCTGTTACACTGCTCTTCCTCTTCCTCTTGTTGCTCCCTATCAGTTCCCTCCGTCGATACTTCCACTACCTCTACATTTCTGAGGTCCACCCTTACACAGTTCTTCCTTACACAGTTCTTCCGTCTGTGCCATAGTCTTCCTATTGGTCTGCTCCGTTTCTTGGTCTGTATTCCTCTTTCTCGTCGTCCGACCCGCCACTTCTCTTTATGGCTCACTCAACCCCGATCACTTTCCATAAGTTATTCGTCCTCTTTTAACCCTTCTTGTTCTTCCTGTTATTCTCCGGACCAAAACACGATCATCACCCATAAATAGCCTAGATGCCGACACGTGTCGCCGACAGACACTGTCTGCTGTCGTCTTACAGTGTCCTAATTAAGACAGAACCGGGTTTATGAGGAGTTAGCTTTTGGAATTTGAAAGTTGCGCCAGAGAAAGATAAAATTTTGAACACAGTATGCAAATATCGACACTAACTTGGAGAGACACGCATCACTAGACTGTTTGGTCTTAGTTACTTGTTACACGTGTTTAATCAACAAAACGTCAGCGTAGAATCAAATATAATATCAACACGCAATCCCTAAATGTCACTATGAATAGGCCGTCACCTGCTTGCTTGGCATTCTGTCGGACATTGTCAGCTGTCAGCTGAGCCAACAGGCTCGCGTTAAATAACACCCGGGTGACATTTCTGTTCACGTTTGCTAAATTACAATATTACGTTTGTTTACATCACTGTCACGGATTATGGCGCGCTGAAGTCAAGTGTTTTGCCTTTGCTATCAAAACATGCCTAAAAAAACTGTTTGGTTCAAGTTATTTTGAGACGAATAACTTCCCTGCAGTTGACAACATACCAGTCTCTCGGCGTGCTAGGTCTCTGCAGTTGACAATATATCAGTCTCTCTGCGTGCTATGTCTCTGCAGTTGACAATATATCAGTCTCTCTGCGTGCTATGTCTCTGCAGTTGACAATATATCAGTCTCTCTGCGTGCTATGTCTCTGCAGTTGACAACATACCAGTCTCTCTGCTTGCTATGTCTCTGCAGTTGACAACATACCAGTCTCTCTGCATGCTAGGTCTCTGCAGTTGACAATATATCAGTCTCCCTGTGTGCTATGTTTCTGCAGTTGACAACATACCAGTCTCTCTGCTTGCTATGTCTCTGCAGTTGACAACATACCAGTCTCTCTGCGTGCAATGTATCTGCAGTTGACAATATACCAGTCTCTCGGCGTGCTATATATCTGCAGTTGACAACATACCAGTCTCTCTGCGTGCTATGTCTCTGCAGATGACAACATACCAGTCTCTCTGCGTGCTATATCTCTGCAGTTGACAACATACCAGTCTCTCTGCGTGCTATGTCTCTGCAGTTGACAACATATCAGTCTCTCTGCGTGCTATGTCTCTGCAGTTGACAACATACCAGTCTCTCTGCCTGCTAGGTCTCTGCAGTTGATAATATATCAGTCTCTCTGCGTGCAATGTCTCCGCAGTTGACAATATACCAGTCTCTCTGCTTGCTATGTCTCTGCAGTTGACAACATACCAGTCTCTCTGCGTGCAATGTCTCCGCAGTTGACAATATACCAGTCTCTCTGCTTGCTATGTCTCTGCAGTTGACAACATACCAGTCTCTCTGCGTGCAATGTCTCTGCAGTTGACAATATATCAGTCTCTCTGCGTGCTATGTCTCTGCAGTTGACAACATACCAGTCTCTCTGCGTGCAATGTCTCTGCAGCTGACAACATACCAGTCTCTCTGCGTGCAATGTCTCTGCAGTTGACAATATACCAGTCTCTCTGCTTGCTATGTCTCTGCAATTGACAACATACCAGTCTCTCTGCATGCTAGGTCTCTGCAGTTGACAATATATCAGTCTCTCTGTGTGCTATGTCTCTGCAGTTGACAACATACCAGTCTCTCTGCTTGCTATGTCTCTGCAGTTGACAACATACCAGTCTCTCTGCGTGCAATGTCTCTGCAGTTGACAATATACCAGTCTCTCGGCGTGCTATATCTCTGCAGTTGACAACATACCAGTCTCTCTGCCTGCTAGGTCTCTGCAGTTGACAATATATCAGTCTCTCTGCGTGCTATGTCTCTGCAGTTGACAACATACCAGTCTCTCTGCTTGCTATGTCTCTGCAGTTGACAACATACCAGTCTCTCTGCGTGCAATGTCTCTGCAGTTGACAACATACCAGTCTCTCTGCGTGCAATGTCTCTGCAGTTGACAACATACCAGTCTCTCTGCGTGCAATGTCTCTGCAGTTGACAATATACCAGTCTCTCTGCTTGCTATGTCTCTGCAGTTGACAACATACCAGTCTCTCTGCATGCTTGGTCTCTGCAGTTGACAATATATCAGTCTCTCTGCGTGCTATGTCTCTGCAGTTGACAACATACCAGTCTCTCTGCTTGCTATGTCTCTGCAGTTGACAACATACCAGTCTCTCTGCGTGCAATGTCTCTGCAGTTGACAATATACCAGTCTCTCTGCATGCTAGGTCTCTGCAGTTGACAATATATCAGTCTCTCTGCTTGCTATGTCTCTGCAGTTGACAACATACCAGTCTCTCTGCGTGCAATGTCTCTGCAGTTGACAATATACCAGTCTCTCTGCGTGCTATGTCTCTGCAGTTGACAACATACCAGTCTCTCTGCGTGCAATGTCTCTGCAGTTGACAACATACCAGTCTCTCTGCGTGCAATGTCTCTGCAGTTGACAATATACCAGTCTCTCTGCTTGCTATGTCTCTGCAGTTGACAACATACAAGTCTCTCTGCGTGCAATGTCTCTGCAGTTGACAATATACCAGTCTCTCTGCGTGCTATGTCTCTGCAGTTGACAACATACCAGTCTCTCTGCGTGCAATGTCTCTGCAGTTGACAACATACCAGTCTCTCTGCGTGCAATGTCTCTGCAGTTGACAATATACCGGTTCTCTGCTTGCTATGTCTCTGCAGTTGACAACATACCAGTCTCTCTGCATGCTTGGTCTCTGCAGTTGACAATATATCAGTCTCTCTGCGTGCTATGTCTCTGCAGTTGACAACATACCAGTCTCTCTGCCTGCTAGGTCTCTGCAGTTGACAATATATCAGTCTCTCTGCGTGCTATGTCTCTGCAGTTGACAACATACCAGTCTCTCTGCTTGCTATGTTTCTGCAGTTGACAACATACAAGTCTCTCTGCGTGCAATGTCTCTGCAGTTGACAATATACCAGTCTCTCTGCGTGCTATGTCTCTGCAGTTGACAACATACCAGTCTCTCTGCGTGCAATGTCTCTGCAGTTGACAACATACCAGTCTCTCTGCGTGCAATGTCTCTGCAGTTGACAATATACCGGTTCTCTGCTTGCTATGTCTCTGCAGTTGACAACATACCAGTCTCTCTGCATGCTTGGTCTCTGCAGTTGACAATATATCAGTCTCTCTGCGTGCTATGTCTCTGCAGTTGACAACATACCAGTCTCTCTGCCTGCTAGGTCTCTGCAGTTGACAATATATCAGTCTCTCTGCGTGCTATGTCTCTGCAGTTGACAACATACCAGTCTCTCTGCTTGCTATGTTTCTGCAGTTGACAACATACCAGTCTCTCTGCCTGCTAGGTCTCTGCAGTTGACAATATATCAGTCTCTCTGCCTGCTATGTCTCTGCAGTTGACAACATACCAGTCTCTCTGCTTGCTATGTTTCTGCAGTTAACAACATACCAGTCTCTCTGCCTGCTAGGTCTCTGCAGTTGACAATATATCAGTCTC
>CBDHHR010000233.1:0-29741 GCA_965263245.1 Metamycoplasmataceae bacterium | reverse complement strand
AAAACAAGCTCTATGATAAAAGTTACAAAGATCGCTAATCCCGCTCCAATCCATGTACCATACTCAACGACTTCTGTAACGCCTGGTTGCCTGAACCAACTGTTCTCGGAACGAAGCATCATTCGAAACATGAGTTTACCTCTCTTGAAAAATGATGCTATACTTTCCATGGCGTTTTTTCCAAGAATTTCAATTGAGGTTTTAATCTGGTGACATTTCTTCTCGCCAGTTTTACATTCGTTGGCAAAGTGTTCGCAGTTATTGGTAAATACACCGTAATCTTTCTCACCTAACTTTGCTTGCGCCCTCTCCAAAACTTCATCAGCTGGAAGACATTTGTTGTCTTCGTATACAACACGGTAAAACCTGCGTGGTAAAAATGGAAAAATATGTCTTCAAAACTTGTCTAAAGTAAGTGGTAGATTCTGGTAATCATTCCGTTTTCTGCAATAATGTGGATCAAGTCCTAATCTAATTCCTAACCCTACGACCATGTAAAGTGGCTGACTGGATTAGGGTTAGGAATTAGATTAGGGATTAGGCAACTGAACGTTTTGCATTACCAAAAAAACAGTTTACAAACATTGTTAACTTGATTTGTCTTATTATGTTTCAGCACGCTCCAGTCAGCACTGATCCATCACGGATCCTCACGTCCGGTCAAAGGAGAACAAGATCCCGTGACAGTTCATAAGAGAAAACAGGATACACCAGTAAAATGAACAATTAATTTATTAAAAGATATTGGCTTTGCAATGAGAAAAAAACTCTCAGTTATCGAATCTTGACCAAACTCGAAAATGTTTATAAAATCATAGAAAAGCCTGGGATACAAGTGTAGACTGCTTTGCACGTACGAATAATGCTAGCTTAGCTGAAGAGCTTAGCTGAACGGCTTTAAAACCAAGCGATAATCTCATTATCTCTCAATCAATTTGACTTGGAGATCATCTGTCAAATTGGTTATAAGCCCATGTTACGCGTCACGAAATATATTATAATAATTAACATAATTAAGCATAATAAACTAGGTTATTACGTAGTATGACGCTTCTATGCTTCTATGTTTCTGTGTTTCTATGCTTCTATGTTTCTATGCTTCCATGTTTCTGTGTTTCTATGTTTCTGTGTTTCTGTGATTCTATGTTTCTATGTTTCTGTGATTCTATGTTTCTGTGATTCTATGTTTCTGTGTTTCTATGCTTCTATGTTTCTGTGTTTCTATGATTCTATGATTCTATGTTTCTGTGTTTCTGTGATTCTATGATTCTGTGATTCTATGTTTCTGTGATTCTATGTTTCTGTGATTCTATGTTTCTGTGATTCTATGTTTCTGTGTTTCTGTGTTTCTATGTTTCTGTGATTCTATGTTTCTGTGATTCTATGTTTCTGTGTTTCTGTGATTCTATGTTTCTGTGTTTCTATGTTTCTGTGATTCTATGTTTCTGTGTTTCTATGTTTCTGTGATTTCTATGTTTCTGTGATTCTATGTTTCTGTGATTCTATGTTTCTGTGATTCTATGTTTCTGTGTTTCTATGTTTCTGTGTTTCTGTGTTTCTGTGATTCTATGTTTCTGTGATTCTATGTTTCTGTGATTCTATGTTTCTGTGTTTCTGTGATTCTATGTTTCTGTGATGCTTCTATGTTTCTGTGATTTCTATGTTTCTGTGTTTCTATGATTCTATGTTTCTGTGATTCTATGTTTCTGTGTTTCTATGATTCTATGTTTCTGTGTTTCTGTGTTTCTATGTTTCTGTGTTTCTATGTTTCTGTGATTCTATGTTTCTGTGTTTCTGTGATTCTATGTTTCTGTGTTTCTATGTTTCTATGTTTCTATGTTTCTATGTTTCTATGTTTCTGTGTTTCTATGTTTCTGTGTTTATGTTTCTGTGATTCTATGTTTCTGTGATTCTATGTTTCTGTGATTCTATGTTTCTGTGATTTCTATGTTTCTATGTTTCTGTGATTCTATGTTTCTGTGATTCTATGTTTCTGTGATTCTATGTTTCTGTGATTCTATGTTTCTGTGATTCTATGTTTCTGTGATTCTATGTTTCTATGTTTCTGTGATTCTATGTTTCTGTGATTCTATGTTTCTATGCTTCTATGTTTCTGTTTCTATGATTCTATGATTCTATGTTTCTGTGTTTCTGTGATTCTATGTTTCTGTGATTCTATGTTTCTGTGTTTCTATGTTTCTGTGATTCTATGTTTCTGTGATTCTATGTTTCTGTGATTCTATGTTTCTGTGTTTCTGTGTTTCTATGTTTCTGTGATTCTATGTTTCTGTGTTTCTATGTTTCTGTGATTCTATGTTTCTGTGATTCTATGTTTCTGTGTTTCTATGATTCTATGTTTCTGTGTTTCTATGTTTCTGTGTTTATGTTTCTGTGTTCTATGTTTCTGTGATTCTATGTTTCTGTGATTCTATGTTTCTGTGATTCTATGTTTCTGTGATTCTATGTTTCTGTGATTCTATGTTTCTATGTTCTATGTTTCTGTGTTTCTATGTTTCTGTGATTCTATGTTTCTGTGTTTCTATGTTTCTGTGTTTCTATGTTTCTGTGATTCTATGTTTCTGTGTTTCTGTGATTCTATGTTTCTGTGTTTCTATGTTTCTGTGATTCTATGTTTCTGTGATTCTATGTTTCTGTGATTCTATGTTTCTGTGTTTCTATGTTTCTGTGATTCTATGTTTCTGTGATTCTATGTTTCTGTGATTCTATGTTTCTGTGTTTCTATGTTTCTGTGATTCTATGTTTCTGTGTTTCTATGTTTCTGTGATTCTATGTTTCTGTTTCTATGTTTCTGTGATTCTATGTTTCTGTGATTCTATGTTTCTGTGTTTCTATGTTTCTGTGTTTCTATGTTTCTGTGATTCTATGTTTCTGTGATTCTATGTTTCTGTGATTCTATGTTTCTGTGATTCTATGTTTCTGTGTTTCTATGTTTCTGTGTTTCTGTGATTCTATGTTTCTGTGTTTCTATGTTTCTGTGTTTCTATGTTTCTGTGATTCTATGTTTCTGTGTTTCTATGTTTCTGTGATTCTATGTTTCTGTGTTTCTGTGATTCTATGTTTCTGTGATTCTATGTTTCTGTGTTTCTATGTTTCTGTGATTCTATGTTTCTGTGATTCTATGTTTCCGTGTTTCTATGTTTCTGTGATTCTATGTTTCCGTGTTTCTATGTTTCTGTGATTCTATGTTTCTGTGATTCTATGTTTCTGTGTTTCTATGTTTCTGTGATTCTATGTTTCTGTGATTCTATGTTTCTGTGATTCTATGTTTCTGTGATTCTATGTTTCTGTGTTTCTATGTTTCTGTGTTTCTGTGATTCTATGTTTCTGTGATTCTATGTTTCTGTGTTTCTATGTTTCTGTGTTTCTATGTTTCTGTGTTTCTATGTTTCTGTGATTCTATGTTTCTGTGATTCTATGTTTCTGTGATTCTATGTTTCTGTGATTCTATGTTTCTGTGTTTCTGTGATTCTATGTTTCTGTGATTCTATGTTTCTGTGTTTCTATGTTTCTGTGATTCTATGTTTCTGTGATTCTATGTTTCTGTGTTTCTATGTTTCTATGTTTCTGTGTTTCTATGTTTCTGTGTTTCTGTGATTCTATGTTTCTGTGATTCTATGTTTCTGTGATTCTATGTTTCTGTGTTTCTATGTTTCTGTGATTCTATGTTTCTGTGATTCTATGTTTCTGTGTTTCTATGTTTCTGTGTTTCTATGTTTCTGTGATTCTATGTTTCTGTGTTTCTATGTTTCTGTGATTCTATGTTTCTGTGTTTCTATGTTTCTGTGATTCTATGTTTCTGTGTTTCTATGTTTCTGTGATTCTATGTTTCTGTGATTCTATGTTTCTGTGATTCTATGTTTCTGTGATTCTATGTTTCTGTGATTCTATGTTTCTGTGATTCTATGTTTCTGTGATTCTATGTTTCTGTGATTCTATGTTTCTGTGATTCTATGTTTCTGTGTGATTCTATGTTTCTGTGTTTCTATGTTTCTGTGTTTCTGTGATTCTATGTTTCTGTGTTTCTATGTTTCTGTGATTCTATGTTTCTGTGTTCTGTGATTCTATGTTTCTGTGATTCTATGTTTCTGTGTTTCTATGTTTCTGTGATTCTATGTTTCTGTGATTCTATGTTTCTGTGATTCTATGTTTCTGTGATTCTATGTTTCTGTGTTTCTGTGTGATTCTATGTTTCTGTGATTCTATGTTTCTGTGATTCTATGTTTCTGTTTCTATGTTTCTGTGTTCTATGTTTCTGTGTTTCTATGTTTCTGTGTTTCTATGTTTCTGTGATTCTATGTTTCTGTTTCTATGTTTCTATGTTTCTGTGTTTGTATGTTTCTGTGATTCTATGTTTCTGTGATTCTATGTTTCTGTGTTTCTGTGATTCTATGTTTCTGTGATTCTATGTTTCTGTGATTCTATGTTTCTGTGTTTCTATGATTCTATGTTTCTGTGTTTCTGTGTTGTTTCTGTGTTTCTGTGATTCTATGTTTCTGTGTTTCTATGTTTCTGTGTTTCTATGTTTCTGTGATTCTATGTTTCTGTGATTCTATGTTTCTGTGTTTCTATGTTTCTGTGTTTCTATGTTTCTATGTTTCTATGTTTCTGTGATTCTATGTTTCTGTGTTTCTGTGTTTCTATGTTTCTGTGTTTCTATGTTTCTGTGATTCTATGTTTCTGTGTTTCTGTGATTCTATGTTTCTGTGATTCTATGTTTCTGTGTTTCTATGTTTCTGTGTTTCTATGTTTCTGTGATTCTATGTTTCTGTGATTCTATGTTTCTGTGTTTCTATGTTTCTATGTTTCTATGTTTCTTCTATGTTTCTGTGTTTCTATGATTCTATGTTTCTGTGTTTCTGTGATTCTATGTTTCTGTGTTTCTATGTTTCTGTGATTCTATGTTTCTGTGTTTCTATGTTTCTGTGATTCTATGTTTCTGTGTTTCTATGTTTCTGTGATTCTATGTTTCTGTGATTCTATGTTTCTGTGATTCTATGTTTCTGTGATTCTATGTTTCTGTGATTCTATGTTTCTGTGTTTCTATGTTTCTGTGATTCTATGTTTCTGTGATTCTATGTTTCTGTGCTTCTATGTTTCTGTGTTTCTATGATTCTATGATTCTATGTTTCTGTGTTTCTGTGATTCTATGTTTCTGTGATTCTATGTTTCTGTGATTCTATGTTTCTGTGATTCTATGTTTCTGTGATTCTATGTTTCTGTGTTTCTGTGTTTCTATGTTTCTGTGATTCTATGTTTCTGTGATTCTATGTTTCTGTGATTCTATGTTTCTGTGTTTCTGTTTCTGTGATTCTATGTTTCTGTGATTCTATGTTTCTGTGTTTCTATGTTTCTGTGATTCTATGTTTCTGTGATTCTATGTTTCTGTGTTTCTATGTTTCTGTGATTCTATGTTTCTGTGTTTCTATGTTTCTGTGTTCTATGTTTCTGTGATTCTATGTTTCTGTGATTCTATGTTTCTGTGATTCTATGTTTCTGTGTTTCTATGTTTCTGTGATTCTATGTTTCTGTGATTCTATGTTTCTGTGTTTCTATGTTTCTGTGATTCTATGTTTCTGTGATTCTATGTTTCTGTGATTCTATGTTTCTGTGATTCTATGTTTCTGTGTTTCTATGTTTCTGTGTTTATGTTTCTGTGATTCTATGTTTCTGTGTTTCTATGTTTCTGTGATTCTATGTTTCTGTGATTCTATGTTTCTGTGTTTCTATGTTTCTGTGTTTCTATGTTTCTGTGATTCTATGTTTCTGTGATTCTATGTTTCTGTGATTCTATGTTTCTGTGATTCTATGTTTCTGTGTTTCTATGTTTCTGTGATTCTATGTTTCTGTGTTTCTATGTTTCTGTGATTCTATGTTTCTGTGTTTCTATGTTTCTGTGTTTCTATGTTTCTGTGTTTCTGTGATTCTATGTTTCTGTGATTCTATGTTTCTGTGATTCTATGTTTCTGTGTTTCTATGTTTCTGTGATTCTATGTTTCTGTGATTCTATGTTTCTGTGATTCTATGTTTCCGTGTTTCTATGTTTCTGTGTTTCTATGTTTCTGTGTTTCTATGTTTCTGTGTTTCTATGTTTCTGTGTTTCTATGTTTCTGTGATTCTATGTTTCTGTGATTCTATGTTTCTGTGATTCTATGTTTCTGTGTTTCTATGTTTCTGTGATTCTATGTTTCTGTGTTTCTATGTTTCTGTGATTCTATGTTTCTGTGATTCTATGTTTCCGTGTTTCTATGTTTCTGTGATTCTATGTTTCCGTGTTTCTATGTTTCTGTGATTCTATGTTTCCGTGTTTCTATGTTTCTGTGATTCTATGTTTCTGTGATTCTATGTTTCTGTGTTTCTATGTTTCTGTGTTTCTGTGATTCTATGTTTCTGTGATTCTATGTTTCTGTGATTCTATGTTTCTGTGATTCTATGTTTCTGTGATTCTATGTTTCTGTGATTCTATGTTTCTGTGTTTCTATGTTTCTGTGTTTCTATGTTTCTGTGATTCTATGTTTCTGTGTTTCTATGTTTCTGTGATTCTATGTTTCTGTGTTTCTATGTTTCTGTGATTCTATGTTTCTGTGTTTCTATGTTTCTGTGATTCTATGTTTCTGTGATTCTATGTTTCCGTGTTTCTATGTTTCTGTGATTCTATGTTTCCGTGTTTCTATGTTTCTGTGATTCTATGTTTCTGTGTTTCTATGTTTCTGTGATTCTATGTTTCTGTGATTCTATGTTTCTATGTTTCTGTGATTCTATGTTTCTGTGTTTCTATGTTTCTGTGTTTCTGTGATTCTATGTTTCTGTGATTCTATGTTTCTGTGTTTCTATGTTTCTGTGTTTCTATGTTTCTGTGTTTCTATGTTTCTGTGATTCTATGTTTCTGTGATTCTATGTTTCTGTGATTCTATGTTTCTGTGATTCTATGTTTCTGTGTTTCTGTGATTCTATGTTTCTGTGATTCTATGTTTCTGTGTTTCTATGTTTCTGTGATTCTATGTTTCTGTGATTCTATGTTTCTGTGTTTCTGTGATTCTATGTTTCTGTGTTTCTATGTTTCTGTGTTTCTGTGTGATTCTATGTTTCTGTGATTCTATGTTTCTGTGATTCTATGTTTCTGTGATTCTATGTTTCTGTGATTCTATGTTTCTGTGATTCTATGTTTCTGTGTTTCTATGTTTCTGTGTTTCTATGTTTCTGTGATTCTATGTTTCTGTGTTTCTATGTTTCTGTGATTCTATGTTTCTGTGTTTCTATGTTTCTGTGATTCTATGTTTCCGTGTTTCTATGTTTCTGTGATTCTATGTTTCCGTGTTTCTATGTTTCTGTGATTCTATGTTTCCGTGTTTCTATGTTTCTGTGATTCTATGTTTCTGTGATTCTATGTTTCTGTGTTTCTATGTTTCTGTGATTCTATGTTTCTGTGATTCTATGTTTCTATGTTTCTGTGATTCTATGTTTCTGTGTTTCTATGTTTCTGTGTTTCTGTGATTCTATGTTTCTGTGATTCTATGTTTCATGTTTCTGTGTTTCTGTGATTCTATGTTTCTGTGTTTCTATGTTTCTGTGTTTCTGTGTTTCTGTGATTCTATGTTTCTGTGATTCTATGTTTCTGTGATTCTATGTTTCTGTGTTTCTGTGATTCTATGTTTCTGTGATTCTATGTTTCTGTGATTCTATGTTTCCGTGTTTCTGTGTTTCTATGTTTCTGTGATTCTATGTTTCTGTGTTTCTATGTTTCTGTGATTCTATGTTTCTGTGTTTCTGTGTTTCTATGTTTCTGTGTTTCTATGTTTCTGTGTTTCTATGTTTCTGTGATTCTATGTTTCTGTGTTTCTGTGATTCTATGTTTCTGTGATTCTATGTTTCTGTGATTCTATGTTTCTGTGTTTCTGTGATTCTATGTTTCTGTGATTCACATGTTTCTGTGTTTCTGTGATTCTATGTTTCTGTGTTTCTATGTTTCTGTGTTTCTGTGATTCTATGTTTCTGTGATTCTATGTTTCTGTGTTTCTGTGATTCTATGTTTCTGTGTTTCTATGTTTCTGTGTTTCTGTGTTTCTGTGATTCTATGTTTCTATGCTTCTATGTTTCTATGCTTCTATGTTTCTGTGTTTCTATGATTCTATGTTTCTGTGTTTCTGTGATTCTATGTTTCTGTGTTTCTGTGTTTCTATGCTTCTATGTTTCTGTGTTTCTATGATTCTATGTTTCTGTGTTTCTGTGATTCTATGTTTCTGTGATTCTATGTTTCTGTGTTTCTATGTTTCTGTGTTTCTATGTTTCTGTGATTCTATGTTTCTGTGATTCTATGTTTCTGTGTTTCTATGCTTCTATGTTTCTATGCTTCTATGTTTCTGTGTTTCTATGATTCTATGTTTCTGTGTTTCTGTGATTCTATGTTTCTGTGTTTCTATGTTTCTGTGATTCTATGTTTCTGTGTTTCTATGTTTCTGTGATTCTATGTTTCTGTGATTCTATGTTTCTGTGATTCTATGTTTCTGTGATTCTATGTTTCTGTGATTCTATGTTTCTGTGATTCTATGTTTCTGTGATTCTATGTTTCTGTGTTTCTATGTTTCTGTGATTCTATGTTTCTGTGTTTCTATGTTTCTATGATTCTATGTTTCTGTGTTTCTGTGATTCTATGATTCTATGTTTCTATGTTTCTGTGATTCTATGTTTCTGTGATTCTATGTTTCTGTGATTCTATGTTTCTGTGATTCTATGTTTCTGTGATTCTATGTTTCTGTGTTTCTGTGTTTCTATGTTTCTGTGATTCTATGTTTCTGTGATTCTATGTTTCTGTGATTCTATGTTTATGTGTTTCTATGTTTCTGTGATTCTATGTTTCTGTGATTCTATGTTTCTGTGTTTCTATGTTTCTGTGATTCTATGTTTCTGTGATTCTATGTTTCTGTGTTTCTATGTTTCTGTGATTCTATGTTTCTGTGTTTCTGTGTTTCTGTGTTTCTATGTTTCTGTGTTTCTGTGATTCTATGTTTCTGTGATTCTATGTTTCTGTGATTCTATGTTTCTGTGATTCTATGTTTCTGTGATTCTATGTTTCTGTGTTTCTATGTTTCTGTGATTCTATGTTTCTGTGATTCTATGTTTCCGTGATTCTATGTTTCCGTGTTTCTATGTTTCTGTGTTTCTATGTTTCTGTGTTTCTATGTGATTCTATGTTTCTGTGTTTCTATGTTTCTGTGATTCTATGTTTCTGTGATTCTATGTTTCTGTGTTTCTATGTTTCTGTGATTCTATGTTTCTGTGATTCTATGTTTCTGTGATTCTATGTTTCTGTGATTCTATGTTTCTGTGATTCTATGTTTCCGTGTTTCTATGTTTCTGTGATTCTATGTTTCCGTGTTTCTATGTTTCTGTGATTCTATGTTTCTGTGTTTCTATGTTTCTGCGTTTCTATGTTTCTGTGTTTCTGTGATTCTATGTTTCTGTGATTCTATGTTTCTGTGATTCTATGTTTCTGTGTTTCTGTGATTCTATGTTTCTGTGATTCTATGTTTCTGTGATTCTATGTTTCCGTGTTTCTATGTTTCTGTGTTTCTATGTTTCTGTGATTCTATGTTTCTGTGTTTCTATGTTTCTGTGATTCTATGTTTCTGTGTTTCTATGTTTCTGTGATTCTATGTTTCTGTGTTTCTATGTTTCTGTGATTCTATATTTCTGTGATTCTATGTTTCCGTGTTTCTATGTTTCTGTGATTCTATGTTTCCGTGTTTCTATGTTTCTGTGATTCTATGTTTCCGTGTTTCTATGTTTCTGTGATTCTATGTTTCTGTGATTCTATGTTTCTGTGTTTCTATGTTTCTGTGATTCTATGTTTCTGTGTTTCTATGTTTCTGTGTTTCTGTGATTCTATGTTTCTGTGATTCTATGTTTCTGTGTTTCTATGTTTCTGTGTTTCTATGTTTCTGTGTTTCTATGTTTCTGTGATTCTATGTTTCTGTGTTTCTGTGTTTCTGTGATTCTATGTTTCTGTGATTCTATGTTTCTGTGATTCTATGTTTCTGTGTTTCTGTGATTCTATGTTTCTGTGATTCTATGTTTCTGTGTTTCTATGTTTCTGTGTTTCTGTGATTCTATGTTTCTGTGATTCTATGTTTCTGTGATTCTATGTTTCTGTGTTTCTATGTTTCTGTGATTCTATGTTTCTGTGATTCTATGTTTCTGTGATTCTATGTTTCTGTGTTTCTGTGATTCTATGTTTCTGTGATTCTATGTTTCTGTGATTCTATGTTTCTGTGTTTCTATGTTTCTGTGTTTCTATGTTTCTGTGATTCTATGTTTCTGTGTTTCTATGTTTCTGTGATTCTATGTTTCTGTGTTTCTATGTTTCTGTGATTCTATGTTTCTGTGTTTCTATGTTTCTGTGATTCTATGTTTCCGTGTTTCTATGTTTCTGTGATTCTATGTTTCCGTGTTTCTATGTTTCTGTGATTCTATGTTTCTGTGATTCTATGTTTCTGTGTTTCTATGTTTCTGTGATTCTATGTTTCTGTGATTCTATGTTTCTATGTTTCTGTGATTCTATGTTTCTGTGTTTCTATGTTTCTGTGTTTCTGTGATTCTATGTTTCTGTGATTCTATGTTTCTGTGTTTCTGTGATTCTATGTTTCTGTGTTTCTATGTTTCTGTGTTTCTGTGTTTCTGTGATTCTATGTTTCTGTGATTCTATGTTTCTGTGATTCTATGTTTCTGTGTTTCTGTGTTTCTGTGATTCTATGTTTCTGTGATTCTATGTTTCTGTGATTCTATGTTTCCGTGTTTCTATGTTTCTGTGTTTCTATGTTTCTGTGATTCTATGTTTCTGTGTTTCTATGTTTCTGTGATTCTATGTTTCTGTGTTTCTGTGTTTCTATGTTTCTGTGTTTCTATGTTTCTGTGTTTCTATGTTTCTGTGATTCTATGTTTCTGTGTTTCTGTGATTCTATGTTTCTGTGATTCTATGTTTCTGTGTTTCTGTGATTCTATGTTTCTGTGTTTCTATGTTTCTGTGTTTCTGTGATTCTATGTTTCTGTGATTCTCATGTTTCTGTGTTTCTGTGATTCTATGTTTCTGTGTTTCTATGTTTCTGTGTTTCTGTGTTTCTGTGATTCTATGTTTCTGTGATTCTATGTTTCTGTGATTCTATGTTTCTGTGTTTCTGTGATTTTATGTTTCTGTGATTCTATGTTTCTGTGATTCTATGTTTCTGTGTTTCTATGTTTCTATGTTTCTGTGATTCTATGTTTCTGTGTTTCTATGTTTCTGTGATTCTATGTTTCTGTGTTTCTATGTTTCTGTGATTCTATGTTTCCGTGTTTCTATGTTTCTGTGATTCTATGTTTCCGTGTTTCTATGTTTCTGTGATTCTATGTTTCCGTGTTTCTATGTTTCTGTGATTCTATGTTTCTGTGATTCTATGTTTCTGTGTTTCTATGTTTCTGTGATTCTATGTTTCTGTGATTCTATGTTTCTGTGTTTCTATGTTTCTGTGATTCTATGTTTCTGTGTTTCTATGTTTCTGTGTTTCTGTGATTCTATGTTTCTGTGATTCTCATGTTTCTGTGTTTCTGTGATTCTATGTTTCTGTGTTTCTATGTTTCTGTGTTTCTGTGATTCTATGTTTCTGTGATTCTATGTTTCTGTGATTCTATGTTTCTGTGTTTCTGTGATTCTATGTTTCTGTGATTCTATGTTTCTGTGATTCTATGTTTCCGTGTTTCTATGTTTCTGTGTTTCTATGTTTCTGTGATTCTATGTTTCTGTGATTCTGTGATTCTATGTTTCTGTGTTTCTATGTTTCTGTGATTCTATGTTTCCGTGTTTCTATGTTTCTGTGATTCTATGTTTCCGTGTTTCTATGTTTCTGTGATTCTATGTTTCTGTGTTTCTATGTTTCTGTGATTCTATGCTTCTGTGATTCTATGTTTCTGTGTTTCTATGTTTCTGTGATTCTATGTTTCTGTTTTTCTGTGATTCTATGTTTCTGTGATTCTATGTTTCTGTGATTCTATGTTTCTGTTTTTCTGTGATTCTATGTTTCTGTGATTCTATGCTTCTGTGATTCTATGTTTCTGTGTTTCTATGCTTCTGTGATTCTATGTTTCTGTGATTCTATGTTTCTGTTTTTCTGTGATTCTATGTTTCTGTGATTCTTTTGTTTCTCTGTTTCTATGTTTCTGTGATTCTATGTTTCTATGTTTCTGTGTTTCTATGTTTCTATGATTCTATGTTTCTGTGATTCTATGTTTCTGTGGTTCTATGTTTCTGTGATTCTATGTTTCAGTGTTTTTATGTTTCTGTGATTCTATGTTTCTGTGATTCTATGTTTCTGTGTTTCTATGTTTCTGTGATTCTATGTTTCTGTGATTCTATGCTTCTATGTTTCTGTGATTCTATGTTTCTGTGATTCTATATGTTTCCGTGTTTCTATGTTTCTGTTATTCTATGTTTCTGTGATTCTATGTTTATGTGATTCTATATGTTTCTGTGTTTCTATGTTTCTGTTATTCTATGTTTCTGTGTTTCTATGTTTCTGTGATTCTATGTTTCCATGATTCTATGTTTCTGTGATTCTATGTTTCTGTGATTCTATGTTTCTGTGTTTCTATGTTTCTGTGATTCTATGTTTCTATGTTTCTGTGTTTCTGTGATTCTATGTTTCTGTGATTCTATGTTTCTGTGATTCTATGTTTCTGTGTTTCTGTGTTTCTATGTTTCCGTGTTTCTATGTTTCCGTGATTCTATGTTTCTGCGATTCTATGTTTCTGTGATTCTGTGATTCTATGTTTCTGTGTTTCTGTGATTCTATGTTTCTGTGTTTCTGTGATTCTATGTTTATGTGATTCTATGTTTCTATGATTCTATGTTTCTGTGTTTCTATGTTTCTGTGATTCTATGTTTCTATGTTTCTGTGATTCTGTGATTCTATGTTTCTGTGATTCTGTGATTCTATGTTTCTGTGATTCTATGTTTCTGTGATTCTGTGATTCTATGTTTCTGTGATTCTATGTTTCTATGTTTCTGTGATTCTATGTTTCTATGTTTCTGTGATTCTATGTTTATGTGATTCTATGTTTCTATGATTCTATGTTTGTGTGTTTCTATGTTTCTGTGATTCTATGTCTCTATGTTTCTGTGTTTCTGTGATTCTATGTTTCTGTGTTTCTGTGATTCTATGTTTCTGTGATACTATGTTTCTGTGATTCTATGTTTCTGTGATACTATGTTTCTGTGATTTTATGCTTCTATGTTTCTGTGATTCTATGTTTCTGTGATACTATGTTTCTGTGAGTCTATGCTTCTATGTTTCTGTGATTCTATGTTTCTGTGATTCTATGCTTCTATGTTTCTGTGATTCTATGTTTCTGTGATTCTATGTTTCTGTGTTTCTATGTTTCTGTGATTCTATGTTTCTGTCTTTCTATATTTCTGTGATTCTATGTTTCTATGTTTCTATGATTCTATGTTTCTGTGATTCTTTGTTTCTATGCTTCTATGTTTCTGTGATTCTATGTTTCTGTGTTTCTATGTTTCTGTGATTCTATGTTTCTGTGATTCTATGTTTCTGTGATTCTATGTTTCTATGTTTATGTGTTTCTATGTTTCTATGTTTCTGTGATTCTATGTTTCTGTGATTCTATGCTTCTGTGTTTCTATGTTTCTGTGATTCTATATGTTTCTGTGATTCTGTGTTTCTGCAATTTCATGTTTCTGTACTTCTATGATTCTATCGTTCTATGTTTCTATGATTCTATGCCTTTAGTGTTTCTGTGATTCTATGATTTTACCGGGTGTCCCAAAAAAAAGTACTCCTGTTTGATTCGCGATAACTTCTAAACAACTCCAGCTATTAAACTAAAATAGCTTTCATTCGATAGAGGGATGACTAACTTAGATTTTGATATATTACCGTTGTATTTTACTGAAAATGTCATCGAGATATTAATGTTCAAAATCGTTTGCATATTTTGAGATGCGTGTGAAATATGCAAAAACGCTGTATCAAATATTAATCAAGGTTTACTCAACTGAAACAAGCACTATTAGCAGCTTATAAATGAAACTTGGCAAATTGCTTATTATGAAACAAAGTATTATTATTTATGAAATATACTAGCAAGATTTAGTCGTTTAGAATCGCGTGTCCTTTAGCACGAATGCGCTGCCTATAGCACGTGAAACCATTACGTCACTTCTCGAAAAACCTTTGGATAAGTTGCTACACTGATTGTTAATTTAGTCAAGGCAGGGGTATTATCTCAGTCATCCTCTTCCAAATTCCGCCGTGTTCTGAAATTTTACATGCTCTGAGCACATCCATACTCTTTGTTTTTTATTTCATTTTGGCATATAATTCAAAATAAACTCCGAATGAAACACAGTCAAACCAAAGCTCCATAAGGCATAACATGCAACTCCCAAGAGATATCCAACATTTTTGGAACAAAACATAACAAAAATAATAGCGCTGTATTTCCAAAAAGGCATGCAGTATTATTTTTTTGATGAAAGAATGAAATTGATCCTACCGAAATCCTACCGAAACAATCTACCCAAAATATGAAAAAATCCAAGAACATTTATGACCGCTGTCTAAGTTTTTAGAGATTTATCAAATACTTGGATAATTTCGAATGTTATTCTTTAGGAAACAGTGGGCTAAAACTTTCATGTAAGACCTGTTTTATACATCGCAATTCTGGCGAGTCGAATGCAATTCAAACAATAGATAATGAGGTGAATCATCTCATTATCTATTGTTTGAATTGCATTCGACGCGACTGAAATGCGACGTATAAAACAGGCCTAAGATATCTAAGTCTACGCTACATCCCTTACAAAGCCTTACGATAGTTTATTGAAATATAACTTAGCCTGATATGTCTTTAGATATACTTGATTAATATTTGATATGCTAATTTTCGTTAATTTTAGACGCATCCAGAAAGATGATATTGAATTTTAACATTAATATCTCAAAGAATTTTTCAGTAAAATACAACTGTGATATATCAAAATCTAAGTGAGTCTTCCCTCTACCCAACGAAAGTTATTGTAGTTTAATTGCTTCAATCGTGAAAAGTTACTGTTGGTCAAACCGGAGTACTTTTTTTTTGGGACACCCGGTATGTTTCTACGCTTCTAGTTCTATGACTTTTTTTTTCTATGATTTTATTTTTAATTTAATCGTTTTTGTATCCGTGTGCTTATGCATTCAAGATGTTACAAAAATCAGATATTCTCTCCCTTATCTCGGTGGTTTATGGCCTCGCTTCTCAACGTTCACCCGACCCCCTAAATATTCAACTTTGGGTACGCCACTGGTTTCGAACTGCTTCTAAGCTTCAGTGGTGTACTTATTCTATGATTCTACGCTTCTATTTCTATATATTTCTTTTTTCCTATGTTTCTATGACTCTATGTTTCTATGATTCTACATTTCTATGTTCTATATTTCTCATATTTCTTTAATTCTGCCTGGTTGCACCAGTTTCCACATTTATACGTTCGTTCATCGTCAAAAAAGAAAACCGATATGCTGAAACAATGCGTACGGAAATCGCGATTGCAATATACCTTTCCGGGAATTACGTCACGACTAACACGGTTTTCAAATTAGGACCACCCTAAATAGAATGGATTTCAAGTTTGTTTCTCACGAGCTATTTTCAGAGAAGCAAAACATCCTTCTTCAGCACATGCATAAAAAAGTATTTTGGATTTTGACTAACAAATGTGGAAATAATCTTAAACACGAAAACAAGGCTGAGGAGCCATGGCTATTCAGCCTCATTTTCGTGTTTAAGAATATTTCCACATTTATTGGTGAAAATCCAAAATTCTTTTTATGCATGTGTTTGTTCACCGCGCGTTCGATTGATTTTTGGAATTCTTTTTGAAGTTTCTGCTATCAGCCAATCGGAATGCAAAAAACATGCACGAAGCGTGACTTTTGCAAGCTCCCGGAAGTGTCTCTGATTTGTATAATGCGAACATTATTCAGTAATATATATTGTAATAAGAAGGCCCTGAAGGAGCAAAGTGGAGGCTAGGAGTGGGTTTTTTTTCGCTTTGAAAATGGGATTCCATGCAATCGGACTGTGATTCAGCAATAAATTAGGAAAATATGAGTGGGATTAAGATTTGAGCAAGAAAGCAACTGGGACGATACGATTTGTGCATTGGGACTATGGGATTTAGTTAGAAAAAAGTAGGCTGGGAAATGGGGATAGGACACACAGAGCCCTTCAAACCCTTCTTTATGAATTTAATTAGTTAATTCTTTTTCACATGTTTCTGTACTTGTTCAATTGTCTTTTTGAACAATGGCAAATATCCCAAAAAGTCATGTTCCAGAATAAACTCTATCATTTTGTTGTAAACAGTGTAAACGTCCTTGGTCAAATCTTCGAAGTTGCCTTTTCGTGCTCGACTTAATGTGATGTATACAAGCATTACCACGATCGACTCTAAACGGTTAAATGGTTCTTTAATTTGGGAATATGTTCGTTGCTCATAAAACTTTCGGGAGGTTTTGTATGGCGACGACGCTATGGTTTTTTGTTTTCTTTTGCTTGACTTTCGTGTCTTTTTTAGCTCTTCGTCTACAATCCTGCAGTTTCCACTTTGACCACAGTGACCTTTACATTTGCATTTGGGCCCACAACTCCCAAGCTGGGAAATGCACTTACACCTACTTTTGTAATCACTTGTTTTCCGTTTTGCAGCGTTGTTGGACTTGGTATTTATACCACAGCGACAACTTCGTCTTGAATTGGTCGTCATGCTTTGCTGGTCAATTGCAATTGCCGCCTCCTGTTGCACGTTAGCTTCGTGTACTTCTTCCATCCGCACTATTTCAGTATGTATCAGAGCGTTATAATGACCTGGACCAATATGGATGTAAGTTAGTAGGATTGCTTCTCCATTGCCAACATACGAACGAGGATATATTTCAGTGAATGGCACCAATCACAGAAACACAGAAACATAGAATCACTGAAACATAGAATCACAGAAACACAGAAGCATAGAATCACAGAAACATAGAATCACAGAAACATAGAATCACAGAAACATAGAAACATAGAATCACAGAAACATAGAATCACAGAAACACAGAAGCACAGAATCACAGAAACATAGAATCACAGAAACATGGAAACATAGAAACATAGAATCACAGAAACATAGAATCACAGAAACATAGAAACACAGAAACATAGAAACACAGAATCATAGAATCACAGAAACATAGAATCACAGAAACATAGAAACACGGAAACATAGAATCACAGAAGCATAGAATTACAGAAACATAGAATCACAGAAACACAGAAACATAGAATCACAGAAACATAGAATCACAGAAACACAGAAGCATAGAATCACAGAAACATAGAATCACAGAAACATGGAAACACAGAAACATAGAATCACAGAAACATAGAAACACAGAAACATAGAATCACAGAAACATAGAAACACAGAAACATAGAATCACAGAAGCATAGAATCACAGAAACATAGAAACACAGAAACATAGAAACATAGAAACACAGAAACATAGAAACATAGAATCACAGAAACATAGAATCACAGAAACATAGAATCACAGAAACATAGAATCACAGAAACATAGAATCACAGAAACACAGAAGCATAGAATCATAGAAACATAGAATCACAGAAGCATGGAAACATAGAAACATAGAAACACAGAAACATAGAATGACAGAAACATAGAAACACAGAAACATAGAATCACAGAAACACAGAAGCATAGAATCACAGAAACATAGAATCACAGAAATATGGAAACACAGAAACATAGAATCATAGAATCATAGAAACACAGAAACATAGAAGCATAGAAACATAGAAACATAGAAACACAGAAACATAGAATCACAGAAACACAGAAACATAGAATCACAGAAACACAAAAACATAGAATCATAGAATCATAGAAACACGGAAACATAGAAGCATAGAAACATAGAAGCATAGAAACATAGAATCACAGAAACATGGAATCACAGAAACATAGAAACACAGAAACATAGAAACATAGAAACATAGAATCACAGAAACAAAGAATCACAGAAGCATAGAATCACAGAAACATAGAAACACAGAAACATAGAAACACAGAATCATAGAATCACAGAAACATAGAATCACAGAAACATAGAATCACAGAAACACAGAAACATAGAATCATAGAAACACAGAAACATAGAAGCATAGAAACATAGAAGCATAGAAACATAGAAACACAGAAACATAGAATCACAGAAACATAGAATTACAGAAACATAGAAACACAGAAACATAGAAACACAGAAACATAGAATCACAGAAACATAGAATCACAGAAACATAGAAACACAGAAACATAGAAACACAGAAACATAGAATCACAGAAATATAGAATCACAGAAACATAGAATCACAGAAACACAGAAAAATAGAATCATAGAAACACAGAAACATAGAAGCATAGAAACATAGAAACACAGAAACATAGAATCACAGAAACATAGAATCATAGAATCATAGAAACACAGAAACATAGAAGCATAGAAACATAGAATCACAGAAACATAGAAAGACAGAAACATAGAATCACAGAAACATAGAAACACAGAAACATAGAATCACAGAAGCATAGAATCACAGAAACATAGAAACACAGAAACATAGAAACATAGAATCACAGAAACATAGAAACACAGAAACATAGAAACACAGAATCATAGAATCACAGAAACATAGAATCACAGAAACATAGAATCACAGAAACACAGAAACATAGAATCACAGAAACATAGAATCACAGAAACACAGAAGCATGGAATCACAGAAACATAGAATCACAGAAACATGGAAACATAGAAACACAGAAACATAGAAACACAGAAACATAGAAACACAGAATCACAGAAACATAGAATCATAGAAACATGGAAACACAGAAACATAGAAACACAGAAACATAGAATCACAGAAACATAGAATCACAGAAACATAGAATCACAGAAACATAGAATCACAGAAACTCAGAAACATAGAATCACAGAAACATAGAATCACAGAAACACAGAAGCATAGAATCACAGAAACATAGAATCACAGAAACATGGAAACATAGAAACATAGAAACACAGAAACATAGAATCACAGAAACATAGAATCACAGAAACATAGAATCACAGAAACATAGAATCACAGAAACATAGAATCACAGAAACATAGAACACAGAAACATAGAAACATAGAATCACAGAAACATAGAATCACAGAAACATAGAATCACAGAAACATAGAAACACAGAATCATAGAATCACAGAAACATAGAATCACAGAAACATAGAATCACAGAAACACAGAAACATAGAATCATAGAAACACAGAAACATAGAAGCAAAGAAACATAGAAGCATAGAAACATAGAAACACAGAAACATAGAATCACAGAAACATAGAATCACAGAAACATAGAAACACAGAAACATAGCAACACAGAAACATAGAATCACAGAAACATAGAATCACAGAATCACAGAAACACAGAAACATAGAATCACAGAAACATAGAATCATAGAAACACAGAAGCATAGAATCACAGAAACATAGAATCACAGAAACATGGAAACACAGAAACATAGAATCACAGAAACATAGAAACACAGAAACATAGAATCACAGAAGCATAGAATCACAGAAACACAGAAACAAAGAAGCATAGAATCACAGAAACATAGAATCACAGAAACATAGAATCACAGAAATATAGAATCACAGAAACATAGAATCACAGAAACACAGAAACATAGAATCATAGAAACACAGAACCACAGAAACATAGAATCACAGAATCACAGAAACATAGAATCACAGAAACATAGAAACATAGAATCACAGAAACATAGAATCACAGAAACACAGAATCACAGAAACATAGAATCACAGAAACATGGAAACATAGAAACATAGAAACACAGAAACATAGAATCCCAGAAACATAGAATCACAGAAGCACAGAATCACAGAAGCATAGAATCACAGAAACATAGAATCACAGAAACATAGAATCACAGAAACATAGAATCACAGAAACATAGAATCACAGAAACACAGAAACATAGAATCACAGAAACATGGAAACATAGAAACATAGAAACACAGAAACATAGAATGACAGAAACATAGAATCACAGAAACACAGAAGCATAGAATCACAGAAACACAGAAGCATAGAATCACAGAAACATAGAATCACAGAAACATGGAAACACAGAAACATAGAATCATAGAAACACAGAAACATAGAAGCATAGAAACATAGAAACATAGAAACACAGAATCACAGAAACATAGAAACATAGAATCACAGAAACATAGAATCACAGAAACATAGAATCACAGAAACATGGAAACATAGAAACATAGAAACACAGAAACATAGAAACACAGAATCACAGAAACATAGAATCATAGAAACATGGAAACACAGAAACATAGAAACACAGAAACATAGAATCACAGAAACATAGAAACATAGAATCACAGAAACATAGAATCACAGAAACATGGAAACATAGAAACATAGAAACACAGAAACATAGAATCACAGAAACATAGAATCACAGAAACATAGAATCACAGAAACATAGAATCACAGAAACACAGCTAGAAACATAGAATCACAGAAACATAGAATCACAGAAACACAGAAGCATAGAATCACAGAAACATAGAATCACAGAAACATGGAAACATAGAAACATAGAATCACAGAAACATAGAATCACAGAAGCATAGAATCATAGAAACATAGAATCACAGAACCACAGAAACATAGAATCACAGAATCACAGAAACATAGAATCACAGAAACATAAAAACATAGAAACATAGAATCACAGAAACATAGAATCACAGAAACACAGAATCACAGAAACATAGAATCACAGAAACATGGAAACATAGAAACATACAAACACAGAAACATAGAATCCCAGAAACATAGAATCACAGAAGCACAGAAGCATAGAATCACAGAAACATAGAATCACAGAAACATAGAATCACAGAAACATAGAATCACAGAAACATAGAATCACAGAAACATAGAATCACAGAAACATAGAATCACAGAAACATGGAAACATAGAAACATAGAAACACAGAAACATAGAATGACAGAAACATAGAATCACAGAAACACAGAAGCGTAGAATCACAGAAACACAGAAGCATAGAATCACAGAAACATGGAAACACAGAAACATAGAAGCATAGAAACATAGAAACATAGAAACACAGAATCACAGAAACATAGAAACATAGAATCACAGAAACATAGAATCACAGAAACATAGAATCACAGAAACATAGAATCACAGAAACATAGAAACACAGAAACATAGAAACACAGAATCATAGAATCACAGAAACATAGAATCACAGAAACATAGAAACACGGAAACATAGAATCACAGAAGCATAGAATTACAGAAACATAGAATCACAGAAACACAGAAACATAGAATCACAGAAACATAGAATCACAGAAACACAGAAGCATAGAATCACAGAAACATAGAATCACAGAAACACAGAAACATAGAATCACAGAAACACAAAAACATAGAATCATAGAATCATAGAAACACGGAAACATAGAAGCATAGAAACATAGAAGCATAGAAACATAGAATCACAGAAACATGGAATCACAGAAACATAGAAACACAGAAACATAGAAACATAGAAACATAGAATCACAGAAACAAAGAATCACAGAAGCATAGAATCACAGAAACATAGAAACACAGAAACATAGAAACACAGAATCATAGAATCACAGAAACATAGAATCACAGAAACATAGAATCACAGAAACACAGAAACATAGAATCATAGAAACACAGAAACATAGAAGCATAGAAACATAGAAGCATAGAAACATAGAAACACAGAAACATAGAATCACAGAAACATAGAATTACAGAAACATAGAAACACAGAAACATAGAAACACAGAAACATAGAATCACAGAAACATAGAATCACAGAAACATAGAAACACAGAAACATAGAAACACAGAAACATAGAATCACAGAAATATAGAATCACAGAAACATAGAATCACAGAAACACAGAAAAATAGAATCATAGAAACACAGAAACATAGAAGCATAGAAACATAGAAACACAGAAACATAGAATCACAGAAACATAGAATCATAGAATCATAGAAACACAGAAACATAGAAGCATAGAAACATAGAATCACAGAAACATAGAAAGACAGAAACATAGAATCACAGAAACATAGAAACACAGAAACATAGAATCACAGAAGCATAGAATCACAGAAACATAGAAACACAGAAACATAGAAACATAGAATCACAGAAACATAGAAACACAGAAACATAGAAACACAGAATCATAGAATCACAGAAACATAGAATCACAGAAACATAGAATCACAGAAACACAGAAACATAGAATCACAGAAACATAGAATCACAGAAACACAGAAGCATGGAATCACAGAAACATAGAATCACAGAAACATGGAAACATAGAAACACAGAAACATAGAAACACAGAAACATAGAAACACAGAATCACAGAAACATAGAATCATAGAAACATGGAAACACAGAAACATAGAAACACAGAAACATAGAATCACAGAAACATAGAATCACAGAAACATAGAATCACAGAAACATAGAATCACAGAAACTCAGAAACATAGAATCACAGAAACATAGAATCACAGAAACACAGAAGCATAGAATCACAGAAACATAGAATCACAGAAACATGGAAACATAGAAACATAGAAACACAGAAACATAGAATCACAGAAACATAGAATCACAGAAACATAGAATCACAGAAACATAGAATCACAGAAACATAGAATCACAGAAACATAGAACACAGAAACATAGAAACATAGAATCACAGAAACATAGAATCACAGAAACATAGAATCACAGAAACATAGAAACACAGAATCATAGAATCACAGAAACATAGAATCACAGAAACATAGAATCACAGAAACACAGAAACATAGAATCATAGAAACACAGAAACATAGAAGCAAAGAAACATAGAAGCATAGAAACATAGAAACACAGAAACATAGAATCACAGAAACATAGAATCACAGAAACATAGAAACACAGAAACATAGCAACACAGAAACATAGAATCACAGAAACATAGAATCACAGAATCACAGAAACACAGAAACATAGAATCACAGAAACATAGAATCATAGAAACACAGAAGCATAGAATCACAGAAACATAGAATCACAGAAACATGGAAACACAGAAACATAGAATCACAGAAACATAGAAACACAGAAACATAGAATCACAGAAGCATAGAATCACAGAAACACAGAAACAAAGAAGCATAGAATCACAGAAACATAGAATCACAGAAACATAGAATCACAGAAATATAGAATCACAGAAACATAGAATCACAGAAACACAGAAACATAGAATCATAGAAACACAGAACCACAGAAACATAGAATCACAGAATCACAGAAACATAGAATCACAGAAACATAGAAACATAGAATCACAGAAACATAGAATCACAGAAACACAGAATCACAGAAACATAGAATCACAGAAACATGGAAACATAGAAACATAGAAACACAGAAACATAGAATCCCAGAAACATAGAATCACAGAAGCACAGAATCACAGAAGCATAGAATCACAGAAACATAGAATCACAGAAACATAGAATCACAGAAACATAGAATCACAGAAACATAGAATCACAGAAACACAGAAACATAGAATCACAGAAACATGGAAACATAGAAACATAGAAACACAGAAACATAGAATGACAGAAACATAGAATCACAGAAACACAGAAGCATAGAATCACAGAAACACAGAAGCATAGAATCACAGAAACATAGAATCACAGAAACATGGAAACACAGAAACATAGAATCATAGAAACACAGAAACATAGAAGCATAGAAACATAGAAACATAGAAACACAGAATCACAGAAACATAGAAACATAGAATCACAGAAACATAGAATCACAGAAACATAGAATCACAGAAACATGGAAACATAGAAACATAGAAACACAGAAACATAGAAACACAGAATCACAGAAACATAGAATCATAGAAACATGGAAACACAGAAACATAGAAACACAGAAACATAGAATCACAGAAACATAGAAACATAGAATCACAGAAACATAGAATCACAGAAACATGGAAACATAGAAACATAGAAACACAGAAACATAGAATCACAGAAACATAGAATCACAGAAACATAGAATCACAGAAACATAGAATCACAGAAACACAGCTAGAAACATAGAATCACAGAAACATAGAATCACAGAAACACAGAAGCATAGAATCACAGAAACATAGAATCACAGAAACATGGAAACATAGAAACATAGAATCACAGAAACATAGAATCACAGAAGCATAGAATCATAGAAACATAGAATCACAGAACCACAGAAACATAGAATCACAGAATCACAGAAACATAGAATCACAGAAACATAAAAACATAGAAACATAGAATCACAGAAACATAGAATCACAGAAACACAGAATCACAGAAACATAGAATCACAGAAACATGGAAACATAGAAACATACAAACACAGAAACATAGAATCCCAGAAACATAGAATCACAGAAGCACAGAAGCATAGAATCACAGAAACATAGAATCACAGAAACATAGAATCACAGAAACATAGAATCACAGAAACATAGAATCACAGAAACATAGAATCACAGAAACATAGAATCACAGAAACATGGAAACATAGAAACATAGAAACACAGAAACATAGAATGACAGAAACATAGAATCACAGAAACACAGAAGCGTAGAATCACAGAAACACAGAAGCATAGAATCACAGAAACATGGAAACACAGAAACATAGAAGCATAGAAACATAGAAACATAGAAACACAGAATCACAGAAACATAGAAACATAGAATCACAGAAACATAGAATCACAGAAACATAGAATCACAGAAACATAGAATCACAGAAACATAGAAACACAGAAACATAGAAACACAGAATCATAGAATCACAGAAACATAGAATCACAGAAACATAGAAACACGGAAACATAGAATCACAGAAGCATAGAATTACAGAAACATAGAATCACAGAAACACAGAAACATAGAATCACAGAAACATAGAATCACAGAAACACAGAAGCATAGAATCACAGAAACATAGAATCACAGAAACATGGAAACACAGAAACATAGAATCACAGAAACATAGAAACACAGAAACATAGAATCACAGAAACATAGAAACACAGAAACATAGAATCACAGAAGCATAGAATCACAGAAACATAGAAACACAGAAACATAGAAACATAGAAACACAGAAACATAGAAACATAGAATCACAGAAACATAGAATCACAGAAACATAGAATCACAGAAACATAGAATCACAGAAACATAGAATCACAGAAACACAGAAGCATAGAATCATAGAAACATAGAATCACAGAAGCATGGAAACATAGAAACATAGAAACACAGAAACATAGAATGACAGAAACATAGAAACACAGAAACATAGAATCACAGAAACACAGAAGCATAGAATCACAGAAACATAGAATCACAGAAATATGGAAACACAGAAACATAGAATCATAGAATCATAGAAACACAGAAACATAGAAGCATAGAAACATAGAAACATAGAAACACAGAAACATAGAATCACAGAAACACAGAAACATAGAATCACAGAAACACAAAAACATAGAATCATAGAATCATAGAAACACGGAAACATAGAAGCATAGAAACATAGAAGCATAGAAACATAGAATCACAGAAACATGGAATCACAGAAACATAGAAACACAGAAACATAGAAACATAGAAACATAGAATCACAGAAACAAAGAATCACAGAAGCATAGAATCACAGAAACATAGAAACACAGAAACATAGAAACACAGAATCATAGAATCACAGAAACATAGAATCACAGAAACATAGAATCACAGAAACACAGAAACATAGAAACATAGAATCATAGAAACACAGAAACATAGAAGCATAGAAACATAGAAGCATAGAAACATAGAAACACAGAAACATAGAATCACAGAAACATAGAATTACAGAAACATAGAAACACAGAAACATAGAATCACAGAAACATAGAATCACAGAAACATAGAAACACAGAAACATAGAAACACAGAAACATAGAATCACAGAAATATAGAATCACAGAAACATAGAATCACAGAAACACAGAAACATAGAATCATAGAAACACAGAAACATAGAAGCATAGAAACATAGAAACACAGAAACATAGAATCACAGAAACATAGAATCATAGAATCATAGAAACACAGAAACATAGAAGCATAGAAACATAGAATCACAGAAACATAGAAAGACAGAAACATAGAATCACAGAAACATAGAAACACAGAAACATAGAATCACAGAAGCATAGAATCACAGAAACATAGAAACACAGAAACATAGAATCACAGAAACATAGAAACACAGAAACATAGAAACACAGAATCATAGAATCACAGAAACATAGAATCACAGAAACATAGAATCACAGAAACACAGAAACATAGAATCACAGAAACATAGAATCACAGAAACACAGAAGCATGGAATCACAGAAACATAGAATCACAGAAACATGGAAACATAGAAACACAGAAACATAGAAACACAGAAACATAGAAACACAGAATCACAGAAACATAGAATCATAGAAACATGGAAACACAGAAACATAGAAACACAGAAACATAGAATCACAGAAACATAGAATCACAGAAACATAGAATCACAGAAACATAGAATCACAGAAACTCAGAAACATAGAATCACAGAAACATAGAATCACAGAAACACAGAAGCATAGAATCACAGAAACATAGAATCACAGAAACATGGAAACATAGAAACATAGAAACACAGAAACATAGAATCACAGAAACATAGAATCACAGAAACATAGAATCACAGAAACATAGAATCACAGAAACATAGAATCACAGAAACATAGAACACAGAAACATAGAAACATAGAATCACAGAAACATAGAATCACAGAAACATAGAATCACAGAAACATAGAAACACAGAATCATAGAATCACAGAAACATAGAATCACAGAAACATAGAATCACAGAAACACAGAAACATAGAATCATAGAAACACAGAAACATAGAAGCAAAGAAACATAGAAGCATAGAAACATAGAAACACAGAAACATAGAATCACAGAAACATAGAATCACAGAAACATAGAAACACAGAAACATAGCAACACAGAAACATAGAATCACAGAAACATAGAATCACAGAATCACAGAAACACAGAAACATAGAATCATAGAATCATAGAAACACAGAAACATAGAAGCATAGAAACATAGAAACATAGAAACACAGAAACATAGAATCACAGAAACACAGAAACATAGAATCATAGAAACACAGAAACATAGAAGCATAGAAACATAGAAGCATAGAAACATAGAAGCATAGAAACATAGAATCACAGAAACATAGAAACACAGAAACATAGAAACATAGAATCACAGAAACATAGAAACACAGAAACACAGAAACATAGAATCACAGAAACATAGAATCACAGAAACATAGAATCACAGAAACATAGAAGCATAGAAACATAGAAGCATAGAAACATAGAAACACAGAAACATAGAATCACAGAAACATGGAAACACGGAAACATAGAAATACGGAAACATAGAATCATAGAAACATAGAAACACAGAAACATAGAATCACAGAAACATAGAATCACAGAAACATAGAAACACAGAAACATAGAATCACAGAAACATAGAATCACAGAAACATAGAATCACAGAAACACAGAACCATAGAATCATAGAAACACAGAAACATAGAAGCATAGAAACATGGAAGCATAGAAACATAGAAGCATAGAAACACAGAAACATAGAAGCATAGAATAACCTAGTTTATTATGCTTAATTATGTTAATTATTATAATATATTTCGTGACGCGTAACATGGGCTTATAACCGTCAAATTGCAGGTCTCTGCAGGTGACTGGATAATACAGAAGTTCCTTTCTTTTCAATCGATCAAGAAACATATTTCGACTAAACCTGATAGGCAGCAAAACGTCAGTCTGTCATCAGGCGAATGAAAATCTCAAACAAGCTAAACTAACATATTTACATTAGCAAGGATTCTCAGCAGTCTAACCATGATAATTTGCCGAATGCTGTATTATAGTAAGGCTTATTGCACATGAACAGAAAATATATTTCAACGCCGTGTTTTGCCCTATAGTGCATTGCATCCGCAGACGAATTCTCATCAGCTATCGTGCAGAATGATTTTTAACTAGAAGGATGTATAATATTTATAGGTGTTTGCATTGTTTGTCGCAGACGCGCAGTACAATAATATAAAAGTCAAATTATCCCAAACCTGTCTGGAGTAAATGTTAACGAAGTACGACATACTGATGGCCATTTCCAGACTGGTTCAAAATCATGATAATAATGAATAACATTGATCTGTTGATGTTCGACGCTCTCTACGATCATGTGATGCCAAAACGTCGTCAATAAACCAAGACATTCTTGTACAATATGATCACCGGGCTTTAAATCAGCAACATCAAATGTCTCATGACATCGTCCAAAGTTGTTTCTAGCTTTCTTGTTCATCTTGAAACGCGCTATTTTTGTCGATAACAACGTGCTCAAACAGGTCTTATGCTAGATGCTGCTATTCCTGAAGTATATACCGAACGTCTTTAATATTCACCGACGTCTACAGCATTGCACAGTAGAATTATCATCAAACTTGACCTTACAGAAACCTTGACATCGCGAAGTTTAGTTGTAAACTTTGAGCAGCTGACTTTGTCCCAAAACTGACTTGGTTGAATTTCGATTCTTTCTAGAAACTAGTTAAAACTTGTTGGATATTATAGACGACGGGAAGCCCTTATATTAGGAATGTAAACACGCCATATCAATTTAATTGTCACCAGTTAACGCAAGATTCATGTCATACGTTACATTCTTATGCAATTTCTTCTCTATGTTGCCGAGAAAATGTTTCGCTGTCCTTGTAAAAAAGCGTAAGCTTTAGGTTTTAAATGTTGATTGTATCTGGACCTTCGAGAGGACAGACGGTTTATCTATCACTCTTATCACACATCTTTTCTTGCAAGTTGCATAATTTTCAAAGAAAATCCGAATATATTGTCTTGCATACGAAATTCATATTTTGTTTAAAAATCAATAAAGAGCATTTTATTATTAGCGGGATGTGATATTCTATCGTTAAGCATACAATGTGCCATTGAGGACTTGATCAGCAATTCCCAGTTCATGAACAATATCTGGTCAGACTAAATAAACAAAGAATTTGACGTCATCAGGTGATTTAATCATACATGATAAATCATAAATGATAAGTTATAAACGGTTTGTTTTGTCTTCAATTGCATCACAGCATGTTCTATCATAACAAAAACTTCATTACAATTCGGCTTATTTGAGTGGGGGTAAATAGAGGGAATACGGTGCGTAGATA
>CBDHHR010000232.1:22500-24774 GCA_965263245.1 Metamycoplasmataceae bacterium | reverse complement strand
TGAGCATGATAGTTCGATTTTAATTGAATTCATACAGAGGTCGGGATATTAGAAGAATAATCAGTTTCACCTACCGACGTCCACAACAATAGCAGATGCAGCAGATGAGGACCAAAAACATGAGTAGGGTGGCTGAACCAAGACTCAGTGCAACAATGACGGTGAACGTTAGGATGCCTTCACCGGGGGCCGCTATTGTTGAGCTGCCGTCTTCACCAGGTGGATGCATCGTCGACGAACGTCTCCTGCCGTTTTCACCAGGTGGATGCATCGTCGACGAACGTCTCCTGCCGTCTTCACCAGGTGGTTGCATCGTCGACGAACGTCTCCCGTTGCTGTCATATCCTGTTCATTTAACAAATAACTTAAACGTACATATTATATTTGGCTCAGTCTCGCGGAAACATTTATCGTGTTTGGACACAAATCGGTTGGAAATTTTCCAATATCATAACATGCCACTGCATCTTGAAACAAAATTCCTTAGTACACAACTGTGAAGACGCCATTTTGAATGTGTTTAATTGTCATTTTAAGAAACAAGCAGCAGTCAACAATCATGGCTCCCGAATGCTCCAAAACCAGGGGGCGCACCGTGTTTTACCCTATCGGGGAGCATACCCAATTTCGTCAAATCTACCCCTCTAAAAAAACATAAATAGCACATGTATTAAAGCAATTATCTGCAACTAATAGTTATTGCAATATACAAAATTGCATTGCAAAATGTTAATTAATATTAAAATCCGAAACGTTCAAAGTCCAAGTAGATTTCAACGTCAACAGATATAGGTACGAAGTATATTGTTGTGAACTCTATTTTTGATAGTCCCAAAATTCCGAGTTAATATTCACAATCGAAACGTTCAACATCCAAGTAGATTCGTATAATCCACATATATAATCGCGAAGTATATTGTCAATTGTTTTAATATTCCGAATTAATATTCAAAATCGAAAGTTCACGTAGATTTGCAATGTCAACAGACATAGTCACGAAGTCTGAGATTCGTTGTATGCAAATGCTTTGCACTGCTGTGTGCTGGTTCTTACGCACGCATCTCAGACTCGTCGGCATTGCTAAGTCCTTATTCAACTGTGGGTACGTTTGATGTGACGACGATTTCGACGATATAAAATCGCACCAACAAGGATATCGTATGACTTGGCGCCTGCGTCTCCATCGCAGGTTCCAGGGTCCAAGATTTTCTCCAGGCAGTCGAAGACGCACACTACGGCCAGTGGTCAGATCCGGTAGCGGACGTGAGTGCGCGTTGTAGTAATGCTCCTGCATTGCCTTGGCAGCTAACAGCGCACATTTATCACTCACTGTGGAATGACGCGGCTCTAGCAACGGAGCAGCCAGGGAAAGCAACGTCTTGCATCGCGACCCACCAGTCTTTGTGCTGGACTCGTGCTCAGGCCCTCGGATGGCGGGTTTCTCCAGTCGAGGAGAGCTAGGAACTCGGACACTCCATCTTCTTTTCACTTTGTGAACAGCCTCTCCAGTCTTCACAGTATTCTCCGCCTTACCGTTCGAATGTGCATAGTGTGGTGATTTGTTTGAATGATCTATGTCAACCTCGAAACGAACTTTGAGACGTAAGTGACCACGCCAACCAGTCGCTGCACTACCGATATAGGCCCGGGCTCTGGGATCTCAGCAATGGCACCTTCGCCAGACCCCACATGTCCCATGAACGGCGCTTTCGTCTGGAGCACCTGAAACGTGTCTGTATTCAGGCGTACATGCCACTCTTTACAACAATCTAGGAATCTGAGTAGGTTCTGCATTAAAAGAGACTAGAAAGTGTGTGAGAAGAATGGAGAAAAAGAGCAAGAGATAGAAGGAATTGGAGACTGCTGATACAGAACGTAGTGAGACAAAAGTGATTTGATGAAAAAGACGAAACGGAAATCACGGCTAACTCACCCCTGACGATAGGGATGCCAAAAAAGATAACAAAATGCAGTTTGACCCTAGTCTAGTAGCCGGGGAACTATTATTTTGAATCCTTAATAGCCATTACCATCACGCACATTGAAATGGGTGACATTGTTGTTGCCCTGTCACCTCTTGGGCTGCAGCCAGCGACAGAAGTGGAGAACTCCTAACTTAATCCTATTTGCATGATGACAAATATCTTTACAAAAAAGTAGGACTAGGTAGGAAAGACTTACACAGGCATTCTTATGCCCTCTGTACTTTATGGCTCTATGAATTAGGCAGCCAGTTATTGGTCCTCCATTCCCCACCACCTAAATTTTTCTGGA
>CBDHHR010000232.1:15000-17500 GCA_965263245.1 Metamycoplasmataceae bacterium | reverse complement strand
ATAGCCTAAGTTGTCATGTATGGTACAGTACACCTCGAATGTATAAAGCCTAAGTTGTCATGTTTGGTACAATACACCTCGAATGTATATAGCCTAAGTTGTCATGTTTGGTACAATACACCTTGAATGTATATAGCCTAAGTTGTCATGTTTTGTACAATACACCTAGAATGTATATAGCCTAAGTTGTCATGTATGGTACAGTACACCTCGAATGTATATAGCCTAAGTTGTCATGTATGGTACAGTACACCTCGAATGTATAAAGCCTAAGTTGTCCTGTATGGTACAGTACACCTCGAATGTATATAGCCTAAGTTGTCATGTATGGTACAGTACACCTAGAATGTATATAGCCTAAGTTGTCATGTATGGTACAGTACACCTCGAATGTATATAGCCTAAGTTGTCATGTATGGTACAGTACACCTCAAATGTATATAGCCTAAGTTGTCATGTATGATACAGTACACCTCGAATGTATCAAGCCTAAGTTGTCATGTATGGTACAGTACACCTCGAATGTATATAGCCTAAGTTGTCATGTATGGTGCAATCATAGATATAAATAGAACACACCAGTAGAACAAGATCGCTCAGCCGCTATCAGTTGACACATGATACTTTGAAGTCAACACGGGCTGGTGACAACCATGCTACTGCCAGGCAGAAAGCCACTGCAGTCTCTGTATATATATATAGGACTGCAGCAAGTTTTCTACATAATTATCACGTTATTTATTTACTGACATCAGTTAACCAGTGTTGTTTAATTGTGTACACTGTGTTCAAACAGTTGCCTCACTAATATGCCAGTATGAAACAAATCAACAGGCTTATACTTAGTATACAGTGTCTCACTGTGTGAGGGGTGAGTACAGCTTAGTACTATTTAATTTTTTATTCTACCAGATCCACTATTGTTGTGGTGTTTTACCCAAATAAAATCATTTAAAAATCAACCAACTGAAGTCCGTCCTCCAAAGACATTGGCGAGAACACCCAGACATATATAATGAATTAAAATTTCACAGATTTAAAAACAGACCATGCAAAGTGGATGAGAGAATAGGGAAAACAACAACAAAACAGCTGCCAACAATACGACCAACAACTGTAGTAGAAAAGGTAAAAAGGTAAAAAAAAGTAGTAATTTTAAGATAGTCAACTAACTAATTATACTGTGTCAATAGTAATAACAATGAATACATAAAATTAGGCAAACTACAGCAAAATACCAGGAATGTCATAGTAACAGGTTTCCTTAAAATGACCACAGTTTCCCTTTCATGTCCCCCTAAACAGAATTAGTTTGGTCATTTCATGACAGGACGATGGCATATTCCCATGTGCGATAATCTGAGTGTGTTTTTTGGCATATGTCTTTGTCCGCACTGTCAAGTATGCCCTGATGACCCGTCTTGTCAGGGCAGATAAATGCATGATCGGTTCTATATAATCCGGGTCACAGCCCTTCCCCTAAGCTGGGGGCTACAGCCTATCCCACTTGATCATTATTCACTTCGAATGTATGGTACAATACACCTCGAATGTATATAGCCTAAGTTATCATGTATGGTACAGTTCACCTCGAATGTATATAGCCTAAGTTGTCATGTATGGTACAGTACACCTCGAATGTATATAGCCTAAGTTGTCATGTATGGTACAGTACACCTCGAAAGTGTATAGCCTAAGTTATCATGTATGGTACAGTACACCTCGAAAGTATATAGCCTAAGTTGTCATGTATGGTACAGTACACCTCGAAAGTATATAGCCTAAGTTATCATGTATGGTACAGTACACCTCGAATGTATATAGCCTAAGTTATCATGTTTGGTACAGTACACCTCGAATGTATATAGCCTAAGTTGTCATGTATGGTACAGTACACCTCGAATGTATATAGCCTAAGTTGTCATGTATGGTACAGTGCACCTCGAATGTATATAGCCTAAGTTGTCATGTATGGTACAGTACACCTCGAATGTATATAGCCTAAGTTGTCATGTATGGTACAGTACACCTCGAATGTATATAGCCTAAGTTGTCATGTATGGTAAAGTACACCTCGAATGTATATAGCCTAAGTTGTCATGTATGGTACAGTACACCTCGAGTGTATATAGCCTAAGTTATCATGTATGGTACAGTACACCTCGAATGTATATAGCCTAAGTTGTCATGTATGGTACAGTACACCTCGAATGTATATAGCCTAAGTTGTCATGTATGGTACAGTACACCTCGAATGTATATAGCCTAAGTTGTCATGTATGGTACAGTACACCTCGAATGTATATAGCCTAAGTTATCATGTATGGTACAGTCATAGATATAAATAGAACACACCAGTAGAACAAGATCGCTCAGCCGCTATCAGTTGACACATGATACTTTGAAGTCAACACGGGCTGGTGACAGCCATGCTACTGCCAGGCAGAAAGCCACTGCAGTCCCTGTATATATATATAGGACTGCAGCAAGTTTTCTACAT
>CBDHHR010000232.1:0-7500 GCA_965263245.1 Metamycoplasmataceae bacterium | reverse complement strand
TACGAAATGAAATATCAAATGTTGACAAAGATAACGGTAAAATTGAGGTTGGGCCGGGATCAACACTTGAGTGTAAGGGTAACCTTGGGACCGGAAGTTACATACTAAACATGTGCATCCTTATGTCCTTTGTGCTTCGTCATTATATTCACCAGGCAGCCAGTTATTGGTTCTCTGTTCTCTAACCTCCACATTTTCTGGGATTGGGGGCCATGCCCTCCCGGTCCCCCCCCCCTCCGGCTACGCCATTGAGCTAGATAACCATCCGGTACACAACCCTAACATTGGTGTACTTAAACTCCGCGTATACCCTAGCCATAATCACGTGACCCGTGATTATACGAAGTTTACCCTTACATTCAAATATTGGGTTTCCCCAGCGTCTCAAAGAGCCAGCGGCGTCGTCACCCAGACGGTGGTGTCCCTTTAATCACGTAGGTGTAACTGTTCATTGGTGACCTGGTCACCAGTCCTGCTTTCTACACACAGCTTTGCCGTACAGCGTTTTAACGAAACCACCACTACTTAATCGTCTTCGTGGTTAGGTAAAAACGTCGCAATCAATGTAATTAATCCAATGTTGATTGATATTTGGCACGGATAGACCAAGATTACGTAACTTCGAGATATGTCCTATATTACTACTGAAACATTGATTAAGACTGAAAAAATTCAAACGAGGAATTTCAAAGGAAAGTGCAGGCGTAAACAACACGCGATGTGTGTATATATATATATATATATATATATATATATATATATATATATATATATATATATATACACTCACACACACACACTCACACTCACACACACACACACACACACACACACACACACACACACACACACACACACACACACACACACACACACACACACACACACACACACACACACTCACACACACACTCACACACACACACACACACACACACACACACACACACACACACACACACACACGCACACACACACACACACACACCAGTCTTCTGTTGTATGCAATAAGTTCACTCTATTTAAAGACAGCGGTCATTGCATGGTTCATTGCGCCTGCGCGAATACATATTATAATGCGACTATAAGATTAATCAGCCACTTGATTCGCATAACACAACTACGTATCGGCTTGTTGCGCAGATCACCCCCAAGTTATACATAGGCTTGTCAGACAAAGGTAGCAGAGAAAGTACTGATATTAAATGGGAAGTTGTCATTTAAGGTACTTGTTAATGTAGTCATCGCGAGTGTAGCTAGCCTGGTCTACCCAGGCAGCAGCCGTAACCATTTCACCTGTGGTTATACGTAGACTAATTTACCCTTACATTGTAACATTGGCATTCCCTCCACTGATTCATGTTACCCGCGGCGTCGTCACCCTGAGGTCGTACAAAGTGGTTATTCACTCTTGTCATATGGACATAAATATAAATTATATTTACTTCCTGGTCCAGTCTCCTGTTTTATTTCATTAAGCGTTTCATGGTGTTCGTACAGTGTATTAACAAAATCACCACTAGTCTCATGTTTAGATTAGAAACCTAGCCATCTATACCATGAGTCCAATGGTGTCTCATGTTGCCACGGATTCACGAAATGGCAGCGGCCCACCTTTGGTGAATATTGCGTAATTTGAAAGACCACTACGAGTATTAAATTTATTAAAATTGACATATTCAAACGAGTGGCCGAAAGGAACTCAACATCAGCTTTAAAATAAAATCGTAAGTAATTGGCATTATATACAGGTTGCACTGGTGTTCTTTGTTTATTTTGCGTGGGTTTTCCCAGCGACTTATGACGCCAATGAAATGACATCGCGATAATACACAATGTAGTGGTCCAGTGCTCAGGGCGCCAGAACTATTTGATTCTTTATCGATAACACACCGCGTCATTTCACTTGGCCTGCGGTTGCACTGAGTCATAACTGGTGGACTGTAGAACTAGAAGGACACGAGTCACGATTCACACATTACTTAATCACCTGCAAATGCCTACTGGCATTAATTTATAATGAAAGTGGTTGGTCCTCTAAAATATAAAAATTGTCCTGTGCTTTTTACACTTTATTCCAAGTTCAGGAAAACTGCCTGCCTGTCTGCCTGCCTGTCTGCCTGCCTGCCTGCCTGCCTGCCTGCCTGCCTTCCTTCCTGCCTGCCTGCCTGCCTGCCTGCCTTCCTTCCTGCCTGCCTGCCTGCCTTCCTTCCTGCCTGCCTGCCTGCCTGCCTGCCTGCCTGCCTGCCTGCCTGCCTGCCTGCCTGCCTGCCTGCCTGCCTGCCTGCCTGCCTGCCTGCCTGCCTGCCTGCCTGCCTGCCTGCCTGCCTGCCTGCCTGCCTGCCTGCCTGCCTGCCTGCCTGCCTGCCTGCCTGCCTGCCTGCCTGCCTGCCTGCCTGCCTGCCTGCCTGCCTGCCTGCCTGCCTGCCTGCCTGCCTGCCTGCCTGCCTGCCTGCCTGCCTGCCTGCCTGCCTGCCTGCCTGCCTGCCTGCCTGCCTGCCTGCCTGCCTGCCTGCCTGCCTGATAATAATTTATCATTCCCAGGAACATTTATGTTTTACAATGTTTCGTTTTAGACACTTTGAGACCCAAAATAGTGCTCCGGTTTGTGTCGGCCGCCAGTGCAGCTGTCACGTGTTACTGCGCTGTACACTTAGAATGAGCAACACACAGTTTGATTTTTGCCGATGGTATCTCCTATGCCTCAAATGTGCTCTTTATGCAATATAAATAAGCATGGGATGATGTCAAGTGATTGAGTTTACGAAATGAAATATCAAATGTTGACAAAGATAACGGTAAAATTGAGGTTGGGCCGGGATCAACACTTGAGTGTAAGGGTAACCTTGGGACCGGAAGTTACATACTAAACATGTGCATCCTTATGTCCTTTGTGCTTCGTCATTATATTCACCAGGCAGCCAGTTATTGGTTCTCTGTTCTCTAACCTCCACATTTTCTGGGATTGGGGGCCATGCCCTCCCGGTCCCCCCCCCCCTCCGGCTACGCCATTGAGCTAGATAACCATCCGGTACACAACCCTAACATTGGTGTACTTAAACTCCGCGTATACCTTAGCCATAATCACGTGACCCGTGGTTATACGAAGTTTACCCTTACATTCAAATATTGGGTTTCCCCAGCGTCTCAAAGAGCCAGCGGCGTCGTCACCCAGACGGTGGTGTCCCTTTAATCACGTAGGTGTAACTGTTCATTGGTGACCTGGTCACCAGTCCTGCTTTCTACACACAGCTTTGCCGTACAGTGTTTTAACGAAACCACCACTACTTAATCGTCTTCGTGGTTAGGTAAAAACGTCGCAATCAATGTAATTAATCCAATGTTGATTGATATTTGGCACGGATAGACCAAGATTACGTAATTTCGAGATATGTCCTATATTACTACTGAAACATTGATTAAGACTGAAAAAATTCAAACGAGGAATTTCAAAGGAAAGTGCAGGCGTAAACAACACGCGATGTGTGAGTGTATATATATATATATATATATATATATATATATATATATATATATATATATATATATACACTCACACACACACACACTCACACTCACACACACACACACACACACACACACACACACACACACACACACACACACACACACACACACACACACACACACACACACACACACACACACATACACACACACACACACACACACACACACACACACACTCACACACACACACACACACTCACACACACACACACACACACACACTCACACACACACACACACACACACACACACACACACACACACACACACACACACACACACACACACACACACTATACATATGTCACTGCACCCTGTCTCGTAAGCGGGTAGTTCGTTTCATCACCACAGACAAGTAACCGGGACTTACTTGCACACGTGTAGCGTCTGTTTAGAACGTTACAGACGCAGCGCTGTAGGCCGGAGCAAGTGCGACACGTTCCATGTTTGTACGTGTCATCGGGCACGTACAAGAGTGGTTCGCTGTTATGAGCACCTGTAACAAGCAAGTGTATGCGGGTGATACTTCAGTCACTGCCCGTTATTCATATTATCCTTGTTCCAGCTTTATATACGTCGTTGTTACTGTGTGTGTGTGTGTGTGACGGTAAAATGCTTAATTGTTACACACGAATAATTCCACAAGATCTGTTTTTACGCATGGAGATTTTATATTTGAAAGCATAAACAAAAACAAATAAGAAATGTTAGAATAACTATAATAACGTTACAACGTAGTCAAGCTTAGGATTAATGCGTTTATTTATCATCGTGCACAAGTAGTGGCATGTTGATGTTATGCGTCGGTTCCGTTACAAACTACATTTGACGGGTGGTGAAACATCCAATTTTGGTAGAGAAAAGTATGGTTCGTTTTGCGGCCAGGGTTTATTTGTACATTAGGACTGCTTTGTGCTATTTATTTGTTGCTGTTTCCGGGTCAACGTGACGAAATGTTTACATGGGGTGAGGGTCTCAGCGGGTCGGCGTGACGAAGTATTACATGGGGTGGGAGTCTCTGGGTCAGCGTGTCGAATTATTACATGGGGTGGGAGTCTCTGAGTCAGCGTGTCGAATTATTACATGGGGTGGGGGTCTCTGGGTCAGCGTGTCTAAGTATTACATGGGGTGGGAGTCTCTGGGTCAGCGTGTCGAAGTATTACATGGGGTGGGAGTTTCTGGATCAGCGCGTCGAAGTATTACATGGGGTGGGAGTCTCTGGGTCAGCGTGTCGAAGTATTACATGGGGTGGGAGTCTCTGAGTCAGCGTGTCGAAGTATTACATGGGGTGGGAGTCTCTGGGTCAGCGTGTCGAAGTATTACATAGGGTGGGAGTCTCAGGGTCAGCGTGTCGAAGTATTACATGGGGTGGGAGTCTCAGGGTCAGCGTGTCGAAGTATTACATAGGGTGGGAGTCTCAGGGTCAGCGTGTCGAAGTATTACATAGGGTGGGAGTCTCAGGGTCAGCGTGTCGAAGTACTACATGGGGTGGAAGTCTCTGGGTCAGCATGACGAATTATTACATGGGGTGGGAGTCTCTGGGTCAGCGTGTAGAAGTATTACATGGGGTGGGAGTCTCTGGGTCAGCGTGTCGAAGTATTACATGGGGTGGGAGTCTCTGGGTCAGCGTGTCGAAGTATTACATGGGGTGGGAGTCTCTGGGTCAGCGTGTCGAAGTATTACATGGGGTGGGAGTCTCTGGGTCAGCGTGTCGAAGTATTACATAGGGTGGGAGTCTCAGGGTCAGCGTGTCGAAGTATTACATGGGGTGGGAGTCTCAGGGTCAGCGTGTCGAAGTATTACACAGGGTGGGAGTCTCAGGGTCAGCGTGTCGAAGTATTACATGGGGTGGGAGTCTCTGGGTCAGCGTGTCGAAGTATTACATGGGGTGGGAGTCTCTGGGTCAGCGTGACGAATTATTACATGGGGTGGGAGTCTCTGGGTCAGCGTGTCGAAGTATTACATGGGGTGGGAGTCTCTGGGTCAGCGTGACGAATTATTACATGGGGTGGGAGTCTCTGGGTCAGCATGTCGAAGTATTACATGAGGTGGGAGTCTCTGGGTCAGCGTGTCGAAGTATTACATGGGGTGGGAGTCTCTGGGTCAGCGTGTCAAAGTATTACATGGGGTGGGAGTCTCTGGGTCAGCGTGTCGAAGTATTACATGGGGTGGGAGTCTCTGGGTCAGCGTGTCGAAGTATTACATGGGGTGGGAGTCTCTGGGTCAGCGTGTCGAAGTATTACATGGGGTGGGAGTCTCTGGGTCAGCGTGTCGAAGTATTACATGGGGTGGGAGTCTCTGGGTCAGCGTGACGAATATTACATGGGGTGGGAGTCTCTGGGTCAGCGTGTCGAAGTATTCGATGAGGTGGGAGTCTCTGGGTCAGCGTGTCGAAGTATTACATGAGGTGGGAGTCTCTGGGTCAGCGTGTCGAAGTATTACATGGGGTGGGAGTCTCTGGGTCAGCGTGTCGAAGTATTACATGGGGTGGGAGTCTCTGGGTCAGCGTGTCGAAGTATTACATGGGGTGGGAGTCTCTGGGTCAGCGTGACGAATTATTACATGGGGTGGGAGTCTCTGGGTCAGCGTGTCGAAGCATTACATGAGGTGGGAGTCTCTGGGTCAGCGTGTCGAAGTATTACATGGGGTGGGAGTCTCTGGGTCAGCGTGACGAATTATTACATGGGGTGGGAGTCTCTGGGTCAGCCGGACGAAGTATTACATGAGGTGGGAGTCTCTGGGTCAGCGGGTCGAAGTATTACATGGGGTGGGTGTCTCTGGGTCAGCGTGTCGAAGTATTACATGGGGTGGGAGTCTCTGGGTCAGCGTGTCGAAGTACTACATGGGGTGGGAGTCTCTGGGTCAGCGCTGTCGAATTATTACATGGGGTGGGAGTTTCTGGGTCAGCGTGTCGAAGTATTACATGGGGTGGGAGTCTCTGGGTCAGCGTGTCAAAGTATTACATGGGGTGGGAGTCTCTGGGTCAGCGTGTCGAAGTATTACATGGGGTGGGAGTCTCTGGGTCAGCGTGTCGAAGTATTACATGGGGTGGGAGTCTCTGGGTCAGCGTGTCGAAGTATTACATGGGGTGGGAGTCTCTGGGTCAGCGTGTCGAAGTATTACATGGGGTGGGAGTCTCTGGGTCAGCGTGACGAATTACCCCATGGGGTGGGAGTCTCTGGGTCAGCGTGTCGAAGTATAACATGAGGTGGGAGTCTCTGGGTCAGCGTGTCGAAGTATTACATGAGGTGGGAGTCTCTGGGTCAGCGTGACGAAGTATTACATGGGGTGGGAGTCTCTGGGTCAGCGTGTCGAAGTATTACATGGGGTGGGAGTCTCTGGGTCAGCGTGTCGAAGTATTACATGGGGTGGGAGTCTCTGGGTCAGCGTGACGAATTATTACATGGGGTGGGAGTCTCTGGGTCAGCGTGTCGAAGCATTACATGAGGTGGGAGTCTCTGGGTCAGCCCACCCCATGTAATACTTCGACCCGCTGACCCAGAGACTCCGAAGTATTACATGGGGTGGGAGTCTCTGGGTCAGCGTGACGAATATTACATGGGGTGGGAGTCTCTGGGTCAGCCGGACGAAGTATTACATGAGGTGGGAGTCTCTGGGTCAGCGGGTCGAAGTATTACATGGGGTGGGTGTCTCTGGGTCAGCGTGTCGAAGTATTACATGGGGTGGGAGTCTCTGGGTCAGCGTGTCGAAGTACTACATGGGGTGGGAGTCTCTGGGTCAGCGTGTCGAATTATTACATGGGGTGGGAGTTTCTGGGTCAGCGTGACGAATTATTACATGGGGTGGGAGTCTCTGGGTCAGCGTGTCGAAGCATTACATGGGGTGGGAGTCTCTGGGTCAGCTTGACGAAGTATTACATGGGGTGGGAGTCTCTGGGTCAGCGTGTCGAAGTATTACATAGGGTGGGAGTCTCAGGGTCAGCGTGTCGAAGTATTACATGGGATGGGT
>CBDHHR010000231.1:0-13130 GCA_965263245.1 Metamycoplasmataceae bacterium | reverse complement strand
ATACATACTTACTGACACACTAAACACTTAAAACAATCTGAGTAAATAGAAACACACAAATGTCAATATGCTCTATAACAGGTGTTTAAACTTGAATTTTTCTATAATACCTGAAAACTGCTCTTGCTGAGCAGTGTGAAGTTGGCGTGGTGTGTAAAGAGTTAACCAGACAGTCGTCTGAGTTGAGTGTATTTCTCAGTGTTTATGCGATTGCTAGTTCCTGCATGCTGGTTACCATGACAACTCGATGTTTGTTAGATCCTTCTGGGAGACATAAATGTCCAATACTTCCTGGTTTTATCCGGATCATGTGACAGGTGACCAGTATGTCAACCTGAAGTAGCTGTGCTCCTGTAATCCCTTCCCGGAACTGTCTTAGGGGATCGGCCATCCCAGCATCCTGGTGGGATCAACAAAAAGAGGACGTGAATAATCAGTGCGCTATATATCCATGCAGGACTGACATAGTTTACCTTTGCTTTGAAGACTGTCACGAGTTCGAACGTGGGGCAGAATTTAAATGGTTGCTTTTACAAAATAACAGTTTGATAAAAAAGTTTCACAGCTGTATAGTTAAGTAATTGTTTACAGTTTGCTGACTATGGTCACATTTTGGATGTTGTCTTGTTTTCTGGGATTTGGTAGAGAGAGAGAGGGGTGTGAGTTGGAGACTATACAGACATTGTAGATTGAATGTTTTTCCTGCATATTTCAAACATATATTCATTGAGATGTGTGGGCGGCCGTGCAGGTATGTGTTAGTATGACTCTGTGTTTGGTGTATATGTGTGTGTATTAGTGGTGTGTGGTGTGTGTGTGTGTGTGTGTGTGTGTGTGTGTGTGTGTGTGTGTGTGTGTGTGTGTGTGTGTGTGTGTGTGTGTGTGTGTGTGTGTGTGTGTGTGTGTGTGTGTGTGTGTGTGTGTGTGTGTGTGTGTGTGTGTGTGTGTGTGTGTGTGTGTGTGTGTGTGTGTGTGTGTGTGTGTGTGTGTGTGTGTGTGTGTGTGTGTGTGTGTGTGTGTGTGTGTGTGTGTGTGTGTGTGTGTGTGTGTGTGTGTGTGTGTGTGTGTGTGTGTGTGTGTGTGTGTGTGTGTGTGTGTGTGTGTGTGTGTGTGTGTGTGTGTGTGTGTGTGTGTGTGTGTGTGTGTGTGTGTGTGTGTGTGTGTGTGTGTGTGTGTGTGTGTGTGTGTGTGTGTGTGTGTGTGTGTGTGTGTGTGTGTGTGTGTGTGTGTGTGTGTGTGTGTGTGTGTGTGTGTGTGTGTGTGTGTGTGTGTGTGTGTGTGTGTGTGTGTGTGTGTGTGTGTGTGTGTGTGTGTGTGTGTGTGTGTGTGTGTGTGTGTGTGTGTGTGTGTGTGTGTGTGTGTGTGTGTGTGTGTGTGTGTGTGTGTGTGTGTGTGTGTGTGTGTGTGTGTGTGTGTGTGTGTGTGTGTGTGTGTGTGTGTGATCACAGATCATGGTGTGTGTATGCGCTGATGGTAATATGTATGTAGTATAGCTGAGCTTCAGAACAGAAGTTTATCAAATTGGCTACCAGCAATAGTTACCTGACTGTTTGTTTCAGGTGTGTTGAGTGAGGACACGACAGTTGTGTTTGTCGTGATGTAAATACTGACTGTCCATGTTGTGTTTCAGGTGTGTTGAGTGAGGACACGACAGTTGTGTTTGTCATGATGTAAATACTGACTGTCCATGTTGTGTTTCCGGTGTGTTGAGTGAGGACACGACAGTTGTGTTTGTCGTGATGTAAATACTGACTGTCCATGTTGTGTTTCAGGTGTGACGAGTGAGGACACGACAGTTGTGTTTGTCGTGATGTAAATACTGACTGTCTATGTTGTGTTTCAGGTGTGTTATGTGAGGACACGACAGTTGTGTTTGTCGTGATGTAAATACTGACTGTCCATGCTGTGTTTCAGGTGTGTTGAGTGAGGACACGACAGTTGTGTTTGTCGTGATGTAAATACTGACTGTCCATGCTGTGTTTCAGGTGTGTTAAGTGAGGACATGACAGTTGTGTTTGTCGTGATGTAAATACTGACTGTCCATGCTGTGTTTCAGGTGTGTTAAGTGAGGACACGACAGTTGTGTTTGTTGTGATGTAAATACTGACTGTCCATGCTGTGTTTCAGGTGTGACGAGTGAGGACACGACAGTTGTGTTTGTTGTGATGTAAATACTGACTGTCCATGCTGTGTTTCAGGTGTGACGAGTGAGGACACGACAGTTGTGTTTGTTGTGATGTAAATACTGACTGTCCATGCTGTGTTTCAGGTGTGTTAAGTGAGGACACGACAGTTGTGTTTGTTGTGATGTAAATACTGACTGTCCATGCTGTGTTTCAGGTGTGACGAGTGAGGACACGACAGTTGTGTTTGTTGTGATGTAAACACTGACTGTCCATGTTGTGTTTCAGGTGTGACGAGTGAGGAGGAGGCAGACAATGGGAGGATGTGGAGCTTTGTGCTCTACGTCTCGGCCGTCCTCATTGGCATCCTGCTCTACTGCGGCTACGAGCCGAGAGGCGACGAAAAAGAAATCGACGGAGCTCGACCGAAACGCCGCAGGAAATCCTTCTCGTTCTGCTTCAATACTCTCTTCGCAATGCTCGGCCTCAGCGTCGAGGAGTTGACCAACTTCCGTGCGTTCTCGGAACGTTTCCGTAGTTTCGCCGAAGTGAGCGCGGCATGTAAGAGCATTGGACTTAGTGGACTTAACATGATTGTCGCGGTTGACTTCACGGCAAGCAATGAATGGCAAGGGAGGAAAACATTCAGTAAGACGTCGCTCCACCGAACAGGATCGTCGCAGAAGAACCAGAATCCGTACCAGAGAGTCATCTGCATGTTAGGCAAAGCACTGAAGCCATTCACCGCTGATAGTCGTATTCTGGCATATGGATTCGGCGACAGAGCCACGAACGATCAGTCGGTGTTTGCATTCCACGATTCTCAGTTTCCGTGCGAAAGCTTCCAGGAAGTGTTAAGTTGTTACAGCGATATGGCAAAACGTGTGACGCTGGGCGGACCAACAAGTTTTGCGCCCGTCATTCGCAGAGCCATCGAGATAGTGAAGGCATCAAAGAAATACCACATGCTCGTGATTGTCACAGACGGTCAGGTGACCGAGGAAAAACCGACAATTAACGCCGTCGTTGATGCATCCAATTACCCACTCAGCATCATTGTCGTTGGAGTTGGCGATGGCCCGTGGGACGATATGGATGAATTAGACAACCGTCTGCCAAAACGAAAGTTCGATAACTTTCATTTTATTTGCTTTCACAAGGTGACGTTTAAAGCGAAGAATCCCGACGCAGCATTAGCGCTGCATGTCCTGATGGAGATTCCAGATCAGTATAAAGCAATGGAGCACCTTGGTTATCTGGACACACCTCGGGTAGGTTCAAGGGACACTGTGAAGCCAGTGACGATAGACAATGGGGGAGCTGGGGTGGTTAGACCCAAGAGGTGAAGCTGGGTATAGACTAGTTAATGTTATATTCACCAATGAGACACTTGTTCATGTGATAGTGTCTTTGTGTCAAGACTGATATCTCGTCCATTCCACTTGCTCAGTGAACCGTGTCCGCAACATAAACTGATTTACCCCTACGGGAAGTAGTGCACACAGTGACCCCTGGTGGTGTTAGTGGCTGTGTGCAGTGCATGATGGGCCAGTTCTTTGGTCTAGTGTAATGGTTTGCAATGAAACTGTATCTCTTGACAACAGCAGAGTTACTAAGACTGCTTAATGTGTGACTCTGTTTCATGTTTGATGTATGCTTCGGATGTCAGGTAAGTTCAGAGAATGGCAAAATACTGAGGAAATATATGACCTCCCACAGCAAACTGGGGTATTAAGTTGCAAAATTAAGAAATTAAATTTTACGCTTCTTGATTCCACAAATCATAAGTTTTAAAATGATACCTGGTTTGTTGAAATGTCTTCAGCTTTTTATTGCCCCCAAAAAAGCAGGTATCTTTATAAAGCGACTTTTGATAAAAAAATTATAAAGAATGGGCACTGAAAAACCATTGCCCACATCATAGCATAGGTTTTGAAGTACTTTTAATCAGTTTAGTAATTACCCTACACAGGAGTACACACACAAAACTAAATAGAAGATACACATTTCTGGAAAAATCACCAAACTGGTGGGATGTGACGTAGACAACTATTTTTGTCTTGTGTACAAAATAGGCTTATGCAACTTTATACCTGGTTCACTGTGACGATTCACACATCAGTGACAGCTGTTTGACTCTCCATATGAAGATCCAAAATGATGGACGTGGGTGGGTTTTTCCCCCATGTTGTCATCATTGAGATACCAGAACAGCATGTGATCAGAGGTTTCAGGGCCATAAAAACTGTATGTGACTTGAAGTCATAATTATTGTATGCGACACATGGTTTCAAGGGTATAATTGCTCAGATCACAAATGACTCATGTCTCCAAGGTCACAACTGCCCTATTTGACATATATGTGCAGAGTCACACAATTGTCATATGTCATAAATGACTTGCATGACTCTGTTTCAACAGAAATTTGAATTGAAACAGCCCAATATCCTGTTGATTACTATTAAATATAGAATGTTGGAAATGTCTACGGGGAAAGGTGATATCAACATTAGAACAGTGGTGATGTACATTCATTCTCTGTCTAGGCTATTTTAATGGAGGGCGGAAATAATATCAGTGGAAAAGGTGATCGAAATAAAGTCACTGTTGTACGTAGGAAAAAGTCACAGGAAAAAATTAAAACAAGACCTTTTATTAAAAATAGATATTCTAGATTTTCTTTTTTAATTGAACACATTACAGTTTGGTGAAATAATGCACTATATGAGGTGAATACTAAGAAGAAACTGACATAATCTTGTGTATATTTTCATTGATAATAAGTTAGATGTGAGATTTTATCAAAGTTGTACACACCATGTTTTTTGTGTTGTCATTAATTTAAATGATTAATGTTCCATGCAAATTTATGCAACATTTAAACTAACTTTTATTGTAAATTACTAAGTAAATACATGCACAAAAACTATAATTATCTTATATCTAAAATTATTTTTTCCTTTATTTCCTGTGACTTTTTCAATATTTTTTTGGGGACTTATTTCAGGGCAATAAATATATAGAGGATGAGAATCTTGAACATAATTTCCATGTGGCGCAGGTGAAGTCAAAAACGTTGTATAGTTTGTGATGCAATATACATAGTTTGTACATAGTTGGAAGAAACATTTCATGGGATGGTGTATTATTAATTTTAACAAATGAGTTATATTGTGCACAGCAATCAATGCCATTTACGCACTTATTGATTTGTTGTACTCGGGTCAAAGTCAGTTAGGTGAAACATTTGCAGTATACATAAGTAGTGTAACTTGCAATGTTTTGAGTACTGGGTACGTATATATATATATATATATATATATATATATATATATATATATACTATATATATATATATACTATAATAAGCAATTATATGTCATTTGCAGAATATTTTTGTGTTGAAATCATATGATGCCCCATCAAGTACAAGCTAAGTTTCCTATTTTTTGTATCACTTTCTTAACACTAGAATATATATATATATATATATATATATATATATATATATATATATATATATATATATATATATATATATATACAGTGTATATTTACAGTATATATTGAAAGTTTACAGCTGGCCAACTTTTATTAAAATAAAACAGACAATCGGATTCATTTTACTTTCTACTACTAAATTACCACACGAGGCCGATTCTAAATTGCAAAACAGACAATCTGGCCTTAAGTACTGTTTTGGAAAACTCCCAAAAGACGTTACATATATCTTGTTTTAGTGAAGGCTGTTGCGTTTACCACCAAATCAGTAACAAATGCAGTGAGGTTGGGGCTGCAACTGAAGTGTCGACTATGATTTCAACATTGTGATACTCTGTGCTTTATATTTGGTAATGTTCATAAGTATTCTGGTCACCAGTTTGTTTTGTCTGGTCGGTGCTCATACATTCCACTGTATTTTCCTGTATTATTTATGTGATGTGATAATTGTTAACAAACTAATGTGTGTATATATGATTGCTACTAATGACTGAGGTTTTGTTTACTTTTGGAACAACTTCTCAGATTACATATACCACCGTTAACAAGTTATATTCAAGAGTTGTGGATGATAATATTTTTTGTCTTCTTTGTGGTCTTTCCAGGGGATTCTTTGACCCCAACATGTTTGCGGGCATATTTCGACATTTTGAAAACCTTTATTCGCTTGCCTTTGTTATAGAATTAACATCAATTGATTGAATTAACACTACTGTTGTTATTGTTGACTTTTTAGTTTCCATGGTGATAGTTTTCATATTTATTCTGATGTAAAGCGTGTATGTGGAATTTTTGATAATGATGACCAATGTTAAAGATGGACTCTTGAAAGAGTGTTATGCATCTAAGTAGACTCATGAGTTTGAAAATGAAATGGGGATTGACTCACACAAGTCTGTTCTGCACAAGAGCCAAAAATAGCCATTAAAAGTCAAGTTCCATGATTTTTTATTTTGCATGCATTTTGATCTCATCTTTCAAAGTCTATTTTATTTTCATTGTCAAACAATCCCAAACTAATGAAACGCATGCATCTATGAACCCATATTTGTTCAAATACAAGAGACAACATAGGCTAATGCAAACTGAGACGACCGGATAAGAATTGTATCAATGCATCATTTAAGAAAGAAATTATGGACAGGTAAACAATGTAGGCTTTTTTATTGTCACTGCAGTGTCATGCTTGAGGGTTTTTTATGGCACAACTGGCAACTGCAAACTACTGGGACTGGCAACATTTGTGGGCCTTTGATGCTGGCGATGTCACGACTGGCAAAAATATTGTACTTCGTAAGTTACTGGTAGTTTGCTTACAATTTACCAATAAAACAAAAAAGTACTGCAGATATTTTAACAAATAACATACTATCTTAACGCCCAGGATCAGTGGAATAACAGATACAGACTCCAAGTCACAATTTTGCGACTTCATTATGGTAGATCACATGCATTTTTTTCAATACAAATTTTGTCTATTTGGATTAACATGTTTCACTAGCTAAGTGGTGCCAGTGTAGCAGTTTTTCCACATTGTGATAGCTGAACCACTCCCATAGTTAATATATTCTGGGACATAGCAAACTTATATGACAATGTCTAACAGTAATAGATAACATGTTTACCAGGGCAATGTGTAAGCTCAACATTCATACAGGTGACACCAATGCACTGTGTATTGTTCTGTGCATTGTTTTAATCTTTTTCTCTTGTCCTATTTTTGGGCACATGTAATGAACTTTTTATTTACATTGCATGTTTCCAGAAAAAATGTTGCAAGGAGGTAAACATTGATATTCCTTTTTTTACTAATTAGTGCATGGATTAAGAATTGGATTAGCTATTCACATATTGGTAGCATTCCTTGTAGATTTTAGTATTCAATTTTTCTAAACCAAATAAAAAATCTAATATATGAAGGGTGTCATGAAATAAAAAAATAAATGCCAATCCAGGTGACATTTCTGAGTGGAGGAAAATGGAGAGTTAAATTCTACAACAAAGACTTCAACCCATGTTACTAATTTGATTTTAATTCTTGAGATATTCCAGAACTTTCTTATACATATAATGTTAGACACACACACACACACACACACACACACACACACACACACACACACACACACACACACACACACACACACACACACACACACACACACACACACACACACACACACACACACACACACACACACACACACACACACACACACACACACACACACACACACACACACACACACACACACACACACACACACACACACACACACACACATACACACACTCATTACAAAGCTGGCTGAATAGATGGTACATACTTTTATTATACCCTTAAGTGAAGGAACAGCACCATAATTAGCAAGACACCATTAATTTGACCCAGTATATAACTGCACCAAACGATTTATAAAAAAAATCCATAGGACACCAAATCAGATAATAAAGTTGTATTATTGCTTGGTATTAATGATGTTGCAATAATTTAATAAGTTTCTTTGAATTGGGTAGATACTGAAGCAAGACAACATGCATTAGTTTGTAATTACCCTGGTGCACTAGTCTCCAAAGGAAGACAACTGCTTATTGACTTTAAGTATGTCGTTTGAACAAGTAGCTAGTTAGACACTTCCTCTGAATACCAATATATGGTAATTGAACTTCCATCGTCCTTACTTCCTATGCTTTTTTATGCATTTTGTTTAAATAAATCTGTTCAACACATTTTGCTTCCCCTCGTTTCTGTGCTTGCTGCCAGGTGAAACAATGTAATCAACAACAACAATGGTTTTATGGAGCAACTCACAATATAACAACAGTCATTATGGAGCAGCTCACAATGTAACAACAACGGTCATTATGGAGCAATTCAGAATGTAACAACAACAGTCTTCCTGGAGCAATTCACAATGTAACAACAACAGTCATTATGGAGCAATTCAGAATGTAACAACAACAGATTTCCTGAAGCAATTCACAATGTAACAACAACAGTCTTCATGGAGCAATTCACAATGTAACAACAACAGTCTTCATGGAGTATCTCACAATGTAACAACAACAGTCCTGTGTAATTATGGAGCAACTTACAACGTAACAACAAGTCTTTATGGAACGACTCACAATGTAACAACAACAGTTTTCATGGACCAACTCAATGTAACAACCACAGTGCTCATGTAACAATTCAGAATTTAACAACAACAGTGTTCATGTAACAACTCACAATGTAACAACAACCGTCTTCATGGACCAACTCATAATGTAACAGTGACAGTTTTCAAGGAATGACTCGCAACGTAACAATGACAGTTTTCAAGGAATGACTCACAATGTAACAGTGACAGTTTTCAAGGAATGACTCACTATGTAACAGTGACAGTTTTCAAGGAATGACTCACAATGTAACAATGACAGTTTTCAAGGAATGATTCACAATGTAACAGTGACAGTTTTCATGGAATGACTCGCAATGTAACAATGACAGTTTTCATGGAATGACTCACAATGTAACAACAACAGTTTCATGGAGCAACTCACAATAATGTAGCAACAATGGTTTTCATGGAGCAACTCACAATCAACAGTTTTTTCATGGAGCAGCTCACAATGTAATAAAAACAATATTTATGGAGCAGCTCACGATGTAACAACAACTGTCATTATGGAGCAACTCGCAATCTCACAACAACTGTCATGGAGTAATTCACAATATAACAACAACAGTCAATTTGGTGCAACTCACAATATAACAACAAATCATGATTTATGGAGCACCAGTGAATCTTGTGTTAGTGCATGTATAACTCGTAGGCGTAACTCGTAATGCAATAACAACAATCATACTTTATGACATTACGTCATTTAGCAGTCATAAATTGATGGAGCAGCTCACAGTGTAACAACAGTCATTATTCACATTTCACAATGTAACGACAACAGTAACTCAAATATCATCAGCAGCGGTCCCTCGAAACGAGGATGACGTCATCCAGTGGTCGGTCAAGGTCGGTTTGTTTTTCAACAATGTGTATTGTATGCACTGTATACCGGCAGTGCTGTAACAAGTACTCCAGAAAAGTAACTAAGTACAAGTAACCTTCCAAAAAACTACTTAAGCAAAAGTACCCCCGAAATAAACTACTTAAATAAACGTACCGCTCCACAAAACTACGAAAAGTATTCGGTCAGTGCCAATATGTATATATATATTTTTTTTTCATCATCATCGTATATATATATATATATATATATATATATATATATATAGGCGCTGCGGGTGCTACGCTTAAGCCTAAATAAAAGGATAGACCACTGCAAGGCAAGTTTAAAATATAAAATGCGTTTATTACAGTTTAACTATTAAATAATTAAAAAAAATCTTACTAAATCTTGGTCTCACTTCGTGACCACAATACCAAATACAATCGTCTTTAAACCCATACAAATCCCATACAAGTTACTCCTGTACGACTACAAGATAACAATACACTTATACCGTCAATTATTACAAAATAGATTTAACAACTAAGCAGACCAAAACATCGTAAACAAACGACTACACCGACGACTGTAGATTACACGAATGACTACATCGACGAATGACTACGCCGACGAATGACTACACCGACAACCGGCCACAACCATGAATTCATCAGGATTGGTCACTTGTCCATGCCACTAAGGGCTCGTTGACTGTAAACACTACATAATGAAGCATGATGAAGCTCAGAGGAATGATCCAAGCTCCTAAATGTTCCTCCTTTTATGATAACAATTGGTGGCCGGCGTTGGGGCAATAGCTTCCTGCTATGTCATGGGTTTCTAAGAAGCACGAATAGGATGTGGGGGGGGGGGGGCCTGTGTTGTTTTGGGGTGACGGTGTGAATCTTCCCAGAAGTGATACCAGAATATGATGGCCTGTGTGTCATGTCCTAGGATCAGGATGTGGAAAAGGATTGCAGACGGTTGACTCACCAATTACCCAAACCTCAGATACAATTATACAACAATATCAATATGAAGTTAACATGATGTTCAAACTACTACAAATGTTCAGTGACCATGTCACATTCACCCCCTTTTGCTAACATTCCCCAATGTTAAGCAAATACAAGTCACTTTGTTTAATCCCGGACGGACCGTGGCTCTCTGAAGAGGTTTCGGTGCTGTCCCGCTGTCTGCCGCGAGGATCGATCGCCATACGACAGCAATGTTCACGTGTGACTCGACTTCAACGGAAGCGTGTCATATTGTCACTCACTTCTTCGGCCGCATTGTCGTCATCATCACTGCTCGCTTGTTCGACTGCACTATCATTGTCATCGTTGTCACCATCACTACCGCTGATAGTGCGTTCAGCCAGCAAGACAGCACCCTGTGTTGTCTTCGTGACATACCTCCACTGTAACCGTTTCGGTGTCATCTTCGGACGATTCTTCAAGTATACGCTCCGGTAGTTGGTCGACAGCTCGAATGTATACGCTTCCTATAGTACAATCTTTCTACATATGACAGAAGATCACGCGCCTTGCGATCGTAATATATCTTCTTCGTCTTTCCATCAGCTTCAGGTCTCCTCATGCCATGGGAAGCAAGCTCTGACAATCCATCTGCATTTGCATTACTTTGACCAGGGCGATACCTTATTTCGAAGTTGAATGGTGCCAGAAATGCCGCCCATCGTTGCTCAAACCATTCATGATCCTAACGTATAAATATGATCCTTTGATATAAACGTATTTACTACTACCATATTTGCTGGCCATGATGTCACCAATGGTTCGACTATCTTGTACCCTTGCTATCATGACCTCTCACTCTAACTTCAACCTATGAATTGGCCGGACCAGGATTGGGCAATAGCCGCAATCCTAGTGAAACTGATATAATCTTCTGTTGACATGCGTGGCCCAGTGTCCATGCTAGTTAAGCATGTGTTCCAACACTGACACCTGCATAAGAACATTTGTTCCTAGAAGACCGTTCACTTTCTGGCTTGCCAATTCAGTAGTGTCTTTTACGATCAACACGCCTCTCGATCTTTGATACTGCAATGCCATAAACTTTCAATCTCGACATACCTCGTGTGTGGCTCCTCAATCCCAAATTCCTCCCATTTTCGCTTTCAATGTTGGCGCAATTCCAACCAAGCGACGTTCAAGTTTTAATGTCCGGTTTTATAAAATAGAATATGATGGCCTGTGTGTCATGTCTCCGGGTTCTAGGATCAGGATGTGGAAAAGGAGTTGTAGGGGTAGTGTACCCCACGCGCAGACCGTTGACCCACCAATTGTCCAAACCTCAAATACAATTATACAACAATATCAATATGATGTTAACATGATGTTCAAACTACTACAAATGTTCAGTGACCATGTCATGTCATACATACATATATAAACTTATATAAGATCTTCTGATGCCACCAGTTCAATTATGCTGTTGATGTTTGTCTTTTATGATAGATATAATTATCTTAATATAAAGGCCTTTGTTTATTTTAGAATTAGCACCAGTTTTATTTTTACCAAAATATTGTTATATGTATTTCAGATCATGTGTGTGTGTGTGTGTGTGTGTGTGTGTGTGTGTGTGTGTGTGTGTGTGTGTGTGTGTGTGTGTGTGTGTGTGTGTGTGTGTGTGTGTGTGTGTGTGTGTGTGTGTGTGTGTGTGTGTGTGTGTGTGTGTGTGTGTGTGTGTGTGTGTGTGTGTGTGTGTGTGTGTGTGTGTGTGTGTGTGTGTGTGTGTGTGTGTGTGTGTGTGTGTGTGTGTGTGTGTGTGTGTGTGTGTGTGTGTGTGTGTGTGTGTGTGTGTGTGTGTGTGTGTGTGTGTGTGTGTGTGAGTGTGTGTGTGTGTGTGTGTGTGTGTGTGTAACATATTATAATATATATATATATATATATATATATATATATATATATATATATATATATATAGATATTATATTATTTAAATATGATATACATACATACATACATACATACATACATACATACATACATACATACATACATACATACATACATACATACATACATACATACATACATACATACATACATACATACATACATACATACATACATACATACATACATACATACACGATGTATTGAAATGAACGATAATATGAAATATAAAATAATAACTTGACACTCAGTCGCTGAACACGCATAAAGGTTCAAAACTAAAATAAATACGTTCATCATTGGCACAACTTCCTTCGTCTTTCAGTTGTCGTTAAAATACCGATTTATAACTCGCATTTACCACGCCAAAACGACTACGACTCCCCATTTTATAGGCGGTTAATGAATTCATAAGTTTATGCATCAGTAGCATGTTTTGCGTGGCGAAGTGTTACGCCTAATATTTGCGACGCAATTCATCGTGACATTTCAGCCTAGCGTTATACTGATCTTTTCTAATGAGATACAACCTATTTATCTGATTTCTAAACAAGAAGTATCAATGAATCTCGATTGCAATTTTCACGCC
>CBDHHR010000230.1:2500-13075 GCA_965263245.1 Metamycoplasmataceae bacterium | reverse complement strand
TGCAGTCATTTCTGTAAGATCGAGTCAGTGTCGAAAACACTAATGACTATCTCACCTCTCTGCCGAACTCTGTCACTCGGCTTCTTTGTAGATGTGCATGTCTGACGTCTACATGTCTGACGTCTACATGTCTGACGTCTACATATCTGACGTCTACGTTGCTGACGTCTACATGTCCCCCCCTCTCTCCACATTCTCTCTCTCTCTCTCTCTCTCTCTCTCTCTCTCTCCACTCTCTCTCTCTCCTCACTCACTCCAACTCACTCACTCACTCACTCACTCACTCACTCACTCACTCACTCCTCACTCACTCACTCACTCACTCACTCACTCACTCACTCATCTCACTCACTCACTCACTCACTCACTCACTCACTCACTCACTCACTCACTCACTCACTCACTCACTCACTCACTCACTCACTCACTCACTCATTCACTACTACTCTCTCTTTCTCTCTTTCTCTCTTTCTTTCTCTCTCTCTTTCTCTCTTTCTCTCTTTCTCTCTTCCTCTCTCTTTCTCTCTTTCTCTCTTTCTCTCTTTCTCTCTTTCTCTCTTTTCTCTCTTTCTCTCTTTCTCTATTTCTCTCTCTCTCTCTCTCTCTCTCTCTCTCTCTCTCTCTCTCTCTCTCTCTCTCTCTCTCTCTCTCTCTCTCTCTCTCTGTGTCTCTCTCTCGTTCTCTCCCTCTCCCCCCTCTACCTCTCTCTCTCCTGTAAAAGTTATTTCTATATAGCTGATATTTCAGTTTCTATGCTCACAATGGGCAATACGGATATGACCATTTATAACCAATTAATATCGTCATAATTCAGTTTCGTGGTGGCATACGAAGGTTCGCGAAGACAGTATTGTCCACGCACGGAACATATCCCGTGTTCCTTTTCAGAGTTGGTCTGTTAAGGGACATTCCCGTAAGGCATAATGCTGTGAAACGCTGTCAGTCAGATGCACTTACTTCTGACGGACTCGCTGGAGAAGCGAAACGATTAATCCATCGCCAGCGCCACCGCGAGAAGTCAACCGTGTGCAACCACGAGGACGTGAATGTCTTGTCACGGCTTCGAGTGCACCTGGCGTGGCGTAAACGTGACGTAGGTGTGACGTGATCACCCACGGGCGTCGTTCAGTGGCACTTTCGTGCGAGGTGGCAGTAGCGTGCAGGCTTTGGCGGCGGTCTCGTTAACCTAAATCTGTGTTTATTGCTCCACGAAGTTGTCACAACGCCGCCAGGCGTCGCGCTTCTACGATAACGTAAACATTGACACTTTTTGAATCGAAACGGTTGTATCGTCGTATATGAAAGTTATCGCGATGTAGCGGAGACCATGTTGTTTGGGGGATCATTTTATTTATATAAACATATTATTATGTTTATACCTTATAGTTTTCCCTTGCAAACCGCACTATGATGAATAACTAACTAAAATAAATACAACCAGTATTGTTGAGTCTTCCAAACATATACACGTACTCTTGTCATTTCATAGATGGGCATAACCCATCTGAAATGTGTATATAGTATTTGGAAATGTGACAAAGGTCATACAAAGCAAAATACAAATTAATTATAACTATTTTATAAATCGCATCACGTATACAACTAAGACATTGTTATCTTTGTAATTATAACAAATAAAAACAACTGGTGGAGTCCTAATATATTTTAAGTATTAAAAGAAAATGTACGTGGATACATAAAAAGAAAAATACGCACATTTGTGCTGCTGTTTCTATGTGCATGCAGCATGTAACTGGAAGGTAAGGTGTAAGGTGTGTAGGAAAAAGTACACAAAACAAAGCAAAACTATTTATGAAACAAATTCGCAAAAAAAGAAGCAATACTCTCAATTCGCAGAAATCGCAAAAGGTATATACATATATATGCATAATCCCGACTTCATATTCAGTAAGACATTTGAATAAGCCAACAGCTGTCATATTAAAACGTTATATTCAGCAGGCACATGCACATCTTTTCGAACTTGACCATTTGTTTTATGTACCAATTTGCAAAAGGCTGTACCTATATAAAAATGAAGCAATTCCTTTCCAAACACAAACACACACACACACACATATATATACATATGTATATATATAATATTATATATATATATATATATATATATATATATATATATATATGTGTGTGTGTGTGTGTGTGTGTGTGTGTGTGTGTGTGTGTGTGTGTGTGTGTGTGTGTGTGTGTGTGTGTGTGTGTGTGTGTGTGTGTGTGTGTGTGTGTGTGTGTGTGTGTGTGTGTGTGTGTGTGTGTGTGTGTGTGTGTGTGTCTCTGTGTGTGTGTGTGTGTGTGTGTGTGTGTGTGTGTGTGTGTGTGTGTGTGTGTGTGTGTGTGTGTGTGTGTGTGTGTGTGTGTGTGTGTGTGTGTGTGTGTGTGTGTGTGTGTGTGTGTGTGTGTGTGTGTGTGTGTGTGTGTGTGTGTGTGTGTGTGTGTGTGTGTGTGTGTGTGTGTGTGTGTGTGTGTGTGTGTGTGTGTGTGTGTGTGTGTGTGTGTGTGTGTGTGTGTGTGTGTGTGTGTGTATTCACTGAAGGCTAACGATAGCAACAAAAATGTTGGTTGCAACTGTGTTAATAACCAGAACAAATACGGAACTGGCATTTCGAAAACAAAATCCATATGTGTTTATAATGGCACAAATCTATATATTTATACCACTCTAATCATGTTTTTACGTCGTGTTTTGCTACACATCATACACCTGTGAAACAACACATTGAGAAGTGTTTTACGGGGTGTCATCTTCGAAACAGTAGTAAATAGACCCTCGGTCCATGTACAACGGAAGCCATGTACACCGGGGTCCATTTATAACGAGGGTCCATTTACAACGAGGGTCCATTTACAACGATTATCCATGTATAGCGGGGGTACGTTTAGAATGGGGGTCCATTTACGACGGGGGCCATGTACAACGGTGGTCCGGTTACAACTGGGTCCATTTACATCGAGAAGCCATTTACAACGGCGGTCCTATTACAACGAGATCCACTTACAACTGCACTCCATCAGTCCGACCAGTCTGTATCAACAACCTTTACAAGAGTACTTCTCTCACTGGTCGTAAACTGTAGTTAAAACCGATAATGATGATCACATTACCAATTGCATATGGTACGAAAATACCTGTTCATTCTTCCAAGATTTCGACATTAAAAATTACAAAAATACTCAAAAATGGTCTGGTTATAGGCGAAAATCTATCTATGTTAGACAAACCGAATGTGTTAAACTCTACACGACCTGATTACTGATTATGTAGTCAGAAACCAATGCGCAATAACACGTCGTGTGATTCTTGGTTTATTAAAATATGGACGTTTCGAGGCTTCGGCAATTACTGTTAACTCGGTGTATTTAACTGTCTATACTGTGCACCAATATAGAGGCCAGAGGAGACAATTGGTAGACAAAGTAATGAAGAAAAAGAGGGAAAAGAAAAAGAAGACAAAAATGGAGGAACGGAAATAAAACCAGCCTCAGCCCTGACGACGGAATTAGGAGAACAGCAACTGTGACGTCATAGTAATTACCAAAACCCATACCTGCTCTCGCGTGCGAAGACGTAATGTTTAGATATCGTTGACTTTAATCAACATTACAATAACGAATCGACCGGAGTCAACTGTGGCGGCAAGATAAAAACTGTGACGTCATATCTGGCAACGGCTGGTCTCTGTGACGTCATATGTGGCGCCCCCTGGTCTCCCGCCGATGCATTAGGACGTTTTTTAACACATAGAACGTAAATATTGGAGTTAAAACTATTAGAGGAACTGAGTAGTAACGGATTTGTGGAATTTATGCATTTCATGTGATTCTGTGGAAGTATGTCGATTCGGACGTCAGCAGGAAAACGATAATCTGGTTGGTATTTTATATCTAACGTATTAGATTAGCCACCAGGCCGTGTGACTATTTCGTGTGAGGAATAATAACGTAATTATAAAATAAAACGGTTCAATCGAAACTATCGTCAATAATTAACTTAGTTTTGTACTGAAATACGTGCTTATGAATGCGTAAACGAAACGTCGTTATAATAAAACAGTATTAAAATATGAATTATAAGTACACATTTTAACAGAAAAACATCGAATGATAAACAAACAATTATATACAAACAATACTTCGCTTAATTTTGCTTAATGTTGTTATGTCTCGACGATGGAGACTGGTGGGTATATATATATATATATACACGCCTGTCAGGAATACATATACTACATGCCTGTCAGGTGATCGGATAGCACCTGCAGCGACAGAGCGGGCTCTTGAAGGCCTGGAGCAAGACATTTAATGAAGATCTGTCAAAAATGGAAATAATCTGGAAGGAATGAAGCAACAATATTGCGAAAGGTCTCACTCGATGGAGAAGGATCGTCGTCCGACGTCCAGACAGGAACAGGAGGAAATAAGACTAAATGTTATTTTAATCAGATATAAATCCTCATAATTTACACATGTGACCTTGTACAGAGATTCTCTCACCCAGAACTTGCAAATTCAGTTGACAATTTTTATTATGTACTGTTTTATTGTTTATTTTTTAAATTCGTTAAATGCAATAAGTTAACATTCTTTGTTTCCGTCTCGCTTCAGTCCTGTGGGAAAGTGGGTTTTTCTGTAAAATAACGTGAGCACTTTTCCTTAGAACCGTAAATGGAGCCAAGAATGTCTAAGTCAGACCAGCAAATGATGACGTCTTTTCACTGCTCGTCCACTTGACTCGGACACATGGGTCAACGAGAGACTCACAAGTGGCCCCACCCTGGAGGGACAGCGGGTGCTCGGGACCCTCTCCGGGGGTTGAATAGAGTCGTCCTGACAGGGTGAATACGCCGGACTGTCCACAGCCATGCTACCCGCCGGACAGTGGTCACCAACGTGTCGGAGTTGACAACTCGCCAGACTGCCTGTGTCCACCTCGCTCTCGCTGTCACCTGTCTTCCTGTCCGGGGCGACACTGACGCCGTGGGATGCGTCACCCGCATTGTCAACGACGACGCCATCATTGTCACCCGCCACCATGATCAACTATTGACATCTCGAGAAGTTAATGTCGCAAAACACCAACGGTTCCGCTCCACGATCTGATGAATGTCGACGATATCCGTTGAAGTGAGAATGAAAAGTTGTTACTTAAGACATACGTCGAACACGCAGGTAGTTGACGTGTAGTCGTTGGCGTTCCGTTCGTCGTGAAATGCAGTGCTTGGTTGGAACGGCGGGACTTTGTCTACGTACGACATCTGTGGATTGTCTATAACAGTTGCACTTTGTCGATATGTTCATTTTAACAGAAAGAAAATTGCATGTGTTTGTTTGTTTGTTTGTTTGTTTGTGTGTGTGTGTGTGTGTGTGTGTGTGTGTGTGTGTGTGTTTGTTTGTTTGTTTGTTTGTTTGTTTGTTTGTTTGTGTGTGTGTGTGTGTGTGTGTGTTTGTGTGTGTGTGTGTGTGTGTGTGTGTGTGTGTGTGTGTGTGTTTGTGTGTGTGTTATATATATATATATATATATATATATATATATATATATATATATATATATATATATATATATATATATATTAGCAAAATATAATTTGTCTTTTTATTTTTAAAAATCGGTGTTTATGTATAGTTGTTTGTTTTAGTATGCTTTTGTGTGTGTTTATATGTGCGTATCACACGTAAAATAAACGTCTACTTGAGTCGCGCACTTTACACGGCTTAGAAAAAACCTCAAAACGAGTGCGCCCCGTGGACATGTGTAGACGACGGCGGGTTGTTGATATTATGATTATGTCGCTTTGTGTTCGACGCCTCCCTGGCAGCCTCATTGCTCCCGCAGTACGCCCGCACTACGCCCGCAGTGCGCCCGCAGTCCGTCACGGTTCCTTGACCGCCGCTACGCGTCCTCGCTTCCATAAAGCACGCTCAGTGAGGACGTCAAAAAGCACAACGGCGACGGTTGTAACAGCAATTATCTCATGTTTTATCGTCGTCGGGTATAGAATGCACCCGCACACGGGCCCCGGGCGAGGGCTGGGGTGGGGGTGGCGGCTCCGGGGGTGGGCGCATCAAACGGGAAAAACCCTTACTCCAAGTGACCACGAGTAAACAGAAGCCTGCTTCGAGCGAGACTTGAAGAAATGACCTTTGCCGAGAGACCGTGGGAGGATGAGTCGGAACGATTTGACTTAACGGGATGAACCCACGGGGACCATTCATTGCACCACTTCCCCGCCCGTGCGTATAAAATGACACCCAGTTTGAGACGGTGCCATGATATCTTGTAACCCTCCGCGACAAATGCATATGAAGTCAATCTTGTCAAAGTTACATTCAACTTAAGTCTACATTAACCTGCAATCTAACCTAAACGTTACACTTAGTGATAAACCTACCCCTAAACCTATACATCGTTTGCCCATTAAAGAACCATAACAGGCGACATGTACGTGGCGGGGCAGCACGAAGCTCTGTCCCACGAGAACACTAACAATATGTAGCCATTCCCAGGTTGATTTGCGGACGGAAGGACGGAAGGACGGAATGATATGATTGAGGTGATCATCAGTTGACAGTCGCATGTAAACGCGAACATCTGACAATAAACACTCCACAGATTTAGTGACATAATTAAGTGGAAACAAAATGACGGACTGAAAGAAATTGTTACGTGGAATGTTCCGTCAGTGCGTCGTGTGTCAACCACGCACTTTGGCACACACCTTATTATAAAATATAAAATGGGAAAAGCCATGCAAAATATGTTTTCGGTGCCCTTCTTGACATACCAGGCTCGTTTAAAAAGATTTAGGCACAATAGAAATTATCGTGTTATTATTACTAATATCATACCAAGAAGTAGCCATTTTCCAAGGATAAGTAACTCTGTAGCGGCCGCAGATGGGATAAGACTCCATTCTCGAGGCAGATAAAACCAAGAGAAATGCCTTCCATTAGGCTAATATCGTCGACTAATTGCCTCTTGACGTCGGCCCAGCCCACGGCGCTGCATCTCGCAGTTGTCACGACACACGGCCGCTGTCTCCGTGCCGCGGCGTGACAACCTGAGAAATATGACGGACGCGGTCAGTGTAACTGCTGCGTCGCTTCTCGACTCGCCTGATGGATGCAATTATGAAGATACACGACCGAGACGCGATAGACGTGGATGCCCGTCTCACCTGCGAAAGACGATATGAATTTGTTTAATTTTGCATTACCTCTGCTGTGCGGGGATCGCGACGACCGAAACCAGAGACGACGTCATTTGCCACGTGTTCTATTCCGAGCCACCTGTCGAGGCAACGTCCGATGACGTCACGACACGTAGTCGCCGTAACACGGAGGTAAAGGAGAAGTTGCGTTTATATCTTCTTTTTCTTTGTCTTCATTTTTGGTCTTCTTAATGTTCTGCTTCTTCGTTTTCTTGTTGTCGTGTTATTGTTTTTATTCTGCTTTACAACATTGTCTTGTTTATCATCTTCTTCTTCTTAATTGCCACTGCTGCCAATATTATTGGTACAGATCGTCTTCTTTGTCTTCTTCGTCTTATGATGATGATGATGATGATGATGATGATGATGATGATGATGATGATGATGATGATGATGATGATGATGATGATGATGATGATGATGATGATGATGATGATGATGATGATGATGATGATGATGATGATGATGTTGATGTTGATGTTGATGTTGATGTTGATGTTGATGTTGATGTTGATGTTGATGTTGATGTTGATGTTGGTGTTGGTGTTGGTGTTGGTGTTGGTGATGGTGATGGTGATGGTGATGGTGATGATGATGGTGATGATGATGATGATGATGATGATGATGATAATAATGATAATGATAATGATAATGATAATGATAATGATAATGATTATTATTATTATTATTATTATTATTATTATTATTATTATTATTATTATTATTATTATTATTATTATTATTATTATTATTATTATTATTATTATTATTATTATTATTATTATTATTATTATTATTATTATTATTATTATTATTATTATTATTATTATTATTATTATTATCAATATCAATATCGTTGTTATTATTAATTTACATCTTTGTCTTATTCGACTTCTTTGTTTACCTCCTAATAATTGTCTCATTCTGCTTTGTCTTCTTCGTCTAACTTCTCGCCTTTTCTTTGTCTCTGTTACGTCGTTTGCTTTTCGTCTTCTTCGTTTTCCTTGGCATTTTTCTGCGCCGTTTTCTTCCCGTTATTCTTATTGTTCTTTCACTTTTTCTGTTTTTAGACGTCGTCTTTCTCTTCCTCATCTTGTTATTAGAATTATGTCAAAATAAATTTTCGTTCAACTTGGCTAATGTTTAGCTCATTGATCTTGACTGTTTGAATGGTCAAGTGACGAAGGAGAAATGTCCACAGTAGAAAATACCGGGACATAAGAAATTATTTGATAATTGCATATGGTGAAAATCGCTTAATGTGTTCTATCTTAAAGTTCGAATAGAAAACGTAGTGTATGTCTGTTTAATGCATGTGGAAACAGGTTCGACAATGTGCATCCGAACACCAAGCACTGTATGTTTAATTCATGGGGCAATAAGCCAAGGACATCATAACAATAGACATTGCAAGTTAAGTTTCACTGCACGCACAATTACCCCGAGCTAGAAATATGATATTCAAATATATGCTCAGGATAAACACGTGTTTGTTGAACTGTGTCCATGTATCTGTCGGACTGCACGCTCCGTGACGTCAGCAACCACACATCGAGATGCGCCTACAGAAACAATTAGAATATCGATAAGTGAAACAGACAATACACGGAAGAACGACAAGAAACCGCAGAATTCGATACAGTCTGGCGTGTCGTTTACACGAGCGACTAAAGGACCGACTAACAATCAGTTAGAATCTTATCACACGTCCCTGCCTCGCGGCGCCCATTGTCCCTGCGCAGACGGCCTGTCAAACAGGCCGAGTCCCCGACCCGGAGACAAGTTTTCGTAACCGCAATATCGCGAGTCAACCGTTGCGGCAAGAAACCGTTACGTGAGCGATGCCCCGGAAAATGGCAGTTATCAGCTGTTTCGATTATAATCACTGGCAGCGTATGGGACTAACAGGTGTCGAACTCTTGGGTTACATTTCAATGTCCGATGCCGATTTTTTTTGGCCTTAAGTTGAACTTTCATGAGGACAGTATCATAAATGCACTAATACCGAGAGATACAGAGAGGCGGAGAGGCAGGCGGAGAGGCAGGCGGAGAGGCAGGCGGAGAGGCAGGCGGAGAGGCAGGCGGAGAGGCAGGCGGAGAGGCAGGCGGAGAGGCAGGCGGAGAGGCAGGCGGAGAGGCAGGCGGAGAGGCAGGCGGAGAGGCAGGCGGAGAGGCAGGCGGAGAGGCAGGCGGAGAGGCAGGCGGAGAGGCAGGCGGAGAGGCAGGCGGAGAGGCGGAGAGGCGGAGAGGCGGAGAGGCGGAGAGGCGGAGAGGCGGAGAGGCGGAGAGGCGGAGAGGCGGAGAGGCGGAGAGGCGGAGAGGCGGAGAGGCGGAGAGGCGGAGAGGCGGAGAGGCAGACAGAGGCAGAGAAAAAGGCAGAGAGAAAGAGGCAGAGAGACAGGCAGAGAGACAGGCAGAGAGACAGGCAGAGAGACAGGCAGAGAGACAGGCAGAGAGACAGGCAGAGAGACAGGCAGAGAGACAGGCAGAGAGACAAGCAGAGAGACAGGCAGAGAGACAGGCAGAGAGACAGGCAGAGAGACAGGCAGAGAGACAGGCAGAGAGACAGGCAGAGAGACAGGCAGAGAGACAGGCAGAGAGACAGGCAGAGAGACAGGCAGAGAGACAGGCAGAGAGACAGACAGAGAGACAGGCAGAGAGACCGGCAGAGAGACAGGCAGAGAGACAGGCAGAGAGACAGACAGAGAGACCGGCAGAGAGACAGGCAGAGAGGCAGGCAGAGAGACAGACAGAGAGACAGGCAGAGAGACAGGCAGAGAGACAGGCAGAGAGACAGGCAGAGAGACAGGCAGAGAGACAGACAGAGAGACAGGCAGAGAGACAGGCAGAGAGACAGGCAGAGAGACAGGCAGAGAGACAGACAGAGAGACAGGCAGAGAGACAGGCAGAGAGACAGGCAGAGAGACAGGCAGAGAGACAGACAGAGAGACAGGCAGAGAGACAGACAGAGAGACAGACAGAGAGACAGACAGAGAGACAGACAGAGAGACAGGCAGAGAGACAGGCAGAGAGACAGGCAGAGAGACAGGCAGAGAGACAGACAGAGAGACAGGCAGAGAGACAGACAGAGAGACAGACAGAGAGACAGACAGAGAGACAGACAGAGAGACAGGCAGAGAGACAGGCAGAGAGACAGGCAGAGAGACAGGCAGAGAGACAGACAGAGAGACAGGCAGAGAGACAGACAGAGAGACAGGCAGAGAAACAGACAGAGAGACAGACAGAGAGACAGGCAGAGAGACAGGCAGAGAGACAGGCAGAGAGGCAGGCAGAGAGACTGACTTATAAATACAGTCGAACCTCGCTTGATGGCCACCTCGGTGATACG
>CBDHHR010000229.1:2500-7561 GCA_965263245.1 Metamycoplasmataceae bacterium | reverse complement strand
CACTATCGCAGCGATTCCTAAATAAGATACGCGATCCCCTAAGGATAAGCGAGGAATTTTCTTCCACGGGATAGATATCGGCTTAGCTGAAATGTTATGGATTTTTGCTACTTGTGTTTGCGCCTTGCACCACAAAAGATGGAAACATCAAAAAAGATACTTGAAGGGGACTGCATCCCTTAAGGTTCGTCAAGGAAGATGAGAGAGTATACGGAGAGGTTTGAAATAATGTTGAAGCCGACGAATTGTCTTGAGTTAATGGGCGAAATGTGCGTGGACGGTGCGCCGGTCATACTTAGGAGTGATATGAAGTGAACGAATATTGCATCATTAACTATTCTACATTATTTTATTCAATAATTTAATCCTTCGTTCCGCATTCGCGTAAAACAAAATCCCACCCAGCGCACCTTTGTGAGAATATCAATATGTAAATGTCACTAAATTCAACGTTCTCAAATATCATTTTTGCTGTTGGCAATGATTTGCTGCGGACCACTGCTCGTCCACACCGCGGTCTACTGACGTCATGGAGAACACGAAACAAAAGAGGAATGACTAAGATATGAGATCGCCGAATTTGTTTGACTACTTTTATAATGAACGTGAAGTGTTGGAAATGTTCTTCGACAAACTATTTGGAAAAGGCTATGTTCTGATGCTGGGTTACTGAAAGTACGAACATTCTTAGTGAATATGAAACTACTGAGAGAGACGAGGTAGACTTTTGAAATGTTATCACGTCTGCTCTGAACAATGGCGCGTTTGATTTATAAATAAATTGCGAAACAGCAGCTTATGCAGAATCAGCTGTATTTCGTCAATGCGAAACGTTGACTATATTGATAAGTATAGTCCATCCCTCAATATTTTTTTAATGTGTAGTGCATTATACATTCGGTGTACATTTACAGTCATATCATTATAAAACAAGTGAGTTTATCGTTTAGCAGAGTGTAGAATAATTGTTACCAGTACATTGATTTTATGTGAAAAAAGGAAATGTTCGCAAAATAGAGTGAGAGAATATGATTGAGAATCATGGCTTTATTTTGCAACTAACACGTTAACTGTGGCGAACAGTATCGCCACCTGGTGAATAAATACTCCATAAAATGAGCGTGCCTGTCGCTACAAGAACGTCGATGTTGTGTTGTGTGTTGTTGTGCCGTGATATATATTGCTAACAGTAAATCTGACGTAATATCTCGTCGTAATAACTATGAATCAGAAACATTCGCATCATAATTGTTTCATGAATTGAATTATGCGTTCGTACATGTTAGTTGGACAAGTTCACGTGAATATCTATCAACTGAACAAATATGTAACTTGTATATTAACATAACTGGGGTATGCTACCAAAATATTTAATGACATGTCAACGAAGCACACACCTGCACACAACTATTATATGAGACGACATATAGATGACAAAATACCACATTGTAAAAACAATACCAGAGAAAACACACTCATTTATTTTGGATTCAAACTATTGAATACTCTTATCACGAAAAATTTGAAGATTGTACATGTATGAGTATTTTAAAAGAGGCAAAGAAACAATACTTCTGGAGAACATATTAACAAGAAACAACGTACAATTAGGATATAGTTGCATATTTTAATAAAAGAGTATAATATTTATGTTATTAATAGTGCGAGTAGTATACTTAATTATGAAAATGTATTATCATATTTTATGATATTTATTGTGGTATGCTCCCATCAGCATAATTGCACCAATGTGGCATACATGTTTTACGTTGATAATTAAAAAAGGATCAATTTGCTTCCAGTTGTGAATTTCGCATTCGACAATGACTATAGACCAACTATTGCAGTTGCACCAAGTGTATGCATGGCTGTCAATGTAATATTTAGCAACCTGTCTGTCTGAATTTGTGTGTTTCATCACCAAGTGATATGGTACAACGTTCGTTTACACTTACTATTTCATATGACCACAACTATGTGCCAGCGGATGTAGTGCAAGTATTTGACAATAAGTGAATCGTTGTTCTCAAGGACTTGTGGAGTACCACCATTATGTGTATTTAAATGTGTGTTTCGAATGGAGACTTATACTCCTTTACGAATCCGCCATATATCTGACAGTAGTAACGAAAACCTGCGCACTGTTGAAAAAATACCACCCACCCCTATCCCTTAGAAAGCGCTACCAATGGCTCTGCATTGGGTCGCACCTTGTACTATATGTATACGTGTCTTGTGAATATGAATCACAGAGAGGTAACTCACAGAGCTTTTGAATCGTTTACGTTTTTCGCTGTATTACCTTGGTACGCTAGGTGTTGCAATATTCTTTTCCTCCACAGAAGGTGTACGCAGGGTTTTTAGTGCGGGTAACATTTTAAAAGTTCGTTTGTGTGGAAGTTTGGCCCTCCTCTCCATGTGATTGTTAGTAGCATTTGCAACGTATATGTTGTACAGTCAATTTTACTCTGTTTTATGGTACCATTAATTTATTGTGGTTTGTTCACTGATATTGAGTTGATTAGCCCATCAGGTCATGTACAGTAGCTGTTATTGTTTGGTATGTGTGTGTATACAACTATATACAGCAACAATATTTCGTTAGGTGTTTGGTTAACGTATTCTTGTCAATAGCCTACTGTTAGTTCACCATTGTTAGGAGCTAATAAACTGTATAATTACGCCCCTTTTATGACACTAATAAACAATTATGATTGTCACTCCCATATAGGGAGTGCCATGGTGGTCTACTATGAATCTTACAACAAAGAAATAAGTATACAAATACCGAACATTTATTTTCTTTAAAAAACATCATACAAAGCCAATGCATGCCAATAGGAACATCAACAAGTATTGGTATACACTGCAACAATATACATGTAGTAATTAATAATTACTTAATGAATTAACTTAATTGTCTTTTGTGACAGTTAACTGTGCATGTCATTTCCACCCAAGTACGTCCTGACGTGAGTTCGCTGATCCTTTCATAAGCAGCTTCTCTCGGCGCCGAGTTCAAACGGAAACGAAGCGGAGAGGAATTCTTCACACGACAAGAAACCGTCGCCTGGAACAAGAGACCGTCGGGTACATACATAACAGATCATCCGATATAATTATATCAATGCCATATTACGTGCCGTTGTATTGTAAATATCACAGTTGGAGTCTAAAAGAAATAGAGATTAACTGGGGAAACACAACGCGCGCGTCAAGAAATCCAATACGTTAGCGGCTCATATTGTGTATCAGCGCCCCCTAGCGACCGTGAAGGTTCACCACTATTAAAAGGTTCAGAAGAAAGGAAATAGCAATTCTGTGTATAACTAATATCATTGCGACGGCCAACAGTAGCAACGTCACCACCATGGCAGCTCACAATACAACCAGCCCTACTGGGTCAGCGCATAACAGCTCAGTCGCCACAAGACCCCGACGGTCAAGAAACAAACACAATAACACAGACAGATGCAATGTCGGAATTCAGACATTAATCGCCTCGTAATACATAAACATTCACAGGGTGTATTCCGTTTTCCCTGTTAGGCGATCAGAATTTGGGGAAAAAGCAGAATCTTGTGATGTCAATTTTTTATGCAGATGGCAATATCTCTACAATTTGAATATTGTGTCTACTATTTTGTTATGCAAGTTAAATGTATTCAAATAATTGCATTATATTCTTAGTTAAAGCATAGAACATGGTTTTATCTAGACTTCTAGATACACGGAGCCAAAACAGTAAGTATTGCAGTTTGTCAACCTTACATTGTTGCTTACAGTACAAACGTTTGGTGTACCCGATATATGCAAGTATAGTCGATAATGTCAATACATTATCGCAAAACTATGTAACTGTCCGGATTATATATATATATAAATACATATTTGAATTGGTTATAGCCCGTTTCCCTGCAATATGATGATAGTGCGACGCAACTGTTTTGAGAACATTTTAATGCAGTGAATCAACTCGAGAGACTTACCGTTGAGGTCAGCCTGTATATGAGCCAGCAGCGCCTCTTCAAATGACACGTCATCGTCGATTCCCAGCTCAAACTCCTTTGTCGAGATTTGGCCGTCCTTGTCAGTGTCGTAGTGCGACAAGACAGCCGGCTGAGGCGCTGCGACGTCTTCCAACTGCAGGCGACATAGATTTATATAATACGTTTCACGTTTGCATTAAATGCAATCGAATATGCCTACCACTATAACATAAGTTAACCTCAACTGTTATAATTATCCATAAAATATGCAACATCTACTTGGTGACACATGTTATCAATATAACTATATATTATTTTGACAGTTTGGTTAGATTTAGTATCTATGTCTTATGTGTTGAATTCCAAATTCTGACCCTTCTTCCTGCATGAAACACAATGAATATATTACGGAACAGAAGCCGTTACCTCATTTTCAACAGAGCGTCTCTTGCGGTTACATATGGTCAGGCTTATCGTCCAGCAGAATCCACTGGAATTGCATTTCCTCCGCCGTACCGTGCGACACCTAGCCTCGCTCTGGTCCACCAGACTCAAAACGAGGCACATGGCGAATACACAAAGAATTGATGCGTGCATCTCGAAGGTGATCTGTGAAATAAAGATAGTATGCCATATGTGGTATATATATTATCCAGAATCTCAGTTGTTAATACACTCTAATCATAAAATTCGTGACAACTTGCATCAATATTTAGCAGTCAGTTTGAAAGTTGCAGTACTTGCAATGTTTTAAAATCCAAGCAAAAATCACTCACCAAATAACGTAAGAGACAATTGGGATAATCTTGGTGTGTTGCGCTGTTTCTGTGTCTCTGTGTCTCTTGTCTTGGTCTCTGTGTCTCTGTGTCACTGTGTACAAGGCGATATGGAGGCCTGCTGCCTCGACGCCTTTATATATGAGATGGAATATAATGTTTATCCGGGTGTGCTTTGTTACTTCCTGGACAGTGTGTCATGTTACGGATACATTAAAAACACTTCCGCATCCAGGGTCCAGTGTGTTAAAGTGTTGACGACAAATTGTCTATTCCTTGTATCACCCCGGATGTTG
>CBDHHR010000228.1:0-11985 GCA_965263245.1 Metamycoplasmataceae bacterium | reverse complement strand
AACCGGTCTAAACTCGTCTAAACCAGTCGAAACTAGTGTCAACCAGTCTCTACCAGTCTCTACCAGTCACAAGCAGTCTCTACCAGTCGAAACGAGCCGAAACCAGTAAAAAGCCAGTAAAAACCGGTCTAAACCCGTCGAAACCAGTCGAAACTAGTGTCAACCAGTCTCTAACAGTCTCTACCAATCTCTACCCGTCGGAACCAGTCTCTACCAGTCGAAACCAGTTGAAAACAGTAAAAACCGGTCGAAACAAGTCGAAACGAGCCGAAACCAGTCTAGACCAGTCGCTACCAGTCTCAACCAGTCTCAACGAGTCACTACCAGTCTAAACCAGTCTCTACCAGTCTCTACCAGTCTTTACCAGTCTCTACCAGTCTCTACCAGTCTCTACCAGTCGAAACGAGTCGAAACCAGTAAAAACCGGTCGAAACCAGTCGAAATCAGTCTGAAAGTCTCAACTACTTTCAACCAGTCCCTACCAGTCTCTACCAGTCACATGCAGTCTCTACCAGTCGAAACGAGTCGAAATCAGTAAAAAGCCAGTAAAAACCGGTCTAAACCCGTCGAAAACAGTCGAAACTAGTGTCAACCAGTCTCTAACAGTCTCTACCAGTCTCTACCAGTCTCAACCAGTCTCTACCAGTCGAAACCAGTTGAAAACAGTAAAAACCGGTCGAAACAAGTCGAAACGAGCCGAAACCAGTCTAAACCAGTCACTACCAGTCTCAGTCAGTCTCTACGAGTCTCTACCAGTCTAAACCAGTCTCTACCAGTCTCTACCAATCTCTACCAGTCGAAACCAGTCGAAACCAGTCGAAACCAGTAAAAACCGGTCGAAACCAGTCGAAATCAGTCTGAAACAGTCTCAACTACTTTCAACCAGTCCCTACCAGTCTCTACCAGTCACAAGCAGTCTCTACCAGTCGAAACGAGTCGAAACCAGTAAAAAGCCAGTAAAAACCGGTCTAAACCCGTCTAAACCAGTCGAAACTAGTCTAAACCAGTCTCTACCACTCACTACCAGTCTCTACCCGTCTGAACCAGTCTCTACCAGTCGAAACCAGTCGAAAACAGTAAAAACCGGTCGAAACAAGTCGAAACAAGCCGAAACCAGTCTAAACCAGTCACTACCGGTCTCAACCAGTCTCTACGAGTCACTACCAGTCTAAACCAGTCTCTACCAGTCGAAACCAGTCGAAACCAGTCGAAAACAGTAAAAAACAGTCGAAACGAGTCTAAACCAGTAAAAACCAGTAAAAACCGGTCGAAACCTGTCGAAACCAGTCGAAACTAGTCTAAACCAGTCTCTACCACTCACTACCAGTCTCTACCCGTCTCAACCAGTCTCTACCAGTCGAAACCAGTCGAAAACAGTAAAAACCGGTCGAAACAAGTCGAAACAAGCCGAAACCAGTCTAAACCAGTCACTACCGGTCTCAACCAGTCTCTACGAGTCACTACCAGTCTAAACCAGTCTCTACCAGTCTCTACCAGTCGAATCGAGTCAAAACCAGTAAAAACCGGTCGAAACCAGTCGAAATCAGTCTGAAACAGTCTCAACTACTTTCAACCACTCCCTACCAGTCTCTACCAGTCACAAGCAGTCTCTACCAGTCGAAACGAGTCGAAACCAGTAAAAAGCCAGTAAAAACCGGTCTAAACTCGTCTAAACCAGTCGAAACTAGTGTCAACCAGTCTCTACCAGTCTCTACCAGTCACAAGCAGTCTCTACCAGTCGAAACGAGCCGAAACCAGTAAAAAGCCAGTAAAAACCGGTCTAAACCCGTCGAAACCAGTCGAAACTAGTGTCAACCAGTCTCTAACAGTCTCTACCAATCTCTACCCGTCGGAACCAGTCTCTACCAGTCGAAACCAGTTGAAAACAGTAAAAACCGGTCGAAACAAGTCGAAACGAGCCGAAACCAGTCTAGACCAGTCGCTACCAGTCTCAACCAGTCTCAACGAGTCACTACCAGTCTAAACCAGTCTCTACCAGTCTCTACCAGTCTTTACCAGTCTCTACCAGTCTCTACCAGTCTCTACCAGTCGAAACGAGTCGAAACCAGTAAAAACCGGTCGAAACCAGTCGAAATCAGTCTGAAAGTCTCAACTACTTTCAACCAGTCCCTACCAGTCTCTACCAGTCTCAACCAGTCTCTACCAGTCGAAACCAGTCGAAAACAGTAAAAAAACCGGTCGAAACAAGTCGAAACGAGCCGAAACCAGTCTCTACCACCAACTACCAGTCTCGACCAGTCTCAACCAGTCGAAACGAGTCGAAACAAGTAAAAACAAGTAAAAACCGGTCGAAATCACTCGAAACCAGCTGAAACCAGTCAAAACCAGCCGAAACCAGTCTAAACCAGTCACTACCACTCTCAACCAGTCTCTACCAGTCTCTACCAGTCTCTACCAGTCGAAACGAGTCGAAACAAGTAAAAAGCCAGTAAAAACCGGTCTAAACCCGTCTAAACCAGTCGAAACTAGTGTCAACCAGTCTCTACCAGTCTACCAATCTCTACCAGTCGATACCAGTCGAAACCAGTAAAAACCGGTCGAAACCAGTCGAAATCAGTCTGAAACAGTCTCAACTACTTTCAACCAGTCCCTATCAGTCTCTACCAGTCACAAGCAGTCTCTACCAGTCGAAACGAGTCGAAACCAGTAAAAAGCCAGTAAAAACCGGTCTAAACTCGTCTAAACCAGTCGAAACTAGTGTCGACCAGTCTCTACCAGTCTCTACCAGTCTCAACCAATCTCTACCAGTCGAAACCAGTCGAAAACAGTAAAAAACCTGTCGAAACAAGTCGAAACGAGCCGAAACAAGTCTAAACCAGTCATTACCAGTCTCTACCAGTGTAAACCAGTCTCTACCAGTCTCAACCAGTCTCATCGAGTCACTACCAGTCTAAACCAGTCTCTACCAGTCTCTACCAGTCTCTACCAGTCTCTACCAGTCTCTACCAGTCTCTACCAGTCTGTACCAGTCTCTACCAGTCGAAATGAGTCGAAACCAGTAAAAACCGGTCGAAACCAGTCGAAATCAGTCTGAAAGTCTCAACTACTTTCAACCAGTCCCTACCAGTCTCTACCAGTCTCAACCCGTCTCTACCAGTCGAAACCAGTCGAAACCAGTCGAAAACAGTAAAAAAACCGGTCGAAACAAGTCGAAACGAGCCGAAACCAGTCTCTACCACCAACTACCAGTCTCGACCAGTCTCTACCAGTCGAAACGAGTCGAAACAAGTAAAAACAAGTAAAAACCGGTCGAAATCACTCGAAACCAGCTGAAACCAGTCAAAACCAGCCGAAACCAGTCTAAACCAGTCGAAACTAGTGTCAACCAGTCTCTACCAGTCTCTTCCAGTCTCTACCAGTCTAAACCAGTCTCTACCAGTCTCTACCAGTCTCTACCAGTCGAAACGAGTCGAAACCAGTAAAAACCGGTCGAAACCAGTCGAGACGAGCCGAAACCAGTGGAAACCAGTCACTACCAGTCTCATCCAGTCCCTACCAGTCACTACCAGTCTCAACCAGTCCCTACCAGTCTCTACCAGTCTCTACCAGTCTAAACCAGTCTAAACCAGTAAAAACCATTCTAAACCTGTCAAAACCAGTCGAAACTAGTCTAAACCAGCCTCTACCACTCACTACCAGTCTCGACCAGTGTCTAGCAGTCGAAACGAGTCGAAACCAGTAAAAAGCCAGTAAAAAGCCAGTAATAACCGGTCTAAACCCGTCGAAAACAGTCGAAACTAGTGTCAACCAGTCTCTACCAGTCTCTACCAGTCTCAACCAGTCTCTACCAGTCGAAACCAGTCGAAAACTGTAAAAAAAACCGGTCGAAACAAGTCAAAACGAGCCGAAACCAGTCTAAACCAGTCACTACCAGTCTCAACCAGTCTCTACCAGTCGAAACGAATCGAAATCAGTAAAAAGCCAGTAAAAACCGGTCTAAACCCGTCGAAACCAGTCGAAACTAGTGTCAACCAGTCTCTAACAGTCTCTACCAGTCTCTACCAGTCTCAACCAGTCTCTACCAGTCGAAACCAGTTGAAAACAGTAAAAACCGGTCGAAACAAGTCGAAACGAGCCGAAACCAGTCTAAACCAGTCACTACCAGTCTCAGTCAGTCTCTACGAGTCTCTACCAGTCTAAACCAGTCTCTACCAGTCTCTACCAATCTCTACTAGTCGAAACCACTCGAAACCAGTCGAAAACAGTAAAAACCGGTCGAAACCAGTCGAAATCAGTCTGAAACAGTCTCAACTACTTTCAACCAGTCCCTACCAGTCTCTACCAGTCACAAGCAGTCTCTACCAGTCGAAACGAGTCGAAACCAGTAAAAAGCCAGTAAAAACCGGTCTAAACCCGTCTAAACCAGTCGAAACTAGTGTCAACCAGCCTCTACCAGTCTCTTCCAGTCTCTACCAGTCTAAACCAGTCTCTACCAGTCTCTACCAGTCTCTACCAGTCTCTACCAGTCGAAACGAGTCGAAACCAGTAAAAACCGGTCGAAACCAGTCGAGACGAGCCGAAACCAGTGGAAACCAGTCACTACCAGTCTCAACCAGTCCCTACCAGTCACTACCAGTCTCAACCAGTCCCTACCAGTCTCTACCAGTCTCTACCAGTCTAAACCAGTCTAAACCAGTAAAAACCATTCTAAACCTGTCAAAACCAGTCGAAACTAGTCTAAACCAGCCTCTACCACTCACTACCAGTCTCGACCAGTCTCTAGCAGTCGAAACGAGTCGAAACCATTAAAAAGCCAGTAAAAAGCCAGTAATAACCGGTCTAAACCCGTCGAAAACAGTCGAAACTAGTGTCAACCAGTCTCTACCAGTCTCTACCAGACTCAACCAGTCTCTACCAGTCGAAACCAGTCGAAAACAGTAAAAAAACCGGTCGAAACAAGTCGAAACGAGCCGAAACCAGTCTCTACCACCAACTACCAATCTCGACCTGTCTCTACCAGTCGAAACGAGTCGAAACAAGTAAAAACAAGTAAAAACCGGTCGAAATCACTCGAAACCAGCTGAAACCAGTCGAAACCAGCCGAAACCAGTCGAAACCAGTCACTACCAGTCTCAACCAGTCTCTACCAGTCTCTACCAGTCTAAACCAGTCTCTACCAGTCTCTACCAGTCGAAACGAGTCGAAACCAGTAAAAAGCCAGTAAAAACCGGTCTAAACCCGTCTAAACCCGTCTAAACCAGTGGAAACTAGTGTCAACCAGTCTCTAACAGTCTCTTCCAGTCTCTACCAGTCCCAACCAGTCAATACCAGTCGAAACCAGTCAAAAACGGTAAAAACCGGTCGAAACAAGTCGAAACGAGCCAAAACCAGTCTAAACCAGTCACTACCAGTCTCAACCAGTCTCTACCAGTCTAAACTAGTCTCTACCAGTCTCTACCAGTCTATACCAGTCGAAACGAGTCGAAACCAGTAAAAACCGGTCGAAACCAGCCGAAAACAGTGGAAACCAATCACTACCAGTCCCTACCAGTTTCTACCAGTCACAAGCCGTCACTACCAGTCGAAACGAGTCGAAACAAGTAAAAAGCCAGTAAAAACCGGTCTAAACCCGTCTAAACCAGTCGAAACTAGTGTCAACCAGTCTCTACCAGTCTCTACCAGTCTCAACCAGTCTCTACCAGTCGAAACCAGTCGAAAACTGTAAAAAAAACCGGTCGAAACAAGTCGAAACTAGCCGAAACCAGTCTAAACCAGTCACTACCAGTCTCAACCAGTCTCTACCAGTCGAAACGAATCGAAACCAGTAAAAACCGGTCGAAACCAGTCGAAATCAGTCTGAAAAAGTCTCATCTACTTTCAACCAGTCTCTACCAGTCTCTACCAGTCACATGCAGTCTCTACCAGTCGAAACGAGTCGAAATCAGTAAAAAGCCAGTAAAAACCGGTCTAAACCCGTCGAAAACAGTCGAAACTAGTGTCAACCAGTCTCTAACAGTCTCTACCAGTCTCTACCAGTCTCAACCAGTCTCTACCAGTCGAAACCAGTTGAAAACAGTAAAAACCGGTCGAAACAAGTCGAAACGAGCCGAAACCAGTCTAAACCAGTCACTACCAGTCTCAGTCAGTCTCTACGAGTCTCTACCAGTCTAAACCAGTCTCTACCAGTCTCTACCAATCTCTACCAGTCGAAACCAGTCGAAACCAGTCGAAACCAGTAAAAACCGGTCGAAACCAGTCGAAATCAGTCTGAAACAGTCTCAACTACTTTCAACCAGTCCCTACCAGTCTCTACCAGTCACAAGCAGTCTCTACCAGTCGAAACGAGTCGAAACCAGTAAAAAGCCAGTAAAAACCGGTCTAAACCCGTCTAAACCAGTCGAAACTAGTCTAAACCAGTCTCTACCACTCACTACCAGTCTCTACCCGTCTCAACCAGTCTCTACCAGTCGAAACCAGTCGAAAACAGTAAAAACCGGTCGAAACAAGTCGAAACAAGCCGAAACCAGTCTAAACCAGTCACTACCGGTCTCAACCAGTCTCTACGAGTCACTACCAGTCTAAACCAGTCTCTACCAGTCGAAACCAGTCGAAACCAGTCGAAAACAGTAAAAACCAGTCGAAACGAGTCTAAACCAGTAAAAACCAGTAAAAACCGGTCGAAACCTGTCGAAACCAGTCGAAACTAGTCTAAACCAGTCTCTACCACTCACTACCAGTCTCTACCCGTCTCAACCAGTCTCTACCAGTCGAAACCAGTCGAAAACAGTAAAAACCGGTCGAAACAAGTCGAAACAAGCCGAAACCAGTCTAAACCAGTCACTACCGGTCTCAACCAGTCTCTACGAGTCACTACCAGTCTAAACCAGTCTCTACCAGTCTCTACCAGTCGAATCGAGTCAAAACCAGTAAAAACCGGTCGAAACCAGTCGAAATCAGTCTGAAACAGTCTCAACTACTTTCAACCACTCCCTACCAGTCTCTACCAGTCACAAGCAGTCTCTACCAGTCGAAACGAGTCGAAACCAGTAAAAAGCCAGTAAAAACCGGTCTAAACTCGTCTAAACCAGTCGAAACTAGTGTCAACCAGTCTCTACCAGTCTCTACCAGTCACAAGCAGTCTCTACCAGTCGAAACGAGCCGAAACCAGTAAAAAGCCAGTAAAAACCGGTCTAAACCCGTCGAAACCAGTCGAAACTAGTGTCAACCAGTCTCTAACAGTCTCTACCAATCTCTACCCGTCGGAACCAGTCTCTACCAGTCGAAACCAGTTGAAAACAGTAAAAACCGGTCGAAACAAGTCGAAACGAGCCGAAACCAGTCTAGACCAGTCGCTACCAGTCTCAACCAGTCTCAACGAGTCACTACCAGTCTAAACCAGTCTCTACCAGTCTCTACCAGTCTTTACCAGTCTCTACCAGTCTCTACCAGTCTCTACCAGTCGAAACGAGTCGAAACCAGTAAAAACCGGTCGAAACCAGTCGAAATCAGTCTGAAAGTCTCAACTACTTTCAACCAGTCCCTACCAGTCTCTACCAGTCACATGCAGTCTCTACCAGTCGAAACGAGTCGAAATCAGTAAAAAGCCAGTAAAAACCGGTCTAAACCCGTCGAAAACAGTCGAAACTAGTGTCAACCAGTCTCTAACAGTCTCTACCAGTCTCTACCAGTCTCAACCAGTCTCTACCAGTCGAAACCAGTTGAAAACAGTAAAAACCGGTCGAAACAAGTCGAAACGAGCCGAAACCAGTCTAAACCAGTCACTACCAGTCTCAGTCAGTCTCTACGAGTCTCTACCAGTCTAAACCAGTCTCTACCAGTCTCTACCAATCTCTACCAGTCGAAACCAGTCGAAACCAGTCGAAACCAGTAAAAACCGGTCGAAACCAGTCGAAATCAGTCTGAAACAGTCTCAACTACTTTCAACCAGTCCCTACCAGTCTCTACCAGTCACAAGCAGTCTCTACCAGTCGAAACGAGTCGAAACCAGTAAAAAGCCAGTAAAAACCGGTCTAAACCCGTCTAAACCAGTCGAAACTAGTCTAAACCAGTCTCTACCACTCACTACCAGTCTCTACCCGTCTCAACCAGTCTCTACCAGTCGAAACCAGTCGAAAACAGTAAAAACCGGTCGAAACAAGTCGAAACAAGCCGAAACCAGTCTAAACCAGTCACTACCGGTCTCAACCAGTCTCTACGAGTCACTACCAGTCTAAACCAGTCTCTACCAGTCGAAACCAGTCGAAACCAGTCGAAAACAGTAAAAAACAGTCGAAACGAGTCTAAACCAGTAAAAACCAGTAAAAACCGGTCGAAACCTGTCGAAACCAGTCGAAACTAGTCTAAACCAGTCTCTACCACTCACTACCAGTCTCTACCCGTCTCAACCAGTCTCTACCAGTCGAAACCAGTCGAAAACAGTAAAAACCGGTCGAAACAAGTCGAAACAAGCCGAAACCAGTCTAAACCAGTCACTACCGGTCTCAACCAGTCTCTACGAGTCACTACCAGTCTAAACCAGTCTCTACCAGTCTCTACCAGTCGAATCGAGTCAAAACCAGTAAAAACCGGTCGAAACCAGTCGAAATCAGTCTGAAACAGTCTCAACTACTTTCAACCACTCCCTACCAGTCTCTACCAGTCACAAGCAGTCTCTACCAGTCGAAACGAGTCGAAACCAGTAAAAAGCCAGTAAAAACCGGTCTAAACTCGTCTAAACCAGTCGAAACTAGTGTCAACCAGTCTCTACCAGTCTCTACCAGTCACAAGCAGTCTCTACCAGTCGAAACGAGCCGAAACCAGTAAAAAGCCAGTAAAAACCGGTCTAAACCCGTCGAAACCAGTCGAAACTAGTGTCAACCAGTCTCTAACAGTCTCTACCAATCTCTACCCGTCGGAACCAGTCTCTACCAGTCGAAACCAGTTGAAAACAGTAAAAACCGGTCGAAACAAGTCGAAACGAGCCGAAACCAGTCTAGACCAGTCGCTACCAGTCTCAACCAGTCTCAACGAGTCACTACCAGTCTAAACCAGTCTCTACCAGTCTCTACCAGTCTTTACCAGTCTCTACCAGTCTCTACCAGTCTCTACCAGTCGAAACGAGTCGAAACCAGTAAAAACCGGTCGAAACCAGTCGAAATCAGTCTGAAAGTCTCAACTACTTTCAACCAGTCCCTACCAGTCTCTACCAGTCACATGCAGTCTCTACCAGTCGAAACGAGTCGAAATCAGTAAAAAGCCAGTAAAAACCGGTCTAAACCCGTCGAAAACAGTCGAAACTAGTGTCAACCAGTCTCTAACAGTCTCTACCAGTCTCTACCAGTCTCAACCAGTCTCTACCAGTCGAAACCAGTTGAAAACAGTAAAAACCGGTCGAAACAAGTCGAAACGAGCCGAAACCAGTCTAAACCAGTCACTACCAGTCTCAGTCAGTCTCTACGAGTCTCTACCAGTCTAAACCAGTCTCTACCAGTCTCTACCAATCTCTACCAGTCGAAACCAGTCGAAACCAGTCGAAACCAGTAAAAACCGGTCGAAACCAGTCGAAATCAGTCTGAAACAGTCTCAACTACTTTCAACCAGTCCCTACCAGTCTCTACCAGTCACAAGCAGTCTCTACCAGTCGAAACGAGTCGAAACCAGTAAAAAGCCAGTAAAAACCGGTCTAAACCCGTCTAAACCAGTCGAAACTAGTCTAAACCAGTCTCTACCACTCACTACCAGTCTCTACCCGTCTGAACCAGTCTCTACCAGTCGAAACCAGTCGAAAACAGTAAAAACCGGTCGAAACAAGTCGAAACAAGCCGAAACCAGTCTAAACCAGTCACTACCGGTCTCAACCAGTCTCTACGAGTCACTACCAGTCTAAACCAGTCTCTACCAGTCGAAACCAGTCGAAACCAGTCGAAAACAGTAAAAAACAGTCGAAACGAGTCTAAACCAGTAAAAACCAGTAAAAACCGGTCGAAACCTGTCGAAACCAGTCGAAACTAGTCTAAACCAGTCTCTACCACTCACTACCAGTCTCTACCCGTCTCAACCAGTCTCTACCAGTCGAAACCAGTCGAAAACAGTAAAAACCGGTCGAAACAAGTCGAAACAAGCCGAAACCAGTCTAAACCAGTCACTACCGGTCTCAACCAGTCTCTACGAGTCACTACCAGTCTAAACCAGTCTCTACCAGTCTCTACCAGTCGAATCGAGTCAAAACCAGTAAAAACCGGTCGAAACCAGTCGAAATCAGTCTGAAACAGTCTCAACTACTTTCAACCACTCCCTACCAGTCTCTACCAGTCACAAGCAGTCTCTACCAGTCGAAACGAGTCGAAACCAGTAAAAAGCCAGTAAAAACCGGTCTAAACTCGTCTAAACCAGTCGAAACTAGTGTCAACCAGTCTCTACCAGTCTCTACCAGTCACAAGCAGTCTCTACCAGTCGAAACGAGCCGAAACCAGTAAAAAGCCAGTAAAAACCGGTCTAAACCCGTCGAAACCAGTCGAAACTAGTGTCAACCAGTCTCTAACAGTCTCTACCAATCTCTACCCGTCGGAACCAGTCTCTACCAGTCGAAACCAGTTGAAAACAGTAAAAACCGGTCGAAACAAGTCGAAACGAGCCGAAACCAGTCTAGACCAGTCGCTACCAGTCTCAACCAGTCTCAACGAGTCACTACCAGTCTAAACCAGTCTCTACCAGTCTCTACCAGTCTTTACCAGTCTCTACCAGTCTCTACCAGTCTCTACCAGTCGAAACGAGTCGAAACCAGTAAAAACCGGTCGAAACCAGTCGAAATCAGTCTGAAAGTCTCAACTACTTTCAACCAGTCCCTACCAGTCTCTACCAGTCTCAACCAGTCTCTACCAGTCGAAACCAGTCGAAAACAGTAAAAAAACCGGTCGAAACAAGTCGAAACGAGCCGAAACCAGTCTCTACCACCAACTACCAGTCTCGACCAGTCTCAACCAGTCGAAACGAGTCGAAACAAGTAAAAACAAGTAAAAACCGGTCGAAATCACTCGAAACCAGCTGAAACCAGTCAAAACCAGCCGAAACCAGTCTAAACCAGTCACTACCACTCTCAACCAGTCTCTACCAGTCTCTACCAGTCTCTACCAGTCGAAACGAGTCGAAACAAGTAAAAAGCCAGTAAAAACCGGTCTAAACCCGTCTAAACCAGTCGAAACTAGTGTCAACCAGTCTCTACCAGTCTACCAATCTCTACCAGTCGATACCAGTCGAAACCAGTAAAAACCGGTCGAAACCAGTCGAAATCAGTCTGAAACAGTCTCAACTACTTTCAACCAGTCCCTATCAGTCTCTACCAGTCACAAGCAGTCTCTACCAGTCGAAACGAGTCGAAACCAGTAAAAAGCCAGTAAAAACCGGTCTAAACTCGTCTAAACCAGTCGAAACTAGTGTCGACCAGTCTCTACCAGTCTCTACCAGTCTCAACCAATCTCTACCAGTCGAAACCAGTCGAAAACAGTAAAAAACCTGTCGAAACAAGTCGAAACGAGCCGAAACAAGTCTAAACCAGTCATTACCAGTCTCTACCAGTGTAAACCAGTCTCTACCAGTCTCAACCAGTCTCATCGAGTCACTACCAGTCTAAACCAGTCTCTACCAGTCTCTACCAGTCTCTACCAGTCTCTACCAGTCTCTACCAGTCTGTACCAGTCTCTACCAGTCGAAATGAGTCGAAACCAGTAAAAACCGGTCGAAACCAGTCGAAATCAGTCTGAAAGTCTCAACTACTTTCAACCAGTCCCTACCAGTCTCTACCAGTCTCAACCCGTCTCTACCAGTCGAAACCAGTCGAAACCAGTCGAAAACAGTAAAAAAACCGGTCGAAACAAGTCGAAACGAGCCGAAACCAGTCTCTACCACCAACTACCAGTCTCGACCAGTCTCTACCAGTCGAAACGAGTCGAAACAAGTAAAAACAAGTAAAAACCGGTCGAAATCACTCGAAACCAGCTGAAACCAGTCAAAACCAGCCGAAACCAG
>CBDHHR010000227.1:35000-39842 GCA_965263245.1 Metamycoplasmataceae bacterium | reverse complement strand
CAACAGATATACTATTCAAATACTGAAAACGCACGAACTTTGGGAAATATGCGAAATCGACATCAACTGAGCACTACTGTATACATCTGATGGAAAACTAGTTATATCTGCGTTGTGTCTATACATCTAAAATAGTTAATACAAAGTAATATTTTGCAACTACAATGAAGAATGTTATGCCAGCATAACTGAACATGAGTCAGGATAGTTTCTGTTCTGATAACACACGTTCTTTTAATGAGACACGCTACCGTAGTCAGTACGAAAGACGTACTTATTAAGTTAATGTGTCAAGTTCAATGAACATCTTTACAGGTAAAGGTATAATTACATCGTATATTGGGTATGAAAAGGAACGTATGTGACTTGATATTTCAGTAGTTTGCTACAATAACTTTGGATCGACGGGAATATGAGACATGCCTATGATATGAAACACCGTAAATAGGTCTAATAACACATAACTACCAAGAACATCCACCATGTAACCGTAGCAGTAAGACTCATCTAGAATATGCTACTTTAAGGAAAGTCAGATTAAACCAACGGCGGGTGTTTTACACTTGTACATATACAAAATTACCAGGAGCATCTACCACGTCACAGAAGCATACACACCAAAAATGCTCTAGGCGTTTGTCGCTAAACTATTGTGTCCGCGTCTCAATCTAGCTGTTGTATGACATACTACTGGAACTGGAACATTTTTTATTTGACAGAACGTACATAATATATGAAAAATACACTGTCTGTAATGTAATGTCGAGAGACTCGCACTAAGGATACTACACAATACAATGTCAGTAACATAATGTCGAGAGACTCTCACAAGGGTACTACAAAATACAATGTCAGTAATATAATGTCGAAAAGACTCTCACTAAGGGTACTACAAAATATAATGTCAGTAATATAATGTCGAGAGTCTCTCACTAAGGGTACTACACAATACAATGTCAGTAATATAATGTCGAGAGACTCTCATTAAGGGTACTACAAAATACAATGTCAGTAATATAATGTCGAGAGACTCTCACTAAGGGTACTGCACAATACAATGTCAGTAAAAATAATGTCGAGAGACTCTCACTAAGGGTACTACAAAATACAATGTCAGTAATATAATGTCGAGAGACTCTCACTAAGGGTACTACACAATACAATGTCAGTAACATAACGTCGAGAGACTCTCACTAAGGGTACTACAAAATACAATGTCAGTAATATAATGACGAGAGACTCTCACTAAGGATACTACAAAATACAATGTCAGTAATATTATGTCGAGAGACTCTCACTAAGGGTACTACAAAATACAATGTCAGTAATAAAATGTCGAGAGACTCTCACTAAGAATACTACAAAATACAATGTCAGTAATATAATGTCGAGAGACTCTCACTAAGGATACTACAAAATACAATGTCAGTAATATTATGTCGAGAGACTCTCACTAAGGGTACTACAAAATACAATGTCAGTAATATAATGTCGAGAGACTCTCACTAAGAGTACTACAAAATATAATGTCAGTAATATAATGACGAGAGACTCTCACTAAGGATACTACAAAATACAATGTCAGTAATATTATGTCGAGAGACTCTCACTAAGGGTACTACAAAATACAATGTCAGTAATATAATGTCGAGAGACTCTCACTAAGAGTACTACAAAATACAATGTCAGTAATATAATGTCGAGAGACTCTCACTAAGGATACTACAAAATACAATGTCAGTAATATAATGACGAGAGACTCTCACTAAGGATACTACAAAATACAATGTCAGTAATATTATGTCGAGAGACTCTCACTAAGAGTACTACAAAATACAATGTCAGTAATATTATGTCGAGAGACTCTCACTAAGGATACTACAAAATACAATGTCAGTAATATAATGTCGAGAGACTCTCACTAAGAGTACTACAAAATACAATGTCAGTAATATTATGTCGAGAGACTCTCACTAAGGGTACTACAAAATACAATGTCAGTAATATAATGTCGAGACACTCTCACTAAGGGTACTACAAAATACAATGTCAGTAATAAAATGTCGAGAGACTCTCACTAAGAGTACTACAAAATACAATGTCAGTAATATAATGTCGAGAGACTCTCACTAAGGATACTACAAAATACAATGTCAGTAATATTATGTCGAGAGACTCTCACTAAGGGTACTACAAAATACAATGTCAGTAATATAATGTCGAGAGACTCTCACTAAGAGTACTACAAAATACAATGTCAGTAATATAATGACGAGAGACTCTCACTAAGGATACTACAAAATACAATGTCAGTAATATTATGTCGAGAGACTCTCACTAAGGGTACTACAAAATACAATGTCAGTAATATAATGTCGAGAGACTCTCACTAAGAGTACTACAAAATACAATGTCAGTAATATAATGTCGAGAGACTCTCACTAAGGATACTACAAAATACAATGTCAGTAATATAATGACGAGAGACTCTCACTAAGGATACTACAAAATACAATGTCAGTAATATTATGTCGAGAGACTCTCACTAAGAGTACTACAAAATACAATGTCAGTAATATTATGTCGAGAGACTCTCACTAAGGATACTACAAAATACAATGTCAGTAATATAATGTCGAGAGACTCTCACTAAGAGTACTACAAAATACAATGTCAGTAATATAATGTCGAGAGACTCTCACTAAGGGTACTACAAAATACAATGTCAGTAATATTATGTCGAGAGACTCTCACTAAGGGTACTACAAAATACAATGTCAGTAATATAATGACGAGAGACTCTCACTAAGAGTACTACAAAATACAATGTCAGTAATATAATGTCGAGAGACTCTCACTAAGGATACTACAAAATACAATGTAAGTAATATTATGTCGAGAGACTCTCACTAAGAGTACTACAAAATACAATGTCAGTAATATTATGTCGAGAGACTCTCACTAAGGGTACTACAAAATACAATGTCAGTAATATAATGACGAGAGACTCTCACTAAGAGTACTACAAAATACAATGTCAGTAATATAATGTCGAGAGACTCTCACTAAGGATACTACAAAATACAATGTAAGTAATATTATGTCGAGAGACTCTCACTAAGAGTACTACAAAATACAATGTCAGTAATATAATGTCGAGAGACTCTCATTAAGAGTACTACAAAATCAATGTCAGTAATATTATGTCGAGAGACTCTCACTAAGGATACTACAAAATACAATGTCAGTAATATAATGACGAGAGACTCTCACTAATGGTACTACAAAATACAATGTCAGTAATATAATGTCGAGAGACTCTCACTAAGGGTACTACAAAATACAATGTCAGTAATATAATGTCGAGAGACTCTCACTAAGAGTACTACAAAATACAATGTCAGTAATATAATGTCGAGAGACTCTCACTAAGGATACTACAAAATACAATGTCAGTAATATTATGTCGAGAGACTCTCACTAAGGGTACTACAAAATACAATGTCAGTAATATAATGTCGAGAGACTCTCACTAAGAGTACTACAAAATACAATGTCAGTAATATAATGTCGAGAGACTCTCACTAAGGATACTACAAAATACAATGTCAGTAATATTATGTCGAGAGACTCTCACTAAGGATACTACAAAATACAATGTCAGTAATATAATGACGAGAGACTCTCACTAATGGTACTACAAAATACAATGTCAGTAATATAATGTCGAGAGACTCTCACTAAGGGTACTACAAAATACAATGTCAGTAATATTATGTCGAGAGACTCTCACTAAGGGTACTACAAAATACAATGTCAGTAATATAATGTCGAGAGACTCTCAGTAAGAGTACTACAAAATACAATGTCAGTAATATTATGTCGAGAGACTCTCACTAAGGATACTACAAAATACAATGTCAGTAATATTATGTCGAGAGACTCTCACTAAGAGTACTACAAAATACAATGTCAGTAATATTATGTCGAGAGACCCTCACTAAGGGTACTACAAAATACAATGTCAGTAATATAATGTCGAGAGACTCTCACTAAGAGTACTACAAAATACAATGTCAGTAATATTATGTCGAGAGACTCTCACTAAGGGTACTACAAAATACAATGTCAGTAATATTATGTCGAGAGACTCTCACTAAGGGTACTACAAAATACAATGTCAGTAATATAATGTCGAGAGACTCTCACTAAGGGTACTACAAAATACAATGTCAGTAATATAATGTCGAGAGACTCTCACTAAGAGTACTACAAAATACAATGTCCGTAATATTATGTTGAGAGACTCTCACTAAGGGTACTACAAAATACAATGTCAGTAATATAATGACGAGAGACTCTCACTAAGGGTACTACAAAATACAATGTCAGTAATATTATGTCGAGAGACTCTCACTAAGGGTACTACAAAATACAATATCAGTAATATAATGTCGAGAGACTCTCACTAAGGGTACTACAAAATACAATGTCAGTAATATAATGTCGAGAGACTCTCACTAAGAGTACTACAAAATACAATGTCCGTAATATTATGTTGAGAGACTCTCACTAAGGGTACTACAAAATACAATGTCAGTAATATAATGTCGAGAGACTCTCACTAAGGGTACTACAAAATACAATGTCAGTAATATTATGTTGAGAGACTCTCACTAAGGGTACTACAAAATACAATGTCCGTAATATTATGTTGAGAGACTCTCACTAAGGGTATTACAAAATACAATGTCAGTAATAATTGTAATGTCGAGAGATCCTCACTAAGGATACTACAAAATACAATGTCAGTAGTGTTATGTCGAGAGACTCTAACTAAGG
>CBDHHR010000227.1:12500-17500 GCA_965263245.1 Metamycoplasmataceae bacterium | reverse complement strand
CTCTGTATTTCATCGTAAATGCATCCATTACTTGATATAGTGCTTCCGATGTAGCTTAATACCAGTACATATTTCAACTTGTTTACATCAACCATGATATCCTCCTCTCGGGTTCTTGTAGAGTTGGGTTAGTACAGCACATCGCTGTTCACGATGTTAATCTTCAGGCCGAACTTCTTTGACGCATCGGAGAAAGTATCCACTATTTTCTGCATCTCTTCAGCATAGTGTGCAACGAGTGCACTGTCATATGCAAATAGCAGCTGTTTCATAACTATCCGAATAGTCGTGGTCTTCGCTCTGAAATGTGCGACGTTGAATAGGTCAGCGCTCTGTCTGGACTATATGTAGACGCCATCCCCTATGTCTCGGAAAGCATCGTCGAGCATTGCTGATAAGAAGATGGAGATGATGGTGGGGGCCAGTACACCATCCCATTTGACCATATTTGTCACCCTGAACGATTCGGAAACTTCCCCTCCATCACTAACATTCGCCATCATTCCGGTATGTAGAGCCTCGATCATAGTTGTGAACTTCTCTGTGCATCCATACTTCCTCTGTAGCTGACATAACCCGGTCCTCTCAACTGTATCAAACGCCTTCCTGAAGTCGACAAATACCATGTACAGTGGTCGGTCCTGCTCAATGCAGTTTTCTTGTAGCAGTCGGTGACAAAATATCATATCCATGGTGCTCCGGTTACTTCTGAATCCACATTGTGTCTCCGTACTACCTACTACTGTTATGTGGGTAGATAGTCTATTGAGGAGGACACTGGCAAAGATCTTGCCTGCTATGGAAAGAAGAGAGATTCCTTTGTAGGGCCCCACATTCTGTTCGGTCACCTTTCTTGTAGATGGTTACAATGCCGGCATCCTTCCATGCTTGTGGTTCAGAACCAACCTCCCAGGCATTGGCGATTAGTTGGTGCAGTCTGCTCAACATATTGTCTCCTCCGTGCTTCCATACTTCAGCAGAACGTCCACCTTCCCCAGGTGATTTGTCATCTTTCAGGCAGGCAATTGCTCTAGCCATCTCAGCCATGGTTGGACTCTAATCAAGGCTTGTCTTTGTATTGGCTGCGGGATGTTGCCCAGAGCTTCGTGGTCTATGTCGCCAGGGACGTTGAGTAGCTTCTGGAAATGTTCACACCATATTGCCACAACTATCTTGCTATCAGAGAAGGTCTCCGTTCCATCTGTTGATTTCATTTAAACAGGTCCCTTCGTCTTGGGTCCCCACACATCCTTTAGTCCATTGTAGAATCCCTTCATGTCGTTTCTGTCAGCAGCTCTCTGTAGCTCCACTGCCTTCCTTTTTCATATGTCTGACTTCAGTTTACGGGTGCGTATTTGTAGCATTTGCTGGCATATTTTTTATGCTGCAGTGGTGGATGTAGTGCTCCTGATTTACAACACAAGAGTATGTAGCTCCTGGTCGGTGGGTTCGAAACTGTCCTGGTGTTTTCTGTCTGGCTTGCCAAGATATATCTTGGCTGTATTGTATAAGACCTGCTGCAGAGCTGCCCACTCCTCGTCTGGTGTTGAGCTTTCCTTCTCCTCCCATTAAGCGAGAGCATTGACCACATCCTGCTCAACACTTTCCCTATGGCTGATGGTACTTAGTTTTGCTGTGCTGAGCTTGATCGGCTTATTGTCCCATGCCTATTGGGCTTTTGTCGTATTCTGAAATCCACTTTTGACTTCAGCATCGGGTGATCTTTCTAGCAGTTTGCTCCACGCATGACTCGGGTACTGTGGATATCCGTCTTATCCCGACAACTCGTGATGATGAAGTCGATCATATATATATATATATATATATATATATATATATATATATATATATATATATATATATATATATATATATATATATATATATATATATATATATATATATATATATATATATATATATATATATATATATATATATATATATATATAGATCGTAGGAGAGGTCGTCAAATTGTGTACTCTATATACCGGTATAGACCAAAGATCAGAACGACCAGTGAAAACATCCAGTACTCGAAATTGTGTCCCCGCTTAACTCTTCATTAATTGATTAGCCGTAACGACGGGTTGTGAGAACACGTCATAGCAACGCACAGAGACCGATCATATGTAATACTATTGCGAGTAAACACACACACACACACACACACACACACACACACACACACACACACACACACACACACACACACACACACACACATACACACAAGCACATGCACACAGTCACTCAGTCACACACACACACACACACACACACACACACACACACACACACATACACACACACACACACACACACACACACATACACACAAGCACATGCACACAGTCATTCAGTCACACACACACACACACACACACACTCACACACACACACACACACACAAGCACATGCACACAGTCACTCAGTCACACACACACACACACACACACACATATACACGTACACGTACACGTACACGTACACGTACACGTACACGTACACGTACACGTACACGTACACGTACACGTACACGTACACGTACACGTACACGTACACGTACACGTACACGTACACGTACACGTACACGTACACGTACACGTACACGTACACGTACACGTACACGTACACGTACACGTACACGTACACGTACACGTACACGTACACGTACACGTACACGTACACGTACACGTACACGTACACGTACACGCACACGCACACGCACACGCACACGCACACGCACACGCACACGCACACGCACACGCACACGCACACGCACACGCACACGCACACGCACACGCACACGCACACGCACACGCACACGCACACGCACACGCACACGCACACGCACACGCACACGCACACGCACACGCACACGCACACGCACACGCACACGCACACGCACACGCACACGCACACGCACACGCACACGCACGCACGCGCACGCGCACGCGCACGCGCACGCGCACGCGCACGCGCACACGCACACGCACACGCACACGCACACGCACACGCACACGCACACGCACACGCACACGCACACGCACACGCACACGCACACGCACACGCACACGCACACGCACACGCACACGCACACGCACACGCACGCGCACGCGCACGCGCACGCGCACGCGCACGCGCACGCGCACGCGCACGCGCACGCGCACGCGCACGCGCACGCGCACGCGCACGCGCACGCGCACGCGCACGCGCACGCGCACGCGCACGCGCACGCGCACGCGCACGCGCACGCGCACGCGCACGCGCACGCGCACGCGCACGCCCACGCCCACGCCCACGCCCACGCGCACGCGCACGCCCACGCGCACGCGCACGCGCACGCGCACGCGCACGCGCACGCGCACGCGCACGCGCACGCGCACGCGCACGCGCACGCGCACGCGCACGCGCACGCGCACGCGCACGCGCACGCGCACGCGCACACGCACACGCACACGCACACGCACACGCACACGCACACGCACACGCACACGCACACGCACACGCACACGCACACGCACACGCACACGCACACGCACACGCACACGCACACGCACACGCACACGCACACGCACACGCACACGCACACGCACACGCACACGCACACGCACACGCACACGCACACGCACACGCACACGCACACGCACACGCACACGCACACGCACACGCACACGCACACGCACACGCACACGCACACGCACACACACACACACACACACACACACACACACACACACACACACACACACACTATCGATATAGACACTCGCACTCACTCATAAAAAACACATGGACAATGGGGTGAAAAATAACAAAAGCCGCATTGTGAATTATTGAATATAGTTAGTTACTAATATGTCTCGATCGCATGCTAACGACTGTAGTGAACCTGTAGCCAATCAATACGGTATACCATGTCAGTTGTCTGTAGTTTCATTGGGATTATGTTTTATGCACTGCTACTTAACTCACTGATACATTACTTTTACTAACTGTATTTACCTAACACGTTATCATCTCTCTATGTTATTCCATTCAAGCAAATTAAATGAATACCTTTTTCACTGGGCAACAAACACATGCTGCAGTCTTTAGAAAAAACGCACCACATATTAAAATAACTTCCACAGCGACATGTTATACTGGAGACGCAACTAGGAATAACACCACAGAGAGAGATCATTAATCTAAACGTAGTAATTATATTTACAAACAACTAACTAGGACGATGCTTCTAGAACATCGGTAATCAGACGTGTTATTTTAATTGCTAGACGTGGCGTTGCATCCACGGGTTTGCCAAGGAGTAGCAGCTCACGCGTTGTAAACACTGAATTATTCAATGCTGCCGACTCGCGTTGGTCCGTCTGTTTTATCTGCACAATCTATATACTGTAAACATGTGTGTGGTTGAAGTATGATTATGTTGCATGAACAACGCTCATGTATGCATTGCTCTCATCATGTTATTACATTTCTCCTTTACTTTCGTAACCGTGTTTACATACTAAGTTTTAGCCGTGGACCAGAAACCAACCAGAATACAACTATTCATTGGATTTCCTGGGAAATCACCTCGCAAGCAATATTGTGATGATAAAATCAGGAATAGTCATTTCCTTAAATCCGTGTTGAGTTGGAATAGTATCCAATGTATACACAATCGCGATTAAACGATAATCGCCCGCAGAAATTGTTTAGACACAATTATTGGTGAATATTTCTCCTTAGAGCTAATATATATATAAATATATATATATATATATATATATATATATATATATATATATATATATATATGTTTAAATATATATTTGTATATATGTACTTAAATATATATATATATATATATATATATATATATATATATATATATATGTATGTGTTATATACCTACTTACATACATACACAAACTTACACAAACACACACAGGCACACACATACACACATACACACATACAGAAACATACACACTTATATTACACTAAGCGTT
>CBDHHR010000227.1:0-10000 GCA_965263245.1 Metamycoplasmataceae bacterium | reverse complement strand
ATTATTCTCATTATCTTATTACATTTCTACTTTACTTTCGTAACAGGGTTTACATATTACGTTTTAGCCGATGATCAGAAACGAACTATTCATTGCATTTCGTGGGAAGTCACCTCACAAAACAACTCGTGATGGTCAATTCAAGATGAGACATTTCCTGGAATATTATCCAATTTATACAAAATAGCAATAGCGATTAAACGATCATCGTCCACAGTAATTGTTACGACAAGATTCCTGAATATTGAATATAGTGAGATCACGCTAATATGCCTCTTGATTACTATTCAATCGTTTCCTAATCATTGTCCCCATTTATCACCCCACCAATATTGTCTCGATGCAACGATAGTAGCGTATGGTGTCGAATGTTTCTCAGCGGCCTCTTATTGCAATTGTCCATCAGAGAAGATTTTTTCAGCGAGGCCGATGCCACGCTCAACTAAGACTTTTACCAACCACTGAACAAAATAGGCAAAATCGTGTACATCCGTAACCTCACATGTGCATCACTCACACATCAGTGAAGCCCATGGGCTGGCAGGTATCGTCCCCACCAATATACAGTATCGACCCAGCAATCCCACATGTCAGTGATTGCAGCACGTGTCGATCTCTCACGCCGAGTCAGGCAAGAGTCAAGCGGCGTTGGTCAGGCGAACATCCGGAACATGCCGAGGTAGAAGAAAGAGGGCGCCCGTAACTCAACCAGACGAACGTAGATAGTTGATGAGGAGAACAAGAACAAGGATCAAGAGCCAATTGAATTAATCAAATTGATCAAACTTAGAAACATTTTATATGGATCAGCTATATATAACTTTGATTGCGACTTTTGGATAATACAATGAACAATATGAGTTTTTATTGTAGATGGACACAGCATGTGTCCGTTCTTTGTTACAACACAGTACCATGTCAAGATGATTCCAATCAACTCTTCCGTAACACCGCCGACGTACGGAAATGCGAAAACAATTATATCTAAAAACAGTAAGTTTATTACATGATGCGTATTAAAGGGCATTCGTTTGTTTATGCGCAATGAAATCAGCGGACACAATTGTTATTTTATATCCACCATATTCGACAGTGCTCAAGTGTTGTTCGCATTTCTTTTATACAATTTCCTAATATTACATTGGCGTGGCATCACTTATTAGCTATTATTAATTACATCAATTGGCTATTATAACTACATGTGCAGCAAACGAGAGCATTGTTCTACCACGGCGTATTTCGATTATTTACAGTTCACAATTGTTTACGAAAACACAGTCCATCTTATCTCATCAAACTAGAAATCGTGTTATCACTTCCAGAGCAGCACTACACTAGTATCAAGACCCTGTCAGACCTTGGTGAAACGCCTGATAACAAATAATAAAATCGCTTTGCGGCAAATGATGTGAACATGGCATTCAGCCATTCAAAAGGCGACAGTTTCGTCTTTGAAATATCTGTTCTCAGTTACGGTATCTGTCATGACAATGAAACGTGTTCACCACATCAGACTTCCGGGAATGTCACATACAACCTAGCCACATCCACATCAATGACATTGTGTATGTTTTTATAGATCACAACCCGGTCTTCATGGGAGTCGTCATAGACAGCATCAACGAGTATATCTACACGGCAGTGTTTGATAAAATGTTATATCGTGCAAAATTTGATGGATCTTCTCGCGAATCAATACTGGTTGAAGGCAAGATGCTAAAGTTGCTTCTTAAAAATAAGAACCTTCACTTAATTATGGTTGATATGGCAACGTAATTATTAAATGAATCTCCACTAGTTCGATTACTAAGATAATACGATGTAAACCAGAAGTATATATACACACGCACACGCACACGCACGCACACACACACACATACCTACATACACCCATAGGCATGTATATATATATATATATATATATATATATATACATATAAACACACGCGTGAGTGCGTGTACTTGTGGGTGTATATGTACGTGTATGTGTGTTCATGTATGCGTGTATTATTAATATATTCCTAATAACAATATTTTATATAGTGCAGACATGTTTACACATTTGGTAAAAGTAACAACCCGAATTAACAAACATCCGTAATTACTCCGCATTGTAAGCAGTAATAACGCCGAATATAAACAAGTACATCAGTGTAACCGTTATAAGAAAATCGTTTGTGAAATTGTGTATGTTCAGGAGGGAATTCACCGCAAACTGCCGTCATCCCGGAAGAAGATCGTCTGTACTTCGTGGATTACAGTGGTAAAACAGTTGAAGTCGCCCATCTGGACGGTTCAGAGAGAAGAGTTTTGATACACACACAAGCGACGTGGCTGCGTGGTGTTGCCGTCGACCCAGTTGCGAGGTAACAGTCGAATTAAATAGTTTAAACCAGTCTCCCCTGTTGGCGAGATAAAGATACAGAGGGTGTTTTGGCTAAAAGTATGTCTTACTTTATACTACAGGGAACTCGTCGACAGCGCCGTGTTAAAATAGGTCATGATGTTTTTTTTCTGAATGTGTACTCAGAATGGTAATATCCATTCATTTACACTGCATAAAGGGAACACGCCCTCCACATATTACACTTAAGCAAACTTATGAACACTGGGATTTACAGGAAAACACTGTAGTTGCAATACACATTGACAATATTTTCATAAAATAACTTGCAGTTACTTTTTTCGATATTAAAAACTTCCAATTTGCATATAGCATTACTTGGTGATGTTATAACAAAAAATTTTATATTCAATTTTATTTCAACACCACATATCTTTATAAATTAAATTCAGGGGTGCTTACATGTAAAATGAAAATAGTTGCGAATGTAAACGTTATATTACAACACAGTGTATATAAGACCAGCATATCAGCCCGATAAAAGTACATTGCGATAAAAACACAGTTCGTTAAACAATTTAGTAAAACGCCTCTTTAAACAAAATCGTGTTAAGGTCATTCCTGTGGAACGTCGTATCACAGTCGGGTTTTGCAAGATGAGTGACTGTCCACATTGACGCACTGTGTTTGGTCGGTAAGGTACGATGCGAGCCAGCTAAGTGCGTCGGTTCGCACGCCGATTTGGTCTAGGTCCGTTAACAGAATGTCATGGTCGATGGTGTCAAACTCAACGCTAAGATCGAGTAATACAAGTGCTACATGCCTATGAACATCCAGAGATGCTCGTAAAACGTTGTGAATGTAAAATATTTATAGTCAATACTTTTTATGGCGCCAATATTGTCAGAATCCGAGGTCAGTAACGAAACATAAGCATTGGATGAGTAGGATAAGGGGCTATATGGTGAATAAGCGATATTAACCAGAGAGGTTTTCACGTAGAGGCACCGACGTGAAATAACGTTTTCTGCTGGTTTAGCGTTGACTGGAAGTGCATTCCACAGAGTCGGCGCAGTGACTGAGAAAGCTCAAGCCGAAACTTTTTCTTGACTCTGGAAACAACAAGTACATTTGAACTTGAGTGACAAAAATGAAGGTTATTTAGACGAACCAGTTTAGTAGGTGAGTGCGTATATATTAAACAAGTACACACTGTATTGCATTTTCAGATTGTTATTTCACATCTCTCGCTTGCCATGTGCCGTGTACAAGTCTAATCTGGAGGGACAGGAACTGACTACGATAGTGTCAACAAATGTGGTTGTTATGTATGGATTAGATTTAGACTTCCTCAACAAACGTGTGTATTGGGCTGACTACGGTAAGTTTATATTTGAGGAATCCCATAGTCTGTATATATATATATATATATATATATATATATATATATATATATATATATACGTATATCACCTAAGCCTAAGTATAACGCACGCAAATTCCATATATATATATATATATATATATATATATATAAACAAATATATATATTTATATATACATGTATGTGGTTGTTTGTGCCTGTGTATATATGCATATACACATAGCAACTATGCATATATATATATATATATATATATATATATATATATATATATATATATTATATATATGTATATATATATATATATACATATATATATATATATATATATATATATATATATGTACATGTATATGTATATGTATATGTATATGTATATGTATATGTATATGTATATGTATATGTATATGTATATGTATATGTATATGTATATGTATATGTATATGTATATGTGTATGTGTATGTGTATGTGTATGTGTATGTGTATGTGTATGTGTATGTGTATGTGTATGTGTATGTGTATGTGTATGTGTATTTGTATGTGTATGTGTATGTATATGTATCTGTATATGTATATGTATATGTATATGTATATGTATATGTATATGTATATGTATATGTATATATATATATATATATATATATATACTATATATATATAGCGCATGTATATATATATATATATACTATATATATAGCGCATGTATATATATATATTTATATATGTTTATATATATATATATACATATATACATATACATATATCTTACTAACGTTGTTTATAGGACGCAACGTTGTTGAAAGCGCGGATTATTACGGACAAAACCGCAGAACGAGCTACACAACTCAGCGTCCACCTAAATACATCGGCGTTTTTCCAAACATTATGTACACTACCGTGTACTGGACAGACATGACAGATAGGTAATGTACATCTAGCTATGCTCTCAGTTGGTGTCCATGCTACTAAGTAGTGTCAAATAATGACATTTATCGACGGATTATTGTACTTTGTAATAAGTCCTCGTTTTGACACAAATATGTCCATTGTCGTAAAGAGTGACTAAAATAATTATAATAACATAATTTATTCACAATAATATTACAAAGTGTATATTTAATCTTCCCAAGTGTCGTGATTGTTAACGCAACTGCACATGGAACATAACGTAACTATACGAATACATTGATGATTTTACGAAATCAATGTCGTAATGAGGTAAAATATTATAATTATATGTATATATCTTTTTTATTTTTATTTTACAAATGATAACATATAGGATAAACAGCATAAACAAATATAATAAAAATAATTAATAAAACTAATTACTTTGCAATGTGCGTCAATACTGTTTAATGTAATACAATCTGCAGATATACATACCTTCTTAAGCCCAACCACACACACGCACGCACGCACGCACGCTCTCAATCACGCACGTACACACAAACACACACACCTACACACACACACACACGCACACACGCACACACGCACACACTCACTCACGCACACACGCAGACACGCGCACACTCGCACACGCGCACACCCGCACACGCGCACACGCGCACACGCGCAAACGCGCTCACGCGCACACGCGCACACGCGCACGCGCACGCGCACGCGCACGAGCACGAGCACGAGCACGAGCACGAGCACGCGCACGCGCACGCGCACGCGCACGCGCACGCGCACGCGCACACGCACACGCACACGCACACGCACACGCACACGCACACGCACACGCACACGCACACGCACACGCACACGCACACGCACACGCACACGCACACGCACACGCACACGCACACGCACACGCACACGCACACGCACACGCACACGCACACGCACACGCACACGCACACGCACACGCACACGCACACGCACACGCACACGCACACGCACACGCACACGCACACGCACACGCACACGCACACGCACACGCACACGCACACGCACACGCACACGCACACGCACACGCACACGCACACGCACACGCACACGCACACGCACACGCACACGCACACGCACACGCACACGCACACGCACACGCACACGCACACGCACACGCACACGCACACGCACACGCACACGCACACGCACACGCACACGCACACGCACACGCACACGCACACGCACACGCACACGCACACGCACACGCACACGCACACGCACACGCACACGCACACGCACACGCACACGCACACGCACACGCACACGCACACGCACACGCACACGCACACGCACACGCACACGCACACGCACACGCACACGCACACGCACACGCACACGCACACGCACACGCACACGCACACGCACACGCACACGCACACGCACACGCACACGCACACGCACACGCACACGCACACGCACACGCACACGCACACGCACACGCACACGCACACGCACACGCACACGCACACGCACACGCACACGCACACGCACACGCACACGCACACGCACACGCACACGCACACGCACACGCACACGCACACGCACACGCACACGCACACGCACACGCACACGCACACGCACACGCACACGCACACGCACACGCACACGCACACGCACACGCACACGCACACGCACACGCACACGCACACGCACACGCACACGCACACGCACACGCACACGCACACGCACACGCACACGCACACGCACACGCACACGCACACGCACACGCACACGCACACGCACACGCACACGCACACGCACACGCACACGCACACGCACACGCACACGCATACATGTTTGTGTGTATGTATATGTATATGTATATGTATATGTATATGTATATGTATATGTATATGTATATGTATATGTATATGTATATGTATATGTATATGTATATGTATATGTATATGTATATGTATATGTATATGTATATGTATATGTATATGTATATGTATATATATATATATATATATATATATATATATATATATATATATATATACATACACACAAACATGCAGAGTTGGAGTTTCTATTCCATATTGTTGCTCGAATAACAGCAGTGGAGTCCAGTCCATGACGTCATTGGCTCGTGCTTTTCGGCATACAAATCACATTTTGCAATCGACCGTGTCGCTGAGGTCGACAGGTTCGGGTCCCTGCTTCGAATACCAACTGTGACTGTCTATATTTCACGCGCTCTTGTAGTAGCAGCCACTTTAACTGTTTCATCAGTGGATCACATACAACCCTGTATTCAGAGTATGTCTTTATTGTGTCAGTACGTCTGTGTAGTTTGTAAATGTGCTCTACTGAGTTTGTATTACCCCAGAATATGATGCAATAGTCAATGTTTTGTAACGCGTATTAGTTGTAGAACATTGTTGCTGCTTGATATCGTAGGTATTTCTTAATTCTACACATAAATGCACGTTTGAACATAATGCACTTTTCCAAAATCATCCATAGCGGACAGAGTTTGGTATAATATTAAACCTATTACATATTCCATATTATAATTATTCAAACCTATATCACTGTAGACTTGATAATCAAACTGTAAACCACGCGTATATAATGCTTTCATGTCATAATAATGCGTTCGAGTTATGTATGTACGTACATGAGGATACTAGTATTCACGAAAATAAACGCACTAAAGTTGCATTTATATGACGTCATTACTACGTTGAAGGCTGTTCAATGAAAATATCGCTAACGGACGTACATGCACGTATATGTACACTTCGCAAAAAGACCGACTTCCGCGCTTATTGCCAAAGCCGCTCTTTATGTATGTCTCTGAATTTCCTAACAAAGATCGTCTAAATCTCTCAAAATGTCGCATTTATGTAAAGGAATTACTATGTTGTCGTGTGATCGCTGAACATGTCGCCATCCGGTCGTGCATGCACGTCCCCATACGACCAGACCTGCTCCGGCAATAGGGACGACATGTATCCTAATTGCCAGAGCTAATCTTGCAATCGCCCGAGCGTTGGTTATATTGTAAGGTATGATTACAATTATGACACTGAGTTTTCGTTTTAGTATTATGAGGGGAACAGCTGATGGGAAGATCGACGAACGTAGTCAGTTTGGAGAAACCGAAGACAAGAACAAACGTAGCATTGCGTTACTAAAAGAAGATTGTCAACCATCAGGTACGCGTAAGTAAAATTACCCTGACAATTTCGGTTGCTTTGAAACTGAGCGGATGATAGTTTTAATATCGCGGTTATACGTTATATAACACATTTGTAATGAAATATAGGCAAATATGTATATGAAATAATTAATGTTAATTAAAATAATAGAAAATAGCAAAGAGTCTAACGTTTTCAAGGAATCCCTCCAGCCCAGACTTTGACAGACACGCGGTTATTTGGAAAGTTTAAATGATGTTTTGAGTAATTCACAGATACATAATAAATAGCACATTATATTATGTTGCAGATGGTGCAGAGCAGTGTTTGCACCGACTCACGAGTAACGAGATTCAGTTGCAGAGGAATGAGAACGTTCTCCTGTTTGATGTCAAGACCTGCAGTCGAATTAAGGTGCAGCTCAGGAATGCTCACATCCACATGGCTTATGAACTAAACTTTGCGAGTAACTCGAATGAAGATAACATCATCAGGGGCGTGGCCATCAAGAAAACTACCAGAAAGACGTCTCCATTCACCCAAGACTGCAGCAAGAAGAGACAATTCTGGGTGAAATGGGCGAACAACGTTATCTCTGGAGGCGTGGGATTCATGCCAGGAACCAAAGAAGTCATGCGACTTGAGGACAAAGGTGAACGCTACGGGAAAATAGTGACTCTAGCCAACGTGCTGACAGAACCAAACGAAGAAAACGTTGTGTTTACGTTTTATCCAGGTACGTGGCTTTATATAGTGCAACAATTATCAGACATACGTATGTGTTATATCTGAATTGTTGGTATAACCCCCAACATATTTTAAGAATACAAATGTCATCTTAATAATACAACTTTAATATATATATATATATATATATTATTAAAGTTGTAAAATTAAGATGACAAATGAGGTGTTTCAATGACGTTCAAACGTCAGTGGATTCCAAACGGAGGAATGTTAATCTAGTTGTATTAAATGGTTATATATATATATATATATATATATATATATATATATATATATATATATATATATAACGTGTTTAAAGTGTTCCTTCCAAATTGTGCGTCTGTTCGAATAGTAAACTACAAAGCATGTCTATATGCACAGTAACAAAACTGGTGCGACCGTGGATGAAACAGAACACATCCATAATTGTTGCCTTCACAGACGTGTTTACATAACAAAGCGATGAAAACGCTGTGCGCACCTTTTATTTTTGATGCAGAAATGTTTCCTTTTTAACACATTTACATTAATGAGCATTCTAGTCTGCTTAACTCCCGGGCAACAAACTTACAGGGATTATTCTGTCACGCCACGGGCACGATCAGAAAACTCTACCTTTTCAAAATACCTTATATATATATATATATATATATATATATATATATATATATATATATATATATATATATATATATATATATATGGTTTCTTAGTTTCCATGGTGTAAACAATTTGTGCGGAATGCGTGCGAACAATTTAATTTAGGACCCACATGCGCACGGAGAATGGTAGGGGATAAAATGGCCCCCGAGAATTAATAACGGAATCAGCGATATAATTTTATCTTTCATACAAAATTATGTTTTGTTTTTGTTTTAGCGTCATCTCAACCTGTCTTGGACCCCCCGGTGACGATGGACGAGGCAGTCCAACTGAACGACGACAACAACGACACGTGCCTTGTTCTTGCACAGACTGACATGTACACGTGGTCAGCCGGAGCTCGGCGCTGGTTCCCAGAGCGGCGTGGTAGGTGTTTCCACCGTGGTCTCTCCATCACGAGATGTGTGCCCGAAGCAACCAAGATGTCTTTCACCGTCACGATCACTGGTCGCCACCTCGTCTGTTCCAACTCCAACGTCAACGTGTTGATCGGAAAGACGAATTGGTCACAATGCGGAACATCTGGAGTCTACCAGAAGTGCACATTGAGCGGAAACACTGAGTCTGGGAGCGACGGTCTGACCACGTGTGTCGCCAAATGTGTCTGCGATGGAGAGGACTGGAAACACGTGACTATTCATATTCCAAATTCACAGGAACTTTGGGAAATATGCGAAATCGACATGAAATAAATACGATTACACCAGAACAAAATAAACCGGCGCTGGACTCCACCGCCGCAGGGTAAATGTGTCCACCGCGGCTTCGTCATCAAC
>CBDHHR010000225.1:0-5281 GCA_965263245.1 Metamycoplasmataceae bacterium | reverse complement strand
AAAACCACCTGAGATAAATTAGCCGTGTTGTGAAACTGTTATTTTTCAATGCATTTCTTTGGCAAAGCCATGAGTGATCGAGGTGTGAATCTCAGTTGCAAGTGTCTACCGCCTTCTGCTAACATGTCACAGCTTTAGATCTTCTCCTTCTCTCCCTCTCGAGTGTGCACGTATAGAAAGGTTTTTTCTTGAATAAAAGCAGCCTGAAAAAGAAGGAGGTACTTCATCAGCCAGCATCTTGTGAAGAATATCACCCCTCAAGCATGACCATCGCACAAACGGAGCTGGGTGCAATGCGTCTGTTTCGCTATCTAGGGATCTCATCTGATGCGAATATCGACAAATAAATTGGCCACAGAGTGTACAATGCAAAAATCGCCCCAGAACAGAACAACATTATTAAATTCCGTTAATTTGAGACATAAAACAACGACTGAGGATGACAAGCACCCTGACAGTGACCACCCTTAGTGCCGGCATAGAAAGGTCGGCTTGGCGTAAATGTTACGAAAAAGACTGACTAGTTCAATAAGATCGTAACGTTGTAACCTGTCAAAAATAGTCCTGTATGCCGAACTTTCCACTTGAAAATGCATCAGTGGAGTCATGTAACACGTGATTGCCGCACAAAAGGTCAGCCATCTCTAGTCCGGCCCAGGCGGTAGATCACTTCGCGTGGAAGCGGCAAGTGAGATAAGACGCTTCCGCCTTCAAAACCAAACGGACAGAAAACGTAGAAGAGAAAGAGAACAAGAAGTACCCTGCAGCAGCCTTCAGCAACCAGACATTCCCTCGCAACGGTTGTAACAGAATACGTGTCTGTTCACTATAGGCATGGCCAGCGACCAGGGCGCCTGCAAGTGCAACAGTCGTGGACAACGGCCTTCTTAAATCGTCGATGCAATGCCAAGCTATGACGAAACTCACTAAGACACGTTGTACATGGTATGCAAGTGTTTTTATTTCAAGTGTGCTCCAGTACGGTGTACACCGCAGCTGTAAGTGTTTGTCACCTGTTGATATTCTCCTTCTGTGAGTCATCTAAACGAGATGATCGTCGACAAAAGTCAAATGTCGCCGCTGGGTTTTAGTGACACCTCTCGTCGGTGCATATGTGAAGGTATTTTGTATCTTGAATAAATTAACCTCCTTATATTCACTTGGACATAAATCTCACGACGACACATCGTACCATGTTATGCATGTTTTGTTTAAATTCTAATGTACTCCAACGTCATTCTACGTGGAACGTGCGGCAGTACGTGTTTCCGGTTTGTATAAACTTCTTATCAATCATCTTTAATTTGGATTCCTGTTGCGAAACTAATGTCCATGCTTCTGAAATACACATCACTCATGTGTACTTTATAGCTCATGCTATGGCACATGCTGTGAAAGGCCAGCTGTTGTTTCTCCGTCGATTTATTGTACTTGTTATTCCGTCACTACGGTGACACGTTCACCTCACCGCCCACTAGTCTATGTCAGCACGACCCGGCGTAATCTGAAGGCGCCAGAAGTGCATTCCCGGTGGGAGCCGTGTCGGCAGTGGCGAGGTGGTAACTGCCACCCTCACAAGCCACGGGTGGATCCTACACGGACACTATCCCTGGCTGATCTCCTACGTATTGTATGGGAGTTGGTTGAATACAAATCATAACTTCCTCGTCGTGCCACCTGTAAGAAAAGTGCAAACACCATCCGACCCGTGGTCCCGTCCCAACACCATCCGACCCGTGGTCCCGTCCCAACACCATCCGACCCGTGGTCCCGTCCCAACACCATCCGACCCGTGGTCCCGTCCCAACACCATCCGACCCGTGGTCCCGTCCCAAACCATCCGACCCGTGGTCCCGTCCCAACACCATCCGACCCGTGGTCCCGTCCCAAACCATCCGACCCGTGGTCCCGTCCCAATACCATCCGACCCGTGGTCCCGTCCCAACGTCATCCGACCCGTGGTCCCGTCTCAACCCCAACACCATACGACCCGTGGTCCCGTCCCAACACCATACGACCCGTGGTCCCGTCCCAACACCATACGACCCGTGGTCCCGTCCCAACACCATCCGACCCGTGGTCCCGTCCCAAACCATCCGACCCGTGGTCCCGTCCCAATACCATCCGACCCGTGGTCCCGTCCCAACGTCATCCGACCCGTGGTCCCGTCTCAACCCCAACACCATACGACCCGTGGTCCCGTCCCAACACCATCCGACCCGTGGTCCCGTCCCAAACCATCCGACCCGTGGTCCCGTCCCAACACCATCCGATCCGTGGTCCCGTCCCAAACCATCCGACCCGTGGTCCCGTCCCAATACCATCCGACCCGTGGTCCCGTCCCAACGTCATCCGACCCGTGGTCCCGTCTCAACCCCAACACCATACGACCCGTGGTCCCGTCCCAACACCATACGACCCGTGGTCCCGTCCCAACACCATACGACCCGTGGTCCCGTCCCAACACCATACGACCCGTGGTCCCGTCCCAACACCATACGACCCGTGGTCCCGTTCCAACACCATACGACCCGAGGTCCCGTCCCAACACCATCCGACCGGTGGTCCCGTCCCAACACCATACGACCCGTGGTCCCGTCCCAACACCATACGACCCGTGGTCCCGTCCCAACACCATCCGACCGGTGGTCCCGTCCCAACACCATACGACCCGTGGTCCCGTCCCAACATCATCCGACCGGTGGTCCCGTCCCAACACCATACGACCCGTGGTCCCGTCCCAACACCATACGACCCGTGGTCCCGTCCCAACATCATCCGACCGGTGGTCCCGTCCCAACACCATACGACCCGTGGACCCGTCCCAACACCATACGACCCGTGGTCCCGTCCCAACACCATCCGACCCGTGGTCCCGTCCCAACACCATACGACCCGTGGTCCCGTCCCAACACCATCCGACCCGTGGTCCGTCCCAACACCATCCGACCCGTGGTCCCGTCCCAACACCATCCGACCCGTGGTCCGTCCCAACACCATACGACCCGTGGTCCCGTCCCAACACCATCCGACCCGTGGTCCGTCCCAACACCATACGACCCGTGGTCCGTCCCAACACCATACGACCCGTGGTCCGTCCCAACACCATCCGACCCGTGGTCCGTCCCAACACGAAGCCATCGATCGGGTTCAAGAAATCACATCATTACTAGTTACCTATTCGATCGTTTCCGCTAAAAGGTATTGTGCGCAAGGCTACTACTACCCATGTTATATTCTCGCGGCTGCGTACCTCCGCGGAGAACACATTCTGGTCACTTATCCTGTGGTGTACAAAATAGCAAGCTCACGGAGCTTGGATAATCGAGGCTAATCCTTCCATAATTCTTGTGTTATAAACAACTGCAGTTCTGTATTTCTGTTTATTTTTGGTGTTGGTATAAGTTTGATTTAGAATACTTTTAATAGTACAGTATTACATTATTAAAGTTGATCATTAGCTTAGTTTTTATTTCACCGTTGGCCTGAGAGCCAGTCAGCGTTTCTATCCTGTTCTGGGGTAGGTTGCCATGGTGGGAACATCGGCAAAGTACTAAACTCCCAGGCGGATGTGAGGAACTAAAACGTGCTGCCACCACACGGAGCCAGGGTGATCGAGGCTACTTCCCATTCTACCGGAACTCGCTGGCAAGTGAACTGATTGGTTGAGCTGATCATCAGGGTTTCGCAAGGCGAGTTGCCAGCAGGCTGCTGTCGTCATCAGTGCCCCGTTGGCGCGCGAGCATGGACTCCCCCGGACCACGAGACTGCGGCAGGCTGCTGTCGTCATCAGTGCCCCGTTGGCGCGCGAGCATGGACTCCCCCGGACCACGAGACTGCGCGGGCTGCTATCGTCATCAGTTGCCCGTTGGCGCGCGAGCATGGACTCCCCCGGACCACGAGACTGCGGCGGGCTGCTATCGTCATCAGTTGCCCGTTGGCGCGCGAGCATGGACTCCCCCGGACCACGAGACTGCGGCGGGCTGCTATCGTCATCAGTGCCCCGTTGGCGCGCGAGCATGGACTCCCCCGGACCACGAGACTGCGGCGGGCTGCTATCGTCATCAGTGCCCCGTTGGCGCGCGAGCATGGACTCCCCCGGACCACGAGACTGCGGCGGGCTGCTATCGTCATCAGTGCCCCGATGGCGCGCGAGCATGGACTCCCCCGGACCACGAGACTGCAGCGGGCTGCTATCGTCATCAGTGCCCCGTTGGCGCGCGAGCATGGACTCCCCCGGACCACGAGACTGCGGCGGGCTGCTATCGTTATCAGTGCCCAGTTGGCGCGCGAGCATGGACTCCCCCGGACCACGAGACTGCGGCGGGCTGCTATCGTCATCAGTGCCCCGTTGGCGCGCGAGCATGGACTCCCCCGGACCACGAGACTGCGGCGGGCTGCTATCGTCATCAGTGCCCAGTTGGCGCGCGAGCATGGACTCCCCCGGACCACGAGACTGCGGCGGGCTGCTATCGTCATCAGTGCCCCGTTGGCGCGCGAGCATGGACTCCCCCGGACCACGAGACTGCGGCGGGCTGCTGAGAAGTCTCTGTGTTATCAAAAGACGAGTCGTCCATCATCTTCCAACAGTGGCGCGGGAGCGAAACAAACGTATCGTTGGAGATTCAACACCACCCTGCTTCCGTTATCTTGCGGTGAATCGTGATATCAGAAAACGGGGAGTTCTGTTGACATTTGTCCGCCGCCAGTGGACCGTCAATTCAGCTTCTCCGCTATCTCGTCTCGTCGGCTGGTTCTACTGGTGAGGATATCGGAAGATTGGAAGTTCTGTTGACAAGTTTTCGCCGCGGTTGCTTCTGATTTACTGGGGGTCATTATCATACGTATGCCACCACCGAAATTTCAGAGGGCAGCTGATGTGTCATCCATATTATATTATATTATATTATATTATATTATATTATATTATATTATATTATATTATATTATATTATATTATATTATATTATATTATATTATATTATATTATATTATATTATATTATATTATATAATATTATAATAATTCTATTCTATTCTATTCTATTCTATTCTATTCTATTCTATTCTATTCTATTCTATTCTATTCTATTCTATTCTATTCTATTCTATTCTATTCTATTCTATTCTATTATATATTACAAGACGGTTGGTGTGGAAATGGCTGGTGTTTAATTCTTTTTCTTGTTTGTTGAATGTATCATACGAATATAAATGATGTTAAAATGGTAACATGTCAGTTAGTTATAATTATACTGGTCCTATGAAAATGCCAATATCGT
>CBDHHR010000224.1:0-4755 GCA_965263245.1 Metamycoplasmataceae bacterium | reverse complement strand
TGTGAAAGAATTGTTGGTGTTAGTGACTAGTGTTGTAGGATGTGAAAGAATTGTTGGTGTTGGTGACTAGTGTTGTAGGATGTGAAAGAATTGTTGGTGTTGGTGACTAGTGTTGTAGGATGTGAAAGAATTGTTGATGTTAGTGACTAGGGTTGTAGGATGTGAAAGAATTGTTGGTGTTGGTGACTAGGGTTGTAGGATGTGAAAGAATTGTTGGTGTTGGTGACTAGTGTTGTAGGATGTGAAAGAATTGTTGATGTTAGTGACTAGGGTTGTAGGATGTGAAAGAATTGTTGGTGTTGGTGACTAGGGTTGTAGGATGTGAAAGAGTTGTTGGTGTTGGTGACTAGGGTTGTAGGATGTGAAAGAGTTGTTGGTGTTGGTGACTAGTGTTGTAGGATGTGAAAGAGTTGTTGGTGTTGGTGACTAGTGTTGTAGTATGTGAAAGAATTGTTGGTGTTAGTGACTAGTGTTGTAGGATGTGAAAGAATTGTTGGTGTTGGTGACTAGTGTTGTAGGATGTGAAAGAATTGTTGGTGTTGGTGACTAGTGTTGTAGGATGTGAAAGAATTGTTGATGTTAGTGACTAGGGTTGTAGGATGTGAAAGAATTGTTGGTGTTGGTGACTAGTGTTGTAGGATGTGAAAGAATTGTTGGTGTTGGTGACTAGTGTTGTAGGATGTGAAAGAATTGTTGGTGTTGGTGACTAGTGTTGTAGGATGTGAAAGAATTGTTGATGTTAGTGACTAGGGTTGTAGGATGTGAAAGAATTGTTGGTGTTGGTGACTAGTGTTGTAGGATGTGAAAGAATTGTTGGTGTTGGTGACTAGTGTTGTAGGATGTGAAAGAATTGTTGATGTTAGTGACTAGGGTTGTAGGATGTGAAAGAATTGTTGGTGTTGGTGACTAGTGTTGTAGGATGTGAAAGAATTGTTGGTGTTGGTGACTAGTGTTGTAGGATGTGAAAGAATTGTTGATGTTAGTGACTAGGGTTGTAGGATGTGAAAGAATTGTTGGTGTTGGTGACTAGTGTTGTAGGATGTGAAAGAATTGTTGGTGTTGGTGACTAGTGTTGTCGGATGTGAAAGAATTGTTGATGTTAGTGACTAGGGTTGTAGGATGTGAAAGAATTGTTGATGTTAGTGACTAGGGTTGTAGGATGTGAAAGAATTGTTGGTGTTGGTGACTAGTGTTGTAGGATGTGAAAGAATTGTTGATGTTAGTGACTAGGGTTGTAGGATGTGAAAGAATTGTTGGTGTTGGTGACTAGTGTTGTAGGATGTGAAAGAATTGTTGGTGTTGGTGACTAGTGTTGTAGGATGTGAAAGAATTGTTGGTGTTGGTGACTAGTGTTGTAGGATGTGAAAGAATTGTTGGTGTTGGTGACTAGTGTTGTAGGATGTGAAAGAATTGTTGGTGTTGGTGACTAGTGTTGTAGGATGTGAAAGAATTGTTGATGTTAGTGACTAGGGTTGTAGGATGTGAAAGAATTGTTGGTGTTAGTGACTAGGGTTGTAGGATGTGAAAGAATTGTTGGTGTTGGTGACTAGTGTTGTAGGATGTGAAAGAATTGTTGATGTTAGTGACTAGGGTTGTAGGATGTGAAAGAATTGTTGATGTTAGTGACTAGGGTTGTAGGATGTGAAAGAATTGTTGGTGTTGGTGACTAGTGTTGTAGGATGTGAAAGAATTGTTGGTGTTGGTGACTAGGGTTGTAGGATGTGAAAGAATTGTTGGTGTTGGTGACTAGGGTTGTAGGATGTGAAAGAATTGTTGGTGTTGGTGACTAGTGTTGTAGGATGTGAAAGAATTGTTGGTGTTGGTGACTAGTGTTGTAGGATGTGAAAGAATTGTTGATGTTAGTGACTAGGGTTGTAGGATGTGAAAGAATTGTTGGTGTTGGTGACTAGTGTTGTAGGATGTGAAAGAATTGTTGATGTTAGTGACTAGGGTTGTAGGATGTGAAAGAATTGTTGGTGTTGGTGACTAGGGTTGTAGGATGTGAAAGAATTGTTGGTGTTGGTGACTAGTGTTGTAGGATGTGAAAGAATTGTTGATGTTAGTGACTAGGGTTGTAGGATGTGAAAGAATTGTTGGTGTTGGTGACTAGGGTTGTAGGATGTGAAAGAATTGTAGGTGTTGGTGACTAGGGTTGTAGGATGTGAAAGAATTGTTGGTGTTGGTGACTAGGGTTGTAGGATGTGAAAGAATTGTAGGTGTTGGTGACTAGGGTTGTAGGATGTGAAAGAATTGTTGGTGTTGGTGACTAGGGTTGTAGGATGTGAAAGAATTGTTGGTGTTAGTGACTAGAGTTGTAGTATGTGAAAGAATTGTTGGTGTTAGTGACTAGAGTTGTACTATGTGAAAGAATTGTTGATGTTAGTGACTAGTGTTGTAGGATGTGAAAGAATTGTTGATGTTAGTGACTAGGGTTGTAGGATGTGAAAGAATTGTTGGTGTTGGTGACTAGGGTTGTAGGATGTGAAAGAATTGTAGGTGTTGGTGACTAGGGTTGTAGGATGTGAAAGAATTGTTGGTGTTGGTGACTAGGGTTGTAGGATGTGAAAGAATTGTTGGTGTTAGTGACTAGAGTTGTAGTATGTGAAAGAATTGTTGGTGTTAGTGACTAGGGTTGTAGGATGTGAAAGAATTGTTGGTGTTAGTGACTAGGGTTGTAGGATGTGAAAGAATTGTTGGTGTTAGTGACTAGGGTTGTAGGATGTGAAAGAATTGTTGGTGTTGGTGACTAGTGTTGTAGGATGTGAAAGAATTGTTGGTGTTGGTGACTAGGGTTGTAGGATGTGAAAGAATTGTTGGTGTTAGTGACTAGGGTTGTAGGATGTGAAAGAATTGTTGGTGTTGGTGACTAGAGTTGTAGTATGTGAAAGAATTGTTGGTGTTGGTGACTAGAGTTGTAGTATGTGAAAGAATTGTTGGTGTTGGTGACTAGGGTTGTAGGATGTGAAAGAATTGTTGGTGTTAGTGACTAGGGTTGTAGGATGAGAAAGAATTGTTGGTGTTGGTGACTAGAGTTGTAGTATGTGAAAGAATTGTTGGTGTTAGTGACTAGGGTTGTAGGATGTGAAAGAATTGTTGGTGTTAGTGACTAGGGTTGTAGGATGTGAAAGAATTGTTGGTGTTGGTGACTAGTGTTGTAGGATGTGAAAGAATTGTTGGTGTTGGTGACTAGGGTTGTAGGATGTGAAAGAATTGTTGGTGTTGGTGACTAGGGTTGTAGGATGTGAAAGAATTGTTGGTGTTGGTGACTAGGGTTGTAGGATGTGAAAGAATTGTTGATGTTAGTGACTAGGGTTGTAGGATGTGAAAGAATTGTTGGTGTTGGTGACTAGGGTTGTAGGATGTGAAAGAATTGTTGGTGTTGGTGACTAGGGTTGTAGGATGTGAAAGATTTGTTGGTGTTGGTGACTAGTGTTGTAGGATGTGAAAGAATTGTTGGTGTTGGTGACTAGTGTTGTAGGATGTGAAAGAATTGTTGGTGTTAGTGACTAGGGTTGTAGGATGTGAAAGAATTGTTGGTGTTGGTGACTAGTGTTGTAGGATGTGAAAGAATTGTAGGTGTTGGTGACTAGTGTTGTAGGATGTGAAAGAATTGTTGGTGTTGGTGACTAGTGTTGTAGGATGTGAAAGAATTGTTGATGTTAGTGACTAGGGTTGTAGGATGTGAAAGAATTGTTGGTGTTGGTGACTAGGGTTGTAGGATGTGAAAGAATTGTTGGTGTTGGTGACTAGGGTTGTAGGATGTGAAAGAATTGTTGGTGTTGGTGACTAGGGTTGTAGGATGTGAAAGAATTGTTGGTGTGTGTTGTTGACTATTGTTGTTGCCTTCAGGTGAAAGAGGAGATAAAGAAGGTGGAGGAGGTCAAGTTTGAGGATGTTCCCGATCTCTCAGACTTTGACATCCAAAAGATGAAGACGTGAGTGTCTTCAGAATATTAACTGTGACAGGAGAGTGTGCCAGTTGAAGTACACGCCTTAGGAATTAACATTAATAAATGGTCTAGTCCTGCAGTACCTCATTGAATTTTGTACCAATACTTGTCAGTTGATAAGTTCACCATAAAAAACATAAAATGTCCAGAAAGTTTAAATCTTTGTACAGTTGCGTAACACGATGAGCAATGTAACTTTAAACAATTGTTTAACATATGATGAGCATCATAGCTTCATTCATGGATTGGTGACAACTGATTTCTGCTTCTGTGACAGGTGTTACAACGGTGTCCTCCAGCGACTCTATACTGGCATCCAGTGCTCATCTTGTGGTGTGCGCTTCATGGCAGCAGACACTGAGCAGTACCGTGAGCATCTTGACTGGCACTTCAGACAGAACCGCAAGGAGAAGGAGGAAATCAAGGTGGCAAAGTTCCGGCGCTGGTACTACGCTGCTGCGGTAAGGCACTGTTATTCAGATGGCATTGTTAGTGACTAAATGTTTTCTTTTCATATTGTCTTATTATGCATTTCCATCGAACATCACACTTATTATATATATAGACACAGACACACACATATACACCAGTGTATGTATATAATATATATATATATATATATATTATATAATAGAACTTTTAAAACATGTGTATGTTCCTTCATATGTTTAAGGTAGTTTAATGGTTACAGTCCAGTTTTCAGATCAACGTTTACATAGCAAATGTACTTTATTCATGCTTTTTATCGTGAGTTATATATATACCACAGGATTGTATGATATGATGAAAGTACAATAAATGTTTG
>CBDHHR010000223.1:0-41992 GCA_965263245.1 Metamycoplasmataceae bacterium | reverse complement strand
GAGACCTCTCGGAGACGCCGCCGGCAGAAACTGGAGGGCAGTGTCACTAGTGTCAGTTGTGACCTCTCGGTGACGCCGCCGGCAGAAACTGGAGGGCAGTGTCACTAGTGTCAGTTGTGACCTCTCGGTGACGCCGCCGGCAGAAACTGGAGGGCAGTGTCACTAGTGTCAGTTGTGACCTCTCGGACACGCCGCAGGCAGAAACTGTTGGGCAGTGTCACTAGTGTCAGTTGTGACCTCTCGGTGACGCCGCCGACAGAAACTGGAGGGCAGTGTCACTAGTGTCAGTTGTGACCTCTCGGTGACGTCGCCGGCAGAAACTGGAGGGCAGTGTCACTAGTGTCAGTTGTGACCTCTCGGTGACGCCGCCGGCAGAAACTGCAGGGCAGTGTCACTAGTGTCACTTGTGACCTCCGGTGACGCCGCCGGCAGAAACTGGAGGGCAGTGTCACTAGTGTCAGTTGTGACCTCTCGGTGACGCCGCCGGCAGAAACTGGAGGGCTGTGTCACTAGTGTCAGTTGTGACCTCTCGGAGACGCCGCCGGCAGAAACTGGAGGGCAGTGTCACTAGTGTCAGTTGTGACCTCTCGGTGACGCCGCCGGCAGAAACTGGAGGGCAGTGTCACTAGTGTCAGTTGTGACCTCTCGGTGACGCCGCCGGCAGAAAGTGGAGGGCTGTGTCACTAGTGTCAGTTGTGACCTCTCGGAGACGCCGCCGGCAGAAACTGGAGGGCAGTGTCACTAGTGTCAGTTGTGACCTCTCGGTGACCCCGCCGGCAGAAACTGGAGGGCAGTGTCACTAGTGTCAGTTGTGACCTCTCGGTGACGACGCCGGCAGAAATTGGAGGGCAGTGTCACTAGTGTCAGTTGTGACCTCTCGGTGACGCCGCCGGCAGAAACAGGAGGGCTGTGTCACTAGTGTCAGTTGTGACCTCTCGGTGACGCCGCCGGCAGAAACCGCAGGGCAGTGTCACTAGTGTCAGTTTTGAACTCTCGGTGACGCCGCCGGCAGAAACTGGAGGGCAGTGTCACTAGTGTCAGTTGTGACCTCTCGGTGACGCCACAGGCAGAAACTGGAGGGCGGTGTCACTATTGTCAGTTGTAACCTCTCGGTGACGTCGCCGGCAGAAACTGGAGGGCAGTGTCACTAGTGTCAGTTGTGACCTCTCGGTGACGCCGCCGGCAGAAACTGGAGGGCAGTGTCACTAGTGTCAGTTGTGACCTCTCGGACACGCCGCAGGCAGAAACTGTAGGGTTGTGTCACTAGTGTCAGTGGTGACCTCTCGGTGACGCCGCAAGCAGAAACTGGAGGGCTGTGTCACTAGTGTCAGTTGTGACCTCTCGGTGACGCCGCCGGCAGAAAGTGGAGGGCTGTGTCACTAGTGTCAGTTGTGACCTCTCGGAGACGCCGCCGGCAGAAACTGGAGGGCAGTGTCACTAGTGTCAGTTGTGACCTCTCGGTGACGCCGCCGGCAGAAACTGGAGGGCAGTGTCACTAGTGTCAGTTGTGACCTCTCGGTGACGCCGCCGGCAGAAACTGGAGGGCAGTGTCATTGGTGTCAGTTGTGACCTCTCGGTGACGTCGCCGGCAGAAACTGGAGGGCAGTGTCACTAGTGTCAGTTGTGACCTCTCGGTGACGCCGCCGGCAGAAACTGGAGGGCAGTGTCACTAGTGTCAGTTGTGACCTCTCGGAGACGCCGCCGGCAGAAACTGGAGGGCAGTGTCACTAGTGTCAGTTGTGACCTCTCGGTGACGCCGCCGGCAGAAAGTGGAGGGCTGTGTCACTAGTGTCAGTTGTGACCTCTCGGAGACGCCGCCGGCAGAAACTGGAGAGCAGTGTCACTAGTGTCAGTTGTGACCTCTCGGTGACGCCGCCGGCAGAAAGTGGAGGGCAGTGTCACTAGTGTCAGTTGTGACCTCTCGGTGACGCCGCCGGCAGAAATTGGAGGGCAGTGTCACTAGTGTCAGTTGTGACGTCTCGGTGACGCCGCCGGCAGAAACTGGAAGGCAGTGTCACTGTGTCAGTTGTGACCTCTCGGTGACGCCGCCGGCAGAAACTGTAGGGTTGTGTCACTAGTGTCAGTGGTGACCTCTCGGTGACGCCGCAAGCAGAAACTGGAGGGCTGTGTCACTAGTGTCAGTTGTGACCTCTCGGTGACGCCGCCGGCAGAAAGTGGAGGGCTGTGTCACTAGTGTCAGTTGTGACCTCTCGGAGACGCCGCCGGCAGAAACTGGAGGGCAGTGTCACTAGTGTCAGTTGTGACCTCTCGGTGACGCCGCCGGCAGAAACTGGAGGGCAGTGTCACTAGTGTCAGTTGTGACCTCTCGGTGACGCCGCCGGCAGAAACTGGAGGGCAGTGTCACTAGTGTCAGTTGTGACCTCTCGGACACGCCGCAGGCAGAAACTGTTGGGCAGTGTCACTAGTGTCAGTTGTGACCTCTCGGTGACGCCGCCGACAGAAACTGGAGGGCAGTGTCACTAGTGTCAGTTGTGACCTCTCGGTGACGTCGCCGGCAGAAACTGGAGGGCAGTGTCACTAGTGTCAGTTGTGACCTCTCGGTGACGCCGCCGGCAGAAACTGCAGGGCAGTGTCACTAGTGTCACTTGTGACCTACCGGTGACGCCGCCGGCAGAAACTGGAGGGCAGTGTCACTAGTGTCAGTTGTGACCTCTCGGTGACGCCGCCGGCAGAAAGTGGAGGGCTGTGTCACTAGTGTCAGTTGTGACCTCTCGGAGACGCCGCCGGCAGAAACTGGAGGGCAGTGTCACTAGTGTCAGTTGTGACCTCTCGGTGACCCCGCCGGCAGAAACTGGAGGGCAGTGTCACTAGTGTCAGTTGTGACCTCTCGGTGACGACGCCGGCAGAAATTGGAGGGCAGTGTCACTAGTGTCAGTTGTGACCTCTCGGTGACGCCGCCGGCAGAAACAGGAGGGCTGTGTCACTAGTGTCAGTTGTGACCTCTCGGTGACGCCGCCGGCAGAAACCGCAGGGCAGTGTCACTAGTGTCAGTTTTGAACTCTCGGTGACGCCGCCGGCAGAAACTGGAGGGCAGTGTCACTAGTGTCAGTTGTGACCTCTCGGTGACGCCACAGGCAGAAACTGGAGGGCGGTGTCACTATTGTCAGTTGTAACCTCTCGGTGACGTCGCCGGCAGAAACTGGAGGGCAGTGTCACTAGTGTCAGTTGTGACCTCTCGGTGACGCCGCCGGCAGAAACTGGAGGGCAGTGTCACTAGTGTCAGTTGTGACCTCTCGGACACGCCGCAGGCAGAAACTGTAGGGTTGTGTCACTAGTGTCAGTGGTGACCTCTCGGTGACGCCGCAAGCAGAAACTGGAGGGCTGTGTCACTAGTGTCAGTTGTGACCTCTCGGTGACGCCGCCGGCAGAAAGTGGAGGGCTGTGTCACTAGTGTCAGTTGTGACCTCTCGGAGACGCCGCCGGCAGAAACTGGAGGGCAGTGTCACTAGTGTCAGTTGTGACCTCTCGGTGACGCCGCCGGCAGAAACTGGAGGGCAGTGTCACTAGTGTCAGTTGTGACCTCTCGGTGACGCCGCCGGCAGAAACTGGAGGGCAGTGTCATTGGTGTCAGTTGTGACCTCTCGGTGACGTCGCCGGCAGAAACTGGAGGGCAGTGTCACTAGTGTCAGTTGTGACCTCTCGGTGACGCCGCCGACAGAAACTGGAGGGCAATGTCACTAGTGTCAGTTGTGACCTCTCGGAGACGCCGACGGCAGAAACTGGAGAGCAGTGTCACTAGTGTCAGTTGTGACCTCTCGGTGACGCCGCCGGCAGAAAGTGGAGGGCAGTGTCACTAGTGTCAGTTGTGACCTCTCGGTGACGCCGCCGACAGAAACTGGAGGGCAATGTCACTAGTGTCAGTTGTGACCTCTCCGTGACGCCGCCGGCAGAAACTGGAGGGCAGTGTCATTGGTGTCAGTTGTGACCTCTCGGTGACGTCGCCGGCAGAAGCTGGAGGGCAGTGTCACTAGTGTCAGTTGTGACCTCTCGGTGACGCCGCCGGCAGAAACTGCAGGGCAGTGTCACTAGTGTCAGTTGTGACCTATCGGTGACGCCGCCGGCAGAAACTGGAGGGCAGTGTCACTAGTGTCAGTTGTGACCTCTCGGTGACGCCGCCGGCAGAAAGTGGAGGGCTGTGTCACTAGTGTCAGTTGTGACCTCTCGGAGACGCCGCCGGCAGAAACTGGAGAGCAGTGTCACTAGTGTCAGTTGTGACCTCTCGGTGACGCCGCCGGCAGAAAGTGGAGGGCAGTGTCACTAGTGTCAGTTGTGACCTCTCGGTGACGCCGCCGGCAGAAATTGGAGGGCAGTGTCACTAGTGTCAGTTGTGACGTCTCGGTGACGCCGCCGGCAGAAACTGGAAGGCAGTGTCACTGTGTCAGTTGTGACCTCTCGGTGACGCCGCCGGCAGAAACTGTAGGGTTGTGTCACTAGTGTCAGTGGTGACCTCTCGGTGACGCCGCAAGCAGAAACTGGAGGGCTGTGTCACTAGTGTCAGTTGTGACCTCTCGGTGACGCCGCCGGCAGAAAGTGGAGGGCTGTGTCACTAGTGTCAGTTGAGACCTCTCGGAGACGCCGCCGGCAGAAACTGGAGGGCAGTGTCACTAGTGTCAGTTGTGACCTCTCGGTGACGCCGCCGGCAGAAACTGGAAGGCAGTGTCACTGTGTCAGTTGTGACCTCTCGGTGACGCCGCCGGCAGAAACTGTATGGTTGTGTCACTAGTGTCAGTGGTGACCTCTCGGTGACGCCGCAAGCAGAAACTGGAGGGCTGTGTCACTAGTGTCAGTTGTGACCTCTCGGTGACGCCGCCGGCAGAAAGTGGAGGGCTGTGTCACTAGTGTCAGTTGAGACCTCTCGGAGACGCCGCCGGCAGAAACTGGAGGGCAGTGTCACTAGTGTCAGTTGTGACCTCTCGGTGACGCCGCCGGCAGAAACTGGAGGGCAGTGTCACTAGTGTCAGTTGTGACCTCTCGGTGACGCCGCCGGCAGAAACTGGAGGGCAGTGTCACTAGTGTCAGTTGTGACCTCTCGGACACGCCGCAGGCAGAAACTGTTGGGCAGTGTCACTAGTGTCAGTTGTGACCTCTCGGTGACGCCGCCGACAGAAACTGGAGGGCAGTGTCACTAGTGTCAGTTGTGACCTCTCGGTGACGTCGCCGGCAGAAACTGGAGGGCAGTGTCACTAGTGTCAGTTGTGACCTCTCGGTGACGCCGCCGGCAGAAACTGCAGGGCAGTGTCACTAGTGTCACTTGTGACCTACCGGTGACGCCGCCGGCAGAAACTGGAGGGCAGTGTCACTAGTGTCAGTTGTGACCTCTCGGTGACGTCGCCGGCAGAAGCTGGAGGGCAGTGTCACTAGTGTCAGTTGTGACCTCTCGGTGACGCCGCCGGCAGAAACTGCAGGGCAGTGTCACTAGTGTCAGTTGTGACCTATCGGTGACGCCGCCGGCAGAAACTGGAGGGCAGTGTCACTAGTGTCAGTTGTGACCTCTCGGACACGCCGCAGGCAGAAACTGTTGGGCAGTGTCACTAGTGTCAGTGGTGACCTCTCGGTGACGCCGCAAGCAGAAACTGGAGGGCTGTGTCACTAGTGTCAGTTGTGACCTCTCGGTGACGCCGCCGGCAGAAAGTGGAGGGCTGTGTCACTAGTGTCAGTTGTGACCTCTCGGAGACGCCGCCGGCAGAAACTGGAGGGCAGTGTCACTAGTGTCAGTTGTGACCTCTCGGTGACGCCGCCGGCAGAAACTGGAGGGCAGTGTCACTAGTGTCAGTTGTGACCTCTCGGTGACGCCGCCGGCAGAAACTGGAGGGCAGTGTCACTAGTGTCAGTTGTGACCTCTCGGTGACGCCGCCGGCAGAAACTGGAGGGCAGTGTCACTAGTGTCAGTTGTGACCTCTCGGTGACGCCGCCGGCAGAAACTGGAGGGCTGTGTCACTAGTGTCAGTTGTGACCTCTCGGTGACGCCGCCGGCAGAAAGTGGAGGGCTGTGTCACTAGTGTCAGTTGTGACCTCTCGGAGACGCCGCCGGCAGAAACTGGAGGGCAGTGTCACTAGTGTCAGTTGTGACCTCTCGGTGACGCCGCCGGCAGAAACTGGAGGGCAGTGTCACTAGTGTCAGTTGTGACCTCTCGGTGACGCCGCCGGCAGAAACTGGAGGGCAGTGTCACTAGTGTCAGTTGTGACCTCTCGGACACGCCGCAGGCAGAAACTGTTGGGCAGTGTCACTAGTGTCAGTTGTGACCTCTCGGTGACGCCGCCGGCAGAAATTGGAGGGCAGTGTCACTAGTGTCAGTTGTGACGTCTCGGTGACGCCGCCGGCAGAAACTGGAAGGCAGTGTCACTGTGTCAGTTGTGACCTCTCGGTGACGCCGCCGGCAGAAACTGTAGGGTTGTGTCACTAGTGTCAGTGGTGACCTCTCGGTGACGCCGCAAGCAGAAACTGGAGGGCTGTGTCACTAGTGTCAGTTGTGACCTCTCGGTGACGCCGCAGGCAGAAAGTGGAGGGCTGTGTCACTAGTGTCAGTTGTGACCTCTCGGAGACGCCGCCGGCAGAAACTGGAGGGCAGTGTCACTAGTGTCAGTTGTGACCTCTCGGTGACGCCGCCGGCAGAAACTGGAGGGCAGTGTCACTAGTGTCAGTTGTGACCTCTCGGTGACGCCGCCGGCAGAAACTGGAGGGCAGTGTCACTAGTGTCAGTTGTGACCTCTCGGACACGCCGCAGGCAGAAACTGTAGGGTTGTGTCACTAGTGTCAGTGGTGACCTCTCGGTGACGCCGCAAGCAGAAACTGGAGGGCTGTGTCACTAGTGTCAGTTGTGACCTCTCGGTGACGCCGCCGGCAGAAAGTGGAGGGCTGTGTCACTAGTGTCAGTTGTGACCTCTCGGAGACGCCGCCGGCAGAAACTGGAGGGCAGTGTCACTAGTGTCAGTTGTGACCTCTCGGTGACGCCGCCGGCAGAAACTGGAGGGCAGTGTCACTAGTGTCAGTTGTGACCTCTCGGTGACGCCGCCGGCAGAAACTGGAGGGCAGTGTCATTGGTGTCAGTTGTGACCTCTCGGTGACGTCGCCGGCAGAAACTGGAGGGCAGTGTCACTAGTGTCAGTTGTGACCTCTCGGTGACGCCGCCGACAGAAACTGGAGGGCAATGTCACTAGTGTCAGTTGTGACCTCTCGGAGACGCCGCCGGCAGAAACTGTAGGGTTGTGTCACTAGTGTCAGTGGTGACCTCTCGGTGACGCCGCAAGCAGAAACTGGAGGGCTGTGTCACTAGTGTCAGTTGTGACCTCTCGGTGACGCCGCCGGCAGAAAGTGGAGGGCTGTGTCACTAGTGTCAGTTGAGACCTCTCGGAGACGCCGCCGGCAGAAACTGGAGGGCAGTGTCACTAGTGTCAGTTGTGACCTCTCGGTGACGCCGCAAGCAGAAACTGGAGGGCTGTGTCACTAGTGTCAGTTGTGACCTCTCGGTGACGCCGCCGGCAGAAAGTGGAGGGCTGTGTCACTAGTGTCAGTTGAGACCTCTCGGAGACGCCGCCGGCAGAAACTGGAGGGCAGTGTCACTAGTGTCAGTTGTGACCTCTCGGTGACGCCGCCGGCAGAAACTGGAGGGCAGTGTCACTAGTGTCAGTTGTGACCTCTCGGTGACGCCGCCGGCAGAAACTGGAGGGCAGTGTCACTAGTGTCAGTTGTGACCTCTCGGACACGCCGCAGGCAGAAACTGTTGGGCAGTGTCACTAGTGTCAGTTGTGACCTCTCGGTGACGCCGCCGACAGAAACTGGAGGGCAGTGTCACTAGTGTCAGTTGTGACCTCTCGGTGACGCCGCCGGCAGAAAGTGGAGGGCTGTGTCACTAGTGTCAGTTGTGACCTCTCGGAGACGCCGCCGGCAGAAACTGGAGGGCAGTGTCACTAGTGTCAGTTGTGACCTCTCGGTGACGCCGCCGGCAGAAACTGGAGGGCAGTGTCACTAGTGTCAGTTGTGACCTCTCGGTGACGCCGCCGGCAGAAACTGGAGGGCAGTGTCACTAGTGTCAGTTGTGACCTCTCGGACACGCCGCAGGCAGAAACTGTTGGGCAGTGTCACTAGTGTCAGTTGTGACCTCTCGGTGACGCCGCCGGCAGAAATTGGAGGGCAGTGTCACTAGTGTCAGTTGTGACGTCTCGGTGACGCCGCCGGCAGAAACTGGAAGGCAGTGTCACTGTGTCAGTTGTGACCTCTCGGTGACGCCGCCGGCAGAAACTGTAGGGTTGTGTCACTAGTGTCAGTGGTGACCTCTCGGTGACGCCGCAAGCAGAAACTGGAGGGCTGTGTCACTAGTGTCAGTTGTGACCTCTCGGTGACGCCGCAGGCAGAAAGTGGAGGGCTGTGTCACTAGTGTCAGTTGTGACCTCTCGGAGACGCCGCCGGCAGAAACTGGAGGGCAGTGTCACTAGTGTCAGTTGTGACCTCTCGGTGACGCCGCCGGCAGAAACTGGAGGGCAGTGTCACTAGTGTCAGTTGTGACCTCTCGGTGACGCCGCCGGCAGAAACTGGAGGGCAGTGTCACTAGTGTCAGTTGTGACCTCTCGGACACGCCGCAGGCAGAAACTGTAGGGTTGTGTCACTAGTGTCAGTGGTGACCTCTCGGTGACGCCGCAAGCAGAAACTGGAGGGCTGTGTCACTAGTGTCAGTTGTGACCTCTCGGTGACGCCGCCGGCAGAAAGTGGAGGGCTGTGTCACTAGTGTCAGTTGTGACCTCTCGGAGACGCCGCCGGCAGAAACTGGAGGGCAGTGTCACTAGTGTCAGTTGTGACCTCTCGGTGACGCCGCCGGCAGAAACTGGAGGGCAGTGTCACTAGTGTCAGTTGTGACCTCTCGGTGACGCCGCCGGCAGAAACTGGAGGGCAGTGTCATTGGTGTCAGTTGTGACCTCTCGGTGACGTCGCCGGCAGAAACTGGAGGGCAGTGTCACTAGTGTCAGTTGTGACCTCTCGGTGACGCCGCCGACAGAAACTGGAGGGCAATGTCACTAGTGTCAGTTGTGACCTCTCGGAGACGCCGCCGGCAGAAACTGTAGGGTTGTGTCACTAGTGTCAGTGGTGACCTCTCGGTGACGCCGCAAGCAGAAACTGGAGGGCTGTGTCACTAGTGTCAGTTGTGACCTCTCGGTGACGCCGCCGGCAGAAAGTGGAGGGCTGTGTCACTAGTGTCAGTTGTGACCTCTCGGAGACGCCGCCGGCAGAAACTGGAGGGCAGTGTCACTAGTGTCAGTTGTGACCTCTCGGTGACGCCGCCGGCAGAAACTGGAGGGCAGTGTCACTAGTGTCAGTTGTGACCTCTCGGTGACGCCGCCGGCAGAAACTGGAGGGCAGTGTCACTAGTGTCAGTTGTGACCTCTCGGAGACGCCGCCGGCAGAAACTGGAGGGCAGTGTCACTAGTGTCAGTTGTGACCTCTCGGTGACGCCGCCGGCAGAAACTGGAGGGCAGTGTCACTAGTGTCAGTTGTGACCTCTCGGTGACGCCGCCGGCAGAAACTGGAGGGCAGTGTCACTAGTGTCAGTTGTGACCTCTCGGACACGCCGCCGGCAGAAACTGTTGGGCAGTGTCACTAGTGTCAGTTGTGACCTCTCGGTGACGCCGCCGACAGAAACTGGAGGGCAGTGTCACTAGTGTCAGTTGTGACCTCTCGGTGACGCCGCCGGCAGAAACTGGAGGGCAGTGTCACTAGTGTCAGTTGTGACCTCTCGGTGACGCCGCCGGCAGAAACTGGAGGGCAGTGTCACTAGTGTCAGTTGTGACCTACTCGGTGACGCCGCCGGCAGAAACTGGAGGGCAGTGTCACTAGTGTCAGTTGTGACCTCTCGGTGACGCCGCCGGCAGAAACTGGAGGGCAGTGTCACTAGTGTCAGTTGTGACCTCTCGGTGACGCCGCCGGCAGAAACTGCAGGGCAGTGTCACTAGTGTCAGTTGTGACCTCTCGGTGACGCCGCCGGCAGAAACTGGAGGGCAGTGTCACTAGTGTCAGTTGTGACCTCTCGGTGACGCCGCCGGCAGAAAGTGGAGGGCTGTGTCACTAGTGTCAGTTGTGACCTCTCGGAGACGCCGCCGGCAGAAACTGGAGGGCAGTGTCACTAGTGTCAGTTGTGACCTCTCGGTGACCCCGCCGGCAGAAACTGGAGGGCAGTGTCACTAGTGTCAGTTGTGACCTCTCGGTGACGACGCCGGCAGAAATTGGAGGGCAGTGTCACTAGTGTCAGTTGTGACCTCTCGGTGACGCCGCCGGCAGAAACTGCAGGGCAGTGTCACTAGTGTCAGTTGTGACCTATCGGTGACGCCGCCGGCAGAAACTGGAGGGCAGTGTCACTAGTGTCAGTTGTGACCTCTCGGTGACGCCGCCGGCAGAAAGTGGAGGGCTGTGTCACTAGTGTCAGTTGTGACCTCTCGGAGACGCCGCCGGCAGAAACTGGAGAGCAGTGTCACTAGTGTCAGTTGTGACCTCTCGGTGACGCCGCCGGCAGAAAGTGGAGGGCAGTGTCACTAGTGTCAGTTGTGACCTCTCGGTGACGCCGCCGGCAGAAATTGGAGGGCAGTGTCACTAGTGTCAGTTGTGACGTCTCGGTGACGCCGCCGGCAGAAACTGGAAGGCAGTGTCACTGTGTCAGTTGTGACCTCTCGGTGACGCCGCCGGCAGAAACTGTAGGGTTGTGTCACTAGTGTCAGTGGTGACCTCTCGGTGACGCCGCAAGCAGAAACTGGAGGGCTGTGTCACTAGTGTCAGTTGTGACCTCTCGGTGACGCCGCCGGCAGAAAGTGGAGGGCTGTGTCACTAGTGTCAGTTGTGACCTCTCGGAGACGCCGCCGGCAGAAACTGGAGGGCAGTGTCACTAGTGTCAGTTGTGACCTCTCGGTGACGCCGCCGGCAGAAACTGGAGGGCAGTGTCACTAGTGTCAGTTGTGACCTCTCGGTGACGCCGCCGGCAGAAACTGGAGGGCAGTGTCACTAGTGTCAGTTGTGACCTCTCGGACACGCCGCAGGCAGAAACTGTTGGGCAGTGTCACTAGTGTCAGTTGTGACCTCTCGGTGACGCCGCCGACAGAAACTGGAGGGCAGTGTCACTAGTGTCAGTTGTGACCTCTCGGTGACGTCGCCGGCAGAAACTGGAGGGCAGTGTCACTAGTGTCAGTTGTGACCTCTCGGTGACGCCGCCGGCAGAAACTGCAGGGCAGTGTCACTAGTGTCACTTGTGACCTACCGGTGACGCCGCCGGCAGAAACTGGAGGGCAGTGTCACTAGTGTCAGTTGTGACCTCTCGGTGACGCCGCCGGCAGAAAGTGGAGGGCTGTGTCACTAGTGTCAGTTGTGACCTCTCGGAGACGCCGCCGGCAGAAACTGGAGGGCAGTGTCACTAGTGTCAGTTGTGACCTCTCGGTGACCCCGCCGGCAGAAACTGGAGGGCAGTGTCACTAGTGTCAGTTGTGACCTCTCGGTGACGACGCCGGCAGAAATTGGAGGGCAGTGTCACTAGTGTCAGTTGTGACCTCTCGGTGACGCCGCCGGCAGAAACAGGAGGGCTGTGTCACTAGTGTCAGTTGTGACCTCTCGGTGACGCCGCCGGCAGAAACCGCAGGGCAGTGTCACTAGTGTCAGTTTTGAACTCTCGGTGACGCCGCCGGCAGAAACTGGAGGGCAGTGTCACTAGTGTCAGTTGTGACCTCTCGGTGACGCCGCCGGCAGAAACTGGAGGGCAGTGTCACTAGTGTCAGTTGTGACCTCTCGGTGACGCCGCCGGCAGAAACTGGAGGGCAGTGTCACTAGTGTCAGTTGTGACCTCTCGGTGACGCCGCCGGCAGAAACTGGAGGGCAGTGTCACTAGTGTCAGTTGTGACCTCTCGGACACGCCGCAGGCAGAAACTGTAGGGTTGTGTCACTAGTGTCAGTGGTGACCTCTCGGTGACGCCGCAAGCAGAAACTGGAGGGCTGTGTCACTAGTGTCAGTTGTGACCTCTCGGTGACGCCGCCGGCAGAAAGTGGAGGGCTGTGTCACTAGTGTCAGTTGTGACCTCTCGGAGACGCCGCCGGCAGAAACTGGAGGGCAGTGTCACTAGTGTCAGTTGTGACCTCTCGGTGACGCCGCCGGCAGAAACTGGAGGGCAGTGTCACTAGTGTCAGTTGTGACCTCTCGGTGACGCCGCCGGCAGAAACTGGAGGGCAGTGTCATTGGTGTCAGTTGTGACCTCTCGGTGACGTCGCCGGCAGAAACTGGAGGGCAGTGTCACTAGTGTCAGTTGTGACCTCTCGGTGACGCCGCCGGCAGAAACTGGAGGGCAGTGTCACTAGTGTCAGTTGTGACCTCTCGGTGACGCCGCCGGCAGAAACTGGAGGGCAGTGTCACTAGTGTCAGTTGTGACCTCTCGGACACGCCGCCGGCAGAAACTGGAGGGCAGTGTCACTAGTGTCAGTTGTGACCTCTCGGTGACGCCGCCGACAGAAACTGGAGGGCAATGTCACTAGTGTCAGTTGTGACCTCTCCGTGACGCCGCCGGCAGAAACTGGAGGGCAGTGTCATTGGTGTCAGTTGTGACCTCTCGGTGACGTCGCCGGCAGAAGCTGGAGGGCAGTGTCACTAGTGTCAGTTGTGACCTCTCGGTGACGCCGCCGGCAGAAACTGCAGGGCAGTGTCACTAGTGTCAGTTGTGACCTATCGGTGACGCCGCCGGCAGAAACTGGAGGGCAGTGTCACTAGTGTCAGTTGTGACCTCTCGGTGACGCCGCCGGCAGAAAGTGGAGGGCTGTGTCACTAGTGTCAGTTGTGACCTCTCGGAGACGCCGCCGGCAGAAACTGGAGAGCAGTGTCACTAGTGTCAGTTGTGACCTCTCGGTGACGCCGCCGGCAGAAAGTGGAGGGCAGTGTCACTAGTGTCAGTTGTGACCTCTCGGTGACGCCGCCGGCAGAAATTGGAGGGCAGTGTCACTAGTGTCAGTTGTGACCTCTCGGTGACGCCGCCGGCAGAAACTGGAAGGCAGTGTCACTGTGTCAGTTGTGACCTCTCGGTGACGCCGCCGGCAGAAACTGTAGGGTTGTGTCACTAGTGTCAGTGGTGACCTCTCGGTGACGCCGCAAGCAGAAACTGGAGGGCTGTGTCACTAGTGTCAGTTGTGACCTCTCGGTGACGCCGCCGGCAGAAAGTGGAGGGCAGTGTCACTAGTGTCAGTTGTGACCTCTCGGTGACGCCGCCGGCAGAAACTGGAGGGCAGTGTCACTAGTGTCAGTTGTGACCTCTCGGTGACGCCGCCGGCAGAAACTGGAAGGCAGTGTCACTGTGTCAGTTGTGACCTCTCGGTGACGCCGCCGGCAGAAACTGTAGGGTTGTGTCACTAGTGTCAGTGGTGACCTCTCGGTGACGCCGCAAGCAGAAACTGGAGGGCTGTGTCACTAGTGTCAGTTGTGACCTCTCGGTGACGCCGCCGGCAGAAAGTGGAGGGCTGTGTCACTAGTGTCAGTTGTGACCTCTCGGAGACGCCGCCGGCAGAAACTGGAGGGCAGTGTCACTAGTGTCAGTTGTGACCTCTCGGTGACGCCGCCGGCAGAAACTGGAGGGCAGTGTCACTAGTGTCAGTTGTGACCTCTCGGTGACGCCGCCGGCAGAAACTGGAGGGCAGTGTCACTAGTGTCAGTTGACCTCTCGGACACGCCGCAGGCAGAAACTGTTGGGCAGTGTCACTAGTGTCAGTTGTGACCTCTCGGTGACGCCGCCGGCAGAAACTGGAGGGCAGTGTCACTAGTGTCAGTTGTGACCTCTCGGTGACGCCGCCGGCAGAAACTGGAGGGCAGTGTCACTAGTGTCAGTTGTGACCTCTCGGTGACGCCGCCGGCAGAAACTGGAGGGCAGTGTCACTAGTGTCAGTTGTGACCTCTCGGTGACGCCGCCGGCAGAAACTGGAGGGCAGTGTCACTAGTGTCAGTTGTGACCTCTCGGTGACGCCGCCGGCAGAAACTGGAGGGCAGTGTCACTAGTGTCAGTTGTGACCTCTCGGTGACGCCGCCGGCAGAAACTGGAGGGCAGTGTCACTAGTGTCAGTTGTGACCTCTCGGTGACGCCGCCGGCAGAAACTGGAGGGCAGTGTCACTAGTGTCAGTTGTGACCTCTCGGTGACGCCGCCGGCAGAAACTGTTGGGCAGTGTCACTAGTGTCAGTGGTGACCTCTCGGTGACGCCGCAAGCAGAAACTGGAGGGCTGTGTCACTAGTGTCAGTTGTGACCTCTCGGTGACGCCGCCGGCAGAAAGTGGAGGGCTGTGTCACTAGTGTCAGTTGTGACCTCTCGGAGACGCCGCCGGCAGAAACTGGAGGGCAGTGTCACTAGTGTCAGTTGTGACCTCTCGGTGACGCCGCCGGCAGAAACTGGAGGGCAGTGTCACTAGTGTCAGTTGTGACCTCTCGGTGACGCCGCCGGCAGAAACTGGAGGGCAGTGTCACTAGTGTCAGTTGTGACCTCTCGGTGACGCCGCCGGCAGAAACTGTTGGGCAGTGTCACTAGTGTCAGTGGTGACCTCTCGGTGACGCCGCAAGCAGAAACTGGAGGGCTGTGTCACTAGTGTCAGTTGTGACCTCTCGGTGACGCCGCCGGCAGAAAGTGGAGGGCTGTGTCACTAGTGTCAGTTGTGACCTCTCGGAGACGCCGCCGGCAGAAACTGGAGGGCAGTGTCACTAGTGTCAGTTGTGACCTCTCGGTGACGCCGCCGGCAGAAACTGGAGGGCAGTGTCACTAGTGTCAGTTGTGACCTCTCGGTGACGCCGCCGGCAGAAACTGGAGGGCAGTGTCACTAGTGTCAGTTGTGACCTCTCGGACACGCCGCCGGCAGAAACTGGAGGGCAGTGTCACTAGTGTCAGTTGTGACCTCTCGGTGACGCCGCCGGCAGAAATTGGAGGGCAGTGTCACTAGTGTCAGTTGTGACGTCTCGGTGACGCCGCCGGCAGAAACTGGAAGGCAGTGTCACTGTGTCAGTTGTGACCTCTCGGTGACGCCGCCGGCAGAAACTGTAGGGTTGTGTCACTAGTGTCAGTGGTGACCTCTCGGTGACGCCGCAAGCAGAAACTGGAGGGCTGTGTCACTAGTGTCAGTTGTGACCTCTCGGTGACGCCGCCGGCAGAAAGTGGAGGGCTGTGTCACTAGTGTCAGTTGTGACCTCTCGGAGACGCCGCCGGCAGAAACTGGAGGGCAGTGTCACTAGTGTCAGTTGTGACCTCTCGGTGACGCCGCCGGCAGAAACTGGAGGGCAGTGTCACTAGTGTCAGTTGTGACCTCTCGGTGACGCCGCCGGCAGAAACTGGAGGGCAGTGTCACTAGTGTCAGTTGTGACCTCTCGGACACGCCGCAGGCAGAAACTGTAGGGTTGTGTCACTAGTGTCAGTGGTGACCTCTCGGTGACGCCGCAAGCAGAAACTGGAGGGCTGTGTCACTAGTGTCAGTTGTGACCTCTCGGTGACGCCGCCGGCAGAAAGTGGAGGGCTGTGTCACTAGTGTCAGTTGTGACCTCTCGGAGACGCCGCCGGCAGAAACTGGAGGGCAGTGTCACTAGTGTCAGTTGTGACCTCTCGGTGACGCCGCCGGCAGAAACTGGAGGGCAGTGTCACTAGTGTCAGTTGTGACCTCTCGGTGACGCCGCCGGCAGAAACTGGAGGGCAGTGTCACTAGTGTCAGTTGTGACCTCTCGGTGACGCCGCCGGCAGAAACTGGAGGGCAGTGTCACTAGTGTCAGTTGTGACCTCTCGGTGACGCCGCCGGCAGAAACTGGAGGGCAGTGTCACTAGTGTCAGTTGTGACCTCTCGGTGACGCCGCCGGCAGAAACTGAGGGCAGTGTCACTAGTGTCAGTTGTGACCTCTCGGTGACGCCGCCGGCAGAAACTGGAGGGCAGTGTCACTAGTGTCAGTTGTGACCTCTCGGTGACGCCGCCGGCAGAAAGTGGAGGGCAGTGTCACTAGTGTCAGTTGTGACCTCTCGGTGACGCCGCCGGCAGAAACTGGAGGGCAGTGTCACTAGTGTCAGTTGTGACCTCTCGGTGACGCCGCCGGCAGAAACTGGAGGGCAGTGTCACTAGTGTCAGTTGTGACCTCTCGGTGACGCCGCCGGCAGAAACTGGAGGGCAGTGTCACTAGTGTCAGTTGTGACCTCTCGGTGACGCCGCCGGCAGAAACTGGAGGGCAGTGTCACTAGTGTCAGTTGTGACCTCTCGGTGACGCCGCCGGCAGAAACTGGAGGGCAGTGTCACTAGTGTCAGTTGTGACCTCTCGGTGACGCCGCCGGCAGAAACTGGAGGGCAGTGTCACTAGTGTCAGTTGTGACCTCTCGGACACGCCGCAGGCAGAAACTGTTGGGCAGTGTCACTAGTGTCAGTTGTGACCTCTCGGTGACGCCGCCGGCAGAAACTGGAGGGCAGTGTCACTAGTGTCAGTTGTGACCTCTCGGTGACGCCGCCGGCAGAAAGTGGAGGGCTGTGTCACTAGTGTCAGTTGTGACCTCTCGGAGACGCCGCCGGCAGAAACTGGAGGGCAGTGTCACTAGTGTCAGTTGTGACCTCTCGGTGACGCCGCCGGCAGAAACTGGAGGGCAGTGTCACTAGTGTCAGTTGTGACCTCTCGGTGACGCCGCCGGCAGAAACTGGAGGGCAGTGTCACTAGTGTCAGTTGTGACCTCTCGGACACGCCGCAGGCAGAAACTGTTGGGCAGTGTCACTAGTGTCAGTTGTGACCTCTCGGTGACGCCGCCGGCAGAAATTGGAGGGCAGTGTCACTAGTGTCAGTTGTGACGTCTCGGTGACGCCGCCGGCAGAAACTGGAAGGCAGTGTCACTGTGTCAGTTGTGACCTCTCGGTGACGCCGCCGGCAGAAACTGTAGGGTTGTGTCACTAGTGTCAGTGGTGACCTCTCGGTGACGCCGCAAGCAGAAACTGGAGGGCTGTGTCACTAGTGTCAGTTGTGACCTCTCGGTGACGCCGCCGGCAGAAAGTGGAGGGCTGTGTCACTAGTGTCAGTTGTGACCTCTCGGAGACGCCGCCGGCAGAAACTGGAGGGCAGTGTCACTAGTGTCAGTTGTGACCTCTCGGTGACGCCGCCGGCAGAAACTGGAGGGCAGTGTCACTAGTGTCAGTTGTGACCTCTCGGTGACGCCGCCGGCAGAAACTGGAGGGCAGTGTCACTAGTGTCAGTTGTGACCTCTCGGACACGCCGCAGGCAGAAACTGTAGGGTTGTGTCACTAGTGTCAGTGGTGACCTCTCGGTGACGCCGCAAGCAGAAACTGGAGGGCTGTGTCACTAGTGTCAGTTGTGACCTCTCGGTGACGCCGCCGGCAGAAAGTGGAGGGCTGTGTCACTAGTGTCAGTTGTGACCTCTCGGAGACGCCGCCGGCAGAAACTGGAGGGCAGTGTCACTAGTGTCAGTTGTGACCTCTCGGTGACGCCGCCGGCAGAAACTGGAGGGCAGTGTCACTAGTGTCAGTTGTGACCTCTCGGTGACGCCGCCGGCAGAAACTGGAGGGCAGTGTCATTGGTGTCAGTTGTGACCTCTCGGTGACGTCGCCGGCAGAAACTGGAGGGCAGTGTCACTAGTGTCAGTTGTGACCTCTCGGTGACGCCGCCGGCAGAAACTGGAGGGCAGTGTCACTAGTGTCAGTTGTGACCTCTCGGTGACGCCGCCGGCAGAAACTGTAGGGTTGTGTCACTAGTGTCAGTTGTGACCTCTCGGTGACGCCGCAAGCAGAAACTGGAGGGCTGTGTCACTAGTGTCAGTTGTGACCTCTCGGTGACGCCGCCGGCAGAAAGTGGAGGGCTGTGTCACTAGTGTCAGTTGTGACCTCTCGGAGACGCCGCCGGCAGAAACTGGAGGGCAGTGTCACTAGTGTCAGTTGTGACCTCTCGGTGACGCCGCCGGCAGAAACTGGAGGGCAGTGTCACTAGTGTCAGTTGTGACCTCTCGGTGACGCCGCCGGCAGAAACTGGAGGGCAGTGTCACTAGTGTCAGTTGTGACCTCTCGGTGACGCCGCCGGCAGAAACTGGAGGGCAGTGTCACTAGTGTCAGTTGTGACCTCTCGGTGACGCCGCCGGCAGAAACTGGAGGGCAGTGTCACTAGTGTCAGTTGTGACCTCTCGGTGACGCCGCCGGCAGAAACTGGAGGGCAGTGTCACTAGTGTCAGTTGTGACCTCTCGGTGACGCCGCCGGCAGAAACTGTAGGGCAGTGTCACTAGTGTCAGTTGTGACCTCTCGGTGACGCCGCCGGCAGAAACTGGAGGGCAGTGTCACTAGTGTCAGTTGTGACCTCTCGGTGACGCCGCCGGCAGAAAGTGGAGGGCAGTGTCACTAGTGTCAGTTGTGACCTCTCGGTGACGCCGCCGGCAGAAACTGGAGGGCAGTGTCACTAGTGTCAGTTGTGACCTCTCGGTGACGCCGCCGGCAGAAACTGGAGGGCAGTGTCACTAGTGTCAGTTGTGACCTCTCGGTGACGCCGCCGGCAGAAACTGGAGGGCAGTGTCACTAGTGTCAGTTGTGACCTCTCGGTGACGCCGCCGGCAGAAACTGGAGGGCAGTGTCACTAGTGTCAGTTGTGACCTCTCGGTGACGCCGCCGGCAGAAACTGGAGGGCAGTGTCACTAGTGTCAGTTGTGACCTCTCGGTGACGCCGCCGGCAGAAACTGGAGGGCAGTGTCACTAGTGTCAGTTGTGACCTCTCGGTGACGCCGCCGGCAGAAACTGGAGGGCAGTGTCACTAGTGTCAGTTGTGACCTCTCGGTGACCCCGCCGGCAGAAACTGGAGGGCAGTGTCACTAGTGTCAGTTGTGACCTCTCGGTGACGACGCCGGCAGAAATTGGAGGGCAGTGTCACTAGTGTCAGTTGTGACCTCTCGGTGACGCCGCCGGCAGAAACTGCAGGGCAGTGTCACTAGTGTCAGTTGTGACCTATCGGTGACGCCGCCGGCAGAAACTGGAGGGCAGTGTCACTAGTGTCAGTTGTGACCTCTCGGTGACGCCGCCGGCAGAAAGTGGAGGGCTGTGTCACTAGTGTCAGTTGTGACCTCTCGGAGACGCCGCCGGCAGAAACTGGAGAGCAGTGTCACTAGTGTCAGTTGTGACCTCTCGGTGACGCCGCCGGCAGAAAGTGGAGGGCAGTGTCACTAGTGTCAGTTGTGACCTCTCGGTGACGCCGCCGGCAGAAATTGGAGGGCAGTGTCACTAGTGTCAGTTGTGACGTCTCGGTGACGCCGCCGGCAGAAACTGGAAGGCAGTGTCACTGTGTCAGTTGTGACCTCTCGGTGACGCCGCCGGCAGAAACTGTAGGGTTGTGTCACTAGTGTCAGTGGTGACCTCTCGGTGACGCCGCAAGCAGAAACTGGAGGGCTGTGTCACTAGTGTCAGTTGTGACCTATCGGTGACGCCGCCGGCAGAAAGTGGAGGGCTGTGTCACTAGTGTCAGTTGTGACCTCTCGGAGACGCCGCCGGCAGAAACTGGAGGGCAGTGTCACTAGTGTCAGTTGTGACCTCTCGGTGACGCCGCCGGCAGAAACTGGAGGGCAGTGTCACTAGTGTCAGTTGTGACCTCTCGGTGACGCCGCCGGCAGAAACTGGAGGGCAGTGTCACTAGTGTCAGTTGTGACCTCTCGGACACGCCGCAGGCAGAAACTGTTGGGCAGTGTCACTAGTGTCAGTTGTGACCTCTCGGTGACGCCGCCGACAGAAACTGGAGGGCAGTGTCACTAGTGTCAGTTGTGACCTCTCGGTGACGTCGCCGGCAGAAACTGGAGGGCAGTGTCACTAGTGTCAGTTGTGACCTCTCGGTGACGCCGCCGGCAGAAACTGCAGGGCAGTGTCACTAGTGTCACTTGTGACCTACCGGTGACGCCGCCGGCAGAAACTGGAGGGCAGTGTCACTAGTGTCAGTTGTGACCTCTCGGTGACGCCGCCGGCAGAAAGTGGAGGGCTGTGTCACTAGTGTCAGTTGTGACCTCTCGGAGACGCCGCCGGCAGAAACTGGAGGGCAGTGTCACTAGTGTCAGTTGTGACCTCTCGGTGACCCCGCCGGCAGAAACTGGAGGGCAGTGTCACTAGTGTCAGTTGTGACCTCTCGGTGACGACGCCGGCAGAAATTGGAGGGCAGTGTCACTAGTGTCAGTTGTGACCTCTCGGTGACGCCGCCGGCAGAAACAGGAGGGCTGTGTCACTAGTGTCAGTTGTGACCTCTCGGTGACGCCGCCGGCAGAAACCGCAGGGCAGTGTCACTAGTGTCAGTTTTGAACTCTCGGTGACGCCGCCGGCAGAAACTGGAGGGCAGTGTCACTAGTGTCAGTTGTGACCTCTCGGTGACGCCACAGGCAGAAACTGGAGGGCGGTGTCACTATTGTCAGTTGTAACCTCTCGGTGACGTCGCCGGCAGAAACTGGAGGGCAGTGTCACTAGTGTCAGTTGTGACCTCTCGGTGACGCCGCCGGCAGAAACTGGAGGGCAGTGTCACTAGTGTCAGTTGTGACCTCTCGGTGACGCCGCGCCGCAAGCAGAAACTGGAGGGCAGTGTCACTAGTGTCAGTTGTGACCTCTCGGTGACGCCGCCGGCAGAAACTGGAGGGCAGTGTCACTAGTGTCAGTTGTGACCTCTCGGAGACGCCGCCGGCAGAAACTGGAGGGCAGTGTCACTAGTGTCAGTTGTGACCTCTCGGTGACGCCGCCGGCAGAAACTGGAGGGCAGTGTCACTAGTGTCAGTTGTGACCTCTCGGTGACGCCGCCGGCAGAAACTGGAGGGCAGTGTCATTGGTGTCAGTTGTGACCTCTCGGTGACGTCGCCGGCAGAAACTGGAGGGCAGTGTCACTAGTGTCAGTTGTGACCTCTCGGTGACGCCGCCGGCAGAAACTGGAGGGCAGTGTCACTAGTGTCAGTTGTGACCTCTCGGTGACGCCGCCGGCAGAAACTGGAGGGCAGTGTCACTAGTGTCAGTTGTGACCTCTCGGACACGCCGCCGGCAGAAACTGGAGGGCAGTGTCACTAGTGTCAGTTGTGACCTCTCGGTGACGCCGCCGACAGAAACTGGAGGGCAGTGTCACTAGTGTCAGTTGTGACCTCTCGGTGACGCCGCCGGCAGAAACTGGAGGGCAGTGTCATTGGTGTCAGTTGTGACCTCTCGGTGACGTCGCCGGCAGAAGCTGGAGGGCAGTGTCACTAGTGTCAGTTGTGACCTCTCGGTGACGCCGCCGGCAGAAACTGCAGGGCAGTGTCACTAGTGTCAGTTGTGACCTATCGGTGACGCCGCCGGCAGAAACTGGAGGGCAGTGTCACTAGTGTCAGTTGTGACCTCTCGGTGACGCCGCCGGCAGAAAGTGGAGGGCTGTGTCACTAGTGTCAGTTGTGACCTCTCGGAGACGCCGCCGGCAGAAACTGGAGAGCAGTGTCACTAGTGTCAGTTGTGACCTCTCGGTGACGCCGCCGGCAGAAAGTGGAGGGCAGTGTCACTAGTGTCAGTTGTGACCTCTCGGTGACGCCGCCGGCAGAAATTGGAGGGCAGTGTCACTAGTGTCAGTTGTGACCTCTCGGTGACGCCGCCGGCAGAAACTGGAAGGCAGTGTCACTGTGTCAGTTGTGACCTCTCGGTGACGCCGCCGGCAGAAACTGTAGGGTTGTGTCACTAGTGTCAGTGGTGACCTCTCGGTGACGCCGCAAGCAGAAACTGGAGGGCTGTGTCACTAGTGTCAGTTGTGACCTCTCGGTGACGCCGCCGGCAGAAAGTGGAGGGCTGTGTCACTAGTGTCAGTTGTGACCTCTCGGTGACGCCGCCGGCAGAAACTGGAGGGCAGTGTCACTAGTGTCAGTTGTGACCTCTCGGTGACGCCGCCGGCAGAAACTGGAAGGCAGTGTCACTGTGTCAGTTGTGACCTCTCGGTGACGCCGCCGGCAGAAACTGTAGGGTGTCACTAGTGTCAGTGGTGACCTCTCGGTGACGCCGCAAGCAGAAACTGGAGGGCTGTGTCACTAGTGTCAGTTGTGACCTCTCGGTGACGCCGCCGGCAGAAAGTGGAGGGCTGTGTCACTAGTGTCAGTTGTGACCTCTCGGAGACGCCGCCGGCAGAAACTGGAGGGCAGTGTCACTAGTGTCAGTTGTGACCTCTCGGTGACGCCGCCGGCAGAAACTGGAGGGCAGTGTCACTAGTGTCAGTTGTGACCTCTCGGTGACGCCGCCGGCAGAAACTGCCGCAGTTGCAGAAACTGTTGGGCAGTGTCACTAGTGTCAGTTGTGACCTCTCGGTGACGCCGCCGGCAGAAACTGGAGGGCAGTGTCACTAGTGTCAGTTGTGACCTCTCGGTGACGCCGCCGGCAGAAACTGGAGGGCAGTGTCACTAGTGTCAGTTGTGACCTCTCGGTGACGCCGCCGGCAGAAACTGGAGGGCAGTGTCACTAGTGTCAGTTGTGACCTCTCGGTGACGCCGCCGGCAGAAACTGGAGGGCAGTGTCACTAGTGTCAGTTGTGACCTCTCGGTGACGCCGCCGGCAGAAACTGGAGGGCAGTGTCACTAGTGTCAGTTGTGACCTCTCGGTGACGCCGCCGGCAGAAACTGCAGGGCAGTGTCACTAGTGTCAGTTGTGACCTCTCGGTGACGCCGCCGGCAGAAACTGGAGGGCAGTGTCACTAGTGTCAGTTGTGACCTCTCGGACACGCCGCCGGCAGAAACTGTTGGGCAGTGTCACTAGTGTCAGTTGTGACCTCTCGGTGACGCCGCAAGCAGAAACTGGAGGGCTGTGTCACTAGTGTCAGTTGTGACCTCTCGGTGACGCCGCCGGCAGAAAGTGGAGGGCTGTGTCACTAGTGTCAGTTGTGACCTCTCGGAGACGCCGCCGGCAGAAACTGGAGGGCAGTGTCACTAGTGTCAGTTGTGACCTCTCGGTGACGCCGCCGGCAGAAACTGGAGGGCAGTGTCACTAGTGTCAGTTGTGACCTCTCGGTGACGCCGCCGGCAGAAACTGGAGGGCAGTGTCACTAGTGTCAGTTGTGACCTCTCGGACACGCCGCAGGCAGAAACTGTTGGGCAGTGTCACTAGTGTCAGTTGTGACCTCTCGGTGACGCCGCCGGCAGAAACTGGAGGGCTGTGTCACTAGTGTCAGTTGTGACCTCTCGGTGACGCCGCCGGCAGAAAGTGGAGGGCTGTGTCACTAGTGTCAGTTGTGACCTCTCGGTGACGCCGCCGGCAGAAACTGGAGGGCAGTGTCACTAGTGTCAGTTGTGACCTCTCGGTGACGCCGCCGGCAGAAACTGGAGGGCAGTGTCACTAGTGTCAGTTGTGACCTCTCGGTGACGCCGCCGGCAGAAACTGGAGGGCAGTGTCACTAGTGTCAGTTGTGACCTCTCGGACACGCCGCCGGCAGAAACTGGAGGGCAGTGTCACTAGTGTCAGTTGTGACCTCTCGGTGACGCCGCCGGCAGAAACTGGAGGGCAGTGTCACTAGTGTCAGTTGTGACCTCTCGGTGACGCCGCCGGCAGAAACTGGAGGGCAGTGTCACTAGTGTCAGTTGTGACCTCTCGGTGACGCCGCCGGCAGAAACTGTAGGGTTGTGTCACTAGTGTCAGTGGTGACCTCTCGGTGACGCCGCAAGCAGAAACTGGAGGGCTGTGTCACTAGTGTCAGTTGTGACCTCTCGGTGACGCCGCCGGCAGAAAGTGGAGGGCTGTGTCACTAGTGTCAGTTGTGACCTCTCGGAGACGCCGCCGGCAGAAACTGGAGGGCAGTGTCACTAGTGTCAGTTGTGACCTCTCGGTGACGCCGCCGGCAGAAACTGGAGGGCAGTGTCACTAGTGTCAGTTGTGACCTCTCGGTGACGCCGCCGGCAGAAACTGGAGGGCAGTGTCACTAGTGTCAGTTGTGACCTCTCGGACACGCCGCAGGCAGAAACTGTAGGGCAGTGTCACTAGTGTCAGTGGTGACCTCTCGGTGACGCCGCAAGCAGAAACTGGAGGGCTGTGTCACTAGTGTCAGTTGTGACCTCTCGGTGACGCCGCCGGCAGAAAGTGGAGGGCTGTGTCACTAGTGTCAGTTGTGACCTCTCGGAGACGCCGCCGGCAGAAACTGGAGGGCAGTGTCACTAGTGTCAGTTGTGACCTCTCGGTGACGCCGCCGGCAGAAACTGGAGGGCAGTGTCACTAGTGTCAGTTGTGACCTCTCGGTGACGCCGCCGGCAGAAACTGGAGGGCAGTGTCACTAGTGTCAGTTGTGACCTCTCGGTGACGCCGCCGGCAGAAACTGGAGGGCAGTGTCACTAGTGTCAGTTGTGACCTCTCGGTGACGCCGCCGGCAGAAACTGGAGGGCAGTGTCACTAGTGTCAGTTGTGACCTTGGTGACCCGCCGGCAGAAACTGGAGGGCAGTGTCACTAGTGTCAGTTGTGACGGTGACGCCGCCGGCAGAAACTGGAGGGCAGTGTCACTAGTGTCAGTTGTGACCTCTCGGAGACGCCGCCGGCAGAAACTGGAGGGCAGTGTCACTAGTGTCAGTTGTGACCTCTCGGTGACGCCGCCGGCAGAAACTGGAGGGCAGTGTCACTAGTGTCAGTTGTGACCTCTCGGTGACGCCGCCGGCAGAAACTGGAGGGCGTGTCACGTGTCAGTTGTGACCTCTCGGTGACGCCGCCGGCAGAAACTGGAGGGCAGTGTCACTAGTGTCAGTTGTGACCTCTCGGTGACGCCGCCGGCAGAAACTGGAGGGCAGTGTCACTAGTGTCAGTTGTGACCTCTCGGTGACGCCGCCGGCAGAAACTGGAGGGCAGTGTCACTAGTGTCAGTTGTGACCTCTCGGACACGCCGCCGGCAGAAACTGTTGGGCAGTGTCACTAGTGTCAGTTGTGACCTCTCGGTGACGCCGCCGGCAGAAACTGGAGGGCAGTGTCACTAGTGTCAGTTGTGACCTCTCGGTGACGCCGCCGGCAGAAAGTGGAGGGCAGTGTCACTAGTGTCAGTTGTGACCTCTCGGAGACGCCGCCGGCAGAAACTGGAGGGCAGTGTCACTAGTGTCAGTTGTGACCTCTCGGTGACGCCGCCGGCAGAAACTGGAGGGCAGTGTCACTAGTGTCAGTTGTGACCTCTCGGTGACGCCGCCGGCAGAAACTGGAGGGCAGTGTCACTAGTGTCAGTTGTGACCTCTCGGACACGCCGCAGGCAGAAACTGTTGGGCAGTGTCACTAGTGTCAGTTGTGACCTCTCGGTGACGCCGCCGGCAGAAATTGGAGGGCAGTGTCACTAGTGTCAGTTGTGACGTCTCGGTGACGCCGCCGGCAGAAACTGGAAGGCAGTGTCACTGTGTCAGTTGTGACCTCTCGGTGACGCCGCCGGCAGAAACTGTAGGGTTGTGTCACTAGTGTCAGTGGTGACCTCTCGGTGACGCCGCAAGCAGAAACTGGAGGGCTGTGTCACTAGTGTCAGTTGTGACCTCTCGGTGACGCCGCAGGCAGAAAGTGGAGGGCTGTGTCACTAGTGTCAGTTGTGACCTCTCGGAGACGCCGCCGGCAGAAACTGGAGGGCAGTGTCACTAGTGTCAGTTGTGACCTCTCGGTGACGCCGCCGGCAGAAACTGGAGGGCAGTGTCACTAGTGTCAGTTGTGACCTCTCGGTGACGCCGCCGGCAGAAACTGGAGGGCAGTGTCACTAGTGTCAGTTGTGACCTCTCGGACACGCCGCAGGCAGAAACTGTAGGGTTGTGTCACTAGTGTCAGTGGTGACCTCTCGGTGACGCCGCAAGCAGAAACTGGAGGGCTGTGTCACTAGTGTCAGTTGTGACCTCTCGGTGACGCCGCCGGCAGAAAGTGGAGGGCTGTGTCACTAGTGTCAGTTGTGACCTCTCGGAGACGCCGCCGGCAGAAACTGGAGGGCAGTGTCACTAGTGTCAGTTGTGACCTCTCGGTGACGCCGCCGGCAGAAACTGGAGGGCAGTGTCACTAGTGTCAGTTGTGACCTCTCGGTGACGCCGCCGGCAGAAACTGGAGGGCAGTGTCATTGGTGTCAGTTGTGACCTCTCGGTGACGTCGCCGGCAGAAACTGGAGGGCAGTGTCACTAGTGTCAGTTGTGACCTCTCGGTGACGCCGCCGACAGAAACTGGAGGGCAATGTCACTAGTGTCAGTTGTGACCTCTCGGAGACGCCGCCGGCAGAAACTGGGGCAGTGTCACTAGTGTCAGTTGTGACCTCTCGGTGACGCCGCCGGCAGAAACTGTCACTAGTGTCAGTTGTGACCTCTCGGTGACGCCGCCGGCAGAAAGTGGAGGGCAGTGTCACTAGTGTCAGTTGTGACCTCTCGGTGACGCCGCCGGCAGAAACTGGAGGGCAGTGTCACTAGTGTCAGTTGTGACCTCTCGGTGACGCCGCCGGCAGAAACTGGAGGGCAGTGTCACTAGTGTCAGTTGTGACCTCTCGGTGACGCCGCCGGCAGAAACTGGAGGGCAGTGTCACTAGTGTCAGTTGTGACCTCTCGGTGACGCCGCCGGCAGAAACTGGAGGGCAGTGTCACTAGTGTCAGTTGTGACCTCTCGGTGACGCCGCCGGCAGAAACTGGAGGGCAGTGTCACTAGTGTCAGTTGTGACCTCTCGGTGACGCCGCCGGCAGAAACTGGAGGGCAGTGTCACTAGTGTCAGTTGTGACCTCTCGGTGACGCCGCCGGCAGAAACTGTAGGGCAGTGTCACTAGTGTCAGTTGTGACCTCTCGGTGACGCCGCCGGCAGAAACTGGAGGGCAGTGTCACTAGTGTCAGTTGTGACCTCTCGGTGACGCCGCCGGCAGAAACTGGAGGGCAGTGTCACTAGTGTCAGTTGTGACCTCTCGGTGACGCCGCCGGCAGAAACTGGAGGGCAGTGTCACTAGTGTCAGTTGTGACCTCTCGGTGACGCCGCCGGCAGAAACTGGAGGGCAGTGTCACTAGTGTCAGTTGTGACCTCTCGGTGACGCCGCCGGCAGAAACTGGAGGGCAGTGTCACTAGTGTCAGTTGTGACCTCTCGGTGACGCCGCCGGCAGAAACTGCAGGGCAGTGTCACTAGTGTCAGTTGTGACCTACTCGGTGACGCCGCCGGCAGAAACTGGAGGGCAGTGTCACTAGTGTCAGTTGTGACCTCTCGGTGACGCCGCCGGCAGAAACTGGAGGGCAGTGTCACTAGTGTCAGTTGTGACCTCTCGGTGACGCCGCCGGCAGAAACTGGAGGGCAGTGTCACTAGTGTCAGTTGTGACCTCTCGGTGACCCCGCCGGCAGAAACTGGAGGGCAGTGTCACTAGTGTCAGTTGTGACCTCTCGGTGACGACGCCGGCAGAAATTGGAGGGCAGTGTCACTAGTGTCAGTTGTGACCTCTCGGTGACGCCGCCGGCAGAAACTGCAGGGCAGTGTCACTAGTGTCAGTTGTGACCTATCGGTGACGCCGCCGGCAGAAACTGGAGGGCAGTGTCACTAGTGTCAGTTGTGACCTCTCGGTGACGCCGCCGGCAGAAAGTGGAGGGCTGTGTCACTAGTGTCAGTTGTGACCTCTCGGAGACGCCGCCGGCAGAAACTGGAGAGCAGTGTCACTAGTGTCAGTTGTGACCTCTCGGTGACGCCGCCGGCAGAAAGTGGAGGGCAGTGTCACTAGTGTCAGTTGTGACCTCTCGGTGACGCCGCCGGCAGAAATTGGAGGGCAGTGTCACTAGTGTCAGTTGTGACGTCTCGGTGACGCCGCCGGCAGAAACTGGAAGGCAGTGTCACTGTGTCAGTTGTGACCTCTCGGTGACGCCGCCGGCAGAAACTGTAGGGTTGTGTCACTAGTGTCAGTGGTGACCTCTCGGTGACGCCGCAAGCAGAAACTGGAGGGCTGTGTCACTAGTGTCAGTTGTGACCTCTCGGTGACGCCGCCGGCAGAAAGTGGAGGGCTGTGTCACTAGTGTCAGTTGTGACCTCTCGGAGACGCCGCCGGCAGAAACTGGAGGGCAGTGTCACTAGTGTCAGTTGTGACCTCTCGGTGACGCCGCCGGCAGAAACTGGAGGGCAGTGTCACTAGTGTCAGTTGTGACCTCTCGGTGACGCCGCCGGCAGAAACTGGAGGGCAGTGTCACTAGTGTCAGTTGTGACCTCTCGGACACGCCGCAGGCAGAAACTGTTGGGCAGTGTCACTAGTGTCAGTTGTGACCTCTCGGTGACGCCGCCGACAGAAACTGGAGGGCAGTGTCACTAGTGTCAGTTGTGACCTCTCGGTGACGTCGCCGGCAGAAACTGGAGGGCAGTGTCACTAGTGTCAGTTGTGACCTCTCGGTGACGCCGCCGGCAGAAACTGCAGGGCAGTGTCACTAGTGTCACTTGTGACCTACCGGTGACGCCGCCGGCAGAAACTGGAGGGCAGTGTCACTAGTGTCAGTTGTGACCTCTCGGTGACGCCGCCGGCAGAAAGTGGAGGGCTGTGTCACTAGTGTCAGTTGTGACCTCTCGGAGACGCCGCCGGCAGAAACTGGAGGGCAGTGTCACTAGTGTCAGTTGTGACCTCTCGGTGACCCCGCCGGCAGAAACTGGAGGGCAGTGTCACTAGTGTCAGTTGTGACCTCTCGGTGACGACGCCGGCAGAAATTGGAGGGCAGTGTCACTAGTGTCAGTTGTGACCTCTCGGTGACGCCGCCGGCAGAAACAGGAGGGCTGTGTCACTAGTGTCAGTTGTGACCTCTCGGTGACGCCGCCGGCAGAAACCGCAGGGCAGTGTCACTAGTGTCAGTTTTGAACTCTCGGTGACGCCGCCGGCAGAAACTGGAGGGCAGTGTCACTAGTGTCAGTTGTGACCTCTCGGTGACGCCACAGGCAGAAACTGGAGGGCGGTGTCACTATTGTCAGTTGTAACCTCTCGGTGACGTCGCCGGCAGAAACTGGAGGGCAGTGTCACTAGTGTCAGTTGTGACCTCTCGGTGACGCCGCCGGCAGAAACTGGAGGGCAGTGTCACTAGTGTCAGTTGTGACCTCTCGGACACGCCGCAGGCAGAAACTGTAGGGTTGTGTCACTAGTGTCAGTGGTGACCTCTCGGTGACGCCGCAAGCAGAAACTGGAGGGCTGTGTCACTAGTGTCAGTTGTGACCTCTCGGTGACGCCGCCGGCAGAAAGTGGAGGGCTGTGTCACTAGTGTCAGTTGTGACCTCTCGGAGACGCCGCCGGCAGAAACTGGAGGGCAGTGTCACTAGTGTCAGTTGTGACCTCTCGGTGACGCCGCCGGCAGAAACTGGAGGGCAGTGTCACTAGTGTCAGTTGTGACCTCTCGGTGACGCCGCCGGCAGAAACTGGAGGGCAGTGTCACTGGTGTCAGTTGTGACCTCTCGGTGACGCCGCCGGCAGAAACTGGAGGGCAGTGTCACTAGTGTCAGTTGTGACCTCTCGGTGACGCCGCCGGCAGAAACTGGAGGGCAGTGTCACTAGTGTCAGTTGTGACCTCTCGGTGACGCCGCCGGCAGAAACTGGAGGGCAGTGTCACTAGTGTCAGTTGTGACCTCTCGGAGACGCCGCCGGCAGAAACTGGAGGGCAGTGTCACTAGTGTCAGTTGTGACCTCTCGGTGACGCCGCCGGCAGAAACTGGAGGGCAGTGTCACTAGTGTCAGTTGTGACCTCTCGGTGACGCCGCCGGCAGAAACTGGAGGGCAGTGTCATTGGTGTCAGTTGTGACCTCTCGGTGACGTCGCCGGCAGAAACTGGAGGGCAGTGTCACTAGTGTCAGTTGTGACCTCTCGGTGACGCCGCCGGCAGAAACTGCAGGGCAGTGTCACTAGTGTCAGTTGTGACCTACCGGTGACGCCGCCGGCAGAAACTGGAGGGCAGTGTCACTAGTGTCAGTTGTGACCTCTCGGTGACGCCGCCGGCAGAAACTGGAGGGCAGTGTCACTAGTGTCAGTTGTGACCTCTCGGTGACGCCGCCGGCAGAAACTGGAGGGCAGTGTCACTAGTGTCAGTTGTGACCTCTCGGTGACGCCGCCGGCAGAAACTGGAGGGCAGTGTCACTAGTGTCAGTTGTGACCTCTCGGTGACGCCGCCGGCAGAAATTGGAGGGCAGTGTCACTAGTGTCAGTTGTGACCTCTCGGTGACGCCGCCGGCAGAAACTGGAAGGCAGTGTCACTGTGTCAGTTGTGACCTCTCGGTGACGCCGCCGGCAGAAACTGTAGGGTTGTGTCACTAGTGTCAGTGGTGACCTCTCGGTGACGCCGCAAGCAGAAACTGGAGGGCTGTGTCACTAGTGTCAGTTGTGACCTCTCGGTGACGCCGCCGGCAGAAAGTGGAGGGCAGTGTCACTAGTGTCAGTTGTGACCTCTCGGTGACGCCGCCGGCAGAAACTGGAGGGCAGTGTCACTAGTGTCAGTTGTGACCTCTCGGTGACGCCGCCGGCAGAAACTGGAAGGCAGTGTCACTGTGTCAGTTGTGACCTCTCGGTGACGCCGCCGGCAGAAACTGTAGGGTTGTGTCACTAGTGTCAGTGGTGACCTCTCGGTGACGCCGCAAGCAGAAACTGGAGGGCTGTGTCACTAGTGTCAGTTGTGACCTCTCGGTGACGCCGCCGGCAGAAACTGGAGGGCTGTGTCACTAGTGTCAGTTGTGACCTCTCGGAGACGCCGCCGGCAGAAACTGGAGGGCAGTGTCACTAGTGTCAGTTGTGACCTCTCGGTGACGCCGCCGGCAGAAACTGGAGGGCAGTGTCACTAGTGTCAGTTGTGACCTCTCGGTGACGCCGCCGGCAGAAACTGGAGGGCAGTGTCACTAGTGTCAGTTGTGACCTCTCGGTGACGCCGCCGGCAGAAACTGGAGGGCAGTGTCACTAGTGTCAGTTGTGACCTCTCGGTGACGCCGCCGGCAGAAACTGGAGGGCAGTGTCACTAGTGTCAGTTGTGACCTCTCGGTGACGCCGCCGGCAGAAACTGGAGGGCAGTGTCACTAGTGTCAGTTGTGACCTCTCGGTGACGCCGCCGGCAGAAACTGGAGGGCAGTGTCACTAGTGTCAGTTGTGACCTCTCGGTGACGCCGCCGGCAGAAACTGGAGGGCAGTGTCACTAGTGTCAGTTGTGACCTCTCGGTGACGCCGCCGGCAGAAACTGGAGGGCAGTGTCACTAGTGTCAGTTGTGACCTCTCGGTGACGCCGCCGGCAGAAACTGGAGGGCAGTGTCACTAGTGTCAGTTGTGACCTCTCGGTGACGCCGCCGGCAGAAACTGGAGGGCAGTGTCACTAGTGTCAGTTGTGACCTCTCGGACACGCCGCAGGCAGAAACTGTTGGGCAGTGTCACTAGTGTCAGTGGTGACCTCTCGGTGACGCCGCAAGCAGAAACTGGAGGGCTGTGTCACTAGTGTCAGTTGTGACCTCTCGGTGACGCCGCCGGCAGAAAGTGGAGGGCTGTGTCACTAGTGTCAGTTGTGACCTCTCGGAGACGCCGCCGGCAGAAACTGGAGGGCAGTGTCACTAGTGTCAGTTGTGACCTCTCGGTGACGCCGCCGGCAGAAACTGGAGGGCAGTGTCACTAGTGTCAGTTGTGACCTCTCGGTGACGCCGCCGGCAGAAACTGGAGGGCAGTGTCACTAGTGTCAGTTGTGACCTCTCGGTGACGCCGCCGGCAGAAACTGTTGGGCAGTGTCACTAGTGTCAGTGGTGACCTCTCGGTGACGCCGCAAGCAGAAACTGGAGGGCTGTGTCACTAGTGTCAGTTGTGACCTCTCGGTGACGCCGCCGGCAGAAAGTGGAGGGCTGTGTCACTAGTGTCAGTTGTGACCTCTCGGAGACGCCGCCGGCAGAAACTGGAGGGCAGTGTCACTAGTGTCAGTTGTGACCTCTCGGTGACGCCGCCGGCAGAAACTGGAGGGCAGTGTCACTAGTGTCAGTTGTGACCTCTCGGTGACGCCGCCGGCAGAAACTGGAGGGCAGTGTCACTAGTGTCAGTTGTGACCTCTCGGACACGCCGCAGGCAGAAACTGTTGGGCAGTGTCACTAGTGTCAGTTGTGACCTCTCGGTGACGCCGCCGGCAGAAATTGGAGGGCAGTGTCACTAGTGTCAGTTGTGACGTCTCGGTGACGCCGCCGGCAGAAACTGGAAGGCAGTGTCACTGTGTCAGTTGTGACCTCTCGGTGACGCCGCCGGCAGAAACTGTAGGGTTGTGTCACTAGTGTCAGTGGTGACCTCTCGGTGACGCCGCAAGCAGAAACTGGAGGGCTGTGTCACTAGTGTCAGTTGTGACCTCTCGGTGACGCCGCCGGCAGAAAGTGGAGGGCTGTGTCACTAGTGTCAGTTGTGACCTCTCGGAGACGCCGCCGGCAGAAACTGGAGGGCAGTGTCACTAGTGTCAGTTGTGACCTCTCGGTGACGCCGCCGGCAGAAACTGGAGGGCAGTGTCACTAGTGTCAGTTGTGACCTCTCGGTGACGCCGCCGGCAGAAACTGGAGGGCAGTGTCACTAGTGTCAGTTGTGACCTCTCGGACACGCCGCAGGCAGAAACTGTAGGGCAGTGTCACTAGTGTCAGTGGTGACCTCTCGGTGACGCCGCAAGCAGAAACTGGAGGGCAGTGTCACTAGTGTCAGTTGTGACCTCTCGGTGACGCCGCCGGCAGAAACTGGAGGGCAGTGTCACTAGTGTCAGTTGTGACCTCTCGGAGACGCCGCCGGCAGAAACTGGAGGGCAGTGTCACTAGTGTCAGTTGTGACCTCTCGGTGACGCCGCCGGCAGAAACTGGAGGGCAGTGTCACTAGTGTCAGTTGTGACCTCTCGGTGACGCCGCCGGCAGAAACTGGAGGGCAGTGTCACTAGTGTCAGTTGTGACCTCTCGGTGACGCCGCCGGCAGAAACTGGAGGGCAGTGTCACTAGTGTCAGTTGTGACCTCTCGGTGACGCCGCCGGCAGAAACTGGAGGGCAGTGTCACTAGTGTCAGTTGTGACCTCTCGGTGACGCCGCCGGCAGAAAGTGGAGGGCAGTGTCACTAGTGTCAGTTGTGACCTCTCGGTGACGCCGCCGGCAGAAACTGGAGGGCAGTGTCACTAGTGTCAGTTGTGACCTCTCGGTGACGCCGCCGGCAGAAACTGGAGGGCAGTGTCACTAGTGTCAGTTGTGACCTCTCGGTGACGCCGCCGGCAGAAACTGGAGGGCAGTGTCACTAGTGTCAGTTGTGACCTCTCGGTGACGCCGCCGGCAGAAACTGGAGGGCAGTGTCACTAGTGTCAGTTGTGACCTCTCGGTGACGCCGCCGGCAGAAACTGGAGGGCACTAGTGTCAGTTGTGACCTCTCGGTGACGCCGCCGGCAGAAACTGGAGGGCAGTGTCACTAGTGTCAGTTGTGACCTCTCGGTGACGCCGCCGGCAGAAACTGGAGGGCAGTGTCACTAGTGTCAGTTGTGACCTCTCGGTGACGCCGCCGGCAGAAACTGGAGGGCAGTGTCACTAGTGTCAGTTGTGACCTCTCGGACACGCCGCCGGCAGAAACTGTTGGGCAGTGTCACTAGTGTCAGTTGTGACCTCTCGGTGACGCCGCCGGCAGAAACTGGAGGGCAGTGTCACTAGTGTCAGTTGTGACCTCTCGGTGACGCCGCCGGCAGAAAGTGGAGGGCTGTGTCACTAGTGTCAGTTGTGACCTCTCGGAGACGCCGCCGGCAGAAACTGGAGGGCAGTGTCACTAGTGTCAGTTGTGACCTCTCGGTGACGCCGCCGGCAGAAACTGGAGGGCAGTGTCACTAGTGTCAGTTGTGACCTCTCGGTGACGCCGCCGGCAGAAACTGGAGGGCAGTGTCACTAGTGTCAGTTGTGACCTCTCGGACACGCCGCAGGCAGAAACTGTTGGGCAGTGTCACTAGTGTCAGTTGTGACCTCTCGGTGACGCCGCCGGCAGAAATTGGAGGGCAGTGTCACTAGTGTCAGTTGTGACGTCTCGGTGACGCCGCCGGCAGAAACTGGAAGGCAGTGTCACTGTGTCAGTTGTGACCTCTCGGTGACGCCGCCGGCAGAAACTGTAGGGTTGTGTCACTAGTGTCAGTGGTGACCTCTCGGTGACGCCGCAAGCAGAAACTGGAGGGCTGTGTCACTAGTGTCAGTTGTGACCTCTCGGTGACGCCGCCGGCAGAAAGTGGAGGGCTGTGTCACTAGTGTCAGTTGTGACCTCTCGGAGACGCCGCCGGCAGAAACTGGAGGGCAGTGTCACTAGTGTCAGTTGTGACCTCTCGGTGACGCCGCCGGCAGAAACTGGAGGGCAGTGTCACTAGTGTCAGTTGTGACCTCTCGGTGACGCCGCCGGCAGAAACTGGAGGGCAGTGTCACTAGTGTCAGTTGTGACCTCTCGGACACGCCGCAGGCAGAAACTGTAGGGTTGTGTCACTAGTGTCAGTGGTGACCTCTCGGTGACGCCGCAAGCAGAAACTGGAGGGCTGTGTCACTAGTGTCAGTTGTGACCTCTCGGTGACGCCGCCGGCAGAAAGTGGAGGGCTGTGTCACTAGTGTCAGTTGTGACCTCTCGGAGACGCCGCCGGCAGAAACTGGAGGGCAGTGTCACTAGTGTCAGTTGTGACCTCTCGGTGACGCCGCCGGCAGAAACTGGAGGGCAGTGTCACTAGTGTCAGTTGTGACCTCTCGGTGACGCCGCCGGCAGAAACTGGAGGGCAGTGTCATTGGTGTCAGTTGTGACCTCTCGGTGACGTCGCCGGCAGAAACTGGAGGGCAGTGTCACTAGTGTCAGTTGTGACCTCTCGGTGACGCCGCCGGCAGAAACTGGAGGGCAGTGTCACTAGTGTCAGTTGTGACCTCTCGGAGACGCCGCCGGCAGAAACTGGAGGGCAGTGTCACTAGTGTCAGTTGTGACCTCTCGGTGACGCCGCCGGCAGAAACTGGAGGGCAGTGTCACTAGTGTCAGTTGTGACCTCTCGGTGACGCCGCCGGCAGAAAGTGGAGGGCTGTGTCACTAGTGTCAGTTGTGACCTCTCGGAGACGCCGCCGGCAGAAACTGTGTCACTAGTGTCAGTTGTGACCTCTCGGTGACGCCGCCAGAAACTGGAGGGCAGTGTCACTAGTGTCAGTTGTGACCTCTCGGTGACGCCGCCGGCAGAAAGTGGAGGGCTGTGTCACTAGTGTCAGTTGTGACCTCTCGGAGACGCCGCCGGCAGAAACTGGAGGGCAGTGTCACTAGTGTCAGTTGTGACCTCTCGGTGACGCCGCCGGCAGAAACTGGAGGGCAGTGTCACTAGTGTCAGTTGTGACCTCTCGGTGACGCCGCCGGCAGAAACTGGAGGGCAGTGTCACTAGTGTCAGTTGTGACCTCTCGGTGACGCCGCCGGCAGAAACTGTTGGGCAGTGTCACTAGTGTCAGTTGTGACCTCTCGGTGACGCCGCCGACAGAAACTGGAGGGCAGTGTCACTAGTGTCAGTTGTGACCTCTCGGTGACGCCGCCGGCAGAAACTGGAGGGCAGTGTCACTAGTGTCAGTTGTGACCTCTCGGTGACGCCGCCGGCAGAAACTGCAGGGCAGTGTCACTAGTGTCAGTTGTGACCTCTCGGTGACGCCGCCGGCAGAAACTGGAGGGCAGTGTCACTAGTGTCAGTTGTGACCTCTCGGTGACGCCGCCGGCAGAAACTGGAGGGCAGTGTCACTAGTGTCAGTTGTGACCTCTCGGTGACGCCGCCGGCAGAAACTGGAGGGCAGTGTCACTAGTGTCAGTTGTGACCTCTCGGTGACGCCGCCGGCAGAAACTGGAGGGCAGTGTCACTAGTGTCAGTTGTGACCTCTCGGTGACGCCGCCGGCAGAAACTGGAGGGCAGTGTCACTAGTGTCAGTTGTGACCTCTCGGTGACGCCGCCGGCAGAAACTGGAGGGCAGTGTCACTAGTGTCAGTTGTGACCTCTCGGTGACCCCGCCGGCAGAAACTGGAGGGCAGTGTCACTAGTGTCAGTTGTGACCTCTCGGTGACGCCGCCGGCAGAAATTGGAGGGCAGTGTCACTAGTGTCAGTTGTGACCTCTCGGTGACGCCGCCGGCAGAAACTGCAGGGCAGTGTCACTAGTGTCAGTTGTGACCTATCGGTGACGCCGCCGGCAGAAACTGGAGGGCAGTGTCACTAGTGTCAGTTGTGACCTCTCGGTGACGCCGCCGGCAGAAAGTGGAGGGCTGTGTCACTAGTGTCAGTTGTGACCTCTCGGAGACGCCGCCGGCAGAAACTGGAGAGCAGTGTCACTAGTGTCAGTTGTGACCTCTCGGTGACGCCGCCGGCAGAAAGTGGAGGGCAGTGTCACTAGTGTCAGTTGTGACCTCTCGGTGACGCCGCCGGCAGAAATTGGAGGGCAGTGTCACTAGTGTCAGTTGTGACGTCTCGGTGACGCCGCCGGCAGAAACTGGAAGGCAGTGTCACTGTGTCAGTTGTGACCTCTCGGTGACGCCGCCGGCAGAAACTGTAGGGTTGTGTCACTAGTGTCAGTGGTGACCTCTCGGTGACGCCGCAAGCAGAAACTGGAGGGCTGTGTCACTAGTGTCAGTTGTGACCTATCGGTGACGCCGCCGGCAGAAAGTGGAGGGCTGTGTCACTAGTGTCAGTTGTGACCTCTCGGAGACGCCGCCGGCAGAAACTGGAGGGCAGTGTCACTAGTGTCAGTTGTGACCTCTCGGTGACGCCGCCGGCAGAAACTGGAGGGCAGTGTCACTAGTGTCAGTTGTGACCTCTCGGTGACGCCGCCGGCAGAAACTGGAGGGCAGTGTCACTAGTGTCAGTTGTGACCTCTCGGACACGCCGCAGGCAGAAACTGTTGGGCAGTGTCACTAGTGTCAGTTGTGACCTCTCGGTGACGCCGCCGACAGAAACTGGAGGGCAGTGTCACTAGTGTCAGTTGTGACCTCTCGGTGACGTCGCCGGCAGAAACTGGAGGGCAGTGTCACTAGTGTCAGTTGTGACCTCTCGGTGACGCCGCCGGCAGAAACTGCAGGGCAGTGTCACTAGTGTCACTTGTGACCTACCGGTGACGCCGCCGGCAGAAACTGGAGGGCAGTGTCACTAGTGTCAGTTGTGACCTCTCGGTGACGCCGCCGGCAGAAAGTGGAGGGCTGTGTCACTAGTGTCAGTTGTGACCTCTCGGAGACGCCGCCGGCAGAAACTGGAGGGCAGTGTCACTAGTGTCAGTTGTGACCTCACTAGTGTCACTAGTGTCAGTTGTGACCTCTCGGTGACGACGCCGGCAGAAACTGGAGGGCAGTGTCACTAGTGTCAGTTGTGACCTCTCGGTGACGCCGCCGGCAGAAACAGGAGGGCAGTGTCACTAGTGTCAGTTGTGACCTCTCGGTGACGCCGCCGGCAGAAACCGGAGGGCAGTGTCACTAGTGTCAGTTGTGACCTCTCGGTGACGCCGCCGGCAGAAACTGGAGGGCAGTGTCACTAGTGTCAGTTGTGACCTCTCGGTGACGCCGCCGGCAGAAACTGGAGGGCAGTGTCACTAGTGTCAGTTGTGACCTCTCGGTGACGCCGCCGGCAGAAACTGGAGGGCAGTGTCACTAGTGTCAGTTGTGACCTCTCGGTCGCCGGCAGAAACTGGAGGGCAGTGTCACTAGTGTCAGTTGTGACCTCTCGGTGACGCCGCCGGCAGAAACTGGAGGGCAGTGTCACTAGTGTCAGTTGTGACCTCTCGGACACGCCGCAGGCAGAAACTGTAGGGTTGTGTCACTAGTGTCAGTGGTGACCTCTCGGTGACGCCGCAAGCAGAAACTGGAGGGCTGTGTCACTAGTGTCAGTTGTGACCTCTCGGTGACGCCGCCGGCAGAAAGTGGAGGGCTGTGTCACTAGTGTCAGTTGTGACCTCTCGGAGACGCCGCCGGCAGAAACTGGAGGGCAGTGTCACTAGTGTCAGTTGTGACCTCTCGGTGACGCCGCCGGCAGAAACTGGAGGGCAGTGTCACTAGTGTCAGTTGTGACCTCTCGGTGACGCCGCCGGCAGAAACTGGAGGGCAGTGTCATTGGTGTCAGTTGTGACCTCTCGGTGACGTCGCCGGCAGAAACTGGAGGGCAGTGTCACTAGTGTCAGTTGTGACCTCTCGGTGACGCCGCCGGCAGAAACTGCAGGGCAGTGTCACTAGTGTCAGTTGTGACCTACCGGTGACGCCGCCGGCAGAAACTGGAGGGCAGTGTCACTAGTGTCAGTTGTGACCTCTCGGACACGCCGCCGGCAGAAACTGTTGGGCAGTGTCACTAGTGTCAGTTGTGACCTCTCGGTGACGCCGCCGACAGAAACTGGAGGGCAGTGTCACTAGTGTCAGTTGTGACCTCTCGGTGACGCCGCCGGCAGAAACTGGAGGGCAGTGTCATTGGTGTCAGTTGTGACCTCTCGGTGACGTCGCCGGCAGAAGCTGGAGGGCAGTGTCACTAGTGTCAGTTGTGACCTCTCGGTGACGCCGCCGGCAGAAACTGCAGGGCAGTGTCACTAGTGTCAGTTGTGACCTATCGGTGACGCCGCCGGCAGAAACTGGAGGGCAGTGTCACTAGTGTCAGTTGTGACCTCTCGGTGACGCCGCCGGCAGAAAGTGGAGGGCTGTGTCACTAGTGTCAGTTGTGACCTCTCGGAGACGCCGCCGGCAGAAACTGGAGAGCAGTGTCACTAGTGTCAGTTGTGACCTCTCGGTGACGCCGCCGGCAGAAAGTGGAGGGCAGTGTCACTAGTGTCAGTTGTGACCTCTCGGTGACGCCGCCGGCAGAAATTGGAGGGCAGTGTCACTAGTGTCAGTTGTGACCTCTCGGTGACGCCGCCGGCAGAAACTGGAAGGCAGTGTCACTGTGTCAGTTGTGACCTCTCGGTGACGCCGCCGGCAGAAACTGGTGACACGCCGCAGGCAGAAACTGTAGGGCAGTGTCACTAGTGTCAGTGGTGACCTCTCGGTGACGCCGCAAGCAGAAACTGGAGGGCTGTGTCACTAGTGTCAGTTGTGACCTCTCGGTGACGCCGCCGGCAGAAAGTGGAGGGCAGTGTCACTAGTGTCAGTTGTGACCTCTCGGAGACGCCGCCGGCAGAAACTGGAGGGCAGTGTCACTAGTGTCAGTTGTGACCTCTCGGTGACGGTGACGCCGGCAGAAACTGGAGGGCTGTGTCACTAGTGTCAGTTGTGACCTCTCGGTGACGCCGCCGGCAGAAACTGGAGGGCAGTGTCACTAGTGTCAGTTGTGACCTCTCGGAGACGCCGCCGGCAGAAACTGGAGGGCAGTGTCACTAGTGTCAGTTGTGTGACCTCTCGGTGACGCCGCCGGCAGAAACTGGAGTGCAGTGTCACTAGTGTCAGTTGTGACCTCTCGGTGACGCCGCCGGCAGAAACTGGAGGGCAGTGTCACTAGTGTCAGTTGTGACCTCTCGGTGACGCCGCAGGCAGAAACTGGAAGGCAGTGTCACTGTGTCAGTTGTGACCTCAGAGTGTCTGTCGTGACGCCGCCGGCAGAAATTGGAGGGCAGTGTCACTAGTGTCAGTTGTGACCTCTCGGTGACGCCGCCGGCAGAAACTGGAGGGCAGTGTCACTAGTGTCAGTTGTGACCTCTCGGTGACGCCGCCGGCAGAAACTGGAGGGCAGTGTCACTAGTGTCACTAGGTTGTGTCACTAGTGTCAGTTGACCTCTCGGTGACGCCGCCGGCAGAAACTGGAGGGCAGTGTCACTAGTGTCAGTTGTGACCTCTCGGTGACGCCGCCGGCAGAAACTGGAGGGCAGTGTCACTAGTGTCAGTTGTGACCTCTCGGTGACGCCGCCGGCAGAAACTGGAGGGCAGTGTCACTAGTGTCAGTTGTGACCTCTCGGTGACGCCGCCGGCAGAAACTGGAGGGCAGTGTCACTAGTGTCAGTTGTGACCTCTCGGTGACGCCGCCGGCAGAAACTGGAGGGCAGTGTCACTAGTGTCAGTTGTGACCTCTCGGTGACGCCGCCGGCAGAAACTGGAGGGCAGTGTCACTAGTGTCAGTTGTGACCTCTCGGTGACGCCGCAAGCAGAAACTGGAGGGCTGTGTCACTAGTGTCAGTTGTGACCTCTCGGTGACGCCGCCGGCAGAAAGTGGAGGGCTGTGTCACTAGTGTCAGTTGTGACCTCTCGGAGACGCCGCCGGCAGAAACTGGAGGGCAGTGTCACTAGTGTCAGTTGTGACCTCTCGGACACGCCGCAGGCAGAAACTGTTGGGCAGTGTCACTAGTGTCAGTTGTGACCTCTCGGTGACGCCGCCGACAGAAACTGGAGGGCAGTGTCACTAGTGTCAGTTGTGACCTCTCGGTGACGCCGCCGGCAGAAACTGGAGGGCAGTGTAATTGGTGTCAGTTGTGACCTCTCGGTGACGTCGCCGGCAGAAACTGGAGGGCAGTGTCACTAGTGTCAGTTGTGACCTCTCGGTGACGCCGCCGGCAGAAACTGCAGGGCAGTGTCACTAGTGTCACTTGTGACCTACCGGTGACGCCGCCGGCAGAAACTGGAGGGCAGTGTCACTAGTGTCAGTTGTGACCTCTCGGTGACCCCGCCGGCAGAAACTGGAGGGCAGTGTCACTAGTGTCAGTTGTGACCTCTCGGTGACGACGCCGGCAGAAATTGGAGGGCAGTGTCACTAGTGTCAGTTGTGACCTCTCGGTGACGCCGCCGGCAGAAACTGCAGGGCAGTGTCACTAGTGTCAGTTGTGACCTATCGGTGACGCCGCCGGCAGAAACTGGAGGGCAGTGTCACTAGTGTCAGTTGTGACCTCTCGGTGACGCCGCCGGCAGAAAGTGGAGGGCTGTGTCACTAGTGTCAGTTGTGACCTCTCGGAGACGCCGCCGGCAGAAACTGGAGAGCAGTGTCACTAGTGTCAGTTGTGACCTCTCGGTGACGCCGCCGGCAGAAAGTGGAGGGCAGTGTCACTAGTGTCAGTTGTGACCTCTCGGTGACGCCGCCGGCAGAAATTGGAGGGCAGTGTCACTAGTGTCAGTTGTGACGTCTCGGTGACGCCGCCGGCAGAAACTGGAAGGCAGTGTCACTGTGTCAGTTGTGACCTCTCGGTGACGCCGCCGGCAGAAACTGTAGGGTTGTGTCACTAGTGTCAGTGGTGACCTCTCGGTGACGCCGCAAGCAGAAACTGGAGGGCTGTGTCACTAGTGTCAGTTGTGACCTATCGGTGACGCCGCCGGCAGAAAGTGGAGGGCTGTGTCACTAGTGTCAGTTGTGACCTCTCGGAGACGCCGCCGGCAGAAACTGGAGGGCAGTGTCACTAGTGTCAGTTGTGACCTCTCGGTGACGCCGCCGGCAGAAACTGGAGGGCAGTGTCACTAGTGTCAGTTGTGACCTCTCGGTGACGCCGCCGGCAGAAACTGGAGGGCAGTGTCACTAGTGTCAGTTGTGACCTCTCGGACACGCCGCCGGCAGGCAGAAACTGTTGGGCAGTGTCACTAGTGTCAGTTGTGACCTCTCGGTGACGCCGCCGACAGAAACTGGAGGGCAGTGTCACTAGTGTCAGTTGTGACCTCTCGGTGACGTCGCCGGCAGAAACTGGAGGGCAGTGTCACTAGTGTCAGTTGTGACCTCTCGGTGACGCCGCCGGCAGAAACTGCAGGGCAGTGTCACTAGTGTCACTTGTGACCTACCGGTGACGCCGCCGGCAGAAACTGGAGGGCAGTGTCACTAGTGTCAGTTGTGACCTCTCGGTGACGCCGCCGGCAGAAAGTGGAGGGCTGTGTCACTAGTGTCAGTTGTGACCTCTCGGAGACGCCGCCGGCAGAAACTGGAGGGCAGTGTCACTAGTGTCAGTTGTGACCTCTCGGTGACCCCGCCGGCAGAAACTGGAGGGCAGTGTCACTAGTGTCAGTTGTGACCTCTCGGTGACGACGCCGGCAGAAATTGGAGGGCAGTGTCACTAGTGTCAGTTGTGACCTCTCGGTGACGCCGCCGGCAGAAACAGGAGGGCTGTGTCACTAGTGTCAGTTGTGACCTCTCGGTGACGCCGCCGGCAGAAACCGCAGGGCAGTGTCACTAGTGTCAGTTTTGAACTCTCGGTGAC
>CBDHHR010000222.1:0-2500 GCA_965263245.1 Metamycoplasmataceae bacterium | reverse complement strand
CTAGTTGATCTAGTCTGTGTGTATCTACATTCACACAGGACCTAGTTGGAATAGTCTATGTGTATCTGCATTCACACAGGACCTAGTTGGAATAGTCTGTGTGTATCTACATTCACACAGGACCTAGTTGGTCCAGTCTGTGTGTATCTACATTCACACAGGAGCTAGTTGGTCTAGTCTGTGTGTATCTACATTCACACAGGACCTAGTTGATCTAGTCTGTGTGTATCTACATTCACATAGGACCTAGTTGATCTAGTCTGTGTGCATCTACATTCACACATGACCTAGTTGGTCAAGTCTATGTGTATCTACATTCACACAGGACCTAGTTGATCTAGTCTGTGTGTATCTACATTCACACAGGACCTAGTTGGTCTAGTCTGTGTGTATCTACATTCACACAGAACCTAGTTGGTCTAATTTGTGTGCATCTATATTGACACAGGACCTAGTTGGTCTAGTCTGTGTGTATCTACATTCACACAGGACATAGTTGGTCTAGTCTGTGTGCATCTACATTCACACAGGACATAGTTGGTCTAGTCTGTGTGTATCTACATTCACACAGGACCTAGTTGGTCTAGTCTGTGTGTATCTACATTCAAACAGGACCTAGTTGGTCTAGTCTGTGTGTGTCTACATTCACACAGGACCTAGTTGGTCTAGTCTGTGTGTATCTACATTCACACAGGACCTAGTTGGTCTAGTCTGTGTGTGTCTACATTCACACAGGACCTACTTGGTCTAGTATGTGTGCATCTACATTCACACAGGACCTAGTTGGTCTAGTCTGTGTGTATCTACATTCACACAGGACCTAGTTGGTCTAGTCTGTGTGTATCTACATTCACACAGGACCTAGTTGGTCTAGTCTGTGTGTGTCTACATTCACACAGGACCTAGTTGGTCTAGTCTGTGTGTATCTACATTCACACAGGACCTAGTTGGTCTAGTCTGTGTGTGTCTACATTCACACAGGACCTAGTTGGTCTAGTCTGTGTGCATCTACATTCACACAGGACCTAGTTGGTCTAGTCTGTGTGTATCTACATTCACACAGGACCTAGTTGGTCTAGTCTGTGTGTGTCTACATTAACACAGGACCTAGTTGGTCTAGTCTGTGTGTATCTACATTCACACAGGACCTAGTTGGTCTAGTCTGTGTGTGTCTACATTCACACAGGACCTAGTTGGTCTAGTCTGTGTGTATCTACATTCACACAGGACCTAGTTGGTCTAGTCTGTGTGTGTCTACATTCACACAGGACCTAGTTGGTCTAGTCTGTGTGTATCTACATTCACACAGGACCTAGTTGGTCTAGTCTGTGTGTATCTACATTCACACAGGACCTAGTTGGTCTAGTCTGTGTGTATCTACATTCACACATGACCTAGTTGGTCTAGTCTGTGTGTGTCTACATTCACACAGGACCTAGTTGGTCTAGTCTATACGTGTGCATCTACATTCACACAGGACCTAGTTGGTCTAGTCTGTGTGTATCTACATTCACACAGGACCTAGTTGGTCTAGTCTGTGTGTATCTACATTCACACAGGACCTAGTTGGTCTAGTCTGTGTGTATCTACATTCACACAGGACCTAGTTGGTCTAGTCTGTGTGTGTCTACATTCACACAGGACCTAGTTGGTCTAGTCTGTGTGTATCTACATTCACACAGGACCTAGTTGGTCTAGTCTGTGTGTGTCTACATTCACACAGGACCTAGTTGGTCTAGTCTGTGTGCATCTACATTCACACAGGACCTAGTTGGTCTAGTCTGTGTGTATCTACATTCACACAGGACCTAGTTGGTCTAGTCTGTGTGTATCTACATTCACACAGGACCTAGTTGGTCTAGTCTGTGTGTATCTACATTCACACAGGACCTAGTTGGTCTAGTCTGTGTGTATCTACATTCACACAGAACCTAGTTGGTCTAGTCTGTGTGTATCTACATTCACACAGGACCTAGTTGGTCTAGTCTGTGTGTGTCTACATTCACACAGGACCTAGTTGGTCTAGTCTGTGTGTATCTACATTCACACAGGACCTAGTTGGTCTAGTCTGTGTGTGTCTACATTCACACAGGACCTAGTTGGTCTAGTCTGTGTGCATCTACATTCACACAGGACCTAGTTGGTCTAGTCTGTGTGTATCTACATTCACACAGGACCTAGTTGGTCTAGTCTGTGTGTGTCTACATTCACACAGGACCTAGTTGGTCTAGTCTATGTGTATCTGCATTCACACAGGACCTAGTTGGTCCAGTCTGTGTGTATCTACATTCACACAGGACCTAATTGATCTAGTCTGTGTGTATCTACATTCACACAGGAGCTAGTTGGTCTAGTCTGTGTGTGTCTACATTCACACAGGACCTAGTTGGTCTAGTCTGTGTGTATCTACATTCACACAGGACCTAGTTGGTCTAGTCTGTGTGTGTCTACATTCACACAGGACCTAGTTGGTCTAGTATGTGTGTATCTACATTCACAC
>CBDHHR010000221.1:7500-11376 GCA_965263245.1 Metamycoplasmataceae bacterium | reverse complement strand
GGAGATGGGGGAGACCGGAGAGACCGGGGAGACCGGGGAGATCGGAGAGACCGGGGAGACCGGGGAGACCGGCGGATGACCGGTGAGACCGTGGAGACCGGGGAGATCGGGGAGACCGGGGAGACCGGGGAGACCGGAGAGGCCGGGGAGACAGGGTAGACCGGGGAGACCGGGGAGACCGGAGAGACCGGGGAGACCGGAGAGACCGGAGAGATCGGGGAGACCGGAGAGACCGGGAAGACCGGGGAGACCGGCGAGACCGGGGAGACCGGAGAGACCGGAGAGACCGGGGAGACCGGAGATACCGGGGAGACCGGGGGAGACCGGAGAGACCAGAGAGACCGGAGAGACCGGGGAGACCGGGGAGACCGGGGAGATCGGGGAGACCGGAGAGACCGGGGAGACCGGAGAGATCGGGGAGACCGGAGAGACCGGGGAGACCGGAGAGAGCGGGGAGACCAGAGAGACCGAAGATATCGGGGAGACCGGAGAGACCGGGGAGATCGGGAGCTACAGAAGATGCTCGCGATTTACCCTCATTTTGGCTGTTCAAATTTAAACATGAATATGAGACTGAAGCTCATATTACACGAGACTATCAAAATTACCGGCATTTATTTAAAACTTTAAAATGTAGGAGCACTGGAGTGGACTGGCAACAGACACTCAGTGACTTCGATGTTACAAGTACTATGTTAAACTCTATTGCCAACGCAATGTATATCTTTTGAAATATTGCATACGAACGTGAACGTCCAACTGTGAATAAAATATCCGAGATCGAACGTGTAACGAGCGTCTGTCACTTTACACTGAATCGGGGGTCAAACCGATTCTGGCGACCGGACACGAGAAGAGAGAGAGAGAGAGATAGACACACACACACACACACACACACACACACACACACACACACACACACACACACACACACACACACACACACACACACACACACACAGACACACACACACACACACACACACACACACACACACACACACACACACACACACACACACACACACACACACACACACACACACACACACACACACACACACACACGGAGAGAGACCAGAGAGACCGGGGAGACCGGAGAGACCGGGGAGACCGGGGAGACCGGGGAGACCTTAGAGACCGGGGAGATGGGGGAGACCGGAGAGACCGGAGAGACCGGAGACACCGGAGAGACCGGGGAGACCGGCGAGACCGGGGAGACCGGGGAGACCGGGGAGATCGGTGAGACCGGAGAGACTGGGGAGACCGGAGAGATCGGGGAGACCGGAGAGACCGGAGAGACCGGAGAGACCGGGGAGACCGGAGAGACCGGTGAGATCGGGGAGACCGGAGAGTCCGGGGAGACCGGGGAGACCGGAGAGACCGGAGAGAGACGGACGGAGACCGGGAGACCGGGGAGACCGGAGAGACCGAAGATATCGGGGAGACCGGAGAGACCGGGGAAATCGGGAGCTACAGAAGATGCTCGCGATTTACCCTCATTATGGCTGTTCAAATTTAAACATGAATATGAGACTGAAGCTCATATTACACGAGACTATCAAAATTACCGGCATTTATTTAAACTTTAAAATGTAGGAGCACTGGAGTGGACTGGCAACAGACACTCAGTGACTTCGATGTTACAAGTACTATGTTAAACTCTATTGCCAACGCAATGTATATCTTTTGAAATATTGCATACGAACGTGAAAGTCCAACTGTGAATAAAATATCCGAGATCGAACGTGGAACGAGCGTCTGTCACTTTACACTGAATCGGGGGTCAAACCGATTCTGGCGAGCGGACACGAGAAGAGACACACACACACACACACACACACACACACACACACACACACACACACACACACACACACTCACACACACACACACACGGAGAGAGACCAGAGAGACCGAGGAGACCGGAGAGACCGGGGAGACCGGGGAGTCCGGGGAGACCGGAGAGACCGGGGAGATCGGGGAGACCGGAGAGACCTGGGAGACCGGGGAGATCGGAGAGACCGGGGAGACCGGGGAGACCGGCGGATGACCGGGGAGACCGTGGAGACCGGGGAGATCGGGGAGACCGGGGAGACCGGGGAGACCGGAGAGGCCGGGGAGACAGGGTAGACCGGGGAGACCGGGGAGACCGGGTAGACGGGGGAGACCGCGGAGACCGGAGAGACCGGGGAGACCGGGGAGACCGGAGAGACCGGGGAGACCGGAGAGACCGGGGAGACCGGAGAGACCGGAGAGATCGGGGAGACCGGAGAGACCGGGAAGACCGGGGAGACCGGCGAGACCGGGGAGACCGGAGAGACCGGAGAGACCGGGGAGACCGGAGATACCGGGGAGACCGGGGGAGACCGGAGAGACCAGAGAGACCGGAGAGACCGGGGAGACCGGGGAGACCGGGGAGATCGGGGAGACCGGAGAGACCGGGGAGACCGGAGAGATCGGGGAGACCGGAGAGACCGGGGAGACCGGAGAGAGCGGGGAGACCAGAGAGACCGAAGATATCGGGGAGACCGGAGAGACCGGGGAGATCGGGAGCTACAGAAGATGCTCGCGATTTACCCTCATTTTGGCTGTTCAAATTTAAACATGAATATGAGACTGAAGCTCATATTACACGAGACTATCAAAATTACCGGCATTTATTTAAAACTTTAAAATGTAGGAGCACTGGAGTGGACTGGCAACAGACACTCAGTGACTTCGATGTTACAAGTACTATGTTAAACTCTATTGCCAACGCAATGTATATCTTTTGAAATATTGCATACGAACGTGAACGTCCAACTGTGAATAAAATATCCGAGATCGAACGTGTAACGAGCGTCTGTCACTTTACACTGAATCGGGGGTCAAACCGATTCTGGCGACCGGACACGAGAAGAGAGAGAGAGAGAGAGATAGACACACACACACACACACACACACACACACACACACACACACACACACACACACACACACACACACACACACACAGACAAACACACACACACACACACACACACACACACACAGACACACACACACACACACACACACAGACACACACACACACACACACACACACACACACACACACACACACACACACACACACACACACACACACACGGAGAGAGACCAGAGAGACCGGGGAGACCGGAGAGACCGGGGAGACCGGGGAGACCGGGGAGACCTTAGAGACCGGGGAGATGGGGGAGACCGGAGAGACCGGGGAGACCGGGGAGATCGGAGAGACCGGGGAGACCGGGGAGACCGTCGGATGACCGGGGAGACCGTGGAGACCGGGGAGATCGGGGAGACCGGGGAGACCGGGGAGACCGGAGAGGCCGGGGAGACAGGGTAGACCGGGGAGACCAGGGAGACCGGGTAGACGGGGGAGACCGCGGAGACCGGAGAGACCGGGGAGACCGGGGAGACCGGAGAGACCGGGGAGACCGGAGAGACCGGGGAGACCGGAGAGACCGGAGAGAGCGGGGAGACCAGAGAGACCGAAGATATCGGGGAGACCGGAGAGACCGGGGAGATCGGGAGCTACAGAAGATGCTCGCGATTTACCCTCATTTTGGCTGTTCAAATTTAAACATGAATATGAGACTGAAGCTCATATTACACGAGACTATCAAAATTACCGGCATTTATTTAAAACTTTAAAATGTAGGAGCACTGGAGTGGACTGGCAACAGACACTCAGTGACTTCGATGTTACAAGTACTATGTTAAACTCTATTGCCAACGCAATGTATATCTTTTGAAATATTGCATACGAACGTGAACGTCCAACTGTGAATAAAATATCCGAGATCGAACGTGTAACGAGCGTCTGTCACTTTACACTGAATCGGGGGTCAAACC
>CBDHHR010000221.1:0-2500 GCA_965263245.1 Metamycoplasmataceae bacterium | reverse complement strand
AGACCGGCGGATGACCGGGGAGACCGGGGAGACCGGGGAGATCGGGGAGACCGGGGAGACCGGGGAGACCGGAGAGGCCGGGGAGACAGGGTAGACCGGGGAGACCGGGGAGACCGGGTAGACCGGGGAGACCGCGGAGACCGGAGAGACCGGGGAGACCGGGGAGACCGGAGAGACCGGGGAGACCGGAGAGACCGGGGAGACCGGAGAGACCGGAGAGATCGGGGAGACCGGAGAGACCGGGAAGACCGGGGAGACCGGCGAGACCGGGGAGACCGGAGAGACCGGAGAGACCGGAGAGACAGGGGAGACCGGAGAGACCGGGGAGACCGGGGAGACCGGAGAGACCGGGGAGACCGGGGAGACCGGGGAGATCGGGGAGACCGGGGAGACCGGGGAGACCGGAGAGACCGGAGAGACCGGAGACACCGGAGAGACCGGGGAGACCGGCGAGACCGGGGAGACCGGGGAGATCGGTGAGACCGGAGAGACCGGTGAGACCGGAGAGACCGGAGAGACCGGGGAGACCGGAGAGACCGGGGAGACCGGGGCGACCGGAGAGACCGGGGAGACCGGGGAGACCGGAGAGACCGGGGAGATCGGGGAGACCGGAGAGACCGGAGAGACTGGAGAGACCGGAGAGACCGAAGATATCGGGGAGGCCGGAGAGACCGGGGAGATCGGGAGCTACAGAAGATGCTCGCGATTTACCCTCATTTTGGCTGTTCAAATTTAAACATGAATATGAGACTGAAGCTCATATTACACGAGACTATCAAAATTACCGGCATTTATTTAAAACTTTAAAATGTAGGAGCACTGGAGTGGACTGGCAACAGACACTCAGTGACTTCGATGTTACAAGTACTATGTTAAACTCTATTGCCAACGCAATGTATATCTTTTGAAATATTGCATACAACGTGAACGTCCAACTGTGAATAAAATATCCGAGATCGAACGTGGAACGAGCGTCTGTCACTTTACACTGAATCGGGGGTCAAACCGATTCTGGCGACCGGACACGAGAAGAGAGAGAGAGAGATAGACACACACACACACACACACACACACACACACACACACACACACACACACACACACACACACACACACACACACACACACAGACAACACACACACACACACACACACACACACACACACACACACACACACACACACACACACACAAAGAGACACCACACACACACACACACACACACACACACACACACACGGAGAGAGACCAGAGAGACCGGGGAGACCGGAGAGACCGGGGAGACCGGGGAGACCGGGGAGACCGGAGAGACCGGGGAGATGGAGGAGACCGGAGAGACCGGGGAGACCGGGGAGATCGGAGAGACCGGGGAGACCGGGGAGACCGGCGGATGACCGGGGAGACCGGGGAGACCGGGGAGATCGGGGAGACCGGGGAGACCGGGGAGACCGGAGAGGCCGGGGAGACAGGGTAGACCGGGGAGACCGGGGAGACCGGGTAGACCGGGGAGACCGCGGAGACCGGAGAGACCGGGGAGACCGGGGAGACCGGAGAGACCGGGGAGACCGGAGAGACCGGGGAGACCGGAGAGACCGGAGAGACCGGGGAGACCAGAGAGACCGGGGAGACCGGAGAGACCGGGAGATCGGGGAGACCGGAGAGACCGGGGAGACCGGGGAGACCGGAGAGACCGGAGAGACCGGGGAGACCGGAGAGATCGGGGAGACCGGAGAGACCGGAGAGACTGGGGAGACAGGAGAGACCGAAGATATCGGGGAGGCCGGAGAGACCGGAGAGACCGGGGAAATCGGGAGCTACAGAAGATGCTCGCGATTTACCCTCATTTTGGCTGTTCAAATTTAAACATGAATATGAGACAGAAGCTCATATTACACGAGACTATCAAAATTACCGGCATTTATTTAAAACTTTAAAATGTAGGAGCACTCGAGTGGACTGGCAACAGACACTCAATGACTTCGATGTTACAAGTACTATGTTAAACTCTATTGCCAACGCAATGTATATCTTTTGAAATATTGCATACGAACGTGAACGTCCAACTGTGAATAAAATATCCGAGATCGGACGTGGAACGAGCGTCTGTCACTTTACACTGAATCGGGCGTCAAACCGATTCTGGCGAGCGGACACGAGAATAGAGAGAGAGAGACACACACACACACACACACTCACGCACACACACACACACACACACACACACACACACACACACACACACACACACACACGGAGAGAGACCAGAGAGACCGGGGAGACCGGAGAGACCGGGGACACCGGGGAGACCGGAGAGACCGGGGAGATCGGGGAGACCGGAGAGACCGGGGAGACCGGGGAGATCGGAGAGACCGGGGAGACCGGGGAGACCGGCGGATGACCGGGGAGACCGGGGAGACCGGGGAGATCGGGGAGACCGGTGAGACCGGGGAGACCTGAGAGGCCGGGGAGACAGGGTAGACCGGGGGGACCGGGGAGACC
>CBDHHR010000220.1:10000-17500 GCA_965263245.1 Metamycoplasmataceae bacterium | reverse complement strand
TGACATACGATCTCCTCATGACATACGATCTCCTCATAACATACGATCTCCTCATGACATACGATCGCCTCAAGACATACGATCTCCTCATGACACACGATCTCCTCATGACATACGATCTCCTCATGGCATACAATCTCCTCATGACATACGATCTCCTCATGACATACGATCTCCTCATAACATACGATCTCCTCAAGACATACGATCTCCTCATGACATACGATCTCCTCATAACATACGATCTCCTCATAACATACGATCTCCTCATGACATACGATCTCCTCATGACATACGATCTCCTCATGACATACGATCTCCTCATAACATACGATCTCCTCATGACATACGATCTCCTCATGACATACGATCTCCTCATGACACACGATCTCCTCATGACATACGATCTCCTCGTGACATACGATCTCCTCGTGACATACGATCTCCTCGTGACATAAGATCTCCTCATGACATTCAATCTCCTCATGACATACAATCTCCTCATGACATACGATCTCCTCATGACATACGATCTCCTCGTGACATACGATCTCCTCGTGACATACGATCTCCTCGTGACATACGATCTCATCATAACATACGATCTCCTCATGACATACGATCTCCTCATGACATACGATCGCCTCAAGACATACGATCTCCTCATAACATACGATCTCCTCATAACATACGATCTCCTCATGACATACGATCTCCTCATAACATACGATCTCCTCATGACATACGATCTCCTCATGACATACGATCGCCTCAAGACATACGATCTCCTCATGACACACGATCTCCTCATGACATACGATCTCCTCATGACATACAATATCCTCATGACATACGATCTCCTCATGACATACGATCTCCTCATGACATACGATCTCCTCATGGCATACAATCTCCTCATGACATACGATCTCCTCATGACATACGATCTCCTCGTGACATACGATCTCCTCGTGACATACGCTCTCCTCATAACATACGATCTCCTCATGATATACGATCTCCTCATAACATACGATCTCCTCATAACATACGATCTCCTCATGACATACGATCTCCTCATGACATACGATCTCCTCATAACATACGATCTCCTCATGACATACGATCTCCTCATGACATACGATCTCCTCATGACACACGATCTCCTCATGACATACAATCTCCTCATGACATTCAATCTCCTCATGACATACAATCTCCTCATGACATACGATCTCCTCATGACATACGATCTCCTCGTGACATACGATCTCCTCGTGACATACGATCTCCTCGTGACATACGATCTCCTCGTGACATACCATCTCCTCATAACATACGATCTCCTCATAACATACGATCTCCTCATGACATACGATCTCCTCATAACATACGATCTCCTCATGACATACGATCTCCTCGTGACATACGATCTCCTCGTGACATACGATCTCATCATAACATACGATCTCCTCATGACATACGATCTCCTCATTACATTCAATCTCCTCATGACATACGATCTCCTCATGACATACGATCTTCTCATGACATACGATCTCCTCGTGACATACGATCTCCTCATGAAATACGATCTCCTCGTGACATACGATCTCCTCATGACATACGATCTCCTCATAACATATGATCTCCTCATAACATATGATCTCCTCATAACATACGATCTCCTCATGACATACGATCTCCTCAAGAAATACGATCTCCTCATGACATACGATCTCCTCATGACATACGACCGCCTCAAGACATACGATCTCCTCATGACATACGATCTCCTCATGACATACGATCGCCTCAAGACATACGATCTCCTCATGACACACGATCTCCTCAAGACATACGATCTCCTCATGACATACGATCTCCTCATGACATACGATCGCCTCAAGACATACGATCTCCTCATGACACACGATCTCCTCAAGACATACGATCTCCTCATGACATACGATCTCCTCATGACATACGATCGCCTCAAGACATACGATCTCCTCATGACATACGATCGCCTCAAGACATACGATCTCCTCATGACATACGATCTCCTCATGACATACGATCTCCTCATGACACACGATCTCCTCATGACATACAATCTCCTCATGACATTCAATCTCCTCATGACATACAATCTCCTCATGACATACGATCTCCTCATGACATACGATCTCCTCGTGACATACGATCTCCTCGTGACATACGATCTCCTCGTGACATACGATCTCCTCGTGACATACCATCTCCTCATAACATACGATCTCCTCATAACATACGATCTCCTCATGACATACGATCTCCTCATAACATACGATCTCCTCATGACATACGATCTCCTCACATACAATCTCCTCATGACATACGATCTCCTCATGACATACGATCTCCTCATTACATTCAATCTCCTCATGACATACGATCTCCTCATGACATACGATCTCCTCATTACATTCAATCTCCTCATGACATACAATCTCCTCATGACATACGATCTTCTCATGACATACGATCTCCTCGTGACATACGATCTCCTCATGAAATACGATCTCCTCGTGACATACGATCTCCTCATGACATACGATCTCCTCATAACATATGATCTCCTCATAACATATGATCTCCTCATAACATACGATCTCCTCATGACATACGATCTCCTCAAGAAATACGATCTCCTCATGACATACGATCTCCTCATGACATACGACCGCCTCAAGACATACGATCTCCTCATGACATACGATCTCCTCATGACATACGATCGCCTCAAGACATACGATCTCCTCATGACACACGATCTCCTCAAGACATACGATCTCCTCATGACATACGATCTCCTCATGACATACGATCGCCTCAAGACATACGATCTCCTCATGACACACGATCTCCTCAAGACATACGATCTCCTCATGACATACGATCTCCTCATGACATACGATCGCCTCAAGACATACGATCTCCTCATGACATACGATCGCCTCAAGACATACGATCTCCTCATAACATACGATCTCCTCATAACATACGATCTCCTCGTGACATACGATCTCCTCGTGACATACGATCTCCTCGTGACATACGATCTCCTCATGACATACGATCTCCTCATAACATACGATATCCTCATGGCATACGATCTCCTCATGACATACGATCTCCTCGTGACATACGATCGCCTCAAGACATACAATCTCCTCATAGCATACGATCTCCTTATGACATACGATCTCCTCGTAACATACGATCTCCTCATGACATACGATCTCCTCGTGACATACGATCTCCCCATGACATACGATCTCCTCATGACATACGATCTCCTCGTGACATACGATCTCCTCGTGACATACGATCTCCTCATGACATACGATCTCCTCATGACATACGATCTCCTCATGACATACGATCTCCTCGTGACATACGATCTCCTCGTGACATACGATCTCCTCATGACATACGATATCCTCATGACTTACGATCTCTTCGTGACATACGATCTCCTCATGACATACGATCTCCTCATGACATAGATTTCCTCATGACATATGATCTCATCATTACATACGATCTCCTCATTACATACGATCTCCTCATGACATACGATCTCCTCATGACATACGATCTCCTCGTGACATACGATCTCCTCATAACATACGATCTTCTCATAACATACGATCTCCTCAAGACATACGATCTCCTCATGACATACAATCTCCTCATGACATACGATCTCCTCATGACATAGATTTCCTCATGACGTATGATCTCCTCATGACATACGATCTCCTCATGACATACGATCTCCTCATGACATACGATCTCCTCATGACATAGGTTTCCTCATGACATATGATCTCATCATTACATAGATCTCCTCATGACATACGATCTCCTCATGACATACGATCTCCTCGTGACATACGATCTCCTCATAACATACGATCTCCTCATAACATACGATCTCCTCATGACATACAATCTCCTCATGACATACGATCTCCTCATGACATAGATTTCCCCATGACATATGATCTCCTCATGATATACGATCTCCTCATGACATACGATCTCCTCATGACATACGATCTCCTCGTGATATACTAAAATCAAACAAGAATATTTAATACGAACCACATCGCCGGCTTTTTTTAAAATGGGTTCATATATTCCACATTCACAGCCAATAATTCTCAATGAAATTAACAATACACGTGAAAAACACAACTCAGAACTTACGCTAACGAGTTCCAGTCTCGCGTTGCTATCCTTTTCACTAACAGCTCTACAACGTGTCGACATAATCGCGTTCATTGAACTTATAAACAAAGAATAAAACAGCACAACTCAGCCTCCTGAAAGCTTGGTTTTAGCGAGGGTGCCAGCTCGTCTGTTCAGAATTGGCCGAGCAGTAACTGGTCAGGGGAAGTATGTGTCTAGAACAAATACAAAACCATATGGGCTGATAAAAAGGGCCTTGGTCTGAACAGTGACATTTTGTCCAGTCAAAAATGTCATCCGAATTGGTGTCCGTCGCTGTTTGCCAATATACGGCCTATTTGAATACGACTTGAATATGAATGACGTTTGCAATTTTTCTTCATTCAGACTGTCTACCCGTGGAGAAAGGGAGATAAGGACGCTACACATCAACAAAGTTCTGTCTGGCTCCGCCACTTAATGTAGCCGTCTATCAGTAGGACACAGACGAGGAACTATGATGTTTCAGATTGCACAATCATGGGAGTGAACACGGATACGGTCTGAGAGTAACACTAAAATGTCTTTGTCGGGCACAGTTCACTCGGTGGTGAGTTATAATAGTAATAAGCAGGTCGTGTCGACAAACAATCAAGTCGCTCCGCCCATCTGCCTATCACCGATGCCGGATGTGCAGTCACGCGTGACCGATATACATGTGACTATTTAACGTTGGGGCCGTGTCCCCGTTGAGCAGTCTCAGAGCTCGAGTCGTCTACCGCTGACGGATTCTGTCATATAACACCGGCCGACGAACGCCAGATTTTCGTGTTCAGCCAGGCATGACGACGGTGATCAGCCACGCATGACGAAACCGCCGACAGAGTTCCTTCCATGAGCGTCTGTACTCGACAAAGCGCTAGTTCAGGTCATGTGCCGTTTGTTGCCGTTCGTCATGCTTCAGTGGCTCCTGGCCAGCGCCGCTGCACAGGAGGGGCTACAGAAGTCATATAACGGGTAGGTGCACCTCGTTTTTTGTCTACGTCGTCTCACCGAAGCAATGACACTGGAATGTGCATATGGGTGCGTCCTTGTTTCCCCAATAGAAGGTCTGAAAAACTGAGATTTTGTAGGACAACACTGAGTGTTATTTCACGTGTCGTCAACACGTGGAAGATTGCAGGTATTACGTGAGCAACAATAAGACAAAATGTAAAAAATACATGTACATCAAATGTTGCAGGTATTACATAATATATAAGCTGTAAGGTATAAATGATATCATGGGAAGAGCAATATGTACATGCAATCTCGCTGTTGATCCTGTAAAAATACCTTGGAACTATTGCAAAATAAGGAAGATATTTTTGTATGCAGGTTTCATAGAATACTTTGATACATGCATGCACACACACGCGAACGCGCGCACAAACAACACCCACACACTCACCCACCACGATGCGCGCGCACACACGCACGCACGCACGCACGCACACACACACACTCTCTCACACACACACACACACACACACACACACACACACACACACACACACACACACACAGACACACACACACACACACACACACACACACACACACACACACACACACACACACACACACACACACACACACACACACACACACACACACACACACACACACACACACACACACACACACACACACACACACACACACACACACACACACACACACACACACACACACACACACACACACACACACACACACACACACACACACACACACACACACACACACACACACACACACACACACACACACACACACACACACACACACACACACACACACACACACACACACACACACACACACACACACACACACACACGTACTTTGTGCAAGTAATGCAATACACTCTTTTTTCTACTTTCGGCAACTATCAAAAGCGACACCGTTTCACCGTCTCTCCAACTGATAAGCGACCCTCACTATATAACCAATACACACATTTGCTCGCAGTCACAAGGCTGGTGTTTTGTCTGAACACCCGGAAAAAACCACGGCTTTCGTAGTGTGGGCGATTAGTACTACGTACGTGTCAATGCGTCACGGATCACAGATCACAGCTGTCACGTTCATATCCCTCACGCACGAAAACACCACACGCAAGGACTGATATTTTCTGTCGATAGCTAGAACAGCTGAAAGGACAAAAGTTTAGATACGTGTATAGTTACTTGTGCAGGAGATAGATATTGTTGTGCCCCGTGGCATTACTGCGACCCAACAAATGCACTGTGATTGAATTTTTCGTATACATCGATGTAGACTATTACCGGAGAGTGCTCTTTCGTAGTGTTACACCACACTATCACTTGCCAATATCTTTGTCGTTCGAGGTATGTTTATATTACATAACGAATTAAACGGCGTGTCAGTAATTGTACGACATAGACTGATTCATTCCTTTGTCGATCGTTTCGTTCGTTGGTTCGTTGGTTCGTTGGTTCGTTGGTTCGTTGGTTCGTTGGTTCGTTGGTTCGTTGGTTCGTTGGTTCGTTGGTTCGTTGGTTCGTTGGTTCGTTGGTTCGTTGGTTCGTTGGTTGGTTCTGCTCTATTGCCAGGTATGTTAGCTATAATCTTACGTTGCAATGGCACCATGGGACGATGGTTATTTAGCTAACAAAATCTACCATATTAATTTTGACCATCCCTGAATTGTTGACCCTCTGTAGATTGTATTCCAGTCTTCACATTCCACATAGCAGGGAAGTCGTGCCTGCGAAAGACGTAAATACCGTTAGTCACCCCTCGTGACTAAAAGCCAGCTGTGGTGACGCGGACACGCCGGATACACGCCCCAAACAGTCGACCCTCCAGACCAGTTTAACTGCTGTTATACTTAAATTTTACAATTAGGTAACATCGGACGAATGTTGCCAGTGTATGCGCCGCTATAAGCGTTTTGTAAAGTCCACTTGACGACTGGTTATTTAATTCAACGGCGTCAGAACGTGACTGATATTGGGGGAGGGGGGAAGGGGAGGGGGAGGGGGGAAGGGGAGGGGGAGGGTGGGCAAGGGTTGCGGGGGTGACATTCCTCACCTAACTTGCTCCAACGCTTGATATTCCCAGAAGTATAAAATTATACCGCATCGAGTCTCTCCAAAAACGTATAATTTCACAACTATGGCTCAGTAAACATTCAACCTACACAAACATCCACACCCACGGAACGAAACATATAAACGTACCACATTCCTTCACTAAATCTTGGACGCTAACCCC
>CBDHHR010000219.1:0-8099 GCA_965263245.1 Metamycoplasmataceae bacterium | reverse complement strand
ATGAATGTGGCCATTGGAGAGACTGCCGTCGTTGAACGTGGCCATTGGAGAGACTGCCGTCGATGAACGTGGCCACTGGAGAGACTGCCGTCGATGAACGTGGTCATTGGAGAGACTGCCGCCGATGAACGTGGCCACTGGAGAGACTGCCGTCGATGAACGTGGCCATTGGAGAGACTGCCGTCGATGAACGTGGCCCTTGGAGACACTGCCGTCGATGATCGTGGCCATTGGAGAGACTGCCGTCGATGATCGTGGCCATTGGAGAGACTGCCGTCGAAGCTCGTGGTCATTGGAGAGACTGCCGCCGAAGCTCGTGGTCATTGGAGAGACTGCCGTCGAAGCTCGTGGCCATTTGAGAGACTGGCGTCGAAGCTCGTGGTCATTGGAGAGACTGCCGTCGAAGCTCGTGGCCATTGGAGAGACTGCCGTCGAAGCTCGTGGTCATTGGAGAGACTGCCGTCGATGATCGTGGCCATTGGAGAGACTGCCGTCGAAGCTCGTGGCCATTGGAGAGACTGCCGTCGAAGCTCGTGGCCATTGGAGAGACTGCCGTCGAAGCTCGTGATCATTGGAGAGACTGCCGTCGAAGCTCGTGGTCATTGGAGAGACTGCCGTCGAAGCTCGTGGCCATTTGAGAGACTGCCGTCGAAGCTCGTGGCCATTGGAGAGACTGCCGTCGAAGCTCGTGGCCATTTGAGAGACTGCCGTCGAAGCTCGTGGCCATTGGAGAGACTGCCGTCGAAGCTCGTGGCCATTGGAGAGACTGCCGTCGAAGCTCGTGGCCATTGGAGAGACTGCCGTCGAAGCTCGTGGTCATTTGAGAGACTGCCGTCGAAGCTCGTGGCCATTTGAGAGACTGCCGTCGAAGCTCGTGGCCATTGGAGAGACTGCCGTCGAAGCTCGTGGCCATTGGAGACACTGTCGTCGATGATCGTGGCCATTGGAGAGACTGCCGTCGATGATCGTGGCCATTGGAGAGACTGCCGTCGATGATCGTGGCCATTGGAGAGACTGCCGTCGAAGCTCGTGGTCATTGGAGAGACTGCCGCCGAAGCTCGTGGCCATTGGAGAGACTGCCGTCGAAGCTCGTGGTCATTTGAGAGACTGCCGTCGAAGCTCGTGGCCATTTGAGAGACTACCGTCGAAGCTCGTGGCCATTGGAGAGACTGCCGTCGAAGCTCGTGGCCATTGGAGAGACTGCCGTCGAAGCTCGTGGCCATTGGAGAGACTGCCGTCGAAGCTCGTGGCCATTTGAGAGACTGCCGTCGAAGCTCGTGGCTATTGGAGAGACTGCCGTCGAAGCTCGTGGCCATTTGAGAGACTGCCGTCGAAGCTCGTGGCCATTGGAGAGACTGCCGCCGAAGCTCGTGGCCATTGGAGAGACTGCCGTCGAAGCTCGTGGTCATTGGAGAGACTGCCGTCGAAGCTCGTGGTCATTGGAGAGACTGCCGTCGATGATCGTGGCCATTGGAGGTTGACTGCTTAAATGGATAAGAGAAGAGACAAGAAATTAAGCTCACCACAACTGGCCTAGAAGACCAACCGCCAGTAGCAGATATCTATAAACTTGGCACATTTCCTGAATAATAATAATAATAATAATAATAATAATAATAATAATAATAATAATAATAATAATAATAATAATAATAATAATAATAATAATAATAATAATAATAATAATAATAATAATAACAATAACAATAACACTAACACTAACACTAACACTAACACTAACTAACACTAACAATAATAATAATAATAATAATAATAATAATAATAATAATAATAATAATAATACTAATACTAATACTAATACTAATACTAATACTAATACTAATACTAATACTACTACTACTACTACTACTACTACTACTACTACTACTACTACTACTACTACTACTACTACTACTACTAATAATAATAATCATAATCATAATCATAATCATAATCATAATCATAATCATAATCATAATCATAATCATAATCATAATCATAATCATAATCATAATCATAATAATAATAATAATAATAATAATAATAATAATAATAATAATAATAATAATAATAATAATAATAATACTACTACTACTACTACTACTACTAGTACTACTACTACTACTACTACTACTACTACTACTACTACTACTACTACTACTAATAATAATAATAATAATCATAATCATAATCATAATCATAATCATAATCATAATCATAATCATAATCATAATCATAATCATAATCATAATCATAATCATAATCATAATAATAATAATAATAATAATAATAATAATAATAATAATAATAATAATAATAATAATAATAATAATAATACTACTACTACTACTACTACTACTACTACTACTACTACTACTACTACTACTAATAATAATAATAATAATGATAATAATCATAATCATAATCATAATCATAATCATAATCATAATCATAATCATAATCATAATCATAATCATAATCATAATCATAATAATCATAATCATAATCATAATCATAATCATAATCATAATCATAATCATAATCATAATCATAATCATAATCATAATCATAATCATAATCATAATAATAATAATAATAATAATAATAATAATAATAATAATACTACTACTACTACTACTACTACTACTACTACTACTACTACTACTACTACTACTACTACTACTACTACTACTACTACTACTACTACTACTACTACTACTACTAATAATAATCATCATCATAATCATCATCATAATCATAATAATAATAATAATAATAATAATAATAATAATAATAATAATAATAATAATAATAATAATAATAATAATAATAATAATCTCCACTAGCACCAAGTGCGACAGATATTATTGGAGTGAGGTTTTGAGACAATATGCAACGGCGTCTTCACAACCATAGCGGAAAGCATGGTCTTGTCTGATGATACCAAATAGGCCTAACTGTTAAATATCCTCGCCATATTAGAGTTTAATCGAGACAGATTTGGCGTCCAGCACACGTCGGTTGTGATCAAAATGATTTACGTGTGCAAACTACACCAAAGGTTGTTTGAGGGCATGGAATGATTAACCTGCCCAGTCCAGGACTCTAGTCCGTTACTCCTACACCACGCTTCCGTTTTGTTAACGGCCGGCACGCCCCGCTTGCTAGCACACACACTGAGCCTCGGTGCCGATATATCACCACCTACCGTAATCACGTCAACCGATCCCGCCAGAACCGATTCAGACGCGCCGGGCAATCTGCTGCCCTACAAATGACATTGCAATTGCCTTATTTATCCCCGTCAGACATTACGCTAAGCGGCAGGTGTAATTAATTACACTCGGCATGGTTCTGATCGGCGTCGTCGCGTCACTGAGGACATGATTTGACTGCGAAGTGAGCGGCGGATTTAGTGTTTCGTTTTGTAGGTCATGTGTAGATTGGGCAAATGGTAAAACCGTAAAATAAAATGGGTGTCACACTGCAAACGTTTGTTTTATTAACCTGGCTTTGTTTTGGTTCACCTTTCTATGTATTTTGTTCGTTGCTGTTGATATCACGCATCACGTACAAACGTGTCCGTCTGAAGCTATAGCCAACTATTTGAACAGGAGTTAAATTGAGCTTCAATGTGAGAAGTAATAAAATCTCCTGACATAGACAATGAAGTGAAATGATGTTTCGGGTGACAATACAACCACCTCGCTTTATTGTTACTGACCCCCGGACAGCCCCAATTTGTGTCCGCGGCAATAAAGGATATTATTCCCCCTAATAAGGCCACGTGTATTGTATTAATAAAATCATAATCAAAACAGGCAATGGAGATTACGTACTCGACTCTATGATGGCGTGTTCGCAAGGTTCTAACGCCAATGTTCCTATGCACTAACGCCACAGCCTGATTACTTTCTTTCCTGCCAGATGGTGACCGTAAAACACGTGTTATATGTCAACGATCGGGGAGGTATAATGGTTAAACTTTATTTTCGTATCTGGCTATTGAAATACTGTCGACAGGAAAACAAGGTTTCAAGGTTACATTAATGCTTAAATCACGTAAACCACCTGCTTTCGTGGTTTCATTTCGGTTCTTTTTAAGTTTTGTGGTTGACTTGTTGTGCTGTCAGAAAAAAACAAGAGTTTGCTTGCGCGAGCTGTGTGACAATTGGGTGGTTTGATGTCACCGTGTACATGTTGCAAGTAACATTTAAGCACTAAAATTAGGAAAGAAATGTATGTTGAATAATGTATAATTTTTTATTGTGATGACAAAGATGGCCGCCGTGAAGACTGTTTAAAATTAAAAGCTGCTTTCATGATTGGCATATAGTTACACGTAGACCTACATTTACATATAACATGAGAAGGTATATTTTGCATTGTACAGTTTCCTGCGGACGATTAGAGTGATGGCAAACATCATTCGAATATCGTTACACCTGATTGTAATGTTCTTCTAAGAGAAGTCAACACGGCGTTTGAAGGAACAATTCTGCCATTGTGTAAATGAATACTTTGCAATAACGCCTCGATATCCTTTGGGACATTACACTTATATAGCGATGCTAATTCATCGCGTATCCACTATCTAATAGTATTTATAAAATGTTCAGTTTTGCTACAGGTTTCGGAAATATATATGACATATTAATTATATTAAAATTTATCCTCTTCATTGTCACTAGTTGAAAAAAACATATTACTGTATTGGAGATTATATTTATATGAGCACAAACCTCCTGATACCGTTTTCTATCAATCGTCTCCTTACTCTTCGACATAGTGTTCTTGTACAGACGACAATGACGTGCAACTCCCATTTGACGTATACATTCAACATCCGCTTTCTTCCCACTATTATTGTATTTTCATTATTAGTTGACCACTTCCTGTGGACTAATCGTGAGCAACCTCCACGTGTCATCCGCTTCGACGGTCAATACGTTTGATTGATGTGCATGACCAATCATAGAGCAAGGACAACCCACACTTTTTCCGTCTACGCGTGTCCACTCCAGTCAACACGTCCAAGACAACTCCCGCCATGTTGTCGTCGCTTACGTTGCTATATAGACTTGGGCTATCGGATTAAACAAAGACAAACCCGACTTACACAAATGTATCGCAATGAACTCAACTACAATCACCAAAAGGTGAAAATGTAATTATATTAAAAAGTACACCTCTGGATCTTGACAGAACTTTAATATAATTATTATTTGATCAGTTGACGTAATTGGCAGTGTTACAAGCCATAACACTGACAGCTAATATACTGTACATCGGAAACCAACGCTACTGTAACGTATCGTGTTTACGTGTCGTGTGTGGTGATGTCTGTGATAATTGACTTGCTTATGTCATAGACTGTTATAACACAGTGGTGTAACGACGTGGGAAGCGGTGGCGTTGTAGTTAAAATTATTAATAACCTCAATCGTAATTTTAAGTAGCTTCGGCTAATTCACTTCAACGGCTACGGTGGATACATACGTGAACGATATTAATTGTCTTCGCACGCTAATTGTAGTTTTCTTCTAAAAATAAGTCAATGTGGTATTCAAAGGAACAGTTCAGCAGAGGTATAAAATGTTACTTTCTTTCATCAGTCGTAAGAACGGGATATTGGCCTTTATCAGAATTTTATGTCGCACATACAAGGCTAAAACAATCCCGGCATAAAGTATTGGACTGCTTTAGATAATATCAACATTTTAGAATATGCAGCTAAGACGCAGATTTAAGATAAGTTGTTGAGAGGACCACCCAGCTCAGCCAATAATCGAAGTTATGTTAATTCATGGAACGTACCTGTTCTTTAAAAGGGTAGAATTCCCCCTCCCAGCTCTTGTTGGAAGTTCTCGCTGAGGCCAATACATGGCATCAACACAAACAGCACATCGTTGTACACAAGAATAAAAGCGAAGCGGAATAGCGACGTTTAAAAGACGTTTAAACTTATATACGTGATAACAACACAAATAACAAACGGTGTTAGACTCTCTATACATTTGCCAACAGGGACAAGCCCCGGGTGACTTTTGTTCCGCGCACTTCTACTAGCTCCGGGTGACTGTCGTTTCGCCCACTTCTACTAGCTCTGGGTGACTGTCGTTACGCCCACTTCAACTAGCTCTGGGTGACTTTCGTTCCGCCCACTTCTACTAGCTCTGGATGATTGTCGTTCCGCTCACTTCTACTAGCTCTGGATGACTGTCGTTCCGCCCACTTCTACTAGCTCTGGATGATTGTCGTTCCACCCACTTCTACTAGCTGTGGATGATTGTTGTTCCGCCCACTTAATCTAGCTCTGGATGATTGTCGTTCCGCCCACTTCTACTAGCTCTGGATGATTGTCGTTCCGCCCACTTCTACTAGCTCTGGATGATTGTCGTTCCGCGCACTTCTACTAGCTCTGGGAGAATGTCGTTCCGCCCACTTCTACTAGCTCTGGATGATTGTCGTTCCGCCCACTTCTACTAGCTCTGGATGATTGTCATTCCGCTCACTTCTACTAGCTCTCGATGATTGTCGTTCCGCCCACTTCTACTAGCTCAGGGTGACTGTCGTTCCGCTCACTTCCACTAGCTCTGGATGATTGTCGTTCCGCCCACTTCTACTAGCTCTGGATGATTGTCGTTCCGCTCACTTCTACTAGCTCTGGATGATTGTCGTTCCGCTCACTTCTACTAGCTCTGGATGACTGTCGTTCCGCCCACTTCTACTAGCTCTGGATGATTGTCGTTCAGCCCACTTCTACTAGCTTCGGGTGACTGTCGTTCCGCCCACTTCTACTAGCTCTGGATGATTGTCGTTCCGCCCACTTCTACTAGCTTCGGGTGACTGTCGTTCCACCCACTTCTACTAGCTCTGGATGATTGTCATTCAGCTCACTTCTACAGCTCTGGATGATTGTCGTTCCGCCCACTTCTACTAGCTCTGGATGATTGTCATTCAGCTCACTTCTACTAGCTCTGGATGAATGTCGTTCCGCTCACTTCTACTAGCTCTGGATGAATGTCGTTCCGCTCACTTCTACTAGCTCTGGATGATTGTCGTTCCGCCCACTTCTACTAGCTCAGGGTGACTGTCGTTCCGCCCACTTCTACTAGCTCTGGATGATTTCCGCCCACTTCTACTAGCTCTGGACTTCTACTAACTCTGGATTTCCGCCCATTTCTACTAGCTCTGGATGATTGTCGTTCCGCCCACTTCTACTAACTCTGGATGATTGTCGTTCCGCCCACTTCTACTAGCTCTGGATGATATTCCACCCACTTCTACTAACTCTGGATGATTACTAACTCTGGATGTTCCGCATTCCACCCACTTCTACTAACTCTGGATGACTCATTCCGCCCACTTCTACTAGCTCTGGATGATTGTCGTTCCGCCCACTTCTACTAACTCTGGATGATTGTTGTTCCGCCCATTTCTACTAGCTCTGGATGATTGTCGTTCCGCCCACTTCTACTAACTCTGGATGATTGTCGTTCCGCCCACTTCTACTAGCTCTGGATGATTGTCATTCCACCCACTTCTACTAACTCTGGATGATTGTCGTTCCGCCCACTTCTACTAGCTCTGGATGATTGTCATTCCACCCACTTCTACTAACTCTGGATGATTGTCGTTCCGCTCACTTCTACTAGCTCTGGATGATTGTCGTTCCGCCCACTTCTACTAGCTCTGGATGACTGTCGTTCCACCCACTTCTACTAGCTCTGGGTGACTGTCGTTCCGCCCACTTATACTAGCTCTGGATGATTGTCGTTCCACCCACTTCTACTAGCTCTGGATGATTGTCGTTCCGTTCACTTCTACTAGCTCTGGATGATTGTCGTTCCGCCCACTTCTACTAGCTCAGGGTGACTGTCGTTCCGCCCACTTCTACTAGCTCTGGATGATTGTCGTTCCGCCCACTTCTACTAGCTCTGGATGATTGTCGTTCCGCCCACTTCTACTAGCTCTGGATGATTGTCGTTCCGCTCACTTCTACTAGCTCTGGATGATTGTCGTTCCGCCCACTTCTACTAGCTCTGGATGATTGTCGTTCCGCTCACTTCTACTAGCTCTGGATGATTGTCGTTCCG
>CBDHHR010000217.1:0-7826 GCA_965263245.1 Metamycoplasmataceae bacterium | reverse complement strand
AGTCTCCAGGCTACAGTGTCACCTTCTAGTCGTTGTCTCACTAGCACAGTAGCCTGGAGTCTCTGCGCTAGTGAGACAACAACTAGAAGGTGACACTGTAGCCTGGAGTCTCTGTGCTAGTGAGACGACGACTAGAAGGTGACACTGTAGCCTGGAGCCTCTGCGCTAGTGAGACAACAACTAGAAGGTGACACTGAGACTCCAGGCTACAGTGTCACCTTCTAGTTGTTGTCTCACTAGCGCAGAGACTCCAGGCTACAGTGTCACCTTCTAGTTGTTGTCTCACTAGCGCAGAGGCTCCAGGCTACAGTGTCACCTTCTAGTCGTCGTCTCACTAGCACAGAGACTCCAGGCTACAGTGCCACCTTCTAGTGGTCATCTCACTAGCACAGAGACGCCCGGCTACAGTGTCACCTTCCAGTCGTCGTCACACGCAGTAGCCTTGAGTCTCTGCGCTAGTGAGACGACGACTAGAAGGTGACACTGTAGCCTGGAGTCTCTGTGCTAGTGACACAACGACTAGAAGGTGACACTGTAGCCTGGAGTCTCTGTGCTAGTGAGACAACAACTAGAAGGTGACACTGTAGCCTGGAGTCTCTGTGCTAGTGACACAACGACTAGAAGGTGACACTGTAGCCTGGAGTCTCTGCGCTAGTGAGACAACAACTAGAAGGTGACACTGTAGCCTGGAGTCTATGTGCTAGTGAGACAACAACTAGAAGGTGACACTGTAGCCTGGAGTCTCTGTGCTAGTGAGACAACGACTGGAAGGTGACACTGTAGCCTGGAGTCTCTGCGCTAGTGAGACAACAACTAGAAGGTGACACTGTAGCCTGGAGTCTCTGTGCTAGTGAGACAACAACTAGAAGCCGACACTGTAGCCTGGAGTCTCTGTGCTAGTGACACAACGACTAGAAGGTGACACTGTAGCCTGGAGTCTCTGCGCTAGTGAGACAACAACTACAAGGTGACACTGTAGCCTGGAGTCTATGTGCTAGTGAGACAACAACTAGAAGGTGACTCTGTAGCCTGGAGTCTCTGTGCTAGTGAGACAACGACTGGAAGGTGACACTGTAGCCTGGAGTCTCTGCGCTAGTGAGACAACATCTAGAAGGTGACACTGTAGCCTGGAGTCTCTGCGCTAGTGAGACAACAACTAGAAGGTGACACTGTAGCCTGGAGTCTCTGTGTTAGTGACACAACGACTGGAAGGTGACACTGAGACTCCAGGCTACAGTGTCACCTTCTAGTTGTTGTCTCACTAGCGCAGAGACTCCAGGCTACAGTGTCACCTTCCAGTCGTTGTGTCACTAACACAGAGACTCCAGGCTACAGTGTCACCTTCTAGATGTTGTCTCACTAGCACAGGAAGACCAAGAAGATGAGCATCACAATTTACACACTGAACAAATGATTACATTATTTAATTTATTTACATAAGGGGTTTATCTCGTTTATCACGTTCATCGCTGTTCAGTTGGATTACTCTTGTGGTACTGCGTGCGCAGCGTCAACCGGATACCACGTTACGCGAGTAACCCGAGTAGGCCAATCGAAGTTAGCCCTAGATTAACCCTGGAGCCAGGATCTGCGGGTTCTTGGTCGAAAGGCGTGATTAAACACATCCATGCACTATGGCGTCCTACATAAGGATGTCCTGCAGAAACAATGCACATCACGTAATAACAGTCCAGGCTACAATGTCACCTTCTAGTTGTTGTCTCCTTGCGCAGTAGCCTGGAGTCTCTGTGCTAGTGAGACAACAACTAGAAGGTGACCCTGTAGCCTGGAGTCTCTGCGCTAGTGAGACAACGACTAGAAGGTGACACTGTAGCCTGGAGTCTCTGTGCTAGTGAGACAACAATAGAAGGTGACACTGTAGCCTGGAGTCTCTGCGCTAGTGAGACGACAACTGGAAGGTGACACTGTAGCCTGGAGTCTCTGCGCTAGTGAGACAACGACTAGAAGGTGACACTGTAGCCTGGAGTCTCTGCGCTAGTGAGACAACAATAGAAGGTGACACTGTAGCCTGGAGTCTCTGTGCTAGTGAGACAACAACTAGAAGGTGACACTGTAGCCTGGAGTCTCTGCGCTAGTGAGACGACAACTGGAAGGTGACACTGTAGCCTGGAGTCTCTGCACTAGTGAGACAACGACTAGAAGGTGACACTGTAGCCTGGAGTCTCTGTGCTAGTGAGACAACAACTGGAAGGTGACACTGTAGCCTGGAGTCTCTGTGCTAGTGAGACAACAACTGGAAGGTGACACTGTAGCCTGGAGTCTCTGTGCTAGTGAGACAACAACTAGAAGGTGACACTGTAGCCTGGAGTCTCTGTGCTAGTGAGACAACAACTAGAAGGTGACACTGTAGCCTGGAGTCTCTGCACTAGTGAGACAACGACTAGAAGGTGACACTGTAGCCTGGAGTCTCTGTGCTAGTGAGACAACGACTAGAAGGTGACACTGTAGCCTGGAGTCTCTGCGCTAGTGAGACGACAACTGGAAGGTGACACTGTAGCCTGGAGTCTCTGCGCTAGTGAGACAACGACTAGAAGGTGACACTGTAGCCTGGAGTCTCTGTGCTAGTGAGACAACAACTAGAAGGTGACACTGTAGCCTGGAGTCTCTGCGCTAGTGAGACGACAACTGGAAGGTGACACTGTAGCCTGGAGTCTCTGCACTAGTGAGACAACGACTAGAAGGTGACACTGTAGCCTGGAGTCTCTGCGCTAGTGAGACGACAACTGGAAGGTGACACTGTAGCCTGAAGTCTCTGCGCTAGTGAGACAACGACTAGAAGGTGACACTGTAGCCTGGAGTCTCTGCGCTAGTGAGACAACAATAGAAGGTGACACTGTAGCCTGGAGTCTCTGCGCTAGTGAGACAACAACTAGAAGGTGACACTGTAGCCTGGAGTCTCTGCGCTAGTGAGACAACAACTAGAAGGTGACACTGTAGCATGGAGTCTCTGTGCTAGTGAGACAACAACTGGAAGGTGACACTGTAGCCTGGAGTCTCTGTGCTAGTGAGACAACAACTGGAAGGTGACACTGTAGCCTGGAGTCTCTGTGCTAGTGAGACAACAACTGGAAGGTGACACTGTAGCCTGGAGTCTCTGTGCTAGTGAGACAACAACTGGAAGGTGACACTGTAGCCTGGAGTCTCTGTGCTAGTGAGACAACAACTAGAAGGTGACACTGAGACTCCAGGCTACAGTGTCACCTTCCAGTTGTTGTCTCACTAGCACAGAGACTCCAGGCTACAGTGTCACCTTCTAGTTGTTGTCTCACTAGCACAGAGACTCCAGGCTACAGTGTCACCTTCTAGTCGTTGTCTCACTAGCGCAGAGTCTCCAGGCTACAGTGTCACCTTCTAGTCGTTGTCTCACTAGCACAGTAGCCTGGAGTCTCTGCGCTAGTGAGACGACAACTGGAAGGTGACACTGTAGCCTGGAGTCTCTGCGCTAGTGAGACGACAACTAGAAGGTGACACTGTAGCCTGGAGTCTCTGTGCTAGTGAGACGACGACTAGAAGGTGACACTGTAGCCTGGAGCCTCTGCGCTAGTGAGACAACAACTAGAAGGTGACACTGAGACTCCAGGCTACAGTGTCACCTTCTAGTTGTCGTCTCACTAGCGCAGAGACTCCAGGCTACAGTGTCACCTTCTAGTTGTTGTCTCACTAGCGCAGAGGCTCCAGGCTACAGTGTCACCTTCTAGTCGTCGTCTCACTAGCACAGAGACTCCAGGCTACAGTGCCACCTTCTAGTTGTCATCTCACTAGCACAGAGACGCCCGGCTACAGTGTCACCTTCCAGTCGTCGTCACACGCAGTAGCCTGGAGTCTCTGCGCTAGTGAGACGACGACTAGAAGGTGACACTGTAGCCTTGAGTCTCTGCGCTAGTGAGACAACAACTGGAAGGTGACACTGTAGCCTGGAGTCTCTGTGCTAGTGACACAACGACTAGAAGGTGACACTGTAGCCTGGAGTCTCTGTGCTAGTGAGACAACAACTAGAAGGTGACACTGTAGCTTGGAGTCTCTGTGCTAGTGACACAACGACTAGAAGGTGACACTGTAGCCTGGAGTCTCTGCGCTAGTGAGACAACAACTAGAAGGTGACACTGTAGCCTGGAGTCTATGTGCTAGTGAGACAACAACTAGAAGGTGACACTGTAGCCTGGAGTCTCTGTGCTAGTGAGACAACGACTGGAAGGTGACACTGTAGCCTGGAGTCTCTGCGCTAGTGAGACAACAACTAGAAGGTGACACTGTAGCCTGGAGTCTCTGCGCTAGTGAGACAACAACTAGAAGGTGACACTGTAGCCTGGAGTCTCTGTGTTAGTGACACAACGACTGGAGGCTACAGTGTCACCTTCTAGTTGTTGTCTCACTAGCGCAGAGACTCCAGGCTACAGTGTCACCTTCCAGTCGTTGTGTCACTAACACAGAGACTCCAGGCTACAGTGTCACCTTCTAGTTGTTGTCTCACTAGCACAGGAAGACCAAGAAGATGAGCATCACAATTTACACACTGAACAAATGATTACATTATTTAATTTATTTACATAAGGGGTTTATCTCGTTTATCACGTTCATCGCTGTTCAGTTGGATTACTCTTGTGGTACTGCGTGCGCAGCGTCAACCGGATACCACGTTACGCGAGTAACCCGAGTAGGCCAATCGAAGTTAGCCCTAGATTAACCCTGGAGCCAGGATCTGCGGGTTCTTGGTCGAAAGGCGTGATTAAACACATCCATGCACTATGGCGTCCTACATAAGGATGTCCTGCAGAAACAATGCACATCACGTAATAACAGTCCCGCACCAATTGCGTAGGCAACTATGACCGTAATATTGCTAGCAAAGAAAACATGCAAGTAATTAAGTATATTTATTTACTTTAGCTAGACGAAATTTTTGATGAATGAAAATATTAACTTAAAAAACAAAACAAATGAATAACAAACCATACCCATGAATATGACGTCATCGCCGTTTATTTGAGCGCAATGATGTCTTACGTCCCGGAGCAACTGGGTTGTCGTGATAATTGCGCATGCGTAACTTTCCGAAAGCACAGACCCGTCTACCCGTGTCCTGAAAGGTTGATGAAAAAATAGTGCACATACAGTCGAATACATATTTGGCTGCAAATTGGTTGTAATCAATTTGGTAATAATTCTGTTAATTTAATATTACTATCTATTTACGGTAGTAACGACACATTGTCGTTTTTGATTAGACGACTGTGTTGTGCCTTCGACGGAATTCCCAATATATTTCCTAGATAGCAGACCTATTGCTGTCGTTGGCTCGTGTCCTGGTAGGACGTAGAAGGTATTACAGCCCAACTATGGCAGGCGTAGCGTTCTCTCCCTGTGGTCTCGCACTGTCGCAAGTATTGTTCTAACCGTAATGCGTCTGTGTGTCTCGTCATTATTCCATTAATGTGAACAACTCTAGAGTATGTGAACTTTGCCACCACTTTTAGTGTCAGACCTTTCACATTAAGTTACGATTCTACAAACTGATTCAGCTTGCCGGGGACGTCTATTTAGATTTCTTCGTGCTAATGATAAGACCGAATTTGTTCCATGCATTGGAGAATCTGTCCATGTTATTGTACATCTGCTGTCATCGCGGATAACGTGCTGCAGTGCTCGTGTCTTCACTTGAAGTCTTCTCACGTTGAATTGGCCTCCACCAATGCTGCACTTGGTGTCGACACCGTCCTCACCCCGTCTGAAAGCATCTGTATCTGATCATGCCGATAACTTGTGACGACAACGCAACTTTGTCACCATCGTCCATAGACTATAGCGGCATATCGTGTCAAAGACTTTGGTCAGACATCTCTTGAGAACGCATTTGTCTGTGGAGTTAGCGAGCTGCAAATACCATGTCGGCTGTGCCTATGCTTGCTCTGAATCCAGCCACCCTTGAAGAAGACGGCCTTGCCTCAGGGAGAGGGTCGGGCAGCTTAGGAGTAAGCGACAAGGGTTTTCCAGCAATTGGCTGTCGCGTGCTCAACGATTTTCTTTCTCTTGTACAGATGCAACATAGAGGCGTCCTTCGGCTGCTGAGGGGTCATTTCTGTAGACCACGTGGGATGGACAAGTGGAGTGAACTTTTCAACAAGGCGCGAGTCAGTAATTATATACACCTATGATGTGCTGTGCCGTGCCGTGCCGTGCCGTGCCGTGCCGTGCCGTGCCGTGCCGTGCCGTGCCGTGCTACCATCTGTTCCAGGGAATTTGTCAGTAAGGAGTAGACTGTTCGCTTTCCGTACCACAGTTCCGTCAACGACGTGTTTATATCCAATTGTGACGGCTGTATTTCTGATCTTAGACAGACGATTGAGGACAATGTAAGACGTATTAGGCCCTATATAAAATGGAAGGCTAACACAATTATATAGTTTGACTCACGAATATGCATATAAAAGTCAAGTCTGGATCCGGGGAGGGGAATTACCCCCCTTGCGGACGCCCATACATGCCTGGCCGGCTCTCTTAAGTTTATTTGTTACCGTTGATAAGGAGCTGCGGTCACAGTTGGATCAACAACCACTACTGACAGGCACTATGGTTTACTAGTCAATTGGATCAACAACTACTACTGACAGGCACTACGGTTTACTAGTCAATTGGATCAACAACTACTACTGACAGGCACTACGGTTTACTAGTCAATTGGATCAACAACCACTACTGACAGGCACTACGGTTTACTAGTCAATTGGATCAACAACTACTACTGACAGGCACTACGGTTTACTAGTCAATTGGATCAACAACCACTACTGACAGGCACTACGGTTTACTAGTCAATTGGATCAACAACCACTACTGACAGGCACTACGGTTTACTAGTCAATTGGATCAACAACTACTACTGACAGGCACTACGGTTTACTAGTCAATTGGATCAACAACCACTACTGACAGGCACTACGGTTTACTAGTCAATTGGATCAACAACCACTACTGACAGGCACTACGGTTTACTAGTCAATTGTTCGGGAATATCCGGGTGACCCCCGTCTCCTGTGTCCGATCAACCAAAACACAGGCAAATCTCCCGGATTTTTGCTTTAAGTCTCCGCGAGAAACACATTGAGCAGGCTGAGCCGCTGACGAAGAATCTCTATAAATAACTGGAAAGCCGTCTCCAGATGTCAAGATCCAGTATTGCGTGACGAGACAGCGGGACGCGGGAGTTGACGGATCTCCCAGATTTTGCGGACGCTGCGAATTGGAATGATCGATAAACAGTGGCGCCACGTTACGGAGCGGAGATACATGAAAACCAGTAGACCAACTAATCACCAAGTGTTAGGAGCGAGATAAGGATAGGCATACACACCAAATAGTGTAGAAATATCCCATTATTAATTATCTTCTCAATAGTTTAGGTCAGTGCTAGTAGATCAAGAAAAAATTGTGAAGTGAAAAAACACCATGAATTGTTTGTCAGCCTATCACCCAAATGTACCCTTTGTATTTTGTTGGCACGAGTTGCAACACACGTACGCATTTATCGCATGCACACACGCACCCGCACGCACGCACGCACGCACGAATATATTCTAGACAGTTTCCTCTGGAAGGTTTTGACATGTTCAACACCATACAATTAAACTTTGGGAAATACTTGCGTACATGTACGGGATTATACATATATATCATGTCTTGTGAAACGTATTGCTTAAGAAAATAAGCATCATAAATAGTGTATGACAGGGCGTGGTATGTTGAACTGACGGTGCACAAAGAGACAGTGGCCTAGGTGCCGATGGAATGGTTGAGGAGCTGCACAGGAC
>CBDHHR010000215.1:0-7423 GCA_965263245.1 Metamycoplasmataceae bacterium | reverse complement strand
TTGTTCAGAGAATTTATCTTTGTTGGCATATGCTTGTCATTTGCCCGCATATGCTTGCTCTTTGCCCTCATAATAGCATTATAAATTATGTCATAATTTAAATTTGTATCTGCATTTGTGTTTTTATTTAGCTTGTTGTAAATACCATATCATTTAATTTCATATTTAACTTTATGCACTGCGATTTCGTTTGATACATTAATTTTAACAATATTACGTGGAGGTTCTATCTTCAATGAGGTGTTCATAAATATAAAATATGGTTGATGATCAGACATGTTTGAATTAAAATCCCATCAGTACTTTCCTACATAGATTGACTAAGTGTGCAAAAGAAATGATAAATTAAAATACCATTTGTTCTAGTAAATCTAGTACGGAAGGTAATCTGTGGGAAAGGGCATTGTGATATTAAGGAGTAAAAAAACCTATTTAACTTGGGAAGATTAAAAGTAAAATCTCCTGCAATGCTCAGTCTATTTTTACAATTGTCTTCTAATAATACACACAGCGCACGCAACCTTGTATTGTAGTTTTCGCAGCGACATTCAAAAAGAAATTATGCAAATGTTCTCGCCCCTCCATTAACTGCTATTTTTAACAATTCATTAAGAGAAGCTGTACTCCCTATGGAATGGAAAATGGCCAATGTAATACCGTTGCCAAAAACAAGCCCCCCTGTGTCGATTAAAAAAGACATTAGACCAATTTCACTAACTCCAATAGCTGCCAGGGTGTTTGTATCAATAATAATGAAATGGGTGGATGAAACAATTGAAGGTGAAATTGATGCTAAGTAATTTGGGGGAATTAGCGGAACGTCCACAACAGACGTTCTTGTCGAACTGGTTCATATGTGGTATAAGGCGACAGATAAATTGAATTCTTATGTCAGAGTTGTAATGCTAGACTTTAGCAAAGCGTTTGATCTTATTAATCATCATTTGTTGCTAGATAAGCTACAGTCGTATGGGTTGCCCGCACATATTTTAAGATGGATGGCAACATTTCTATTAGACAGAGCTCAACGAGTAAAAATAGGAAATGAATATTCCCATTCTGGTCATCCCAATGGGGGAGTACCGCAAGGGACATTGTCTGAACCTAAATGTTTCCTTGTTTATATAAATGATTTAAGAACGACTGTTCCATTATATAAGTATGTAGATGACAGTACGTTATTTGAAATATGCGACAGAAATGATGTATCTGTTATACAAGAGTCGGTTGATATTGCTGCTAGATGGACAGAACAGAATGACATGACAATTAATTCGGAAAAATCAAAAGAAATAATCATTAGTTTTGCACAAGATGGCAATTTCAGAAGCACTATCCCGAATATAAAGATTGATGGGAGGGATATAGCACAAACGGGGATAATATTGTGAAAAAGGCTGGTAAACGCTTATACATGTTATATCAGTTAAAGCGTGCAGGGATTACCCAGAAAGATCTGGTCAGTGTATATGTTAGTGTGGTGAGACCAGTTCTAGAATATGCATGTCCTGTATGGCACACTAACTTGCCCCAATATTTGTCTGACAATATTGAAGTTATACAAAAAGGGCACTAAAATGTATTTTTCCTGGATTGGGTTACGCGGAAATACTTAGACGTGTTAACCTGGATACGTTGAATGTAAGACGGGACAGCATTTGTCAAAAAATATTTTGATAAAATTAAAGTCGGCACACACAAATTAAATTATCTGCTGCCTGACAAAAGACATATCAAATATAATGTTAGACAACAAAATGTGTACCCGTTACCAGTTACTAGAACGAATAGATTCCGTAACTCCTTTATACCGTGGGCTTTACACAACTGTCAGTAAAAAGGCTATTAATATGGTATGATTTGCGGTATCAAATGTATTTCTATTGTATTTGTATGATGTTTTGATGAGTTAATTGTAACCTATTGTAATGTCAATCCAACTCAGTTGAGTTGCTAATAAAACTTGTGTTATTGTTATTAAAAGGAACCTCTCAAATATTCAATATTCGAGTACACATCCAAAATTTGCATTATTAAAAAAACCTGGTAATTATACATTGCTAAGAAGCATTATAACATTTATATTCAACAAAATTGAATTCGATTTTACCCGTTGCTGTTACCTTTCGGAGACAACTTTCTTTTCATAGCCGATAATATTCTCCATAAGTGTACAATGACGTTGAGTGGTGGTGCCATCACTGGTTTAGTTGTATACTCCTCCACGAGATGGTATACGTAAAACTTCCAGACTTGCATCGAGTTCTTCTGTATGTCTCCATAGATGTTGCTACACATCAACACAAATGATACACCCATTAGGTCATGGTACCTAATGGTACACCCATTAGGTCATGGTTTCCGATATGTAATTCAATGTCAAGAAACGTAGAAATTACCTTTCTAAATGCAACTTTTTGAACTATCACTCCTGTCACCGGGGGTGATAGTTTTCGCATATGTTGGTCGTAGTGACTGTGGCACACCCACAATGTGCCAGACGCCTGGAGAAAGGAAGATTTGTCTGGCTGCGCATGCGTAATGCCGTCATATCAATATATTGAACTAGAAGCGGCACCTATTGGGAAATGCTTATAGAACTATATGATATATGCATCAGTCTGATGTATCGATAACATATTCACTAAGTAACATTTCTCCAGTACACCGGGTCAGTTCAATCCTGGAAACTACCGTTACGGGTGCATTTGCACATTAGCAGGCAGACCAGTGCAAATTTCACATGTTTTCGCTGTATTCAGGAAGTTCCATATCACTCGGTCGATACAGAGAGGGAATCGTGCAGATGAATATAAATGTATACTTGTTCTGTTTATTCTTTCTTCCGTGACTTTCCACAGCTTTCAGCAATCTTTATGAGACGAACGCAGCCGTTCCATGTCACCTAACGGCTGCACTATGCCCTCTGTGTGTGGACCTAGTGTGAGACGAACGCAGCCGTTCCATGTCATCTAACGGCTGCACTATGCCCTCTGTGTGTGGACCTAGTGTGAGACGAACGCAGTCGTTCCATGTCATCTACCGGCTGCACTGTGCCCTCTGTGCGGGGACCGAGTGTGAGACGACGCAGCAACGTCTCCTGCATACACGACATCTTTGTGGGAAAACCAAAGTGCCGTCATTTCCCAGTATCCGCTGTTGGTTGGTCATATTGTGTGTGTCCTAGTCTATGGGGAGTGTTTATAGAAAAGGTGTCATGACAACCACATGTTGGTCGATGCATTTCATACTGAATTTTGTTGTTGAATATCCTACACTGCAAAAAAAAGTTCCGGTGCAGCGTCCTAAAACTTACGAAGGCAGCGCCATCGAACGCGTCTCCCTAAGCGACAACGGGTTCATTGAACACCTTAGACCGGCCAGTCTATGGTCATAGTTTATACTGACACTCCTTAACACACAACAACATGCCTATGGTTATAGTTTATACTGACACTCCTAAACACATAACAACACGTCTATGGTCATAGTTTATACTGACACTCCTTAACACACAACAACACGCCTATGGTCATAGTTTATACTGACACTCCTAAACACATAACAACATGCCTATGGTTATAGTTTATACTGACACTCCTTAACACACAACAACATGCCTATGGTCATAGTTTATACTGACACTCCTTAACACACAACAACATGCCTATGGTCATAGTTTATACTGACACTCCTTAACACATAACAACACGCCTATGGTCATAGTTTATACTGACACTCCTTAACACATAACAACATGCCTATGGTTATAGTTTATACTGACACTCCTTAACACACAACAACACGCCTATGGTCATAGTTTATACTGACACTCCTAAACACATAACAACACGTCTATGGTCATAGTTTATACTGACACTCCTTAACACACAACAACACGTCTATGGTCATAGTTTATACTGACACTCCTTAACACATAACAACACGCCTATGGTCATAGTTTATACTGACACTCCTTAACACACAACAACACGCCTATGGTCATAGTTTATACTGACACTCCTTAACACACAACAACACGCCTATGGTCATAGTTTATACTGACACTCCTTAACACATAACAACATAACACACAACAACACGCCTATGGTCATAGTTTATACTGACACTCCTTAACACACAACAACACGCCTATGGTCATAGTTTATACTGACACTCCTTAACACATAACAACATGCCTATGGTCATAGTTTATACTGACACTCCTTAACACATAACAACATGCCTATGGTCATAGTTTATACTGACACTCCTTAACACATAACAACATGCCTATGGTCATAGTTTATACTGACACTCCTATTAACACACAACAACACGCCTATGGTCATAGTTTATACTGACACTCCTTAACACATAACAACACGCCTATGCCTATGGTCATAGTTTATACTGACACTCCTTAACACACAACCAACATGGTCTATGGTCATAGTTTATACTGACACTCCTTAACACATAACAACATGCCTATCCTTAACACATAACGTCATAGTTTATACTGACACTCCTTAACACACAACAACACGACACTATGGTCATAGTTTATACTGACACTCCTTAACACACATAACAACAACACACAACGACACGCCTATGGTTATAGTTTATACTGCCTATGGTCATAGTTTATACTGACACTCCTTAACACACAACGACATGCCTATGGTTATAGTTTATACTGAACACACAACACACACGCCTATGGTCATAGTTTATACTGACACTCCTATGGTCTAGTTTAACACACAACACACACGCCTATGGTCATAGTTTATACTGACACTCCTTAACACATAACAACATGCCTATGGTCATAGTTTATACTGACACTCCTTAACACATAACAACACGCCTATGGTCATAGTTTATACTGACACTCCTTAACACATAACAACATGCCTATGGTCATAGTTTATACTGACACTCCTTAACACACAACAACACGCCTATGGTCATAGTTTATACTGACACTCCTTAACACACAACAACACGCCTATGGTCATAGTTTATACTGACACTCCTTAACACACAACAACACGCCTATGGTCATAGTTTATACTGACACTCCTTAACACACAACAACACGCCTATGGTCATAGTTTATACTGACACTCCTTAACACACAACAACACGCCTATGGTCATCCTTAACACACAACAACACGCCTATGGTCATAGTTTATACTGACACTCCTTAACACATAGCAACACGCCTTATAGTTTATACTGACACTCCTTAACACACAACAACATGCCTATGGTCATAGTTTATACTGACACTCCTTAACACACAACAACACGCCTATGGTCATAGTTTATACTGACACTCCTTAACACATAACAACACGCCTATGGTCATAGTTTATACTGACACTCCTTAACACACAACAACATGCCTATGGTCATAGTTTATACTGACACTCCTTAACACATAACAACATGCCTATGGTCATAGTTTATACTGACACTCCTTAACACATAACAACACGCCTATGGTCATAGTTTATACTGACACTCCTTAACACATAACAACATGCCTATGGTCATAGTTTATACTGACACTCCTTAACACACATAACAACACGCCTATGGTCATAGTTTATACTGACAATCCTTAACACGCCTATGCCATGCAAGAACGAGGACATTTTGCAGAGTGCACAACTATACTCAGATGAATTAAAAAGTGTATTACCTGAATATGGCAATGAGAAGATTGAGGAGAAGAACAGTCGCTGTGATCAGGTAAACAGCACTGAGCAAGGGCACCCATAACGTGGCTTTCGGGCACAACGTCCCGTCCCTTGTTGCAGTCATGTTTTCAGTGCAATCGTTGTGGTGGCCTGATTAACAACAGCATATGTTATAGCTGATATTGTGGATTAATACAGTAGACTATATAAACGCTTGCACCAACATAGGAACACATGCACACATGCACACGACATACTACACACACTGTAATAATTGTACGGTGATAATTGTTGCCGCCATTAACATATGCACAGGTACGCATGCACACATATATTTCTGTCTCCGGCTCACCCCCTCTCCCCTTCCCCCTCTTTCCTTCCTCTCTCCTCCTCTCCAGCCTCTCCCCGTCTGTATGTCTATTCCGCTCACCCTCTCTCTTTCTCTCCCTCACTCCTTTTTCTCTTCCATCTCTCTCTCCCCTCTTTCTCCCTCCCTTTCCATCGGCTCCCCCTCCCCCTCCCCCTCCCCCTCTGTCCCTCCTGATTTTAATGGTCAAAGCGAAGGTAAGGTCAATGTCTAAGATTACAAATGTAATAACACAATAAATACTCCCATTGTTAGCTAAGCACTTTGAGCACACCTTCTGTTTCGTCCAGGAACAGTTCTCCATACAGTTGCCAATACGGGTGATACAAAATGTCTCGTGTGATCATCCAGTAGGGTTCTCTGGCCGGGAATAACAGTGACTGACTTGACACGCCGTACGCTAGCAGGAAGACCAGCATGATCACGAAGAACTTCAGCATCTCCTGAAACTGGCAGTCAAAGACAAACTCTATCTGACGGTGTTGCTTTTGCTATGGTATTCTGGTCTCACTAATGAGAGGGGTGGTTTAAATCTGTCTTCACCTTGGCAACCTTTAGTGATCATCTCCGCCCTAGGCCGATCTTCATGATTATGTTCCAATATCGCCGGTTGTCTTATATTCTTAATGTGTATACTACACACACGCGCACATGCAAGCGCGCACACAAACCTACACACATACACACACACACATGCACATATACATATACGCATACATGCACGCACACATGCACGCACACACGCACACGCGCACGCGCACGCGCACCCACATGCACCTACCCACCCACGCACCCACCCACCCACCCACCCATCCACCCACACACACACACACACACACACACACACACACACACACACACACACACACACACACACACACACACACACACACACACACACACTCACACACATCTTGTTTGTGGTTAATAAACAACAGGAGAAAGTAAATGTAGGTAACTTAATAGCAACATTCATTCTTTGGGATCAGTTTGAACTTGCCAGTCCAAGCTACTTGATACAGAGCGTATATATGTATTCTATTGATGATGTAGCATATACATTATATAGTTCTGAAAGTCTTATATGTATTCTGAGATAAGCTCATTGAATAGACATTTTTTTTGACGAGGGAATCAACAAGTGACACTTGTTGCTGTTGTTCCCGGTTGCGGGAGTGGTGAGTAACTATGCATTCCAACTGATAATTGCACCTACCATTAGGAGTATCATGACAAGTTTTGGGCCATAGTAGGTGCTTGCGTAGAAATATCGAAGCACTCGCATGTAAAACAAGCCGCAATTGAGGCTGTATATGACCCTTGAAATATGGAACGTGCCA
>CBDHHR010000214.1:5000-7500 GCA_965263245.1 Metamycoplasmataceae bacterium | reverse complement strand
GTGCTGACAGTGGCAGTGACCACTTCCTTGTGACAACTTGCATCAAGTTGAAACTGAAAGCCACAAGCCAACGGAACAAGAGACGACGTTGACAAATTGAAGGACCCACACCTAAAGAAACGCTTTGTCCTGTATCTAGTTCCATGCCCGTACAGACATAGACGAGGAAGTCAAAAATGTAGTTGAAGGGATTAAGAGAAATGGAGCAGTCACTGCCTTATACAAAGAAACCAACAAGGAATGCCTAGGACACAGAACAAGGAAACGAAAGGACTGGATGATCCCTGACACGTGGAAAGTCACTGAGTTCAGAAGGGAGATGAAGAAGAATGTACTAGATGCAAGATCATTGAGGATAAAGGAAAGGTACCAAGACAACTGCAGAGATGCTAACCGGGATATGAAAAACTAGTGAGCGCAGATAAGTGTAAATATCTCGAGGACCTCGCAACACAAGCAGAGGAGGCAGCAGTACGCAATGAACAAGGAACTGTCTACAAACTAAGAAGATCATCAGCGGCAAATACCATACAACAAATATCACTCTTGTCAGTGATAAGCATGGAAACCTACTAACAACAGAAAAAGATCAGGCAATGCGCTTGACTGAACATTTCCAAAATATACTAAACATACCACCACCCGATGAAGAGACAGACATTCAGGATGCTCAAGAAGACCTTGAAATCAACGGGGATACTCCTAAAGAGGAGATCTTCGCCACCATCAAGTCCTTGAAGAACGGTAAATCCCCTGGCCAAGACAACCTGAATTCAGAACTGTTTAAAGTAGACCCAGAAACAGCAGCCTCCATCTTGACCCATGTTTTCACGGCAGTATGGCAAGAGGGTAGAATACCAAATGAACAAAAGTGTGATAATCAGGATCCCAAAGAAAGGAGCATTAAGTGATTGCAATAACTGGCATGGAATTACCCTTCTGTCTGTACCAAGTATCCGACGAATCACAGATGCTACTGATGACACTCTCAGGAAAGAACTAGCTGGATTCTATAGAGGATGTGGATGCACAGACTAAATTGTTACCCTCCGCAACATCACCGAACAGTGTTCTGAATGTCAACTTTAACAGGCAACGTCTATGGTGAATATTGAGAGCATACGCGATTCTACGGGAATCCGATCGAGATTGTCAATATTTATTCAATTTTTGGGGAGTGAAAACCGGAGACAGACAGGGGTGTGTAATGTCGGCCATCCTCTTCAACATTGTCATTGACTGGGTACTACGACGTACAACAGAAGTCAAACCAAGATGTATAAGAAGGGCGCTCTTCTCCACTCTAGAGGACGTCGATTTTGCAGATGACCTTGCTCCCTTGTCACACTCTCAGAGGACCTTGCTCCCTTGTCACACTCTCAGATGACCTTATTCCCTTGTCACACATGCATTATCATATGAAAGAAAAGACAACTAGGCTCAACACTTTCAACCAAAACGTTGGAAAAAACTAGCCAAAAGAAAACAAAAGTGATGATTGTGAGCATCCCAACTCTCTCAGCAGTGAAGGTCGGGCAGTCTGAACTAACAAGTACTACCACCTTCACATACTTGGGTAGCGTCAATAGTCAGGATGGAGGTGTAAGCATAGACATTCAGAGTAGATTGAATAAGGCAAGAGGTGTGTTCATAAGCATGGAGGCAGTATGGAAATCTACACAATATTGCACGCCTACGAAGAATCTACCAGAGCTATTATACTTGCCACCCTTCTATATGGATCAGAGTGCTGGCGTATGACAGAGAAGGACATGTCTAGGCTATCTTCCTTCAACACAACTAGTCTCCGGAGAATCGTAAGGATATTCTGGCCCAGAAAAATCTCCAGTGATTAACTACTGGAAGAGACCAGTCAGGAAAGCATGCGAACCATCGTCACCAGAAGACGGTGGAAGTGGATTGGCCATGTGCTCCGAAAAGACAACACGTCCATCACCAGAACCGCAGTGCGCTGGACACCTGAATGGGAAAGGAGAGAGAGGACGTCCGAAAACAACAGTGGAAAGAGATGAAGGAGACAGAACACAGTTGAGGCAACATCGAGAGACTGGCATGGGATAGACCGGTGTGGAGGAACGTCGTCGCTGCCCTAAACGCCATTCGACGTGACAGGCAGTAAGTAAGTATTACACCTGCAGACTGCGTGCGTGTCACTATCAGTATGTGTGGTGCGTGCGTGCGTACGTGCGTGTATACGGTTGGTTAATTAGTTAATTAGTCAGGCATAACAGAAACACTCGACTCACGTGACGAGGACAAAGAGCACGGCGCCAATGACAGACAGGACGAGCAGGACTAATCCGACAACCAATGCTATCGACGCCGAACTCCATTTGGTATCGGCTGAAACACGACCATGGTCACGTGACAATACAGTTGCGGGTGCAAAATTGTCTCCCTAATTTCTGTTTAAATTCCTCCAACTAAAACTGGCTCTCTCTCTGATCGCGGAACCTACGTAAATAGTGCCGAGCCATGG
>CBDHHR010000213.1:0-4723 GCA_965263245.1 Metamycoplasmataceae bacterium | reverse complement strand
CTAAGGCGCATTGCTCCTCACGCCGGTTTTTTTTTACATCGGACACAATGGCGACAGAGACGTGTGGAATCAATTGGCCACTGATCCCTTCAACTAGGCATCTAGATGCTATTGTTGTTCTCCGCTTGGGATCCCTGTCGTCAGGGGTGAGGTTGACCATAGTTACCGTCGTCTTTTTCTTCGTCTTTTCTCTCCTCACTTTTCTCTCACTACGTTCTCCATCTCCTTCTGTCTTCTGCTGTTGTTTTCCATTCTACTCCCACTCTGTCCATGTCTCTCTTAGCGCAATCCTCCCATCGCTTTCTCGGTCTTCATCGCCTCCTTTTCTTCTCTACTTTCTGGGCAATTGATCTCTTTGCCAGTGTTTCAACTCTCATTCTTTCCACATGACCGGTCCATTTCAAACTATTCCTCGCCAATTTCTTCTTAAAACTGTCGTGTCCTTCACTCCAACCTCCACTCTCAGTTCGTCCATTCTGTTCCTCTACAAGAGTTGTACTGCCATACTCGGCTATCTGTCGTTCTCTTTGATTGCCTCTATCTCCTTCCACGCCTCTCTTTTTCTCTGATTGCCTTAGGTATGTCCACAGTCCACCGACAGTAGATAGTCTAAGTCATAAGCCAAAAGGGGCGAAACAAATTAAATATGTTGCGAAATTGGTTTTAGCGTTGTGTAAAATTTACCACGAATATGTATTTTGTTCACATATTATACCATTTGTTTTAAAGGGGAGAAAACTAGAAAAATATGTTTTGACCTGTGCGAAATGTATGTTCGCTGTTGGTCACGTATTTGATGTAATGTAGAGATCAATGCGTCAACCAACCATGAGTATATCCAACTAGCCTCAGTGTAAATGTATAACATAATCCACAGTAACATTTTTCCTCGCCCCGACAATACTGTATCGATATAAAATTGCCGGGAGTGCAAACTTATACGGTTCAAAAAACAATAAGAAATAACCACAAACGTGGTTAAAACGAAATAACAACAAATATGGTAATTAAGGCTCCGTGAGGTAGCAGCACTTTCTCGGCGAAGTTACGTAGCCAAGCAACAGACTAATTTTATTCGAACAGTTCAAAGTTCAACAGACACACAATGCTTTACTGTCGGAGCCATAACATTGTTGACACAATGACGTACGGTCAGGATAGGTAGTTGCGCGCACGACGCCAGAAGAAACTCTTTGCGTTCTATCGTATGGTCAATGACATGACAAAACAGCTTACATTATGTTTCAAAGGTAAGTCCGAGTAAAATCACTCAAGCTCAGTCACCCACCCACCCACCAACCCATTCGTTCGTTCGTTCGTTCGCTCGCTCGCTCGCTCGCTCGCTCACTCACTCACTCACTCACTCACTCACTCACTCAATCACTCACTCACTCACTCACTCACCCACCCACCCACCCACCCACACAATAACTCACTTACCAACCCACTCATTCACTCATTCACTCTCTCATTCACTCATTCACTCATCCACCCAGTCACCCACTCATTCACCCACTCACTCATCTACCCGCTCACTCACTCACTCACTCACTCACTCACTCACTCACTCACTCACTCACTCACTCACACACTCACTCACTCACTCACCCACAAACTCACCCACTCACTCACCCACTCGTTCGCTCACTCAGTCATTCACTCATCCACCCACCCAGAAGAAACTCTTTGCATTCTATCGTATGGTCAATGACATGACAAAACAGCTTACATTATGTTTCAAAGGTAAGTCCGAGTAAAATCACTCAAACACATCGACTGTGGCTATACGGGCCGTCTAACACTCACCCACTCACTCAGTCACTCACTCACTCATTCACCCACCCACCAACCCACTCGTTCGCTCACTCATTCACCCACCCACCAACCCACTCGTTCGCTCACTCAATCACTCACTCACTCACACACTCACCCACCCACACAATCACCCACTTACCAACCCACTCATTCACTCATTCACTCCCTCATTCACTCATCCACCCAGTCACCCACTCATTCACCCACTCACTCATCTACCCGCTCACTCACTCACTCACTCACTCACCCACAAACTCACACACTCACTCACCCACTCACCCACCCACTCGTTCGCTCACTCACGGGCCGTCTAACACTCACCCACTCACTCATTCACCCACCCACCAACCCACTCGTTCGCTCACTCACTCACTCATTCACTCACTCACACACCCACCCACCCACACAATCACTCACTTACCAACCCACTCATTCACTCATTCACTCTCTCATTCACTCATTCACTCATCCACCCAGTCACCCACTCATTCACCCACTCACTCATCTACCCGCTCACTCACTCACTCACTCACTCACTCACCCACAAACTCACCCACTCACTCACCCACTCGTTCGCTCACTCAGTCATTCACTCACTCATCCACCCACCCAGAAGAAACTCTTTGCATTCTATCGTATGGTCAATGACATGACAAAACAGCTTACATTATGTTTCAAAGGTAAGTCCGAGTAAAATCACTCAAACACATCGACTGTGGCTATACGGGCCGTCTAACACTCACCCACTCACTCAGTCACTCACTCACTCATTCACCCACCCACCAACCCACTCGTTCGCTCACTCATTCACCCACCCACCAACCCACTCGTTCGCTCACTCAATCACTCACTCACACACTCACCCACCCACACAATCACCCACTTACCAACCCACTCATTCACTCATTCACTCCCTCATTCACTCATCCACCCAGTCACCCACTCATTCACCCACTCACTCATCTACCCGCTCACTCACTCACTCACTCACTCACTCACTCACTCACTCACTCACTCACTCACTCACTCACTCACTCACTCACTCACCCACAAACTCACACACTCACTCACCCACTCACCCACCCACTCGTTCGCTCACTCACGGGCCGTCTAACACTCACCCACTCACTCATTCACCCACCCACCAACCCACTCGTTCGCTCACTCACTCACTCATTCACTCACTCACACACCCACCCACCCACACAATCACTCACTTACCAACCCACTCAACCACTCATTCACTCCCTCATTCACTCACTCACCCACTCATTCACTCACTCACACACTCACCCACTCACACACTCACTCACCCACTCACTCACTCATTCACTCACACACTCACTCATTCACTTACTCACACACTCACTCATTCACCCACCAACCCACTCGTTCGCTCACTCACTCACCCACTCACTCACCCACCCACACAATCACTTACTTACCAACCCACTCAACCACTCATTCACTCCCTCATTCACTCACTCACCCAGTCACACACTCATTCACTGACTCACTCATCCACCCACCCACTCGTTCGCTCAGTCACTCACTCATCCACCCACCCACCTATTCAGTCACTCACCAATTCACTCACTCGCTCACTCACACATTCACTCAATCACCGAAGAAGTAAATATCACACAATTACAACGTGTTCATAATTGCTTAGCAAGGACTGTGACTAGGTCTCCACGTTTTATTCGTTTTATGCCACTTCGATCTAAATCTTCGCATTGGCTCCTTCCCAGCTCCTTCACGTAAGCAATCGTCGTATTTTTATTTATTGCTTACTCCTGTAAGAACACCCTGTCCAGCTTTGATCATTTACTTCTGATTTAACTTTTGTCCCTAGACGAAATACCAACAGTGGGACTAAGGCTTTTTCTGTAGCAGCATCTACTCTTTAGAATGTGTCTTCTTTTACAGTTACATCAATTGAAAATATTGCACAATTCTGCCGTCATATAAAAACATACTTTTATAATCTTGCCTATCCGCCATAACTCCATGGCGTAACAACTTAGCTATTGAGAACTGGAATGTTTATCGACTCTGAGATTAATTAACCCATTTGTCTTGATGCGCCTCTGAATTTTGTTTCCAGAGATTTTGGCGCAACAGAAATTGTATTATTATTATTATTATCAATATATCTTAATAAGATATAGTATTCTTGCCTGTAAACCAGAATTGCAATAATATCTAAAATTATTTCATGCTGACATAACCTCCATGTCGTCAGCGATTGTTCTGTGCTGCGGTTGCAGTGGGATACCGTTATTATATTAGTTGTTTAACATTCTGAATAGGTTGATATTTATCAAGTGACGTGATAACGCTAAGCTATTTCACCATTCATTCATGATTTAATACAAATTAGTCATCGCACCACAACAGCATGTGACAGTTATATAAGCCCCGGAAATGAAACTACCGGGGTAACTGCAACGAAGATTTCCGCAAAACCTGCATAGACTATGCAAACAAAACCACATCGTCGCTGCGACATTATTTCGCTATAGATATCCATATCTTAAAGGTTCGTACACACACACACACACACACACACACACACACACACACACACACACACACACACACACACACACACACACACACACACACACGCACGCACGCACGCACGCACGCACGCACGCACGCACACACACACACACACACCACAAACACACACACACACACACACACACACACACACACACACACACACACACACACACACACACACACACACACACACACACACACACACACACACACACACACACACACACACACACACACACACACACACACACACACACACACACATAAACTAACCTCGCTTCAAGATAGGGGATAGAATATGTGTACATCGAACTCCTACAGGACATATACCAACAGCTCG
>CBDHHR010000212.1:12500-15681 GCA_965263245.1 Metamycoplasmataceae bacterium | reverse complement strand
CAATCAATTATATAGTTATCATGTTAGTTGTCAGTTATAGTAACTTAATCCTACCACAAATCAATCCATCAGTCTCCTATAGATTATTCAAAGGTTCGTATATCAGAGGCATCAAATCAAACAATTAAAGGTCTCTGTGGTTGCTTTTATATCTCTGCTAGGCTTACTTTGCTCCAGGTGTTTTCAGTTATATTAATAAAATATTTGCGTTATCCAAAATCACGCTTGTTACTCATAGTTACAGCATGGACGATAATATGAGTTTTGTTCCAGTGGCCCGGTACCAGTATTGTGGCCCGGTACGAGTATTGTGACCCGGTACCAGTATTGTGGCCCGGTACCAGTATTGTGGCCCGGAACCAGTATTGTGACCCGTACCAGTATTGTGACCCGGTACCAGTATTGTGACCCGGTACCAGTATTGTGACCCGGTACCAGTGTTGTGACCCGGTACCAGTATTGTGACCCGGTACCAGTATTGTGGCCCGGTACCTGTATTGTGACCCGGTACCAGTGTTGTGACCCGGTACCAGTACTGTGACCCAGTACCAGTATTGTGGCCCGGTACCAGTATTGTGGCCCGGAACCAGAATTGTGACCCGGTACCAGTATTGTGACCCGGTACCAGTAGTGTGGCCCGGTACCAGTATTGTGACCCGGTACCAGTGTTGTGACCCGGTACCAGTATTGTGACCCGGTACCAGTATTGTGGCCCGGTACCAGTATTGTGGCCCGGTACCTGTATTGTGACCCGGTACCAGTATTGTGACCAGGTACCAGTATTGTGGCCCGGTACCAGTATTGTGGCCCGGAACCAGTATTGTGACCCGGTACCAGTATTGTGACCCGGTACCAGTATTGTGGCCCGGTACCAGTATTGTGGCCCGGTACCAGTATTGTGACCCGGTACCGGTGTTGTGACCCGGTACCAGTATTGTGACCCGGTACCAGTATTGTGGCCCGGTACCAGTATTGTGACCCGGTACCAGTGTTGTGACCCGGTACCAGTATTGTGACCCGGTACCAGTATTGTGATCCGGTACCAGTATTGTGACCCGGTACCAGTATTGTGGCCCGGTACCAGTATTGTGGCCCGGTACCAGTATTGTGACCAGGTACCAGTATTGTGACCCGGTACCAGTGTTGTGACCCGGTACCAATATTGTGACACGGTACCAGTATTGTGGCCCGGTACCAGTATTGTGGCCCGGAACCAGTATTGTGGCCCGGTACCAGTATTGTGGCCCGGTACCAGTATTGTGGCCCGGTACCAGTATTGTGGCCCGGTACCAGTATTGTGGCCCGGAACCAGTATTGTGGCCCGGTACCAGTATTGTGGCCCGGTACCAGTATTGTGGCCCGGTACCAGTATTGTGGCCCGGTACCAGTATTGTGGCCCGGAACCAGTATTGTGGCCCGGTACCAGTATTGTGGCCCGGAACCAGTATTGTGGCCCGGTACCAGTATTGTGGCCCGGTACCAGTATTGTGACCAGGTACCAGTATTGTGGCCCGGTACCAGTATTGTGGCCCGGAACCAGTATTGTGGCCCGGTACCAGTATTGTGGCCCGGTACCAGTATTGTGAATCGGTACCAGTATTGTGACCAGGTACCAGTATTGTGGCCCGGTACCAGTATTGTGGCCCGGTACCAGTATTGTGGCCCGGTACCAGTGTTGTGGCCCGGTACCAGTATTGTGTCTGATACGTGTATAACTATGTACACTAATAAACAAAAGCAAAACACAGTTGAATGCGCTGATTTGACGCAAAGTAAAACGTTTCGCAGAAAACGTCGTAGGAGAGTCGTCGTTGTTATGTTGTTGTGCGCAACTCAACGACCGAAAAATCACGTCGTATATCGTCATTACCACTCGACAACTGACTTCCACAAACGGAGACAAACAGCGGGACGGTGTGCCGAGACCACGTCGTTCGTTAGGCGACTGTGCCGTCGTTTGTCTGCAACAAAGGCGCGCAGTCATTATCGCGTTATCACCCCAATTACAGAGAGGCGCCTTGACCAATTTGACCAAGACTTTATTAACGCGCGACTCCCGCGAACGACCTACACAGTCATTGATTCGCGACGGTTTGTCCGACGTTTCCAGGATCTGACGCTGTCATCGACTTCCGGTGACGTCAGCGCGTGCTAGGTGTGGTCGGGAAACTCCGGGAAACGTGTATTTTGGTAGTCAACACGCATCGAGGGGTAAACAAGTAACTACATATGCGCCACCTAACGAGTGGAAAATACACTAAAGCATATTAATGCTCTTGCGGTATCCAAAAAGGTGTGTGTTAAAAGTAACGTATTGGCAACCGTGTCACAGTTGATGAATATGTTGGTTGTGTAGAGACACACCAGATTGCTAATCCCACGCAAAGAATGGCTTGGAATTTGTTTGGAGCAATATCTTTATGCATTTTACAAACAAGTGACGTCACTGTGTGGCACTCACATGGCGCGTTATGGTGTGTGCTATCGTGTTTTTAACTAGATACGTGCCTTCGAGTGGGAACAAAACGCCCATTAGTGTTGTAATATGCCGTAACTACACAGCCGAGTAACACAGACTCGAGCTAATGTCTACTAGTGTCATACCAATGAACTCTACGTATATTTCACATGTGTCCTATTTAATTAATGTCATACACACACGCACACGCGCACACATGCACACACGCACACACGCACACACGCACACACGCACACACGCACACACGCACACACGCACACACGCACACACGCACACACGCACACACGCACACACGCACACACGCACTTACGCACACGCGCACGCGCACGCGCACGCGCACGCGCACGCGCACGCGCACACGCACACGCACACGCACACGCACACGCACACGCACACGCACACGCACACGCACACGCACACGCACACGCACACGCACACGCACACGCACGCGCACGCGCACGCGCACGCGCACGCGCACGCGCACGCGCACGCGCACGCGCACGCGCACGCGCACGCGCACGCGCACGCGCACGCGCACGCGCACGCGCACGCGCACGCGCACACGCACACGCACACGCACACGCACACGCACACGCACACGCACACGCACACGCACACGCACACGCACACGCACACGCACACGCACACGCACACGCACACGCACACGCACACGCACACGCACACGCACACGCACACGCACAC
>CBDHHR010000212.1:7500-10000 GCA_965263245.1 Metamycoplasmataceae bacterium | reverse complement strand
AGGAAGGTAACAGGGGAGAAAGTGACAGTAGAGAAGGAGGGAGGGACAAGGGGACAGGAGATGAGAGAAGTAGATGCGACAGGAGGAAAGACGAATGGACGAAAGGAAGTGAGAGGTGATGTGACCAAACGGAAGTCAATAACAAGGACGATGACAGGAAGAAAAGAGACCGGAAAGAAAGGAACAACAGAGAAAGCGGCAGGGGGAAAAGTCAGCAACCAGGGAGATGCAAAACGGAGGAGCTACTCTGAAGCAGTGATCGAGGGGGCATTGAGAACAGAAAGGGTATTTATGGGAGACTCCATTTTGCGAAAGACAGACAGGAGCAAAGGAGAAGACATTATTGTTTGTCTTCCGGGGGCTAGGATAGAGCATGTGACTGAACGGGTAGAGAACATATTGGGGCATGGCCAAGGAGGGTCTATATTAATACATGTAGGGACGAACAATGCAGACAGGGATGAAACAACCAGGATAGTAAAGAGAGTTGGTAGAGACACTGAAGAAGACGAGAGTTGAACAGATCATACTCTCAGGAATCTTGCCAGTGATGAGGGGAAGGGGAACAACATTTAGAAACTGCAAGAGGATGGCAATTAACGCACTGTTAGAGCAGATGTGTGAAGAAGAAGGAGTTGGATTTGTAGATTTGTGGGGATATTTTGTTGGGAAAGAAGACATGTTTATGAGTGATGGCCTCCATCTAAGCGGAATGGGCGCAGCAGTGTTCTCCGAGAACCTTCTTCGATCGATGGACAATGGAACAGGTTGCAACTTTTTAAACTAGTTTCGCAGGGGGGATACACAGAGAAGCCAAATACTAGAGGCATAGATAAAGATAGCAAAAAGACATCAGCAAAGAACAGCCTGGAAAGCCCTACGGAATTTGGTTATAAATGTGTTTGTTTAAATGCAAGGAGCATGGTAAACAAAAGAATTGAACTAAACATTATAGTAGAAGATATTGACCCTCACATAATAGGTATAACTGAATCTTGGGCCACACCCGATGTATCAGATGCCGAATTAGGAATGACAGGGTTGTAATGTTTAGGAAAGATAGATTAGGAAGAAGGGGAGGCGGAGTTATTTTATATATTAAAGAATCCATCCAAGCTTATGAAATGAAATTAGAAAAAAAAGCAGAATGTGAAGAAGCTGTCTGGTGTAACATAGTTACAGGAAACTCAACATTAACTGTTGGGTTAGTGTAACGGAGTCCAAACATAAGCATGGAAGAGAATGAAAAAATACATAACGCTATCAAAGAAGTGAGTAAACGGGACTGTATTATTATGGGGGATTTTAACCATGGGCATATACAGTGGGCATCTCTACAGAGTACCGGGAGAGAGGATCAAGAGTTTTTAAATTTAGTACAAGATAGTTTCCTTTCTCAACATGTGTTAGAAGCAACCAGGGGCGAGAACGTGTTAGACATAGTATTGAGCTCTCAGAAGGAATTTGTTGATAATGTCAAGATATGTGAGCCACTGGGGTGTAGTGATCACAACCAGATACATTTTATCATCAAAGAACGGAATAGAAAAATAAGGTACAGGAACAAATTTCACAAAGGAAGATATAAGGACATGAGGGAATATTTTGCAAAGATAGACTGGAATAACACACTGAAGAATAAGATAGCAACAGAATGCTGGAATATTTTAAAGAGTGAAATTGACTGCGTCGTTGACAAATTTGTCCCCTTGAAAAAACAGGGGAAACGGTCGAAGAAGAAACACTTATCGAAGGAAGCCATTAGAAAAATCAAGTACAAGCAAATGATGTGGAAGACATATAGACATACCGGAAGTGAAGAAGACTATAGCATTTATAAAGAAGCACTTAATCAAGCTACAGCTGAAATTAGAAATTCAAAGAGAAGCTACGAACAAAAAAATGCTTTTAATATAAAACATGACAGCAAGAGTTTTTATGCGTATGTTCGAAGTAAACAGAAAGTTCAGGATAAGGTCGGTCCTCTAGAAGGTAGTGATGGAAACATAATAACTAAGGGATTCTTAATGGCAGAAAACCTAAATGAGTACTTTAGTTCGGTGTTTACCAGGGAAGATATTAGTATATTACCAGTACTTGAGACTAAGTTCGAAGGGAGAGAGTTTGACTATTTAGGACAACTAATTGTAACCCCAACAATGGTAGCTATGAAAATAAGAGATATGAAGGATAATAAATCACCTGGAGTGGATGGGATTCCTCCCAAATTACTATTGGAAATTGTAGAACAAATCAGCATACCGCTTGCAACAGTGTTCAATTTGTCATTAGAGGAGGGAATAGTTCCGTTAGAATGGAAAGAAGCAAACCATTATTTAAAAAAGGTTCGAGAAACAAGTCAGAGAACTATAGACCAGTGAGTTTAACATCGGTGATTTGCCACTATTAGAAAGACTAATTAAAGATCACCTGGTTGATTTTCTTGTTAAAAATAAATTGATAAACCCATCTCAACATGGGTTTTTAAACGCGAGGTCAT
>CBDHHR010000211.1:0-6743 GCA_965263245.1 Metamycoplasmataceae bacterium | reverse complement strand
CATCATTAATAATAGTAGTTAGTAGGACTATGCAAGCGTTGCGGTGCGATGCGGCGTCAAGATAATTTGTTATATGGGTTTATATGGATAAGCTCATATATGTACCAGCCATATATTGCATGGTCATCTTGATTCCTCATAAAAATGTCATTCGCCTAGAAAGGTAGGCATGTAAATGCCAACTGTCAAACCTACGTTTTAATAATCGAAAATAAATTAATATTTCAAGTATAAGCTTGTTTTGACGTATACTCATGAGTCAATACTAAGATGGTGTAATTCATTATGGGATCCAGTTGTTCACCTGACTCGAAATGACCCATACGTTACTATTTCAGGGTTTAGTTTGATTAATACATGCTGAATTTAACCTCTTTTGCTTAAAATACATCAACAAATGTTGCCCATCCCTTTAACCGAAAAAGGTTCGATTTTTTTCTCTGAAGTGCTGTATCCCGAACCGCCAGGGTAAACGTGATTGTCATCGCGGGGATCGATTCTATGTTCAGGACTTTGTTTGAAATTGTACCGACTTCCGGCGTTAGCAATTGGGAATGAAATTTAATTACTATTAACTAATACACATCCGTCGAAATGTTGTTTTTGTAATTCACTGAAAGCCGTGCTTGTTCGATTATTACAGTGCTGAATGTGGCTACTTTTGGTAAGTGCATAGAATATTTCCCCAAGCTTTGCCCATCCCTTTAGCCGAAAAATCAATTCTTTTCTCCGAAGTGCAGTATCCCGAACCGCCAGGGTAAACGTGATTGTCATCGTGTGGGTCGATATTATGTTGAGGACTTTGTTTGAAATTGCATTGTCAACCGCCGTTGTATTGTCGTTGGCAACTGAAAAACATCGTTAATAATTAGTTAGTAGGACTGTTCAAAATTTGCGGTGCGATGCTGCGCCAAGAAACATAAACTCATGCAGACTAAGAGTGCCATATATGTGTGTCAATTGGTCTGATATGAAACAATAACAAAATTACTTTTGATTTCCAGTAGGCAAAATAAGAATGTTATAGTGTAATTGTATTATGGCATTGTTTCTGAAATGCATTGATTGTAATTTACTTTGTAATAGTATATTCCGGTAATATGTTTTCTATACTGGCATACATGTACTTAGCGAGAAAATGATATATTTTTGACAATGTGAACACAACAGTGCAAAACGTCATGTTACAATTTATTTACCATTAACTAATATATATCCGTCGAAATGTTGCTTTTTGTAATTAATTGAAAACCACGCATGGTGACATGTATTTTGTTAATATATGCGGGACACTAGCTACATGAACTTTACAGTAAAGTGATGCACAAACTTACGTAACAATCATCAAAACGTCCGTCAAAGCCTGCGACGAGTACCTAAATGGCACAATCTCTCACTGCTGTTTATGAATAAATATTTCTAAGACTGTGACTTTGTGCATAATTATATTCACGAAATAGCAATATTTATAATTTTAATCCTTCCGCGTAATTCTCAAAATGTTTGCACCAATATAGTACTCAACTGATCTCATCTGAATTTACCTACTTTTTGTCAGTGCGTAAACTATTTCCACACGTTTTGCCCATCCCATTAACCGAAGAAATCGATTCTTTTCTCAGAAGTGCTGTATTTAGAACTGCCAGAATAAACGTCATTGTCATCGCGGCGATCGATTCTATATTCAGGAATGGCGTTGCAATGTCCACCTCATGATCGTTGCCTGGTGCGACTAAAACATCATTAATAATACTATTTAGTAGGACTATGCAAGCGTTGCTGTGCGATGCGGCGTCAAGATAATTTTTTTATATTGGTTTATATGGATAAGCTCATATATGTACCAGCCATATATTGCATGGTCATCTTGATTCCTCATAAAAATGTCATTCGCCTAGAAAGGTAGGCATGTAAATGCCAACTGTCAAACCTACGTTTTAGTAATCAGACCCGTGAAGAAATAAGTATAATCTTGTTTTGACGTATACTCATGAGTCAATACTAAGATGGTGTAATTCATTATGGGAGCCAGTTGTTCACCTGACTCGAAATGACCCATACGTTACTATTTCAGGGTTTAGTTTGATTAATACATGCTGAAATTAACCTCTTTTGGTGAGTGCTTAAAATACATCAAAAAATGTTGCCCATCCCTTTAACCGAAAAAGATTCGATTTTTTCTCTGAAGTGCTGTATCCCGAACCGCCAGGGTAAACGTGATTGTCATCGCGGGGATCGATTCTATGTTCAGGACTTTGTTTGAAATTGTACCGACTTCCGGCGTTAGCAATTGGGAATGAAATTTAATTACTATTAACTAATACACATCCGTCGAAATGTTGTTTTTGTAATTCACTGAAAGCCGTGCTTGTTCGATTATTACAGTGCTGAATGTGGCTACTTTTGGTGAGTGCTTAGAATATTTCCCCAAGCTTTGCCCATCAATTTAGCCGAAAAATCAATTCTTTTCTCCGAAGTGCAGTATCCCGAACCGCCAGGGTAAACGTGATTGTCATCGCGTGGGTCGATATTATATTGAGGACTTTGTTTGAAATTGCATTGTCAACCGCCGTTGTATTGTCGTTGGCAACTGAAAAACATCGTTAATAATTAGTTAGTAGGACTGTTTAAAATTTGCGGTGCGATGCTGCGCAAAGAGACATAAACTCACGCAGACTAAGAGTGCCATATATGTGTGTCAATTGGTCTGATATGAAACAATAACAAAATTACTTTTGATTTACAGTACGCAAAATAAGAATGTTATTGTGTAATTGTATTATGGCATTTTTTCTGAAATGCATTAATTATAATTTACTTTGTAATAGTATATTCCGGTAATATGTTTTCTATACTGGCATACATGTACTTAGCGAGAAAATTATATATTTTTGACAGTGTGAACACAACAGTGCAAAATGTCATACATATCCGTCGAAATGTGTTTTTATTTTAATTAATTGAAAACCGTGCATGGTGACATGTATTTTGTTGAGATATGCGGGACACTAGAAACATTTACGATGAAGTTATGCACAAACTGATTTAACATTCAACAAAACGTCCGTCAGAGCCTGCGACGAGGACCTAAATTACGTAATCTCTGACTGCCGTTTATCAATAAATATTTCTAAGATATGGGTAATGCTACTTGGTGAATTATATTTACGTAAAAGAAATACTTATAATTTGAATACTTCCGCGTAATTCTCAGAATGTCTGCACCAATATGAACATTCTATCGATCGCAACATTTTCGTGTCAACTAATATTTGATTGACACACTGTATATGTATCTTCATGTTGTTCACACAGCTTGGCATATGGACAGATGCACAGTGGACAGGAGAATACATGGGCAGTTACACGTTGGGAAATCATTTGATATTGGTTTATATGGATAAGCTCATAATATATGTACCAGCTGTATAATTGCATGCTCATCTTGATTCCTCATAAAATGATGTCATTACCCTAGAAAGGCTGGTAGGTATATGCCAACTGTCAAACCTACTTTTTAATAGTCGGCTCCGTGAAGTTAAAACTGGGTTGTCTCAACAAATTAATATTTTCAGTTTAAGCTAGTTTTGACGTTTACAGATGAGCCAATTCTAAGATGGTGTAAGTCATGGTGGTAGCCAATTGATCACCTGACACCAAATGACCCATACGTTACAGTGCTGAATTTAAATACTTTTGGTGAGTGCTTAAAAACCATTATCAGTTCGATTAGTTTTGCTCCTCGCGTTTGAGACTAATTTCACGAAAAAGCAAACATACAAACTATCCCCTGTGATATGCTAATTCGTTTATGCATATATGTGCCTTCGTTTTTATGAAATAAACAGAAAACTTAGACAAAAATTAAAAGCTTCGGTAGCGAATTGTTGAACCACACATCTGAGTTATCGTGACATTCGAAAAGACTGTAGCTTGAAAATCTCGCGTGATCGATCGATGTGTGCCTGGATGGCTGACCGCCCAGTTTAAACAAATGGCGCCAGCTGTTGCCAACGCGATCAGTTTTCGTCTGCCACCCGGTGTAACGCTGAGTGTTTTTTATTCGAAAAAAAAATTAGTAGTTCTTTTATTAAGCAAACTGCGCTTATTACTTGACCTATTTATATGGAACGCGACTGGACATGAAAGAAAATGATTGGCGATGGGCAAAACGAAATGATTGGGAAGCTTTAAATAATTTCCCAAGTTTCGTCCTTCCAAATGAATAACATTATAATAATTTTACAACCATCGCGTAACAGATAATTATTCTTCATAAAGCTTGAAGACCGCAAGTTTGCCAACTCGACATTACATTAATTAGTTATTTGTTTTGCTCATGTTCTAGGGTATTATATACACGCTGTGGATGCATTACACCTATAGTGTTAAGACAATATTGACAATTAATTGAGTCTACAACTATCGTAATGTGTATCACTTTATATTTATGCGTAGATAATATAATCACGATATAAAAGTATGTATACATACGGCCCTGCCTATATGTTTATACAATTAGTCTATATATGTATCGCCCATCGCTAACAAGCCCTGACGTCTCCCCGTGAAAATGTGTACATGCAAAACAGTCATGCGCATTAATGGTGGCGGAATTGTTCCACAGCAGGAGTGTTCGCTTCAGGGCAACCAGAAAACGGGATTTGCTAATGACAAAATCAATAGATATTCTAATAGTTGTCATCAGATGGATGCACGGAGCAATTGTCGTTACACTTGGCTATAAATGGAGATACGATCGACAAGCGAGAATATAAAGGGCGTTATGATCGATAAGCTATATTTATGTAGCATACAAAGGTATATCTAACACTAAGAGAGATAACAAACACACATATACATAATTATAAGAAAAATCACACATTTGTATGTGTATATATATATATATATATATATATATATATATATATATATACCAAGTTGGCTAATATGCAAGTCATAGTAAGACCAGACAAATGTGCAACTTTTGCGGGAGGCCTGGAGATGCTCTTAGAAACATCCAATGAAATAAAAATCCCTTGGTATTACCTCTATGCTATACCAACAGATTATATAATTATTATTACATATATATGGCTGTTTTGTCTTTGTTACAATGTTTATATATATATATATATATATATATATATATATATACACATACACACACACACACACACACACACACACACACACACACACACACACACACACACACACACACACACACACACACACACACACACACACACACACACACACACACACACACACACACACACACACACACACACACACACACACACACACACACACACACACACACACACACACACACACACACACACACACACACACACACACACACACACACACACACACACACACACACACACACACACACACACACACACACACACACACACACACACACACACACACACACACACACACACACACACACACACACACACACACACACACACACACACACACACACACACACACACACACACACACACACACACACACACACACACACACACACACACACACACACACACACACACACACACACACACACACACACACACACACACACACACACACACACACACACACACACACACACACACACACACACACACACACACACACACACACACACACACACACACACACACACACACACACACACACACACACACACACACACACACACACACACACACACACACACACACACACACACACACACATACACACACACACACACACACACGTTACAATGACCGTAAAATGTATGCATAATTTCCATTATATGTTACTATGCCATTATGTGACATTTTCATATCTAGATGTAGAATAATTGTAGTTATTCACATATATTGATCATATGGACTGCAAATGAAACTGCTTCCTTTTTTTCGTGTGGCTGTAAAATTCAAGATGACCGCAAATCCAGAAATCGTGTAATCGCAATATATTTGGCAATAAGTTACATCGAAACGTGAATTCGCGGTTATTTTATATGTTTTGAGATACGACAATCCAATGAAACTATTAATTTATTGAAGACAATTAAAATAAATATATAACAAGCTGAGATTACAATTGTCAATCCAAAAATGGCCGCCTGCGGACACAAATAATTGAATAATAGGGCATGTAAGTGGGTCACAATATATGGCGAAACTCCGCGGGACTTGAGCTGATTGGGGACTGGACACAAGAATAATAGTCTAACGATGGATGACAGTTGTAGCTTCCGACTGGCTAATAAAATCAGGTCTTAAATATAATATATTATTGTGATATACCTTTTTTATATTCACTGTCTGATTTAATATTGAGTTTACCACACTATCAGACGGTTTACGTAGTGCAGATAATAAACACCATTTAGGCCGTATGTGTCTTTTACGGGATTTGCGTTTTACATTGCTGTACGTTGTGGTTTCGATAAGCATTTATATCTGACAAGTTGTCTAAATGCACATAATCATAACACATGTATACGTTTGCCCCAAACAAGTTGAACTGCGCGAAAAATGGCACTCTTCATTATTAGTCAAGATCGCCAAACACAAGTATTTGCCGCTAATAACCACCATTATAATCGATTAAAATTCATGATTTCCGTGATCATTGTCACTGGCAAAGTGTTCCATTGCTTCTGCTTGTAATAATCATTCGGACAATATAACTGAAACACGCTATTCGGGAACAGTTCGATTATTACA
>CBDHHR010000210.1:0-16185 GCA_965263245.1 Metamycoplasmataceae bacterium | reverse complement strand
TTTTCAAAATATTGTTTTTTACAAAAATGCTTTTCAAGCGCTGAGAAAGCATTTTTATAAGGCTAGAGCACATTTTTTCAAGTTAAAATTCGTCAAATTTTCAAAGTCTGAAAAATGATTTCGGAATTATTTTAAAAGTTGCCCAGCAGTAAATGTATCTTTTTACGACGGAAAAGAACAGAATAAAATGTTTAATTTGAAAAAAAATTTTAAAAATTTTCATTTTGAACAATGAATGGTTTTTAGACGTTGAAACGCATTTTTACAAAACGAAAATTCTTAAAATTTCGAACTTCAGAAATTAGGCTTCGAATGATTTCAAAACTTCCATATACGAAAAAAATCATGTTTCTATGCATCAATACAGTTTAAAACATTTCAATTTAAAAAACAATTTCAACTTTTAAAAATTTTGTTTTTTAGTCAAAAATGCTTTTCATGCGCTTACAAAACACATTTTCAAGGCTGGACCACATTTTTGAAGATGAAATTGGTCAAATTTTCAAAGTCTTGAGAATCATTTCGGAATTGTTTTAAAAGTTGCCCAGTAGTAAATTTATTGTTTTACGATGAAAAAGAACAAAATATTTAATTTGAAAAAAAAAATTCTAATTTTTAAAAATTTTCCTTTTGAGCAATGAATTGTTTTCAGACGCTGAAACGCTTTTTTACAGAGTGAAAATACTTAAAAGTTCGAACTTCAAAAAATAGGCTTCGAATAGTTTCAAAACTTCTACATACGAAAAAATTCATGTTTCTATGCATCAATACAGTTTAAAATATTTCGATTAAAAAAAAATTTTCAACTTTTAAAAATTTTGTTTTTTAGTCAAAAATAGTTTTCAAGCGATGAGAAAGCATTTATATAAGGCTAGAGCACATTTTTCAAGTTGAAATTGGTCAAATTTTCAAAGAATTGAAAATGATTTCGGAATTGTTTTAAAAGTTGCCCAGCAGTAAATGTATCGTTTTACGACGGAAAAGAACAGAATAAAATGTTTAATTTGAAAAAAATTTTTATAAATTTTAAAAATTTTCATTTTGAACAATGAATGGTTTTTAGACGTTGAAACGCATTTTTAGAAAACGAAAATTCTTAAAATTTCGAACTTCAAAAAATAGGCTTCGAAAGGTTTCAAGCTTCCACATACGAAAAATATCAAGTTTCTATGCTTCAATATAGTTCAAAACATTTCGATCAAAAAAAAATTTCAACTTTTAAAAATTTTGCTTTTGTCAAAAAAGCTTTTCAAGCACTGAAAACGCATTTAACAAGGGTATAGCACATTCTTTCAAGTTGAAATTGCGCTATATTTCAATATCTTTCAAAATGATTTTGGAATTGATTTAAAAGTTACCCAGCAGTAAAATTATCGTTATATAATGGACAAGAACAGAATAAAATGTTTAATTTGAAAAAAAATTTTCAAAAATTTTCAAAATTTTCATTTTGAGCAATGAATAATCATCACAGGCTGAAGCGATTTTTTACAGAGTGAAAATTCTTAAAATTTCGAACTTCAAAAAATAGGCTTCGAATGGTTTCAAACCTTCCACATACAAAAAATATCATGTTTCTAAGCATCAATACAGTTTAAAACAGTTCAATTAAAAAAAAAATTTCAAATTTTAAAAATTTTTTTTTAGTCAAAATGCTTTTCAAACGCTGAGAAAGCATTTTTATAAGGCTAGAGCACGTTTTTTCAAGTTGAAATTTGTCAAATTTTCAATGTCTCGAAAATGGTTTCGGAAATGTTTTAAAAGTTGCCCAGCAGTAAATGTATCGTTTTACGACGGAAAAGAACAGAATAAAATGTTTAATTTGAAAAAAAAATTTTAAGTTTTTAAAAATTTTCATTTTTAGCAATTAATGGTTTTTAGACGTTGAAACGCATTTTTGGAAAACGAAAATTCTTAAAATTTCGAACTTCAGAAATTAGGCTTCGAATGGTTTCAAAACTTCCATATACGAAAAAAATCATGTTTCTATGCATCAATACAGTTTAAAACATTTCAATTTAAAAAACAATTTCAACTTTTAAAAATTTTGCTTTTTAGTCAAAAATGCTTTTCAAGCACTGAGAAAGCATTTTTATAACCCTAGAGCACATATTTTCAAGTTGAAATTCGTCAAATTTTCAAAGTCTTGAAAATGGTTTCGGAATTGTTTTAAAAGTTGCTCAGCAGTAAATGTATCGTTTACGACGGAAAGAAACAGAATTAAATGTTTAATTTGAAAAAAGATTTTTAAAAATTTGAAAAATTTTCATTTTTAGCAACGAATAGTCTTCAGACGCTGAAATACATTTTTACAAAACGAAAATTCTTAGAATTTCGAACTTCAAAAAATAGGCTTCGAATCGTTTCGAAGATTCCATATACAAAAATCTTCACGTTTCTATGCATCAATACATTTTAAAACATTTCGATTAAAAAAAAATTTCAACTTTTCAAAATATTGTTTTTTACAAAAATGCTTTTCAAGCGCTGAGAAAGCATTTTTATAAGGCTAGAGCACATTTTTTCAAGTTAAAATTCGTCAAATTTTCAAAGTCTGAAAAATGATTTCGGAATTATTTTAAAAGTTGCCCAGCAGTAAATGTATCTTTTTACGACGGAAAAGAACAGAATAAAATGTTTAATTTGAAAAAAAATTTTAAAAATTTTAAAAATTTTCATTTTGAACAATGAATGGTTTTTAGACGTTGAAACGCATTTTTACAAAACGAAAATTCTTAAAATTTCGAACTTCAGAAATTAGGCTTCGAATGATTTCAAAACTTCCATATACGAAAAAAATCATGTTTCTATGCATCAATACAGTTTAAAACATTTCAATTTAAAAAACAATTTCAACTTTTAAAAATTTTGTTTTTTAGTCAAAAATGCTTTTCATGCGCTTACAAAACACATTTTCAAGGCTGGACCACATTTTTGAAGATGAAATTGGTCAAATTTTCAAAGTCTTGAGAATCATTTCGGAATTGTTTTAAAAGTTGCCCAGTAGTAAATTTATTGTTTTACGATGAAAAAGAACAAAATATTTAATTTGAAAAAAAAAATTCTAATTTTTAAAAATTTTCCTTTTGAGCAATGAATTGTTTTCAGACGCTGAAACGCTTTTTTACAGAGTGAAAATACTTAAAAGTTCGAACTTCAAAAAATAGGCTTCGAATAGTTTCAAAACTTCTACATACGAAAAAATTCATGTTTCTATGCATCAATACAGTTTAAAATATTTCGATTAAAAAAAAATTTTCAACTTTTAAAAATTTTGTTTTTTAGTCAAAAATAGTTTTCAAGCGATGAGAAAGCATTTATATAAGGCTAGAGCACATTTTTCAAGTTGAAATTGGTCAAATTTTCAAAGAATTGAAAATGATTTCGGAATTGTTTTAAAAGTTGCCCAGCAGTAAATGTATCGTTTTACGACGGAAAAGAACAGAATAAAATGTTTAATTTGAAAAAAATTTTTATAAATTTTAAAAATTTTCATTTTGAACAATGAATGGTTTTTAGACGTTGAAACGCATTTTTAGAAAACGAAAATTCTTAAAATTTCGAACTTCAAAAAATAGGCTTCGAAAGGTTTCAAGCTTCCACATACGAAAAATATCAAGTTTCTATGCTTCAATATAGTTCAAAACATTTCGATCAAAAAAAAATTTCAACTTTTAAAAATTTTGCTTTTGTCAAAAAAGCTTTTCAAGCACTGAAAACGCATTTAACAAGGGTATAGCACATTCTTTCAAGTTGAAATTGCGCTATATTTCAATATCTTTCAAAATGATTTTGGAATTGATTTAAAAGTTACCCAGCAGTAAAATTATCGTTATATAATGGACAAGAACAGAATAAAATGTTTAATTTGAAAAAAAATTTTCAAAAATTTTCAAAATTTTCATTTTGAGCAATGAATAATCATCACAGGCTGAAGCGATTTTTTACAGAGTGAAAATTCTTAAAATTTCGAACTTCAAAAAATAGGCTTCGAATGGTTTCAAACCTTCCACATACAAAAAATATCATGTTTCTAAGCATCAATACAGTTTAAAACAGTTCAATTAAAAAAAAAATTTCAAATTTTAAAAATTTTTTTTTAGTCAAAATGCTTTTCAAACGCTGAGAAAGCATTTTTATAAGGCTAGAGCACGTTTTTTCAAGTTGAAATTTGTCAAATTTTCAATGTCTCGAAAATGGTTTCGGAAATGTTTTAAAAGTTGCCCAGCAGTAAATGTATCGTTTTACGACGGAAAAGAACAGAATAAAATGTTTAATTTGAAAAAAAAATTTTAAGTTTTTAAAAATTTTCATTTTTAGCAATTAATGGTTTTTAGACGTTGAAACGCATTTTTGGAAAACGAAAATTCTTAAAATTTCGAACTTCAGAAATTAGGCTTCGAATGGTTTCAAAACTTCCATATACGAAAAAAATCATGTTTCTATGCATCAATACAGTTTAAAACATTTCAATTTAAAAAACAATTTCAACTTTTAAAAATTTTGCTTTTTAGTCAAAAATGCTTTTCAAGCACTGAGAAAGCATTTTTATAACCCTAGAGCACATATTTTCAAGTTGAAATTCGTCAAATTTTCAAAGTCTTGAAAATGGTTTCGGAATTGTTTTAAAAGTTGCTCAGCAGTAAATGTATCGTTTACGACGGAAAGAAACAGAATTAAATGTTTAATTTGAAAAAAGATTTTTAAAAATTTGAAAAATTTTCATTTTTAGCAACGAATAGTCTTCAGACGCTGAAATACATTTTTACAAAACGAAAATTCTTAGAATTTCGAACTTCAAAAAATAGGCTTCGAATCGTTTCGAAGATTCCATATACAAAAATCTTCACGTTTCTATGCATCAATACATTTTAAAACATTTCGATTAAAAAAAAATTTCAACTTTTCAAAATATTGTTTTTTACAAAAATGCTTTTCAAGCGCTGAGAAAGCATTTTTATAAGGCTAGAGCACATTTTTTCAAGTTAAAATTCGTCAAATTTTCAAAGTCTGAAAAATGATTTCGGAATTATTTTAAAAGTTGCCCAGCAGTAAATGTATCTTTTTACGACGGAAAAGAACAGAATAAAATGTTTAATTTGAAAAAAAATTTTAAAAATTTTCATTTTGAACAATGAATGGTTTTTAGACGTTGAAACGCATTTTTACAAAACGAAAATTCTTAAAATTTCGAACTTCAGAAATTAGGCTTCGAATGATTTCAAAACTTCCATATACGAAAAAAATCATGTTTCTATGCATCAATACAGTTTAAAACATTTCAATTTAAAAAACAATTTCAACTTTTAAAAATTTTGTTTTTTAGTCAAAAATGCTTTTCATGCGCTTACAAAACACATTTTCAAGGCTGGACCACATTTTTGAAGATGAAATTGGTCAAATTTTCAAAGTCTTGAGAATCATTTCGGAATTGTTTTAAAAGTTGCCCAGTAGTAAATTTATTGTTTTACGATGAAAAAGAACAAAATATTTAATTTGAAAAAAAAAATTCTAATTTTTAAAAATTTTCCTTTTGAGCAATGAATTGTTTTCAGACGCTGAAACGCTTTTTTACAGAGTGAAAATACTTAAAAGTTCGAACTTCAAAAAATAGGCTTCGAATAGTTTCAAAACTTCTACATACGAAAAAATTCATGTTTCTATGCATCAATACAGTTTAAAATATTTCGATTAAAAAAAAATTTTCAACTTTTAAAAATTTTGTTTTTTAGTCAAAAATAGTTTTCAAGCGATGAGAAAGCATTTATATAAGGCTAGAGCACATTTTTCAAGTTGAAATTGGTCAAATTTTCAAAGAATTGAAAATGATTTCGGAATTGTTTTAAAAGTTGCCCAGCAGTAAATGTATCGTTTTACGACGGAAAAGAACAGAATAAAATGTTTAATTTGAAAAAAATTTTTATAAATTTTAAAAATTTTCATTTTGAACAATGAATGGTTTTTAGACGTTGAAACGCATTTTTAGAAAACGAAAATTCTTAAAATTTCGAACTTCAAAAAATAGGCTTCGAAAGGTTTCAAGCTTCCACATACGAAAAATATCAAGTTTCTATGCTTCAATATAGTTCAAAACATTTCGATCAAAAAAAAATTTCAACTTTTAAAAATTTTGCTTTTGTCAAAAAAGCTTTTCAAGCACTGAAAACGCATTTAACAAGGGTATAGCACATTCTTTCAAGTTGAAATTGCGCTATATTTCAATATCTTTCAAAATGATTTTGGAATTGATTTAAAAGTTACCCAGCAGTAAAATTATCGTTATATAATGGACAAGAACAGAATAAAATGTTTAATTTGAAAAAAAATTTTCAAAAATTTTCAAAATTTTCATTTTGAGCAATGAATAATCATCACAGGCTGAAGCGATTTTTTACAGAGTGAAAATTCTTAAAATTTCGAACTTCAAAAAATAGGCTTCGAATGGTTTCAAACCTTCCACATACAAAAAATATCATGTTTCTAAGCATCAATACAGTTTAAAACAGTTCAATTAAAAAAAAAATTTCAAATTTTAAAAATTTTTTTTTAGTCAAAATGCTTTTCAAACGCTGAGAAAGCATTTTTATAAGGCTAGAGCACGTTTTTTCAAGTTGAAATTTGTCAAATTTTCAATGTCTCGAAAATGGTTTCGGAAATGTTTTAAAAGTTGCCCAGCAGTAAATGTATCGTTTTACGACGGAAAAGAACAGAATAAAATGTTTAATTTGAAAAAAAAATTTTAAGTTTTTAAAAATTTTCATTTTTAGCAATTAATGGTTTTTAGACGTTGAAACGCATTTTTGGAAAACGAAAATTCTTAAAATTTCGAACTTCAGAAATTAGGCTTCGAATGGTTTCAAAACTTCCATATACGAAAAAAATCATGTTTCTATGCATCAATACAGTTTAAAACATTTCAATTTAAAAAACAATTTCAACTTTTAAAAATTTTGCTTTTTAGTCAAAAATGCTTTTCAAGCACTGAGAAAGCATTTTTATAACCCTAGAGCACATATTTTCAAGTTGAAATTCGTCAAATTTTCAAAGTCTTGAAAATGGTTTCGGAATTGTTTTAAAAGTTGCTCAGCAGTAAATGTATCGTTTACGACGGAAAGAAACAGAATTAAATGTTTAATTTGAAAAAAGATTTTTAAAAATTTGAAAAATTTTCATTTTTAGCAACGAATAGTCTTCAGACGCTGAAATACATTTTTACAAAACGAAAATTCTTAGAATTTCGAACTTCAAAAAATAGGCTTCGAATCGTTTCGAAGATTCCATATACAAAAATCTTCACGTTTCTATGCATCAATACATTTTAAAACATTTCGATTAAAAAAAAATTTCAACTTTTCAAAATATTGTTTTTTACAAAAATGCTTTTCAAGCGCTGAGAAAGCATTTTTATAAGGCTAGAGCACATTTTTTCAAGTTAAAATTCGTCAAATTTTCAAAGTCTGAAAAATGATTTCGGAATTATTTTAAAAGTTGCCCAGCAGTAAATGTATCTTTTTACGACGGAAAAGAACAGAATAAAATGTTTAATTTGAAAAAAAATTTTAAAAATTTTCATTTTGAACAATGAATGGTTTTTAGACGTTGAAACGCATTTTTACAAAACGAAAATTCTTAAAATTTCGAACTTCAGAAATTAGGCTTCGAATGATTTCAAAACTTCCATATACGAAAAAAATCATGTTTCTATGCATCAATACAGTTTAAAACATTTCAATTTAAAAAACAATTTCAACTTTTAAAAATTTTGTTTTTTAGTCAAAAATGCTTTTCATGCGCTTACAAAACACATTTTCAAGGCTGGACCACATTTTTGAAGATGAAATTGGTCAAATTTTCAAAGTCTTGAGAATCATTTCGGAATTGTTTTAAAAGTTGCCCAGTAGTAAATTTATTGTTTTACGATGAAAAAGAACAAAATATTTAATTTGAAAAAAAAAATTCTAATTTTTAAAAATTTTCCTTTTGAGCAATGAATTGTTTTCAGACGCTGAAACGCTTTTTTACAGAGTGAAAATACTTAAAAGTTCGAACTTCAAAAAATAGGCTTCGAATAGTTTCAAAACTTCTACATACGAAAAAATTCATGTTTCTATGCATCAATACAGTTTAAAATATTTCGATTAAAAAAAAATTTTCAACTTTTAAAAATTTTGTTTTTTAGTCAAAAATAGTTTTCAAGCGATGAGAAAGCATTTATATAAGGCTAGAGCACATTTTTCAAGTTGAAATTGGTCAAATTTTCAAAGAATTGAAAATGATTTCGGAATTGTTTTAAAAGTTGCCCAGCAGTAAATGTATCGTTTTACGACGGAAAAGAACAGAATAAAATGTTTAATTTGAAAAAAATTTTTATAAATTTTAAAAATTTTCATTTTGAACAATGAATGGTTTTTAGACGTTGAAACGCATTTTTAGAAAACGAAAATTCTTAAAATTTCGAACTTCAAAAAATAGGCTTCGAAAGGTTTCAAGCTTCCACATACGAAAAATATCAAGTTTCTATGCTTCAATATAGTTCAAAACATTTCGATCAAAAAAAAATTTCAACTTTTAAAAATTTTGCTTTTGTCAAAAAAGCTTTTCAAGCACTGAAAACGCATTTAACAAGGGTATAGCACATTCTTTCAAGTTGAAATTGCGCTATATTTCAATATCTTTCAAAATGATTTTGGAATTGATTTAAAAGTTACCCAGCAGTAAAATTATCGTTATATAATGGACAAGAACAGAATAAAATGTTTAATTTGAAAAAAAATTTTCAAAAATTTTCAAAATTTTCATTTTGAGCAATGAATAATCATCACAGGCTGAAGCGATTTTTTACAGAGTGAAAATTCTTAAAATTTCGAACTTCAAAAAATAGGCTTCGAATGGTTTCAAACCTTCCACATACAAAAAATATCATGTTTCTAAGCATCAATACAGTTTAAAACAGTTCAATTAAAAAAAAAATTTCAAATTTTAAAAATTTTTTTTTAGTCAAAATGCTTTTCAAACGCTGAGAAAGCATTTTTATAAGGCTAGAGCACGTTTTTTCAAGTTGAAATTTGTCAAATTTTCAATGTCTCGAAAATGGTTTCGGAAATGTTTTAAAAGTTGCCCAGCAGTAAATGTATCGTTTTACGACGGAAAAGAACAGAATAAAATGTTTAATTTGAAAAAAAAATTTTAAGTTTTTAAAAATTTTCATTTTTAGCAATTAATGGTTTTTAGACGTTGAAACGCATTTTTGGAAAACGAAAATTCTTAAAATTTCGAACTTCAGAAATTAGGCTTCGAATGGTTTCAAAACTTCCATATACGAAAAAAATCATGTTTCTATGCATCAATACAGTTTAAAACATTTCAATTTAAAAAACAATTTCAACTTTTAAAAATTTTGCTTTTTAGTCAAAAATGCTTTTCAAGCACTGAGAAAGCATTTTTATAACCCTAGAGCACATATTTTCAAGTTGAAATTCGTCAAATTTTCAAAGTCTTGAAAATGGTTTCGGAATTGTTTTAAAAGTTGCTCAGCAGTAAATGTATCGTTTACGACGGAAAGAAACAGAATTAAATGTTTAATTTGAAAAAAGATTTTTAAAAATTTGAAAAATTTTCATTTTTAGCAACGAATAGTCTTCAGACGCTGAAATACATTTTTACAAAACGAAAATTCTTAGAATTTCGAACTTCAAAAAATAGGCTTCGAATCGTTTCGAAGATTCCATATACAAAAATCTTCACGTTTCTATGCATCAATACATTTTAAAACATTTCGATTAAAAAAAAATTTCAACTTTTCAAAATATTGTTTTTTACAAAAATGCTTTTCAAGCGCTGAGAAAGCATTTTTATAAGGCTAGAGCACATTTTTTCAAGTTAAAATTCGTCAAATTTTCAAAGTCTGAAAAATGATTTCGGAATTATTTTAAAAGTTGCCCAGCAGTAAATGTATCTTTTTACGACGGAAAAGAACAGAATAAAATGTTTAATTTGAAAAAAAATTTTAAAAATTTTCATTTTGAACAATGAATGGTTTTTAGACGTTGAAACGCATTTTTACAAAACGAAAATTCTTAAAATTTCGAACTTCAGAAATTAGGCTTCGAATGATTTCAAAACTTCCATATACGAAAAAAATCATGTTTCTATGCATCAATACAGTTTAAAACATTTCAATTTAAAAAACAATTTCAACTTTTAAAAATTTTGTTTTTTAGTCAAAAATGCTTTTCATGCGCTTACAAAACACATTTTCAAGGCTGGACCACATTTTTGAAGATGAAATTGGTCAAATTTTCAAAGTCTTGAGAATCATTTCGGAATTGTTTTAAAAGTTGCCCAGTAGTAAATTTATTGTTTTACGATGAAAAAGAACAAAATATTTAATTTGAAAAAAAAAATTCTAATTTTTAAAAATTTTCCTTTTGAGCAATGAATTGTTTTCAGACGCTGAAACGCTTTTTTACAGAGTGAAAATACTTAAAAGTTCGAACTTCAAAAAATAGGCTTCGAATAGTTTCAAAACTTCTACATACGAAAAAATTCATGTTTCTATGCATCAATACAGTTTAAAATATTTCGATTAAAAAAAAATTTTCAACTTTTAAAAATTTTGTTTTTTAGTCAAAAATAGTTTTCAAGCGATGAGAAAGCATTTATATAAGGCTAGAGCACATTTTTCAAGTTGAAATTGGTCAAATTTTCAAAGAATTGAAAATGATTTCGGAATTGTTTTAAAAGTTGCCCAGCAGTAAATGTATCGTTTTACGACGGAAAAGAACAGAATAAAATGTTTAATTTGAAAAAAATTTTTATAAATTTTAAAAATTTTCATTTTGAACAATGAATGGTTTTTAGACGTTGAAACGCATTTTTAGAAAACGAAAATTCTTAAAATTTCGAACTTCAAAAAATAGGCTTCGAAAGGTTTCAAGCTTCCACATACGAAAAATATCAAGTTTCTATGCTTCAATATAGTTCAAAACATTTCGATCAAAAAAAAATTTCAACTTTTAAAAATTTTGCTTTTGTCAAAAAAGCTTTTCAAGCACTGAAAACGCATTTAACAAGGGTATAGCACATTCTTTCAAGTTGAAATTGCGCTATATTTCAATATCTTTCAAAATGATTTTGGAATTGATTTAAAAGTTACCCAGCAGTAAAATTATCGTTATATAATGGACAAGAACAGAATAAAATGTTTAATTTGAAAAAAAATTTTCAAAAATTTTCAAAATTTTCATTTTGAGCAATGAATAATCATCACAGGCTGAAGCGATTTTTTACAGAGTGAAAATTCTTAAAATTTCGAACTTCAAAAAATAGGCTTCGAATGGTTTCAAACCTTCCACATACAAAAAATATCATGTTTCTAAGCATCAATACAGTTTAAAACAGTTCAATTAAAAAAAAAATTTCAAATTTTAAAAATTTTTTTTTAGTCAAAATGCTTTTCAAACGCTGAGAAAGCATTTTTATAAGGCTAGAGCACGTTTTTTCAAGTTGAAATTTGTCAAATTTTCAATGTCTCGAAAATGGTTTCGGAAATGTTTTAAAAGTTGCCCAGCAGTAAATGTATCGTTTTACGACGGAAAAGAACAGAATAAAATGTTTAATTTGAAAAAAAAATTTTAAGTTTTTAAAAATTTTCATTTTTAGCAATTAATGGTTTTTAGACGTTGAAACGCATTTTTGGAAAACGAAAATTCTTAAAATTTCGAACTTCAGAAATTAGGCTTCGAATGGTTTCAAAACTTCCATATACGAAAAAAATCATGTTTCTATGCATCAATACAGTTTAAAACATTTCAATTTAAAAAACAATTTCAACTTTTAAAAATTTTGCTTTTTAGTCAAAAATGCTTTTCAAGCACTGAGAAAGCATTTTTATAACCCTAGAGCACATATTTTCAAGTTGAAATTCGTCAAATTTTCAAAGTCTTGAAAATGGTTTCGGAATTGTTTTAAAAGTTGCTCAGCAGTAAATGTATCGTTTACGACGGAAAGAAACAGAATTAAATGTTTAATTTGAAAAAAGATTTTTAAAAATTTGAAAAATTTTCATTTTTAGCAACGAATAGTCTTCAGACGCTGAAATACATTTTTACAAAACGAAAATTCTTAGAATTTCGAACTTCAAAAAATAGGCTTCGAATCGTTTCGAAGATTCCATATACAAAAATCTTCACGTTTCTATGCATCAATACATTTTAAAACATTTCGATTAAAAAAAAATTTCAACTTTTCAAAATATTGTTTTTTACAAAAATGCTTTTCAAGCGCTGAGAAAGCATTTTTATAAGGCTAGAGCACATTTTTTCAAGTTAAAATTCGTCAAATTTTCAAAGTCTGAAAAATGATTTCGGAATTATTTTAAAAGTTGCCCAGCAGTAAATGTATCTTTTTACGACGGAAAAGAACAGAATAAAATGTTTAATTTGAAAAAAAATTTTAAAAATTTTCATTTTGAACAATGAATGGTTTTTAGACGTTGAAACGCATTTTTACAAAACGAAAATTCTTAAAATTTCGAACTTCAGAAATTAGGCTTCGAATGATTTCAAAACTTCCATATACGAAAAAAATCATGTTTCTATGCATCAATACAGTTTAAAACATTTCAATTTAAAAAACAATTTCAACTTTTAAAAATTTTGTTTTTTAGTCAAAAATGCTTTTCATGCGCTTACAAAACACATTTTCAAGGCTGGACCACATTTTTGAAGATGAAATTGGTCAAATTTTCAAAGTCTTGAGAATCATTTCGGAATTGTTTTAAAAGTTGCCCAGTAGTAAATTTATTGTTTTACGATGAAAAAGAACAAAATATTTAATTTGAAAAAAAAAATTCTAATTTTTAAAAATTTTCCTTTTGAGCAATGAATTGTTTTCAGACGCTGAAACGCTTTTTTACAGAGTGAAAATACTTAAAAGTTCGAACTTCAAAAAATAGGCTTCGAATAGTTTCAAAACTTCTACATACGAAAAAATTCATGTTTCTATGCATCAATACAGTTTAAAATATTTCGATTAAAAAAAAATTTTCAACTTTTAAAAATTTTGTTTTTTAGTCAAAAATAGTTTTCAAGCGATGAGAAAGCATTTATATAAGGCTAGAGCACATTTTTCAAGTTGAAATTGGTCAAATTTTCAAAGAATTGAAAATGATTTCGGAATTGTTTTAAAAGTTGCCCAGCAGTAAATGTATCGTTTTACGACGGAAAAGAACAGAATAAAATGTTTAATTTGAAAAAAATTTTTATAAATTTTAAAAATTTTCATTTTGAACAATGAATGGTTTTTAGACGTTGAAACGCATTTTTAGAAAACGAAAATTCTTAAAATTTCGAACTTCAAAAAATAGGCTTCGAAAGGTTTCAAGCTTCCACATACGAAAAATATCAAGTTTCTATGCTTCAATATAGTTCAAAACATTTCGATCAAAAAAAAATTTCAACTTTTAAAAATTTTGCTTTTGTCAAAAAAGCTTTTCAAGCACTGAAAACGCATTTAACAAGGGTATAGCACATTCTTTCAAGTTGAAATTGCGCTATATTTCAATATCTTTCAAAATGATTTTGGAATTGATTTAAAAGTTACCCAGCAGTAAAATTATCGTTATATAATGGACAAGAACAGAATAAAATGTTTAATTTGAAAAAAAATTTTCAAAAATTTTCAAAATTTTCATTTTGAGCAATGAATAATCATCACAGGCTGAAGCGATTTTTTACAGAGTGAAAATTCTTAAAATTTCGAACTTCAAAAAATAGGCTTCGAATGGTTTCAAACCTTCCACATACAAAAAATATCATGTTTCTAAGCATCAATACAGTTTAAAACAGTTCAATTAAAAAAAAAATTTCAAATTTTAAAAATTTTTTTTTAGTCAAAATGCTTTTCAAACGCTGAGAAAGCATTTTTATAAGGCTAGAGCACGTTTTTTCAAGTTGAAATTTGTCAAATTTTCAATGTCTCGAAAATGGTTTCGGAAATGTTTTAAAAGTTGCCCAGCAGTAAATGTATCGTTTTACGACGGAAAAGAACAGAATAAAATGTTTAATTTGAAAAAAAAATTTTAAGTTTTTAAAAATTTTCATTTTTAGCAATTAATGGTTTTTAGACGTTGAAACGCATTTTTGGAAAACGAAAATTCTTAAAATTTCGAACTTCAGAAATTAGGCTTCGAATGGTTTCAAAACTTCCATATACGAAAAAAATCATGTTTCTATGCATCAATACAGTTTAAAACATTTCAATTTAAAAAACAATTTCAACTTTTAAAAATTTTGCTTTTTAGTCAAAAATGCTTTTCAAGCACTGAGAAAGCATTTTTATAACCCTAGAGCACATATTTTCAAGTTGAAATTCGTCAAATTTTCAAAGTCTTGAAAATGGTTTCGGAATTGTTTTAAAAGTTGCTCAGCAGTAAATGTATCGTTTACGACGGAAAGAAACAGAATTAAATGTTTAATTTGAAAAAAGATTTTTAAAAATTTGAAAAATTTTCATTTTTAGCAACGAATAGTCTTCAGACGCTGAAATACATTTTTACAAAACGAAAATTCTTAGAATTTCGAACTTCAAAAAATAGGCTTCGAATCGTTTCGAAGATTCCATATACAAAAATCTTCACGTTTCTATGCATCAATACATTTTAAAACATTTCGATTAAAAAAAAATTTCAACTTTTCAAAATATTGTTTTTTACAAAAATGCTTTTCAAGCGCTGAGAAAGCATTTTTATAAGGCTAGAGCACATTTTTTCAAGTTAAAATTCGTCAAATTTTCAAAGTCTGAAAAATGATTTCGGAATTATTTTAAAAGTTGCCCAGCAGTAAATGTATCTTTTTACGACGGAAAAGAACAGAATAAAATGTTTAATTTGAAAAAAAATTTTAAAAATTTTCATTTTGAACAATGAATGGTTTTTAGACGTTGAAACGCATTTTTACAAAACGAAAATTCTTAAAATTTCGAACTTCAGAAATTAGGCTTCGAATGATTTCAAAACTTCCATATACGAAAAAAATCATGTTTCTATGCATCAATACAGTTTAAAACATTTCAATTTAAAAAACAATTTCAACTTTTAAAAATTTTGTTTTTTAGTCAAAAATGCTTTTCATGCGCTTACAAAACACATTTTCAAGGCTGGACCACATTTTTGAAGATGAAATTGGTCAAATTTTCAAAGTCTTGAGAATCATTTCGGAATTGTTTTAAAAGTTGCCCAGTAGTAAATTTATTGTTTTACGATGAAAAAGAACAAAATATTTAATTTGAAAAAAAAAATTCTAATTTTTAAAAATTTTCCTTTTGAGCAATGAATTGTTTTCAGACGCTGAAACGCTTTTTTACAGAGTGAAAATACTTAAAAGTTCGAACTTCAAAAAATAGGCTTCGAATAGTTTCAAAACTTCTACATACGAAAAAATTCATGTTTCTATGCATCAATACAGTTTAAAATATTTCGATTAAAAAAAAATTTTCAACTTTTAAAAATTTTGTTTTTTAGTCAAAAATAGTTTTCAAGCGATGAGAAAGCATTTATATAAGGCTAGAGCACATTTTTCAAGTTGAAATTGGTCAAATTTTCAAAGAATTGAAAATGATTTCGGAATTGTTTTAAAAGTTGCCCAGCAGTAAATGTATCGTTTTACGACGGAAAAGAACAGAATAAAATGTTTAATTTGAAAAAAATTTTTATAAATTTTAAAAATTTTCATTTTGAACAATGAATGGTTTTTAGACGTTGAAACGCATTTTTAGAAAACGAAAATTCTTAAAATTTCGAACTTCAAAAAATAGGCTTCGAAAGGTTTCAAGCTTCCACATACGAAAAATATCAAGTTTCTATGCTTCAATATAGTTCAAAACATTTCGATCAAAAAAAAATTTCAACTTTTAAAAATTTTGCTTTTGTCAAAAAAGCTTTTCAAGCACTGAAAACGCATTTAACAAGGGTATAGCACATTCTTTCAAGTTGAAATTGCGCTATATTTCAATATCTTTCAAAATGATTTTGGAATTGATTTAAAAGTTACCCAGCAGTAAAATTATCGTTATATAATGGACAAGAACAGAATAAAATGTTTAATTTGAAAAAAAATTTTCAAAAATTTTCAAAATTTTCATTTTGAGCAATGAATAATCATCACAGGCTGAAGCGATTTTTTACAG
>CBDHHR010000209.1:12500-19640 GCA_965263245.1 Metamycoplasmataceae bacterium | reverse complement strand
TAATTGTACAAATTAATGTTAATTTGTGGTCCAAATTATTCAATTACGTGAGTTAGTCAGTTGGTATCACGCTTTTGCGATCATCCGAGGTTTCTTTTCAAAATGTCGTCCGCGGTATGTTAGTGCTATGTCTAGACGGCAGTTAGCTGGTGATCATAACACAAGCAGCCACTACAAATCGCAGGAATAGGCCCCTGGTCATAGCAGTGCAGGTGTACACAGTTATGACGTTAATGATACGATAGTTGTAGGAATCATATAGTGCTGCGTACATTGTGCGGCAGATGGCGCCACCATCTTTGCGGGCTCCATTATTTTGTTGTACTAATGATTATTGTGCTACTTCCAAGTCAACGGAAATAAAATGAAAACGTGCGGCAGTAATTGTGTGAGTGTGTGTGTGTGTGTGTGTGTGTGTGTGTGTGTGTGTGTGTGTGTGTGTGTGTGTGTGTGTGTGTGTGTGTGTGTGTGTGTGTGTGTGTGTGTGTGTGTGTGTGTGTGTGTGTGTGTGTGTGTGTGTGTGTGTGTGTGTGTGTGTGTGTGTGTGTGTTTATGTGTATGTGTATGTGTATGTGTGTGTATGTGTGTGGGCGTGTGCGTGCGTGCGTGCGTGTGTGTATGTATGATGTTTAGACTGTGAGGTTTCTGCGTTACGATGATGACGATCACAGATTTATATTACGAAGATGGAAATAACACATTCAGTACAATAAGTTACACGACATTGGTAAAACATTCAGTTTCCGTATAATACATTATGAACAATGAAATCATGACATTTTGACTACCATTGTTCTGCATATCATGTGTTCGTTATGGCTGAAAACAATGCACAAAAACAATGTATATAAGCACACTCTTGTTTCTTTGGTTCCGTAAGATATCATACATTCAATATATAGCAAGCACCGTCTTAACGCACCTGATCGATGTGATAACGAATTTATGCAATTCCTGCTATTTGATTTTGACATATATACATATAGGTAAATGCACAATTAGTGTTTTACATGTTTTGCTTAAATAAGGTACCTAGTAACTTTCCTAGATTACACATTGAAAATCCGTGATTGATAGTTAAACGACAACCAGTGAGATCAAACGATTATAGTTATTCTGCTATATTCTGAGACCTTGAGGCAACTCTGGTGACTCCATATCTTCATTCCATTACGCCGTTACATTCTGCTGGCTGGTTAAATTTAATTTAGTTTATATCGTTAGCAAATGTTTGCTAACGATTGTATTGCATTGTGGGAATGTTGGTGATTTTAAGTTTTATCGGCGTTGATATTACGAGAGTGTGATGAAAATGTGATCATTAGAAGTAGGTTTTATATATATTCTTTATCGAGAACCGGCCAATAATAAGGAAATCCGGGAACTAGGTCAAATAAAAACAGATTGTTATTCATGACGGATGACATTTAACTTTATTATGTTGGACAGTATCTGGTTTTTCGGACTGATGAAAGTATATCACACTTTATTACCCTGGCAGACCTGTTAATACGACCGTTATCGCATCTTCACGGGAAGCATTCAGCCATTCTGCAGATACTACGTGCCGATTACATTGAATGCCATTCAAATAATCGCATCAAATATCACAATAAACGTTTCATAATCGCCTCGTCAAAAGTGCACCGACACACACACAAAACCCTACCAGCATACTCGGCATCACGTGACATGTTCGGCAACTTCCGTTAATGTTCGGGGTTGGACGGAAATCTCTGGCCAGCGCATTTCCGTCCCTTCCGTCGACTCGTTGCGTCCTAATTACGGGACTACTGGATTGTGTGATCGAACTCTGACCACTGGTCAATGTCTGTGTCCAGCCACCCTGACCGCTGGCCGTATTCGTCTTGACCAGTTCCTCGGAGGACGGCGTCTGGTCAGTGCGTATGACGGCACTAGTTGTGCTACTTTCTGGTCCGCGCGCGACCAGTGGCGATGTCGGCCCGTAGCTAACAAGTTGAGTTTTCGTCCGTGGAACAGTTGGCGGGGTCGTCGATTCTACCCTAATCCTTCGTGTCGTGTACCCTGGGGTAGTTACCCGCCGGGTTATATAACCGCGGGTTGTCGCTCTACGGGTAGTTACCCTGACTGTCGTTTCAAGGGTCGTTACCCTTTTAGTCGTCCTCTCCACCCGACTGTACCTGGTCGTCCTCACCCTGGGCGTAGTGGACTCGGCCGTCGTGACGTCATCTCCCCTGTACGTCACATCCGGTATCACTTCCGGTACGCTCTCGTTGCTGTGCTTCGCGAGGATTTGCCGCGCAACTACTTTCATCCCTGCCCACATTTCCTCACCGACGGGGACGATTTGGGAAGAAGGAAGTAGGAATCCGAACTGTCCCTTATCCCGCAGCTCCACGAGGTAGGCGTACGTGATGTTGGCGATTCCCCGAGCCCAGTCCCCCGATCCACCGGCGTACGGGTCTGGAAGGGAACACGTGACGTCATTAATAGAAATACGTACGGAATCAAATGATAATAATTATAACAATATCTATTAATAATGATAATAGCACCAGATTGTTTTTATAATAGGAGTAATAATAATTACATTATTAGCCACATATATGGTGTATAATAATAATATTAATAATATTAGTCCGCGTTTTAGTATTATTATATTATATAATAGTACATGATATGATGTGATGTGGTGTGGTGTGGTGTGGTGAGGTGTGGTGTGGTGTGGTGTGGTGTGGTGTGGTGTGGTGTGGTGTGGTGTGGTGTGGTGTGGTGTGGTGTGGTGTGGTGTGGTGTGGTGTGGTGTGGTGTGGTGTGGTGTGGTGTGGTGTGGTGTGGTGTGGTGTGGTGTGGTGTGGTGTGGTGTGGTGTGGTGTGGTGTGGTGTGTTGTGTTGTGTTGTGTTGTGTTGTGTTGTGTTGTGTTGAGTTGTGTTGTGTTGTGTTGTGTTGTGTTGTGTTGTGTTGTGTTGTGTTGAGTTGAGTTGAGTTGTGTTGTGTTGTGTTGTGTTGTGTTGTGTTGTGTTGTGTTGTGTTGTGTTGTGTTGTGTTGTGTTGTGTTGTGTTGTGTTGTATTAAATTATTATTATTACCCCAGATTTGATGTGTATAATAATAACAGTAATAAAACAATAACAATAACAATATGAATACATGGGTGCCATACATGTCTATGTTGAAGTTATGTAAACATTAGTAGGATTTTACGATAACCCTACTGCAGTCGGAGGACAATAAACTAACACATAATTTTAATGAAAACCAAATCAAATCGTGATTTAAGTGTTCTCCGTGAAATTGTCTGACTCGTAATTAGGGGATGGGTAAATATAAACATTCCAGCAATCTAAAAATTGGATATGAGTTGGAGGGTGGGTGAAACATCCATTTGGAAATGACACAAAACCCGGAATACTTAACTAATTTGTTCCGGTGTCTTTTATTTCCAGTTGGACGCATCAATACGTCCTGCAATGATCTTACCAACCCCGTCACTTTACGAACTAGTCACACGTGACTGTATCACTGCAACGCATTGACCTTTCCTGTTTTGTATTTTTAATGGCACCTATCCTACCCAATTGTTTCTCATTATTGTTTAAATTTTTTATATCTACAAAGCCGTTTAGAGTTGTTTTCAGAGTTGACGCAATAGTGGCCATCTGAAGTCACGTGGTCTGTGATGAAGAAGGGACTCACACAGGAGCTGGGGCGCGCTGCCCGCCCGGTACATCATGTTGTGTGTGTCCGACATGGCCGCCACCATCCGCTGGGCCACTGCAAGCTGAAACATCACCGACAACGTGGTACATTAACTCTCCCTTCTCTGTGCATCTCTCTCACTAAGTCTCTTTTTCTCTACGTCCCTCAGTTTCTATGCTTCTATGTCAACTCGTACCGTGTCCGTGTCCGTGTCCGTGTCCGTGTCCGTGTCCGTGTCCGTGTCCGTGTCCGTGTCCGTGTCCGTGTGTCCGTCCGTCCGTCCGTCTGTCTGTCTGTCTGTCTGTCTGTCTGTCTGTCTGTCTGTCTGTCTGTCTACCTCCTCCCTCTCTCCCCTCTCTCCTCTCTCACTCTCTCTCTCTCTCTCTCTCTCTCTCTCTCTCTCTCTCTCTCTCTCTCTCTCTCTCTCTCTCTCTCTCTCTCTCGCCCCCATCTGGATATTCTCTAGTAACCCCATCTCTCTCCCTTTCTCTCCCTCTTTCCCTCGCTTCTCTCCCTCCGTCCCTCTCTCTCTCTCTCTCCCCCTCTCTCCAACTCTCCCTTTTTCTCAATTGGTTGTCGAGTTACTTTCCTACACCTTTCCTTCCGTTCTTCTAAGACACTCGTCATTCTCCCATACTGTAGGCTCTGGTCTCGTGGGGACAATTAGACTCACCAGTGCCTCGTGGTCGGGCGGTGTCGTATTGTAGGCATAGGCCCAGCGTGTCGTCACCATTTGGTAATAGTTGTGCAGTGACACAAAGGCTCGGAATGCGTCTGCGCGCGGCAGCAGGAAGTCAATTATGTTCTTCACTTCCGGTTCCGATGCTGGCCTGTCGCCGCGAAATAGATTACTACACGGGTCAAGTGCCGCGTTATCTGAAACGAAAGGTCAACGTCTGAAATTATATGTCAATAGCACGTCACGCATAGCGCTACGTTAAACGTTAATAAACAAACATTATTTTATTTATACTAAATCAAGATTCCTTATTTCACGACTAATAAATTTCGCATCACATCGACGTTGAGACCACCATCGGTGGCCTTCACCAGGAGCTCATCTTCATGGAGCAGTCTGCTCGCCACGCCATCTGGCGAGCAGTGAAGACACAGTTCCCGATGAAAGCCGCGGATGGTGGTCGAAACATCGATGTGATTCGAAATGTATTAGTTGTCCAATTAGGAATATTGTTTTAGTATAGTATTCTTCCAATATGATGAACATTTTCACGAATTATAAATATAGTCTAACATTAGACTGTCGTGAAAAGTAATAAATTCTGTGGTTTTCCAACCGATAACAAATTACAAGGACGTGGATAGTTACAAAAAGGAGCTATGTTTTCACAACGTACCAACGCTTCAAGTCAGATGCATACACGAATAGTAAACCTGAGCTCTGGTGATATCTCCAAAAAGATAACATGACAGCGTCCACATTAGTGTTCCCTGGTGTAACAGCAGCAGCGATTTTAATATCGCCAGGGATTTCAAAGAAATAACAGATAGCGGACAAAGGCCTTGTAGTTTAAGCCGTAATCCCCAGAGGGCAGCAGCAACGTCGAATTCGTTGAAGTGAAACGCGTTCCTGCAGTGGAGAAGGGTTTCGTTGTTTGTGAATGTTATCTGTCTTCTGTTCAGTAGTTCGTAGGTTGGACCTGTCGAGAACTGTCTACGACGGCTCTGTGACATGTGTACTGCTGGGTCGACGTCACGTGATGTCCGACCAGGAAGCGGGTTTACGGGCGTGGACAGGTTTAGATTGGACTTCAAAATGAGAACGAAAAAAGAATGGTTTTATCGATCATCACACTTTCTCGATCTAGACATGCATTGTGTTTGTGAATATATCTTCTATTCAGTTGTCGTTCAACTGTTTCTGTGGACGTTCTCTACGGCGATGTTTCGACAATCTGGTAGTCCGGCAATTTAACATCGTCCAAACAGGAAGAACTGACCGCACTCCCGGGTCAAGAGGGATGTGGGATGGAAGGCTGATTCGTTAGTGTTTCATATACCACCACACCTTCTGCGTTCATATTATGACATATGATACGCCCATGTACGATGTTTCAGTCCTTGGCATATGAACCAGACAGAACGTATAATGGGCAATGCATTGTCTGAAAGACGCAGACAACATGAAAACTTTGCACTACTCATCTTTGTTTTGTGTTAATTGGTCGAAAAATCAATGCACTGTTTAGTGCATCAGTCACATATTTCTAATTGCTCCCGCATTTCCTGACCTGGAGAAGGTCTTTAGTGTAACGACGTCACGGTGGCTGCGTCAACACAATGCGGCGGTGCCTCGCAGGAACAATGCCTGAGTTTCCACATTCCACTACCACCACCACTACTACTACCCATTGCGTTATATTGAAAAGGTACTTACTTATCCACTTAATCCCCAGTGAGACAACGGGCTACAGTTTACCGCCTACTGGTCCATCGCTACATGACCAATCAAAATAACACATCTTTTTATATTTTAATGGGTTACTCTCATAACATTTGGAAGTCCAAGCATGAAAAGAAAGATAAGCCATTACAACAGTAATGTGAAGGCTATCGTACTTTGTGGCTGGCGAGTGTTTAAAGAACACGACAAAAATCGATATACTCTATACTGGATTTTTGAAAAAGATCTGCCGGATAAAATGTCTAATGAGGAACTCGACAAGAAGACGGGTTGCAAAAGTACTGTCCTGGAAATTAATCTCAGACGATGGACATGGCTAGAACACGTCCTGAAAACGCGTAAAGACAGTATCTACAAAGCTACTCTAAGACGGCCACCATCCAGAAAAAGGAAATCAGGACGACAATAAGGGCGGAGTTAGGAGAGACGGGCTCTCGTGGGGCAAGGCGCAGGCCGCAGCGAAGGACCCTGTGGACGAGCATTGTCGTAGCCTGTTAGTTAAGTGGATAAGTAGGTACCCTTTCAATATAACGCAATGTGTTATACCCGTCTGTGTTAACCTGTCGTCAAACCCAAAACTTCCAAGTACCATCCAACGTAGATAAAAAAAAACACTACCGTTCTACATACCGATTGAATTACCATCTGCAGATGCCATTTGAACTAATCATTACTGACGTAATCCATTTTCTATACAACCATTGCACAACCGTTTACATATTCCCATATTACTCGTTTTATGTAAACTCAAAGGACTTCCGGTTCTAAACATACATGAGACTCGTTCTCACTACTCACATCCGCCCCAGTGATAGTTCCAGTTCCGGTTCAGGTCCACGCCCGAGCAGTGCTTCGTGATTGGCCGGCGATTCTTACGCCACAAACGGTCCTGAAAGTGAAACAACCGTCAGACTGTTATTTACATTTACACGGCGTGCTATGCGTGACGAGATTGACTTATGACAAAACCAATAGTTTGTTTTTTTGCATCATGTTAGGTGCTAAGTCCATCCATATGTAGGGATATTAGTAATTT
>CBDHHR010000209.1:5000-7500 GCA_965263245.1 Metamycoplasmataceae bacterium | reverse complement strand
CTATTATGACAATGGTAGTCGTAGTAGTAGTAGTAGTAGTAGTAGTAGTAGTAGTAGTAGTAGTAGTAGTAGTAGTAGTAGTAGTAGTAGTAGTAGTAGTAGTAGTAGTAGTAGTAGTAGTAGTAGTAATAGTAGTAGTAGTAGTAGTAGTAGTAGTAGTAGTAGTAGTAGTAGTAGAAGTAGTAGTAGTAGAAGTAGTAGTAGTAGTAGTAGTAGTAGTAGTAGTAGTAGTAGTAGTAGTAGTAGTAGAAGTAGTAGTAGTAGTAGTAGTAGCAGCAGCAGCAGCAGCAGCAGCAGCAGCAGCAGCAGCAGCAGTAGTAGTAGTAGTAGTAGTAGTAGTAGTAGTAGTAGTAGTAGTAGTAGTAGTAGTAGTAGTAGTAGTAGTAATGTTACATCTATCATTATTATCACTATTATTACTGTTACTACTGTGATCATTATTAATCAAGTAACTGACGTCACTGGTCACCTACCGCTGTATGTTGTCTATGAGAATGTAGTGCGATATGTTTCTCCGATCTAACTCTCGTATCACACCGTTCAAGGCACGCGCCGCTACCCGGATGTGCGCATGCCCTGTCTCGACGTCCGGTTCCTTCCAGACGTCCATGTCCTGTCAAAGTTATTTCCACGTGTATCATCGGTAATACTAACAAAGCAATAGTCCGTTTAAAAAACCCACAAATACAGGGATGTTGTCCACAGGAAATCGAAAATGCTTACACAAATGTTTACGTACGTGTAGTATTTTAATTGTGACGCTCGACGCCCCCGCATCATCATTAAAATTAATTATAATGACGTTAACTCAGTGTCTCTGTACGTATCCCCGTTTCTCCCAGTCTGTGTATCCCATTCCTTCCCCACTCACCTGTACGCCTTCATTGTAGAAGAGTATCCTAATGACGGTGTTCCACGTTCGCTTGTCCCTGGCCTCTACTGCTATCAGTTTATCTCTGAAAGAAAACAAAGGTAACATTTTCGTTTACAGTATTAGTTTTTCTCTGAAAAAAAACCAACTTATCACTGCCATTTTATACAGAGCGTCACCGAAATCATTACCTTGTGCACGTGACCCGCTAAATTAATTTCCCGGTTCCAGAACTTCAGTACGTAATGGGTGTCCCTAATATTGTCGGCGTCCACCTATCCATATTTGTTTACAGATAAGATAATATGTCTACGACGTTTTTGGGCAGCTCAGGTGTCGGGTGGTTTCCTCCAAACAGCCGAATCTTGGGCTAACAGCTAAATCATAAAGACATTGTGTGGCTTGGAAACTGCGAGAAAATAAATACCCAGATTGACAGCATCGCTACTGTGATAATGCAAGCTAACCACTGCTCAATTGTTCATCTTCTTCTTCTGCCATATACTGGACTGGATCCTTTCAGGGCGTTAAACGTCCAACCGAAGATTGTGCCCTTGGGGGTGTATGCTCTCTTAAAACAGTTAATATAAAAAAACGTTAATAAAGTTATGCTATGGACCTCTGGTTATTTTTATGTATTATTATGATGTACATAGTCTTATGAAGACATTAAAGCAGATGTTAAGGCACGAAGGCCATGAAAGCCTCTATTCCACTGTCTAAGTGTTGCAGGAAAAATGAATGGTAAAGGGCTGGGTGATCTGCCCTTGCATGTCGAAAACGCTGGGCTCCCCGCGTTCTGGGGTCACTCCGTTGGAGGTACTAGTCTATGGTGATGTCAACATGACCGGTGTTGATTTCGTGAAAGAGACTTAGCGGTTGTTCTTCCTCTTCGTTTCCAGCCTTTCCCGGCGTAGCACCTTTAGCCTGTCATCAACACATCTGAATCAACGACTGACCATACATGCTTAAACAGCACTCCGGAGGTCATATATTGCAGTTTTGACGGGTTTTTCTTCAGATTCGTTTATTCCAAGTTGCCTTAACTTGCAAAACAAGCCGCTGGTCACTTTTATATGGTGCCGGGGAATGTGACAGACCCCGTACAATATACATGGCAGATATATCTGCAAAACCCAGAAATTACAGACTAAAGAAGTGGTTGGCTGGTCATCAGAGGATAATAGAAATGACCAACTGACCACGACACCGTTGCAATGGTGACATCTGGGTCGACAACCACCTGGGCAAAATTGCGATAGTCAATGCAAAACCAGGCAGGACTCTATGATATTTGAGGCATCGTGTAACGACGTGAAGATAGAATATTTAACCGGGCGTAACCCGTAGATAGACAATTACCATGTTTAACAGTTGTGTCAACTCATCTTTCAGATTTAATACACGATGTATCGAGCGGATAATGGCACCGGTTGAATAGTTTTGCATATTTTATGAGTGGTCATTCACTGGACGCATCAGTGTGGATTACTAGACCCCCTTGTGTGGTTTGGACGGCATTGTCCGGAGGCTTATCTCTGCACAGCCGCTGCGTCACATGCAGTGGAGCCTGCTCGAATTATGTCGTACACACCTCGCGTGTTGTTTTGTATACACACTTCGCGTGTC
>CBDHHR010000208.1:0-8182 GCA_965263245.1 Metamycoplasmataceae bacterium | reverse complement strand
TTGCATTGTGCACTTGTTGGAAAGAATGTCTTATAGCCGCAGTTCCACACACACACATTGTATTTCTTGTGCATTAACAGGGCGATGACCCCAACCGTAAGGACGGAAATGATGCCAAGGTACGAGTTTTTTGTATACTTATTATCGACTATGTATCGTGAGTGTGTGGCAAGGAATGGTTGGCTGTGTCATGTGACCGTGGCATATTCGGTATAGGCCTTTCGTCGGTATTTTAACGCTGTTTCCTCTATGTCGTGTATGGCGCCACTACATTTGTTTTGAAACTAACTATTTTATTTACCAATTGAACGTGTTGCATAATGGAAATTCTTGCGGACAAAGTTATGAGGTCATTGCGGAGAATTTTACGTGCCCAAAAAAGTATCTATACACACTTTGAGGAGCAGTATATCTCCATTATGTTTAGGCATGTTTTAAGACCATACCACTGAATAATAAATAAACGTCCCAGGAACAGACCACCTTCCTTTAATACCCGATTCGGTGTGATAGGCCGGGTATTTATTTCTTGTGCGTTTTGTGAACAGCCGGAAGAAGGCGTGTGGGCGTCTCTCGCTGAAATCGAAGCTGCCATTCAGTCGATCAAGAACCCGACGGGCACAAAGGAAATGCCGGCAAGAACTTGCAAGGACCTCGCTCTCGCCCATCCAGAATATGACAACGGTTAGTGAACGTAACGTAGTTAATTGAAATTAGTAATCCTGAACTATTACATAAACAAGATTTCACGCATATGTGTCCATTGCATCATTATATAGAAGCATTTAGTTACTGAACAGAAGCGTAGGTTAGCAATAACAACACGGGTGGATTATTGTAACTGTTTCTAATGGTATACACAGTATGTACTTGTGTACTCTAAGAAAGTACCGTTCTATACCTGCGTATTACATCATGAAGTCGTAAAGGAAGACTGACGTCTCATAATTCATATATTTCAACTCAATCACATATACACTCATGTCATATTATGAATATAACACTACCTTTTGCAGGAATGTACTGGATTGATCCAAACCAAGGCAACCCAGTCGATTCAATTGAAGTTTACTGTGATATCAAAGCTCACGAAACCTGCGTGATAGCTAAGCCTAATGAGGTTTGTAATCACACCTCCTTGTGTTGAATTGACTACGAATGAGAGTTGCTGTTTCACATGCACATAACACAACTAACGTGAGTGGCATAGCATGTGCTCTTTCTTTCTGTTCGACTTATTTTTGTGTATGAAAAAAGAAGAGGATTCAGAGTTTGAAGAGAATAATTAATTATTTATATAACTACCAGTACTGCTACTACCACTATTACAACCACTATTACTACTACTACTACTACTACTACTACTACTACAACTAGTACTACTACTACTACTACTACTACTACTACTACTACACTACTACTACTACTACTACTACTACTACTACTACTACTACTACTACTACTACTACTACTACTAATAGAATAATAACTTCTACTACTACTACTACTACTACTACTATTATTATTACTAATAGAATAATAACTACTGCTGCTACTACTACTACTACTACTACTACTACTACTACTACTACTACTACTACTACTACTACTACTACTACTACTACTACTACTAGAATAATAACTTCTACTACTACTACTACTACTACTACTACTACTACTACTACTACTACTACTACTACTACTACTATTATTATTACTAATAGAATAATAACTTCTACTACTACTACTACTACTACTATTATTATTACTAATAGAATAATAACTACTGCTGCTACTACTACTACTACTACTACTACTACTACTACTACTACTACTACTACTACTACTACTACTACTACTACTACTACTACTACTACTACTACTACTACTAGAATAATAACTTCTACTACTACTACTACTACTACTACTACTACTACTACTACTACTACTACTACTTTATATTTCTCGTTGTTGATAAATAAACATTTCTTGATGCCTGAATCGATTCCGTCTGTCATTACTCACTACTGTCTGGGTACTTCCTGTAGGCGTTCAAGGGACGATGGGCCGACGAACCTGTAACAGAACATACATGGTTTGGCGAGGAACTGGAGCACGGTTTCCCCGTAAGTACACCTCAGCATTATCAGATGGTAAACACGCCTCGATGTTATGATGTGCTTTCGAAAGATACGAATTAAAAAGTAACAGTAACATCTATAGCAACAACATGCATCCAAATATACAGGTGCAGCAAAGAGTATTCTAGCAAGCTTATATGAGAGAAGAAAGCATTTCGGAATATATTATACGTGTATAATTTCATTTAACTGCCTACTGTTGTGAATGGATAGGGGAGAAACACACGCACACCCACACGTGAGCATGCACTCACACATACACAAACATACACATATAAGCATGCATACTCACATACACACTTACACACATACACACGTACACACACATAAACATGCATACGTACATACATACGTACACACAAACATACACATACATGCATGCATACACACATACGTACGTACGTACATACATACACATATGCATGCATGCATACATACATACATACACACACACACACTCACACACACATACACACTCACACACACATACACACACTCACACACACACACACACACACACACACACACACACACACACACACACACACACACACACACACACACACACACACACACACACACACACACACACACACACACACACACACACACACACACACACACACACACACACACACACACACACACACACACACACACACACACACACACACACACACACACACACACACACACACACACACACACACACACACACACACACACACACACACACACACACACACACACACACACACACACACACACACACACACACACACACACACACACACACACACACGGCTCCTCGACTCTGATACACACACTAACCAACACAAGTTATTCTTCACAACAAGTGTTTTTGCACTGGATCTTTCTGCGTTGTCCTAATTATGTCCTGATCTCCTCTGCTAGTTCACGTACAAGGCCGACAAGGTCCAACTGACGTTCCTCCAACTGCTCAGTAGCACGGCCTATCAGAACGTCACATATCACTGCCGCAACTCAGTCGCGTATTATGACAAGGCGGAGCGCAGCTATCGAAAAGCGGTTCGATTTATGTCGTCCAACGACCTGGAGTTGGTTGCTAGGAGACCGCGGAAGGCGCGCTACGACGTGGCGGTGGATGAGTGCAGGGTAAGTCAACCTATTATTTTCTCTGATCTTGTCGGAACTGTTTCCTCCGAGTGGATTGTATCTAGGTTTACGACGCTATATATGTGTATTTATTATTATTACTAATAACAATAATAATAATTATTATTGCTGTTATTATTTCCCCCATAAATCATCATATTATTATTTAAAATGCTGTACGTTTCTTTATCAAATGACAGTATGCATATCGTGCGCAGCTGCTATCCTACGAGACGATGGGGTAGTACTATTAATTGGACATGATTATGTGTATTGCTATACCGTTGTCGGTTCTTCATCGTCGAAATGGTCGTCCGTACACATATTTACATGCGAGACTGTACAATTATAAAATAATGTTTTCGTTTCCGTTACCGATACTCGTTTAGATGCCAAATTGTATTATGATTACGCGATAATCGTAAGGTGTATGACGAGCATTACATTTTGTATTCCTGTTAACATGGTCACCTGACCATTCAGCTATTTTGGTCTAGTCCCAATGGTGAATTTAATAGTGACACTTCATCATATGGACTGGCTGAAAGTAATCGTACTGTGACCTTAATTGCGAAGTGATGCATTAGTAAGGTGATCATAAAGACATCCTGTGTTTAATATGATTGAAATATCTACGTTTTATTTTATACTTTTTATCATTATTACAAGCATTTCTAAAGCGCCATATTTCCGGGACCAGCCTGTGCATAGACGCGTACACACATTACAGTAAACCATATATAGAATCATACAACAGTTAACAATAAAAGATCTAAAATGTATAGCATGGTATATTTTATAATAACAATAACAATAAATATAAATTAATAATAATAATAATAATAAAATATAAATATATATATATATATTATTATTATTATTAATTTAAATTTATTTATTTTTATTGTTATTATAAAATATACCATGCTATACATTTTAGATCTTTTTTTTGTTAACTGTTGTATGATTCTATATATGTTTTCCTGTAATGTGTGTATAATGTTTTACTTTTTAAATTAATCTTATCTATTCATATTTATGCAATTGACTTAATATCTTAGAAACAATATCCTATATCTTAATTATTTACTATACACATGTATGTATATATATATATATATATATATATATATATATATATACATGTGTATAGTAAATAATTAAGATATAGGATATTATTTCTAAGATAGTAAGTCAATATCATAAATATAAATAGATAAGATTAATTTTAAAAGTAAAACATTATAATTATTATACATTTACGTATCGTTTCCTTGCAGTTGAAGCAAGACACTTGGGGGCGCACAGTGTTTGAGTTCAAGACGGAGAAGACCCAGCGACTGCCCGTCGTTGATATCGCAATGGTCGATATAGGTGCGGAGGACCAGGCATTCGGTCTCGAAATAGGGCCCGTTTGCTTCTCGTAGTGACGTCATAGTCGCTGACGTCACTGCCAATGACGTTTGGCGAGTTCAGTTAGAGAAGACGTTTGAGATCGCGCATTGCGGATGAAAGAGGGAGTGTTAGTCAAAGGACCCGATGGGAGAAATGACAGGGAGCCAGTGTTGCCTTTGGCTACTCGGCTGTAGAGTGCGGTCCACCGAACAGTTGAACGTCATTGATCTGTGAGACGGAAAGTCCATGTTATATTTCTTAAGCCACCGTCAAATCGAAAGTGAAAGAACAAGTATGATGACATCTTTATTTAGATTGTATGACCATTGTAGAGATGTGACCGCGGTCAGGATATTGCTTTGTGAAACAGTGGTCTAGCAAGGTTTGGATTGTTGAACTGTGACGACCTGTGTAGAATATTTGACGAGTGGCGTTGAAATTGAATGATTGGAATATGTTAGTCTCGGGACAGGGAGAAGCCTCGTGTCGTTAACAGTGTCATTGTTCTCCGCGGATGTAACCCGGTGATCTGAAGCGGTAATAATATGTCATCAGGGTGGTAATAACAGGTGATCAGGATTGGTAATAACGTGTGATCAGGGACGTTAATTACAGGGGATCAAGAGCGGTAATAACAGGTGATCAGGAACGGTAATAACAGATGATCAGGAGCGGTAATAACATATGATCAGGAAGGTAATAACAGATGGTATTGAGCTGTAATTCAGTGCACAGACGATGTCGTATGAATTGGTGATGTGGCTTTTTGCCATTTAACATTACAACATTTTTACTGTTGTCCACAAAAACAATTTTTGTTCAACTAATGTGACGCTCGAATGATAAGGCATATATGTATTGGCGACATCAACGGATTTAACCTGGTGAATGCAGTGGCTAATTCTGTAGATTGAGTAATATCCCGAATGTTCCGTCAAAGGGTCCACGTTAAAAGTCGCGTTTCTCTAAAGACGCGGAGTAGAGAGGCATGTCTGTTTCCGCGAGTGTGTTTCAAGATGGGTCTGTGAGTTGGGTCGATTGAAAGACAAACCGGGGAGATCGTGGCGGGCATAGGGGCTCCTCCCTTGCGTCGTAGGCGTGGGAAGAACGATACGTACTACTCTACCTCTTTCATGCCATATGCGCGAGTTGTTAGCTGTTTGTGTTGTAGCTCCAGGCTGATTTGTTTACGTCAGCGATTCACTGCCCGCAGTTAGATACGTTTATAAATGATTGTATGTTTATGAACGATACTGCCGAAAGAAGACGATATTTTCACCACAAAGTGTTCAAAGCTCTAGTTGCTTATTTTTTATTGTGAATCTACATTAAAGTGCCATTTATTAAATTATTGCGTTTTTGCTTTCGAAATGTTACCGTGTGCGGTATGTGTGTGGGTCTGTGTGTGCGTGTCTGTTTCTGAGTGTTCGTGCATGCGTGCGGGCGTGCGTATGTGAATGTTTGTGTTTCTGTGTGCATGTGTGTGTGTGTGTGTGTGTGTGTGTGTGTGTGTGTGTGTGTGTGTGTGTGTGTGTGTGTGTGTGTGTGTGTGTGTGTGTGTGTGTGTGTGTGTGTGTGCATGTGAGTATGTGTGCATGCGTATATGTGTGAATGCGTGTGTGTGTGTGTGTGTGTGTGTGTGTGTGTGTGTGTGTGTATGCGTGTGCGTGCGTGTGCGTGTGTGCGTGCGATTGAGCATGCATGCATTGATGCAAGAATTGCATGCGTGTGTTCAAGCAGATATTCTAACTACAAGTCAAACAGGAAATCTGTTTATTGCATCATGTCACAACAAAGTTTAAGAATAAACCAGTCAGCCATATACTATCAATATTCATATCGCTTAAATTGATTTTTAGTTCAATTTTGTAAATCTCTAATATATTTTAAATTGAAAAAACATTCATGCTTACAAATTCTTCATTCATCCCTATATCATCCTTGACCACAATGTCTTCTTGTGCGGACATGCAATGGACACAATTTCACAATGACAACTTAATTAAGATTAGTAATTAATTTGATAAAATTCCTTCATTTTGTTATATTTATAAGTAGAAACATTACTGAACTAATATATGTGTCGACTATTATCAATATAATTATATTATCTGGAAATTAACGCATTACGCAATTAGCAAACTATGCCAATACGTTCGAAAGGTCTTTCCTGACGTACATATTATGCAAAACAAGACAAAATTAATTGTTAACTAAGAAATTATAATAATCTTGTTATATCATTCTAAAATAGAAATTTGGAACTACGCAATAGAAAAATATACCTCTGTTCGTATATAACTAAAACACAGAATAATTAATCTCGATACATATGCAATGCAATGTTAACTGTTTAACTTCTGAATCGAAAAAAATAGTTTCGTATTTCTTCATGCCGACAGCAAGGACAAGGATGACAACACGCTTAGGATCATTAACGTGACCGCTGCAGTGGCTCTGCGCGTGCCAGTATTGGCCCCCGTATCACCATCACGAAGGAGAGAGCCCTCGGGGCAAGCCTCCTTCCACCCAACAGGGTGACCCTTGTTCTGCTCCTGCAGCCAGTCCGTGAGGGGCTGGAAGTACTCCATGAGGGCCTCAGCGCTCATCGACCTCTGCCCCGTCATCAACTCCATGGCTTCCGGCCACGGCTTCGAGCTGCCCAGCTCCAGCATGTTCCTGTAGGCGTCCACAGCATGGTCAGCAAATGTGTGTGTGTGTGTGTGTGTGTGTGTGTGTGTGTGTGTGTGTGTGTTTGTTGTTGTTTGTCTGTGTGTGTGTGTTTGTGTTTTAATCATTGTCCATTTATATGTGAATGGGTCCACCTTTTTGATGTTTTGTATGAGATTGTGTAAATGGTGTCATACTGCCTTAGTATTACTTTACGGTTAGTAGTTAAATGTCCCATCTATACACCGCCTGTATTCTTCACTCAACCGTAACCACCACCGGTTACACAATATAGAATTACGGTGCACATACTTCACCCATCATATTGCCGTATTTCCAGTCTCTGAGTACGATGGCATGGACATACCTGAGTTTTGTGCCTGCCGCTTTGGAACCTCCGATGTCACACTTGTGCAGTGGGCCGGTGTGACCGGCCTCTTTACACAGGGCGCGGTGGAATTGAAACTGGATGATGTAACTGACGAAATATCTGTGAGAAAATATTGCGATACACTGTGAAAACTGCTTCCAACTCCAAATAGTCCGTGCTTTTGATATTTAGTTTTGATCAACATAAATTGGTCATTGCTGATAAGTGTTGCATTTTGAAACAGCATAGCTGTTTGTTCTTTCTTTGCAACGACCTGGCCTCTCTCCACCTCTGGTTGTTTTTCTTTTTATAAAGGCATGCTCTGGTTAATATAAAGGTTAATATGAATGATAGTTCATACACGAAGATAAGAGAAAGAAGTGAGTGAGTGAGTGAGTGAGTGACTGGGTGAGTGAGTGAGTGAGTGGGTGATTGAGTGAGTGAGTGAGTGGGTGAAGCAGTGAGTGAG
>CBDHHR010000207.1:0-6659 GCA_965263245.1 Metamycoplasmataceae bacterium | reverse complement strand
CCATGCACATTAAGAATAATGACATTTTCAGTGCTTTGCCAACTCTTATGCTACAGCCAGCGATAGAAGTGGAGAATTCCTAACTTAAACCTATTTGAATGATGACAATTGTTTTGTGAAAGGGTAGGACTGGGAAGGAAAATCTTACACAGGCATCCCGAAACCCACTGTATTTTGTGACTCTATCAATTAGGCAGTCAGTTATTGGTCCTCCGTCCCCACCATCCAAATTTTTCCGGGATTGGAGGCCATAGCCATCCAGCCCCCCTCTCGCTACGCCACTGGCAAGGAGCTATGGGTCCAGAGTCTACCCTCAACGTTTTCAGTATGTGTGTGATTGAGGCAGGCCATGGCCCCTATTCAAATACATGTAGCCAACATAACTAATATATAATACAATATAACGGTCTTTGTTTAATTTAGAAGTAGGACCAGACCAACAATAAATTGTGTTTTATAGTTACTAAAACATTTATATGTATTTATGTATTTCAGGTCACAAACACACCCACACCCACACCCACCCACACCCACGCACACGCACACGCACACGCACTCGCACTCGCACTCGCACTCGCACACGCACACGCACACGCACACGCACACGCACACGCACACGCACTCGCACTCGCACTCGCACTCGCACACGCACACGCACACGCACACGCACACGCACACGCACACGCACACGCACACGCACACGCACACGCACACGCACACGCACACGCACACGCACACGCACACGCACACGCACACGCACACGCACACGCACACGCACACGCACACGCACACGCACACGCACACGCACACGCACACGCACACGCACACGCACACGCACACGCACACGCACACGCACACGCACACGCACACGCACACGCACACGCACACGCATGTAACCTTGATTTCATTAGAATTATGTTCTACTAATCACTAATGACCTAGATAACATATATCGAAAAAGAATATATGGTAAACGGAAAGAGTTTCGTGATCAAACATTGCACGTTAGAGCTCTTTTAGCGGATGTTTGTATACAATATACACACTTTTAAACATTACGCCATTGAATCATTGTAATGACTATTGAATTACAGAAAAACCGAGATGGAAATGTCGTTTTGCAGCGTAAATAATTAATTTTTCGGTCAAACGAATTTGCTCTTTGCCGAACAATGTAGCTTGAAGTGATTAATGGCATAATCCAGTTGTTAATCCGGCGAATGTGGCGGCACATGTCGCTATCAAAACATGTAAAAAACGGAAACTAATCCGCCGGCCAAGTATTGGGGAACAACTGCAACGGTTTGCATCCATATAGCTTCAGTTAACTTTGTGACGTCATATATTATGGTAATTACGTAATATCGAAGTAGAGGGATTCAGAGCATCCTGGATCACATTTCACCAGGAACAAAATTGGATTTTCACATTTCACATTGAAAAATAAAATGTCTCGTTTAAATTATTGTCTTTTACAGTTTGGCGGTATCTATAAATAAATGCTGTGAGCAGAAATTGGCGAAGGAGGCGACATTTTTAGACACCTGTCGTCAGTTTCACGAAAAATGGTACCTCAATCACGGTTCACAAAGAAATTATATTTTAAATCGCGTTTCACGCTGTTGCAGGTGATCAGGAATCAGAGGAATAAAAAGAGCTATTACGTTTCACTAGGAAATATCTTTGCAAATCACTGATCACTAAAATATCCCCTGCACGCCCTCAAAGTACATGGTATCTATTATATGGACAGGCTAGTTTTATGATAGACCTTCCTAATATTTAGCTGGACGCAGTAACAGCACAATAAATACGATTGAATATAATAAATTAAAAATAATGCTGCCGAAGCTGCCAAATATTCTGTGATGAAATTGAGGAACGTCCTGAAATTGACGTGTATTTGTACGCGTGTATTTGTTCTCTTTGATCAAGTGTCGTTTTGCTAAATAGTAACTACCCCATCACCTTCGTAAATGCAAAGACGAGAAATTGAAAATTATACAAAAACACCATAATTTCATTTTCATTACTTTCCCAAGCCACAAGAAGCCAATACATTTCGGTTATACGAAATATAACATTAGCAAACTTAAGAAAACGACGATAATTCGTATGTATCTACACGACATTAATTAAAACGATAGTATAGTGGTTAGTACTTCCGCCTGTCAAGCCGGCGCCACGGGTTCAATACCCGGACACACAGGCTTGTTATAATGTAGTGTAAAAACTGCTCAAAATACAACTAGATCTACATCAACAGGGAAACATCCCACAGTTACCTCAGTGACGTCATACACGTATGTTCAGTTTGTTTTCCAGTTAGCTGTGCGTCTGTAAAATAGTAACTCCATAACAAGTACATGACAGGAATTTAAGTAATTATTTAAAAATGATGATGCGACTGCAGGTGCAGATTTGAAACAAATTGATAGAATACTCGACATGTATTTATGCAATTTGTTTTAGTTAACAAAATCGTATTTACCCTGTCACCTTTGTAAATGACAAACAGAAGAAATTGAGAAAAGTAGGAACGAACAAATTCTTTTTATTTTTGTCATTACCTCAGCCCCAAGAAGTCAGTATATTTCGATTTTGTTATTCATGAATATAAAGAAATATTAACTACGGAAAGCGACAATAGTGTATTTATAAATTTTGCCATAAGATTCGTGTCGTGAAACAAGACCATCATTCCAGTAGCAAATCGAGCACTTGCGAACATTTTTATTAAGAGATGAGAGAGTCAATATTGCAAAGTCCCACAACACGATCTTATTTGTTGGTGTTGTTGTTCTTCTTCTTCTCATTAATAATAATAATAATAGTTTAATTTCATTCTGGGCAATCTTAGAGATTGAAATGGGTACATAAAACATGCAAAGTATAGTTGATGAAACTAGATTGAAATAATGTATAATTTAATACATTAGTATAAATATAAATTATAATGTAGAGAATATACATGTATCTATAAAACTAATTTAAATAATTTCAGACATTAAAACATATCTGACTACATTTATTAAACAATAATAAATAGCTTGAACGTTAAAATAAATAGATTTAACAAAATAATTAAGGCATTACAATATTTACACATATCCATATGAACATGCACGAAAGTTTGTTAAAAGTCACTGTGAGTTATTTTGATTGAGCAGACATCAGTTATCGAAACAGTTCTTGGTCCTGGTGGTTTTTACTCTGGGTAAATATTATCATTCTTCCTCATCTTCTTCTTCTGATTCAAACACACCGAGTTGAAGATTATTACGAAAGGTGAGTGCAGATAATAACAACGACGACGACGATAACTATAACAATAACTTTGGGAATCTCTGTGCAAAATGTTATACTCCACAGATAAGAAGATCTCATAAGTGATTTGTTTCATGTTGTCTCCTCTTTTAAGATCATGATCCTACACGGGAAGACGCAACCGCGGCAGGTCGACATCCTACATGAAGCAATACTTCCTTAATCCTCTTCGTGTGGGATCACACATAAGGCCGCAACCAAAGAAGGCCAATGTTTTCTGTCCACTGCCAACTCCGTCACTTGACCCCAACTCCATCCGAGTGTTTTATGTCCACTGCCAACTTCGTGACTTGACCCCAACTCCATCCGAGTGTTTTCTGTCCACTGCCAACTTCGTGACTTGACCCCAACTCCATCCCAATGTTTTATGTCCACTGCCAACTTCGTCACTTGACCCCAACTCCATCCGAGTGTTTTCTGTCCACTGCCAACTTCGTGACTTGACCCCAACTCCATCCCAATGTTTTATGTCCACTGCCAACTTCGTGACTTGACCCCAACTCCATCCGAGTGTTTTCTGTCCACTGCCAACTTCGTCACTTGACCCCAACTCCATCCGAGTGTTTTCTGTCCACTGCCAACTTCGTCACTTGACCCCAACTCCATCCGAGTGTTTTCTGTCCACTGCCAACTTCGTGACTTGACCCCAACTCCATCCGGGTGTTTTCTGTCCACTGCCAACTTCGTGACTTGACCCCAACTCCATCCGAGTGTTTTCTGTCCACTGCCAACTTCGTCACTTGACCCCAACTCCATCCGGGTGTTTTCTGTCCACTGCCAACTTCGTCACTTGACCCCAACTCCATCCGAGTGTTTTCTGTCCACTGCCAACTTCGTCACTTGACCCCAACTCCATCCGAGTGTTTTATGTCCACTGCCAACTCCGTCACTTGACCCCAACTCCATCCGAGTGTTTTCTGTCCACTGCCAACTTCGTCACTTGACCCCAACTCCATCCCAATGTTTTATATCCACTGCCAACTTCGTGACTTGACCCCAACTCCATCCGAGTGTTTTCTGTCCACTGCCAACTTCGTCACTTGACCCCAACTCCATCCGAGTGTTTTCTGTCCACTGCCAACTTCGTCACTTGACCCCAACTCCATCCGAGTGTTTTCTGTCCACTGCCAACTTCGTGACTTGACCCCAACTCCATCCGGGTGTTTTCTGTCCACTGCCAACTTCGTGACTTGACCCCAACTCCATCCCAGTGTTTTATGTCCACTGCCAACTTCGTCACTTGACCCCAACTCCATCCGAGTGTTTTCTGTCCACTGCCAACTTCGTGACTTGACCCCAACTCCATCCGGGTGTTTTCTGTCCACTGCCAACTTCGTGACTTGACCCCAACTCCATCCGAGTGTTTTCTGTCCACTGCCAACTTCGTCACTTGACCCCAACTCCATCCGAGTGTTTTCTGTCCACTGCCAACTTCGTCACTTGACCCCAACTCCATCCGAGTGTTTTCTGTCCACTGCCAACTTCGTCACTTGACCCCAACTCCATCCGAGTGTTTTCTGTCCACTGCCAACTTCGTCACTTGACCCCAACTCCATCCGAGTGTTTTCTGTCCACTGCCAACTTCGTGACTTGACCCCAACTCCATCCGAGTGTTTTCTGTCCACTGCCAACTTCGTCACTTGACCCCAACTCCATCCGGGTGTTTTCTGTCCACTGCCAACTTCGTAACTTGACCCCAACTCCATCCGGGTGTTTTCTGTCCACTGCCAACTTCGTGACTTGACCCCAACTCCATCCGAGTGTTTTCTGTCCACTGCCAACTTCGTCACTTGACCCCAACTCCATCCGAGTGTTTTCTGTCCACTGCCAACTTCGTGACTTGACCCCAACTCCATCCGGGTGTTTTCTGTCCACTGCCAACTTCGTGACTTGACCCCAACTCCATCCGAGTGTTTTCTGTCCACTGCCAACTTCGTCACTTGACCCCAACTCCATCCGAGTGTTTTCTGTCCACTGCCAACTTCGTGACTTGACCCCAACTCCATCCGAGTGTTTTCTGTCCACTGCCAACTTCGTCACTTGACCCCAACTCCATCCGGGTGTTTTCTGTCCACTGCCAACTTCGTAACTTGACCCCAACTCCATCCGAGTGTTTTCTGTCCACTGCCAACTTCGTCACTTGACCCCAACTCCATCCGAGTGTTTTCTGTCCACTGCCAACTTCGTCACTTGACCCCAACTCCATCCGAGTGTTTTCTGTCCACTGCCAACTTCGTGACTTGACCCCAACTCCATCCGGGTGTTTTCTGTCCACTGCCAACTTCGTGACTTGACCCCAACTCCATCCGGGTGTTTTCTGTCCACTGCCAACTTCGTCACTTGACCCCAACTCCATCCCAATGTTTTATGTCCACTGCCAACTTCGTGACTTGACCCCAACTCCATCCCAGTGTTTTCTGTCCACTGCCAACTTCGTGACTTGACCCCAACTCCATCCGAGTGTTTTCTGTCCACTGCCAACTTCGTGACTTGATCCCAACTCCATCCGAGTGTTTTCTGTCCACTGCCAACTTCGTGACTTGACCCCAACTCCATCCGAGTGTTTTCTGTCCACTGCCAACTTCGTGACTTGACCCCAACTCCATCCCAGTGTTTTATGTCCACTGCCAACTTCTTCACTTGACCCCAACTCCATCCGAGTGTTTTCTGTCCACTGCCAACTTCGTCACTTGACCCCAACTCCATCCGAGTGTTTTCTGTCCACTGCCAACTTCGTGACTTGACCCCAACTCCATCCCAGTGTTTTATGTCCACTGCCAACTTCGTGACTTGACCCCAACTCCATCCCAGTGTTTTCTGTCCACTGCCAACTTCGTCACTTGACCCCAACTCCATCCCAATGTTTTATGTCCACTGCCAACTTCGTGACTTGACCCCAACTCCATCCGAGTGTTTTCTGTCCACTGCCAACTTCGTCACTTGACCCCAACTCCATCCGAGTGTTTTCTGTCCACTGCCAACTTCGTCACTTGACCCCAACTCCATCCGGGTGTTTTATGTCCACTGCCAACTTCGTCACTTGACCCCAACTCCATCCCAGTGTTTTATGTCCACTGCCAACTTCGTGACTTGACCCCAACTCCATCCGAATGTTTTCTGTCCACTGCCAACTTCGTCACTTGACCCCAACTCCATCCGAGTGTTTTCTGTCCACTGCCAACTTCGTCACTTGACCCCAACTCCATCCGAGTGTTTTATGTCCACTGCCAACTTCGTCACTTGACCCCAACTCCATCCGGGTGTTTTCACCTGCCGCTCCATCGATCTTCCCCACGTCTTCTTCGGTCTCTCCCGTGCTCTGTTGTCACCAG
>CBDHHR010000206.1:0-2500 GCA_965263245.1 Metamycoplasmataceae bacterium | reverse complement strand
TACAACTGAACGTGTCTTGTAATATACATGTACAAACAACTTTATGTTGTTTCGTCTGAGGAGAATTGGACAATAAATCCGGTAGTTTAGCTTGGTCTAGTCATGCGCACTATCTGCGCGTTAAGCTCCGCCTATTCCTGCTCCGCAGGTTCAAAGGTCGAACCTCTCGGCGTAGGGTGGCCGTAGCGTAGCCGTAGGCTTACACTTATGTTACCTAAAAACTAACATTACCAATTCATTGTCAAATTTGAGCCAACGACACACCGCAAATGATCCGCTTACAATAGGGCCTAGTATTGATGCAAGTCCTATGACAACCGGCTTCAGTGCCTACATGCCATGTCTATCCACGTACACGCAGTATGTCCCAGTTCAGATTCTGCCTTGTCATTAAGATTATATCGCTGGATCTCATATTAAATACATATTTAGTCAGATATATCTGACATAGTGAGAAATAACGTCTATAAACATGCAGTAAACGTATTTGTTTCAAATTAAAACGAGCAAATAGGTTTTTATGCACATTTATATAGCAACTGTAGATCATGACTTCAGAAGTTCAGTGCCCTATAATCGGTGACGATGACGTAATGAAGCGTCACATTTCTATTCATTGGAAGTAGTTGTGAGCAACTGTTCAAGTTAATCACCACAGGTAAGAAAGATACTGACCAGCCCGTGCATGGGGTTTGTACAATGAATCCGTTGCGTGCTGTCGCTTAGTGAAACACGATCACGTGACGATGAAGTAGAAACCGAGTGCTTATGTTTGGCGCTAGAAATATTGTATTTCACAATAAGTATTTGACATTTAGTACGTAAACGTTTCATGAAATAAATGGTTCTGATTAATAATTTTTGCACGTTGCTGAACGAGATCACAAATTGTTGGTGAAAACTGAATAAACTTACTTTGGCAATTTTCCTTAGCCTATAATCCCAGACTTAGGAGTTGGGACATTACATGAGATTTGGATTTCGCCTGTCTGTTTTCGTAAAATACCTCTTTTACTTCTAATAGTCTGTTTATATAAATGTGATCTAATAAATGTTACATATTTAAGCACAACTATATCATATGGAAAATATGTGATTAGTTTTATGATTACACCCGCTGTGATAAATGTGGGGTGGACACTATGTCGGCCTAATGTAAGTGTTATCAAAAAGAATAGACAGAAAGAGGCAGCGTTCCCGCGAAATATCGGTTACAAAATGAAGCCAGGACAATAAGTTGCGCACCTGGCGGCCGTATAGGATAACTACGCAGCGGCGCTATCTGTTCAATTCTGTAGCCTACAGACTTCACTAAAACAGTTCACAAATCACTATACCTGCGCATTTATCCCTACACAAACATACACTATTTTAAAGGCCATTATGTATCCTTCAAGGGGCAATATTATTTGTCATTTAAAAATGAAATACATTGGATGCAGTTGCGGGCCGTGCGCTGATGACATGTTTGTAGATGCCCGCCGTGTGTTACGTCACGTCTGTAGATGTCCGCCGTATGATACGTCACGTCTGTAGATGTCCGCCGTGTGTTACGTCACGTTTGTAGATGCCCGCCGTGTGTTACGTCACGTCTGTAGATGTCCGCCGTGTGTTACATCACGTCTGTAGATGTCCGCCGTGTGTTACGTCACGTCTGTAGATGCCCACCGTGTGTTACGTCACGTCTGTCGATGCCCGCCATGTGTTACGTCACGTCTGTAGATGTCCGCCGTGTGTTACGTCACGTCTGTAGATGTCCGCCATGTGTTACGTCACGTCTGTAGATGCCCACCGTGTGTTACGTCACGTCTGTAGATGTCCGCCGTGTGTTACGTCACGTCTGCAGATGTCCGCCGTGTGTTACGTCACGTCTGTAGATGCCCGCCGTGTGTTACGTCACGTCTGTAGATGTCCGCCGTGTGTTACGTCACGTCTGTAGATGCCCGCCGTATGATATGTCACGTCTGTAGATGTCCGCCGTGTGTTACGTCACGTCTGTAGATGTCCGCCGTATGATACGTCACGTCTGTAGATGTCCGCCGTGTGTTACGTCACGTCTGTAGATGTCCGCCATGTGTTACGTCACGTCTGTAGATGTCCGCCGTGTGTAACGTCACGTCTGTAGATGTCCGCCGTGTGTTACGTCACGTCTGTAGATGTCCGCCGTGTGTTACGTCACGTCTGTAGATGTCCGCCGTATGATACGTCACGTCTGTAGATGTCCGCCGTGTGTTACGTCACGTCTGTAGATGTCCGCCATGTGTTACGTCACGTCTGTAGATGTCCGCCGTGTGTTACGTCACGCCTATATATGCCTAAGCGACACATTCACGACTTTCCTATTGTTTTCCTTGAAATGTGTAGTTGTTCCTATTCATCGTCAATAAAGCATGGCGGGAAATGTTGAGGAATAAGTTCAACACAACCTCAAGTATCAATTTGGGTATTTGACAAGATGATGGCGCAGTTTTTAGATTTTTTGTGACGAGTTACTATATGT
>CBDHHR010000205.1:5000-9288 GCA_965263245.1 Metamycoplasmataceae bacterium | reverse complement strand
ACACACAGTGTATATATCATGTTATTTGCTACACTGCTCCACTCGGTGTTATCGCACGTCGACACGGGATAAACGTTCACCTATATGCTGATGACACCCAACTGTATCTCGCGTCCAGTCCGCACTCAGACGAAGACACAATCCAGGCATGCAGTCACGCGCGTCCAAGATTGTGTCGCAGAATTTCAAGATTGGATGAATTTAAATAAAGTGAAATTCAATGCTACACAGACAGAAATTATTGTGATGTGCGCGCCACATAAAAAGATCAAACTTTCTATGCCGCACATAGAACTTGGTGATACCGTTGTGCCAGTGTCCACCGTTGCCAAGAACATTGGCGTTTTCTTCGATGATGCTCTAAGCATGAATAACCAAGTGCAGCACATTTATCGTATAGCCTATTTCCATATTCATTGTATTAGAAAAATCCGAAATCTTCTCGATCAAAAAACAACAGAAATTATGATTCATACCTACGTTAGGTCTCGCCTTGACAACGGAAATTGCCTGCTATACGGCATTTCCGACCACCTTCTTCCGAAACTCCAAAGAGTACAAAATGCTGCTGCCCGGCTCATAACCAAAACGACGAAACACGACCACATCACTGCTGTTTTAATCGATCTCCACTGGCTTTCTATCAAACAGCGGATCGAATACAAATAATTCATTGTTGGTATGGTGCTAATTAAAAAATAAACAAAGGCTTTTATGTTATGCTATTTAAAATAGTTATCTTGGCAACCTTTATATATAAAGAGCGGCCATGGCCCGCCCCAATCACTGAACATTTGGGGTGTAGACTTTGGACCCAACACAGCTTGCCTGATTCATAGAGTGACACGATGCAGAGGTTACAGGGATGCCTATGGGGGACTTCCCAAACCCACCTCTTGTCAAAGAAATTTGTCATCACTCAAAATGGGATCAAATTACACAAGTGCAGGAATCCGCTGGTTCCGCCGTAGGCGATATAAGTATCCAACAGGGCGACCAAGCTGCAATCAAAGGGGTGACAGGGCAAACAAAAATTAATAATGTGTTTGATGGCTAATGCCTATTAATATATCAACATAAGGGAACAAAATAACAGAGCCCGGCATGATGAATATTTACCAGACTAAGATCAATTTGCGGGCTGCGGCTAACCAAGCAATATATCCAGTGATTTTCCACTAGGTAGTCGGAAGTTTATATCTGAACTCGTATAATTTGTATTAATTTTACTACTAGACCGATGTAGAGTTTATAAGAGAGGGGAGTGATCAGTCTCGCTATATCTGCCTTTAAATTTGTTGTATGAACTAAAAAAAGTGTGAGGACATTTCCTATGCTGACCCCCCTCAGGCTGACGCGTCCCCCTCGTCCCCCACCGATCGACGCCTATGCTGTGTAAAACTTCCCAATACAACATTTTGGCAAAGAAAGTTGTCATCATTCAAATGGGAATAAGTTACACAAAGTGCAGGAAACTGCCGCTTCTGCCGTAGGCGATAAGCATCAAGCAGGCGAGGAGTGAAAGTGCAACACAAATTTCATCATTTACAATGTGCTTGAGCCTTTAGCTAGAGCCTATAAATAATATCTAAAGTAAGATCAAGTTGCGCGGTGTGGCCAGCCAAGCAATTTATCTAGTTGATTTACTAACGGGTGGTCGGAACTTAATATCGCTAGTTTATTGTCTAGCTAGTCCTGTGTAGCGGCTTTTAAGAGAGATGAGTGGTGAGTCAGGCTATATGCCTCGCAATTTTTCTGAGCTGAAACGTTGGGGGGACAATTCCCATGCTGAAAAGTGGGGGGACGCGTGCCCCCCCCGTCCCTCACCGTTCGACGCCCGTGGTGGTGTGCGTATATGTTTGTGCGTGTGCGTGCTCGCGTGCGTAACCCTCACACACCATTGATACATTATTTTACTTGTGAAAGTTTAGATCGTACAACCGGTTGGCGTCAGTCATTGCTTCATCTGTGGACGCTGTTACTACCATCGATTTCGCCATAGCTGTCACCGCTGACAACATTGGCATGTACACAGTCTTCATTGGCCTGTCGTGTCTTGTCTCCGCCATCTTCCTCATTACCGTCATCTTCGAAAGTGACATCCCGTTCGTCTATGGTGACAAATGGTTGAAACTTGTGCCGCTGGTCGCCGGGAATTACATGACTATCCTCATTCACGTAGGTGCGTTCGTCTTAATTGCAAAGCACTTTCCTTCTCATGTACTGAGACGAAGGTGCCGGAGAACAGTCGAGCTTCGCTATGTCTAGAGTCGACCACGGAGAATTGCGATAAACCATTTTGTTTTACAGCAAAATGTTGGGTTTCCACATTTCATTGAAACAATTTGTTTATCTGTAAATAAACTGTCACATTTTGCTAGCAACTTAGCTGAGTTGGAATCACCTTATACGGTAGATACATAATATACATGTTTAAGTTGTAAATTAAAGAGCAACAAAATGTACCTCTTAGGTCTTATTTGGAACCCTAAATAAGTTAATCGAAGTTGAATATTAACAAGCATAGTCACCACACTAAAATAATGTGCCAGAACTTAATAGAATAACCTCGTTGAAGACATACAATTGAAACAGCACGGACAGCGCCATTATAACAGAACGTCTGATGTCACCAATACCTACTCTTTCGATTTCGCCAGTCTCCAACCTGAGAATATTAGTGATGCTCTAGTTTGCATCACCGACATAATTTTGACACTCTAACTAATAAAGATAGTAGTCAATCATGTGGGATTAGTATAGTCGATAGTTCAAGAATCACCATCACGACGTTTTGATTGTTCTTTGCGCTCACGAGTGCACACTGATAATGACTATTTCGACGATGCAATTGGACTTGTGTGGGAACTGTTCCGACATTAGATTCGACAGTCTTGAGGCAATGTTCCTAAGTCCAGATACATATGCACAATATAATTCGAACAGTCCCCGAGAAGCCGTGTTAGAATGAGATCGAGTTCTAATCATTTAGTTGTCGACGACTTCAACAACGATCCAATTTCAACCTCAGTTACGGGATGAAAAGCTGCCAATAGATAAGTTTGCTGTCCGTACATTTTTACATTCTGGATGAACACAGAGCGAATTAGTGTTTTTTTAATAGTGGCACAGCATCCGTTGTCTTTGTTGTCAAAGAGTCTTCCTTGAGATGAGTTTGAGGAAAAGCCTCTGGTACCGTTCACACCAACGAAACTCTGACGATTTGTTGCCATATAGGAGGTTCAGCAACGGCCTAACTCGCTTCCAAGTCCTCTCTTCGTGTGATTTCAGCAGCAAATGAGCATCTATTGCTCCATGGAGTGTGCGAGGCGCCCACCTACTGCGGTCGATGCGATCTTTACCACATTCTCTCCGGACATAAGCCACCGAACCATTGCCGAAATGACGCTGCCAATCATCCACCCACATACGCATCATGTGCTGGTCCATGTACCATCCGACATTACCACCTTTCTTGACGGAATTCCTCGCGGTGGCACCAAACATGCTTTCGGCATATGTCAGGATGTCGCCAGCACACGAAGGGAGAACTGTATGGCGACGGATCAGCTCCCGCCAAGTTGTTACATTCGCGACGAAATTCGACATTGGCAGCAAGCGATACGCGGTACCGTTGTGCCGGAAGTACCCACAACAGAACGCGTTGATGCTTACGATAGACGTGCGACCCGACGGCAGATCGTATGTCGCAGCTATCACTGGCCATATGTCGGCGTCTGATGTCACCAGAACACTGTCCGAAATACCGTTGAAGGGGACAAATGCAGCGGCAAACAGCCGACCAACCTGGCTCAGCATCACGGAGTTCACCGACGGCGCCCCTTGTAAGAACACGACAATGGCGCCCTGTTCGAGTGTACTCTCCAGGATGTGGTTCCTTGCCGGCGTACTGCGCCATTTTTGTAGATCGCCGACGATCAATACGACACTCCCGTACCCAATGCGTCTCCATGCCAACGTCGTGAGGGGCAACAGAAACGAGTACGTGAACGAGTCGCCGTCCCAGTTGGACGAGAAGACAGCGTATCGCTTATGCGACTGGGTCCCTGCCAACACCACGAGGCACGGTGTAGACAATATAACGTCGTAACCCTTCCGATTTGGTGCCTCATCTTGGGACGATTGCAGTACAATGAGTACAGCGACTACGAATGTGAAAAATACGGTAAATCCACACATTTTCCTCACTCCCAAACCATGCACAATCGTGGGCGGTGACACCATGTTCGGATGAGAAGTGATGTCCTGGAAAACATCAAAACGATAC
>CBDHHR010000204.1:5000-9897 GCA_965263245.1 Metamycoplasmataceae bacterium | reverse complement strand
GTCCAGGTGCTTATGATGGCCAAGAACACCATTGCCCAACAACAGGGATGACGTATAACTAACGGACATGTCCAGGATATCTGCCAAAGTTAGCGCAGTCACCCGATGAACATTCTGTACTACATTTTATATATGCTAATATTTGTATCCACGTGTCGCGCAAGAACAAAACCAGTTCTTCTGTTATAATATATAAAGGCATCGACATATCGTGAATCATTAATCATTGTATCCCATGAAAAATATATGATTTCGAAAGCTCATGCATGGATGTATGCAAACGGAAAAGTGAAAAAACACACGACAGGATACGCTTTTTATAATTAACCACATGAACGAAAAATGTCACGCAACAAATAGTGTCCAATTACACAGTAAAAATAGGGCCAAAGCGACGATGTTTCTTGTAAATCCAGCAAAAGGTATGCTAGACACCTAGACAAACCAAATCATATATGAGCCATCGGAACATATTATATATATATATATATATATATATATATATATATATATATATATATATATACCATTATATATATATATATATATATATATATATATATATATATATATATATATATATATATATTATATATATATATATATATATATATATATATATATATATATATATATATATATATATATATATATATTGTTTGTGTTGCCTTAATTACAGTGACGGTGACTTATGCGGCTAGATAACAAAGCCGATTGATCGTGTGCTTTTGTCATGTGAGCACTGTAACGTATTAGAGTCGTGTTGACATGTGGAAAAATTGTTGGACCGTCCGAATAAATCCATCGTATAATAAGTCGATTTGATGAAACAGTTGCCTAGCTTAATTCATACTCGATAACCGCGGCCTATTTTAATTATAACGTCCGATTGGCAAAACAACCGTTGTTTGGTCCATAGAAGGTGGGGTGGGGTGCTACGTGGGGGGAGGAGGTTTGTCACGTCGGTCTGTTTTATCGCTCCATCTACGACTCTAGCCGCAGAAATCGAATCAGAAAAAACTGCGCCGGAGTCTCTTTCAACGCCGATTACAGCCCGAGGCGACGCTTCGACTGACTCATTTGATGTATAATTGAGTATTATGCGCGAACATCGAGTCATGTAATCGCGGATTTAACAACCGGCGGCCAATCGACAGGGTGACCTATGCCTCGACCGGGCTCGGATGTGTAACACCATTGTGCCGTGGTTTATCAGTGATCTCGTGTCCAAAAGTAACATCACGATACGAAAGAGAAAGTGACAGAGAGCAGAGAGAGAGAGAGAGAGAGAGAGAGAGAGAGAGAGAGAGAGAGAGAGAGAGAGAGAGAGAGAGAACAAAACAGGAGAAGGAGAAGGAGAAGGAAAGAGTTACAGAGAGAAAGAGGGGAAGACGTGTATACGATTAAATGTAAAGAGAGAGACAGAGAGAGAGAGAGAGAGAGAGAGAGAGTGAGTGAGTGAGTGAGTGAGTGAGTGAGTGAGTGAGTGAGTGAGTGAGTGAGTGAGTGAGTGAGTGAGTGAGTGAGTGAGTGAGTGAGTGAGTGAGTGAGTGAGTGAGTGAGTGAGTCAGTGAGTGAGTGAGGGAGTGAGTGAGTGAGAGAGAAAGAGAGAGAGAGTGAGTGAGTGAGTGAGAGAGAGGGGTAGGGCAGCGAGACACACACACACACACACACACACACACACACACACACACACACACACACACACACACACACACAAACACAAACAAACAAACAGGGGAAAGGAGGGAGGAAGAAAAACATGTATACGATAAGTTGTAATGCAGATACAAACATTTAAGTATTTGGTTACTAAGACTAACCGTCTGACTGGTCGCTGTCTTGCTGTCCCTCTTGTCAGGGAGACTAAGACCAACCGTCTGACTGGTCGCTGTCTTGCTGTCCCTCTTGTCAGGGAGAATAAGACCAACCGTCTGACTGGTCGCTGTCTTGCTGTCCCTCTTGTCAGGGAGACTAAGACCAACCGTCTGAATGGTCGCTGTCTTGCTGTCCCTCTTGTCAGGGAGACTAAGACCAAACCGTCTGAATGGTCGCTGTCTTGCTGTCCGTCTTGTCAGGGAGACTAAGACCAACGGTCTGACTGGTCGCTGTCTTGCTGTCCCTCTTGTCAGGGAGACTAAGACCAACGGTCTGACTGGTCGCTGTCTTGCTGTCCCTCTTGTCAGGGAGACTGAGACCAACCGTCTGACTGGTCGCTGTCTTGCTGTCCCTCTTGTCAGGGAGACTAAGACCAACCGTCTGAATGGTCGCTGTCTTGCTGTTCCTCTTGTCAGGGAGACTAAGACCAACCGTCTGACTAATCGCTGTCTTGCTGTCCCTCTTGTCAGGGAGACTAAGACCAAACCGTTTGAATGGTCGCTGTCTTGTTGTCCCTCTTGTCAGGGAGACTAAGACCAACCGTCTGACTAATCGCTGTCTTGCTGTCCCTCTTGTCAGGGGACTAAGACCAACCGTCTGACTGGTCGCTGTCTTGCTGTCCCTCTTGTCAGGGAGACTAAGACCAAACCGTTTGAATGGTCGCTGTCTTGCTGTCCCTCTTGTCAGGGGACTAAGACCAACCGTCTGACTGGTCGTTGTCTTGCTGTCCCTCTTGTCAGGGAGACTAAGACCAAACCGTCTGCATGGTCGCTGTTTTGCTGTCCCTCTTGTCAGGGAGACTAAGACCAACCGTCTGAATAATCGCTGTCTTGCTGTCCCTCTTGTCAGGGAGACTAAGACCAACCGTCTGACTGGTCGCTGTCTTGCGGTCCCTCTTGTCAGGGAGACTAAAACCAACCGTCTGACTGGTCGCTGTCTTGCTGTCCCTCTTGTCAGGGAGACTAAGACCAACCGTCTGACTGGTCGCTGTCTTGCTGTCCCTCTTGTCAGGGAGACTGAGACCAACCGTCTGACTGGTCGCTGTTTTGCTGTCCCTCTTGTCAGGGAGACTAAGACCAACCGTCTGACTGGTCGCTGTCTTGCTGTCCCTCTTGTCAGGGAGACTAAGACCAACCGTCTGACTGGTCGCTGTCTTGCTGTCCCTCTTGTCAGGGAGACTAAGACCAACCGTCTGACTGGTCGCTGTCTTGCTGTCCCTCTTGTCAGGGAGGCTAAGACCAACCGTCTGAATGGTCGCTGTTTTGCTGTCCCTCTTGTCAGGGAGACTAAGACCAAACCGTCTGACTAATCGCTGTCTTGCTGTCCCTCTTGTCAGGGAGACTAAGACCAGCCGTCTGACTGGTCGCTGTCTTGCTGTCCCTCTTGTCAGGGAGACTAAGTCCAACCGTCTGACTAATCGCTGTCTTGCTGTCCCTCTTGTCAGGGAGACTAAGAACAACCGTCTGACTAGTCGCTGTCTTGCTGTCCCTCTTGTCAGGGAGACTAAGAACAACCGTCTGACTAATCGCTGTCTTGCTGTCCCTCTTGTCAGGGAGACTAAGAACAACCGTCTGACTAATCGCTGTCTTGCTGTCCCTCTTGTCAGGGAGACTAAGACCAAACCGTCTGAATGGTCGCTGTCTTGCTGTCCCTCTTGTCAGGGAGACTAAGACCAAACCGTCTGAATGGTCGCTGTCTTGCTGTCCCTCTTGTCAGGGAGACTAAGACCAAACCGTCTGAATGGTCGCTGTCTTGCTGTCCCTCTTGTCAGGGAGACTAAGACCAAACCGTTTGAATGGTCGCTGTCTTGCTGTCCCTCTTGTCAGGGAGACTAAGACCAACCGTCTGACTAATCGCTGTCTTGCTGTCCCTCTTGTCAGGGGACTAAGACCAACCGTCTGACTGGTCGCTGTCTTGCTGTCCCTCTTGTCAGGGAGACTAAGACCAAACCGTCTGCATGGTCGCTGTCTTGCTGTCCCTCTTGTCAGGGAGACTAAGACCAACCGTCTGACTAATCGGTGTCTTGCTGTCCCTCTTGTCAGGGAGACTAAGACCAACCGTCTGACTGGTCGCTGTCTTGCGGTACCTCTTGTCAGGGAGACTAAGACCAACCGTCTGACTAATCGCTGTCTTGCTGTCCCTCTTGTCAGGGAGACGAAGACCAACCGTCTGACTGGTCGCTGTCTTGCTGTCCCTCTTGTCAGGGAGACTAAGACCAACCGTCTGACAAATCGCTGTCTTGCTGTCCCTCTTGTCAGGGAGACTAAGACCAACCGTCTGACTGGTCGCTGTCTTGCTGTCCCCCTTGTCAGGGAGACTGAGACCAACCGTCTGACTGGTCGCTGTTTTGCTGTCCCTCTTGTCAGGGAGACTAAGACCAACCGTCTGAATGGTCGCTGTCTTGCTGTCCCTCTTGTCAGGGAGACTAAGACCAAACCGTCTGACTAATCGCTGTCTTGCTGTCCCTCTTGTCTGGGAGACTAAGACAAGCCGTCTGACTGGTCGCTGTCTTGCTGTCCCTCTTGTCAGGGAGACTAAGTCCAACCGTCTGACTAATCGCTGTCTTGCTGTCCCTCTTGTCAGGGAGACTAAGAACAACCGTCTGACTAGTCGCTGTCTTGCTGTCCCTCTTGTCAGGGAGACTAAGAACAACCGTCTGACTAATCGCTGTCTTGCTGTCCCTCTTGTCAGGGAGACTAAGAACAACCGTCTGACTAATCGCTGTCTTGCTGTCCCTCTTGTCAGGCAGACTAAGACCAACCGTCTGAATGGTCGCTGTCTTGCTGTCCGTCTTGTCAGGGAGACTAAGACCAACCGTCTGAATGGTCGCTGTCTTGCTGTCCCTCTTGTCAGGGACACTAAGACCAACCGTCTGAATGGTCGCTGTCTTGCTGTCCCTCTTGTCAGGGAGACTAAGACCAACCGTCTGACTAATCGCTGTCTTGCTGTCCCTCTTGTCAGGGAGACTAAGACCAACCGTCTGAATGGTCGCTGTCTTGCTGTCCGTCTTGTCAGGGAG
>CBDHHR010000203.1:0-29145 GCA_965263245.1 Metamycoplasmataceae bacterium | reverse complement strand
ACAAGTTTTACTATTTGTCAGGAGGTGAAGTGAACTATATTTTGAGCAACCCTAACTATCCTCATTATTGTACGGCTGTATTGTCCCATTGTTGGGCGAAGGCATCAGCATGCTGCTTCCACATCTACCTATATTGTGCTGTTCTCTCTGCCAGATCAGATGGTACCCTTCCAGTAGTCATCTAGTTCGTCTCTTCACAGTCTCGCAAGTCTTTCTCTAGATATTTTCGCTTCATAGGGTTTCCAGATGGTGATATGCGATGTCCATTGGTTCTCTTATATTTCCAGCTGTGTACTGGTGGTACAGTGACTATATTCTAGCTGTGTACTGGTGATACAGTGACTGTGTATTCTAGCTGTGTACTTGTGGTACAGTGACTGTATTCTAGCTGTGTACTGGTGGTACAGTGACTGTATTCTAGCTGTGTACTGGTGGTACAGTGACTGTATTCTAGCTGTGTACTGGTGGTACAGTGACTGTATTCTAGCTGTGTACTGGTGGTACAGTGACTATTCTAGCTGTGTACTGGTGGTACAGTGACTGTATTCTAGCTGTGTACTGGTGGTACAGTGACTGTATTCTAGCTGTGTACTGGTGGTACAGTGACTGTGTATTCTATCTGTGTACTGGTGGTACAGTGACTGTGTATTCCAGCTGTGTACTGGTGGTACAGTGACTGTGTATTCTAGCTGTGTACTGGTGGTACAGTGACTGTATTCTAGCTGTGTACTAGGGTACAGTGACTGTGTGTTCTAGATGTGTACTGGTGGTTCAGTGACTGTGTATTCTAGCTGTGTACTGGTGGTACAGTGATTGTATTCTAGCTGTGTACTGGGGTACAGTGACTGTGTATTCTAGCTGTGTACCGGGGTACTGTGACTGGGTATTCTAGCTGTGTACTGGTGGTACAGTGACTGTATTCTAGCTGTGTACTGGTGGTAGAGTGACTGTGTATTCTGGTTGTTTACTGGGGGTACACTGACTGTGTATTCTAGCTGTGTAGTGGGGTACAGTGACTGTGTATTCTGGCTGTGTACTGGGGGTACACTGACTGTGTATTCTAGCTGAGTACTAGGGTACAGTGACTGTATTCTGGCTGTGTACTGGGGTACAGTTACTGTGTATTGTAGCTGTGTACTGGGGTTACAGTGACTGTGTATTATAGCTTTGTACTGTGGGTACAGTGACTGTGTATTCTAGCTGTGTACTGGTGGTACAGTGACTGTATTGTAGCTGTGTACTGGGGGTACAGTGACTGTATTGTAGCTGTGTACTGGGGGTACAGTTACTGTGTATTCTAGCTGTGTATTGGGGGTACAGTGACTGTGTATTCTAGCTGTGTACTGACTATGTGGTACAGTGACTGTGTGTTCTAGCTGTGTACTGGGGTACAGTGACTGTGTGTTCTAGATGTGTACTGGTGGTACAGTGACTGTGTATTCTAGCTGTGTACTGGTGGTACAGTGACTGTGTATTCTAGCTGTGTACTGGTGGTACAGTTACTATGTGTGTATTCTAGCTGTGTACTGGTGGTACAGTGACTATATTCTAGCTGTGTACTGGTGGTACAGTGACTATATTCTAGCTGTGTACTGGTAAAGTGACTGTGTGTTCTAGCTGTGTACTGGTGGTACAGTGACTGTGTGTTCTAGCTGTGTACTGGTGGTACAGTTATTTTAGCTGTGTACTGTGGTCAGTGACTCTGTATTCTGTGTACTGGTGGTACAGTGACTGTGCGCATATTCTAGCTGTGTACTGGTGGTACAGTGACTGTATTCTAGCTGTGTACTGGTGGTACAGTGACTGTATTCTAGCTGTGTACTGGTGGTACATTGACTGTGTATTCTATCTGTGTTCTGGGGTACAGTGACTGTGTATTCTAGCTGTGTACTGGTGGTACAGTGACTGTGTATTGTAGCTGTGTACTGAGGGTACAGTGACTGTGTATTGTAGCTGTGTACTGGGGGTACAGTTACTGTGTATTCTAGCTGTGTATTGGGGGTATAGTGACTGTGTATTCTAGCTGTGTACTGGTGGTACAGTGACTGTGTATTCTACCTGTGTACTGATGGTACAGTGACTATATTGTAGCTGTATACTGGTGGTACAATGACTGTATTCTGGCTGTGTACTTGGTGTACAGTGACTGTGTATTCTAGCTGTGTATTGGTGGTACAGTGACTGTGTATTCTAGCTGTGTACTGTGGTACAGTGACTGTGTATTCTGGCTTTGACTGTGTATTCTAGCTGTGTACTGGGGGTACAGTGACTGTGTATTGTAACTGTGTACTGGGGGTGAATCCACCTTGTATTCATTCTAGCTGTGTATTAGGGGTATAGTTGGTTAGTGGCTCTGTATTTTAGCTATGTACTGGGCGTGTAGTGACTGTGTATGCTAGCAGTGTTTCCCTTGAGTAAAATGATATGCGAGGTGGTAGGATGGGCTGAGCAAGCACTGAAGGCATGATGTAAATCTACGTGGATCCGGGGAATGGCCAGCCAGAATTGTTTTTAAAAACTACCTTCAAAATTGTAGTATAAGTTAACTTATTTTGGAACTTAATTGTCGATGATGAGTATGATGTTTCGACCAGTCTTCTACGGGCCTTGTTCACATACTGGTGTCAGGTGTGTTGCGTCAGATTTCGGCGGGATAAATTGTTTGTAGATGGCAGGCAGATGGTATCCCTGGTCTCTGTTCATGGTAGGGGCTCTGTTTGATATATATATGTATATATATATATATATATATATATATATATATATATATATATATATATATATATATATATATATATATAGCTTGGCGACTAGTTTCTTGGTGTTTTTGATGCTGTGACAGTTCTTATTGGATTCTATTTGCCTAAGAGGTGTGTTGTTTTTGTGTATCTTAGGCGTCCCATACCATTTTTGGGGTTCTTCCGACTCTGGTCATAGCTTCCAGTACAGTTTTCCTGAGATGGATCCATTTCTCTTCCACTTCCTTAGGATGTTGATCATTCTGTTTTTGTATTTGTGCGTGGCGTCTTTGCTAAGTCTGGTGTACGTGTTCGTGTCCCCCACCATGTCAGTCATTTTCTCTCTATATTCGGTAGTGTTTGTGATTACTGCGGCTCTACCTTTGTCTGCAGGGAGTATGATGATGGAGTTGTCTTTTTTCAGTGTCTGTATAACAATCCTCTCCCCCTTGCTGATGTTAGATTTCGGGAGTTTAGTTCGTTTGATGGTCCATACAACCTGCCCTCTGAGTTCTTCTGCCGCAGTCTCTGTCATGTATTTCGCGACTACCTCAATGCCGGCTATGATTTCTTCGACGAAGTAATGGCAAAGTTTAAACCTTTACTAAGTATAGATTATTCATCATCACTGATCTGCCTATCGCTCAGGTTCATTACCCACCTGTTTGTGTCTATGTCGCTGTCTGTCACTTCATTCTTACTTTGAGATTTGTTGTAAAGTCTCTCGAACTTGCTTTGTTGTCGTGACCTAGTTTACTCGAATGTGACATCATTTAATAATTTATTTCATTAAGTTCCTCTGTATTTATCCACTTCATCAAAATATATAGTATTTGGTTCATTTGAATATTGACATGGAAATGGGCTGATAAATCAAGATTGATGTCCCAATGAACAAGTTTTACTATTTGTCAGGAGGTGAAGTGAACTATATTTTGAGCAACCCTAACTATCCTCATTATTGTACGGCTGTATTGTCCCATTGTTGGGCGAAGGCATCAGCATGCTGCTTCCACATCTACCTATATTGTGCTGTTCTCTCTGCCAGATCAGATGGTACCCTTCCAGTAGTCATCTAGTTCGTCTCTTCACAGTCTCGCAAGTCTTTCTCTAGATATTTTCGCTTCATAGGGTTTCCAGATGGTGATATGCGATGTCCATTGGTTCTCTTATATTTCCAGCTGTGTACTGGTGGTACAGTGACTATATTCTAGCTGTGTACTGGTGATACAGTGACTGTGTATTCTAGCTGTGTACTTGTGGTACAGTGACTGTATTCTAGCTGTGTACTGGTGGTACAGTGACTGTATTCTAGCTGTGTACTGGTGGTACAGTGACTGTATTCTAGCTGTGTACTGGTGGTACAGTGACTGTATTCTAGCTGTGTACTGGTGGTACAGTGACTGTATTCTAGCTGTGTACTGGTGGTACAGTGACTGTATTCTAGCTGTGTACTGGTGGTACAGTGACTGTATTCTAGCTGTGTACTGGTGGTACAGTGACTGTGTATTCTATCTGTGTACTGGTGGTACAGTGACTGTGTATTCCAGCTGTGTACTGGTGGTACAGTGACTGTGTATTCTAGCTGTGTACTGGTGGTACAGTGACTGTATTCTAGCTGTGTACTAGGGTACAGTGACTGTGTGTTCTAGATGTGTACTGGTGGTTCAGTGACTGTGTATTCTAGCTGTGTACTGGTGGTACAGTGATTGTATTCTAGCTGTGTACTGGGGTACAGTGACTGTGTATTCTAGCTGTGTACCTGGGTACTGTGACTGGGTATTCTAGCTGTGTACTGGTGGTACAGTGACTGTATTCTAGCTGTGTACTGGTGGTAGAGTGACTGTGTATTCTGGTTGTTTACTGGGGGTACACTGACTGTGTATTCTAGCTGTGTAGTGGGGTACAGTGACTGTGTATTCTGGCTGTGTACTGGGGGTACACTGACTGTGTATTCTAGCTGAGTACTAGGGTACAGTGACTGTATTCTGGCTGTGTACTGGGGTACAGTTACTGTGTATTGTAGCTGTGTACTGGGGTTACAGTGACTGTGTATTATAGCTTTGTACTGTGGGTACAGTGACTGTGTATTCTAGCTGTGTACTGGTGGTACAGTGACTGTATTGTAGCTGTGTACTGGGGGTACAGTGACTGTATTGTAGCTGTGTACTGGGGGTACAGTTACTGTGTATTCTAGCTGTGTATTGGGGGTACAGTGACTGTGTATTCTAGCTGTGTACTGGTGGTACAGTGACTGTGTATTCTAGCTGTGTACTGGTGATACAGTGACTATATTGTAGCTGTATACTGGTGGTACAATGACTGTGTATTCTGGCCGTGTACTGGGTGTACAGTGACTGTGTATTCTAGCTGTGTACTGGTGGTACAGTGACTGTGTATTCTAGCTGTGTACTGGTGGTACAGTGACTGTGTATTCTAGTTGTGTACTGGGGGTACAGTGACTATGTATTCTGGCTTTGTACTGGGGGTAAAGTGACTGTGTGTTCTAGCTGTGTACTGGGGTACAGTGACTGTGTGTTCTAGATGTGTACTGGTGGTACAGTGACTGTGTATTTTAGCTGTGTACTGGTGGTACAGTGACTCTGTATTCTAGCTGTGTACTGGTGGTACAGTGACTGCGCATTCTAGCTGTGTACTGGTGGTACAGTGACTGTATTCTAGCTGTGTACTGGTGGTACAGTGACTGTGTATTCTAGCTGTGTACTGGTGGTACAGTGACTATGTATTCTAGCTGTGTACTGGTGGTACATTGACTGTGTATTCTATCTGTGTTCTGGGGTACAGTGACTGTGTATTCTAGCTGTGTACTGGTGGTACAGTGACTGTGTATTGTAGCTGTGTACTGAGGGTACAGTGACTGTGTATTGTAGCTGTGTACTGGGGGTACAGTTACTGTGTATTCTAGCTGTGTATTGGGGGTATAGTGACTGTGTATTCTAGCTGTGTACTGGTGGTACAGTGACTGTGTATTCTACCTGTGTACTGATGGTACAGTGACTATATTGTAGCTGTATACTGGTGGTACAATGACTGTATTCTGGCTGTGTACTTGGTGTACGGTGACTGTGTATTCTAGCTGTGTATTGGTGGTACAGTGACTGTGTATTCTAGCTGTGTACTGTGGTACAGTGACTGTGTATTCTGGCTTTGACTGTGTATTCTAGCTGTGTACTGGGGGTACAGTGACTGTGTATTGTAACTGTGTACTGGGGGTGAATCCACCTTGTATTCATTCTAGCTGTGTATTAGGGGTATAGTTGGTTAGTGGCTCTGTATTTTAGCTATGTACTAGGCGTGTAGTGACTGTGTATGCTAGCAGTGTTTCCCTTGAGTAAAATGATATGCGAGGTGGTAGGATGGGCTGAGCAAGCACTGAAGGCATGATGTAAATCTACGTGGATCCGGGGAATGGCCAGCCAGAATTGTTTTTAAAAACTACCTTCAAAATTGTAGTATAAGTTAACTTATTTTGGAACTTAATTGTCGATGATGAGTATGATGTTTCGACCAGTCTTCTACGGGCCTTGTTCACATACTGGTGTCAGGTGTGTTGCGTCAGATTTCGGCGGGATAAATTGTTTGTAGATGGCAGGCAGATGGTATCCCTGGTCTCTGTTCATGGTAGGGGCTCTGTTTGATATATATATGTATATATATATATATATATATATATATATATATATATATATATATATATATATATATATATAGCTTGGCGACTAGTTTCTTGGTGTTTTTGATGCTGTGACAGTTCTTATTGGATTCTATTTGCCTAAGAGGTGTGTTGTTTTTGTGTATCTTAGGCGTCCCATACCATTTTTGGGGTTCTTCCGACTCTGGTCATAGCTTCCAGTACAGTTTTCCTGAGATGGATCCATTTCTCTTCCACTTCCTTAGGATGTTGATCATTCTGTTTTTGTATTTGTGCGTGGCGTCTTTGCTAAGTCTGGTGTACGTGTTCGTGTCCCCCACCATGTCAGTCATTTTCTCTCTATATTCGGTAGTGTTTGTGATTACTGCGGCTCTACCTTTGTCTGCAGGGAGTATGATGATGGAGTTGTCTTTTTTCAGTGTCTGTATAACAATCCTCTCCCCCTTGCTGATGTTAGATTTCGGGAGTTTAGTTCGTTTGATGGTCCATACAACCTGCCCTCTGAGTTCTTCTGCCGCAGTCTCTGTCATGTATTTCGCGACTACCTCAATGCCGGCTATGATTTCTTCGACGAAGTAATGGCAAAGTTTAAACCTTTACTAAGTATAGATTATTCATCATCACTGATCTGCCTATCGCTCAGGTTCATTACCCACCTGTTTGTGTCTATGTCGCTGTCTGTCACTTCATTCTTACTTTGAGATTTGTTGTAAAGTCTCTCGAACTTGCTTTGTTGTCGTGACCTAGTTTACTCGAATGTGACATCATTTAATAATTTATTTCATTAAGTTCCTCTGTATTTATCCACTTCATCAAAATATATAGTATTTGGTTCATTTGAATATTGACATGGAAATGGGCTGATAAATCAAGATTGATGTCCCAATGAACAAGTTTTACTATTTGTCAGGAGGTGAAGTGAACTATATTTTGAGCAACCCTAACTATCCTCATTATTGTACGGCTGTATTGTCCCATTGTTGGGCGAAGGCATCAGCATGCTGCTTCCACATCTACCTATATTGTGCTGTTCTCTCTGCCAGATCAGATGGTACCCTTCCAGTAGTCATCTAGTTCGTCTCTTCACAGTCTCGCAAGTCTTTCTCTAGATATTTTCGCTTCATAGGGTTTCCAGATGGTGATATGCGATGTCCATTGGTTCTCTTATATTTCCAGCTGTGTACTGGTGGTACAGTGACTATATTCTAGCTGTGTACTGGTGATACAGTGACTGTGTATTCTAGCTGTGTACTTGTGGTACAGTGACTGTATTCTAGCTGTGTACTGGTGGTACAGTGACTGTATTCTAGCTGTGTACTGGTGGTACAGTGACTGTATTCTAGCTGTGTACTGGTGGTACAGTGACTGTATTCTAGCTGTGTACTGGTGGTACAGTGACTATTCTAGCTGTGTACTGGTGGTACAGTGACTGTATTCTAGCTGTGTACTGGTGGTACAGTGACTGTATTCTAGCTGTGTACTGGTGGTACAGTGACTGTGTATTCTATCTGTGTACTGGTGGTACAGTGACTGTGTATTCCAGCTGTGTACTGGTGGTACAGTGACTGTGTATTCTAGCTGTGTACTGGTGGTACAGTGACTGTATTCTAGCTGTGTACTAGGGTACAGTGACTGTGTGTTCTAGATGTGTACTGGTGGTTCAGTGACTGTGTATTCTAGCTGTGTACTGGTGGTACAGTGATTGTATTCTAGCTGTGTACTGGGGTACAGTGACTGTGTATTCTAGCTGTGTACCGGGGTACTGTGACTGGGTATTCTAGCTGTGTACTGGTGGTACAGTGACTGTATTCTAGCTGTGTACTGGTGGTAGAGTGACTGTGTATTCTGGTTGTTTACTGGGGGTACACTGACTGTGTATTCTAGCTGTGTAGTGGGGTACAGTGACTGTGTATTCTGGCTGTGTACTGGGGGTACACTGACTGTGTATTCTAGCTGAGTACTAGGGTACAGTGACTGTATTCTGGCTGTGTACTGGGGTACAGTTACTGTGTATTGTAGCTGTGTACTGGGGTTACAGTGACTGTGTATTATAGCTTTGTACTGTGGGTACAGTGACTGTGTATTCTAGCTGTGTACTGGTGGTACAGTGACTGTATTGTAGCTGTGTACTGGGGGTACAGTGACTGTATTGTAGCTGTGTACTGGGGGTACAGTTACTGTGTATTCTAGCTGTGTATTGGGGGTACAGTGACTGTGTATTCTAGCTGTGTACTGGTGGTACAGTGACTGTGTATTCTAGCTGTGTACTGGTGGTACAGTGACTGTGTATTCTAGTTGTGTACTGGGGGTACAGTGACTATGTATTCTGGCTTTGTACTGGGGGTAAAGTGACTGTGTGTTCTAGCTGTGTACTGGGGTACAGTGACTGTGTGTTCTAGATGTGTACTGGTGGTACAGTGACTGTGTATTTTAGCTGTGTACTGGTGGTACAGTGACTGTGTATTCTAGCTGTGTACTGGTGGTGCAGTTATTCTAGCTGTGTACTGGTGGTACAGTGACTGTATTCTAGCTGTGTACTGGTGGTACAGTGACTATATTCTAGCTGTGTACTGGTGGTACAGTGACTACTGTGTATTCTAGCTGTGTACAGTGACTGTGTATTGTAGCTGTGTACTGAGGGTACAGTGACTGTGTATTCTATCTGTGTTCTGGGGTACAGTGACTGTGTATTCTAGCTGTGTACTGGTGGTACAGTGACTGTGTATTGTAGCTGTGTACTGAGGGTACAGTGACTGTGTATTGTAGCTGTGTACTGGGGGTACAGTTACTGTGTATTCTAGCTGTGTATTGGGGGTATAGTGACTGTGTATTCTAGCTGTGTACTGGTGGTACAGTGACTGTGTATTCTACCTGTGTACTGATGGTACAGTGACTATATTGTAGCTGTATACTGGTGGTACAATGACTGTATTCTGGCTGTGTACTTGGTGTACAGTGACTGTGTATTCTAGCTGTGTATTGGTGGTACAGTGACTGTGTATTCTAGCTGTGTACTGTGGTACAGTGACTGTGTATTCTGGCTTTGACTGTGTATTCTAGCTGTGTACTGGGGGTACAGTGACTGTGTATTGTAACTGTGTACTGGGGGTGAATCCACCTTGTATTCATTCTAGCTGTGTATTAGGGGTATAGTTGGTTAGTGGCTCTGTATTTTAGCTATGTACTGGGCGTGTAGTGACTGTGTATGCTAGCAGTGTTTCCCTTGAGTAAAATGATATGCGAGGTGGTAGGATGGGCTGAGCAAGCACTGAAGGCATGATGTAAATCTACGTGGATCCGGGGAATGGCCAGCCAGAATTGTTTTTAAAAACTACCTTCAACATTGTAGTATAAGTTAACTTATTTTGGAACTTAATTGTCGATGATGAGTATGATGTTTCGACCAGTCTTCTACGGGCCTTGTTCACATACTGGTGTCAGGTGTGTTGCGTCAGATTTCGGCGGGATAAATTGTTTGTAGATGGCAGGCAGATGGTATCCCTGGTCTCTGTTCATGGTAGGGGCTCTGTTTGATATATATATGTATATATATATATATATATATATATATATATATATATATATATATATATATATATATAGCTTGGCGACTAGTTTCTTGGTGTTTTTGATGCTGTGACAGTTCTTATTGGATTCTATTTGCCTAAGAGGTGTGTTGTTTTTGTGTATCTTAGGCGTCCCATACCATTTTTGGGGTTCTTCCGACTCTGGTCATAGCTTCCAGTACAGTTTTCCTGAGATGGATCCATTTCTCTTCCACTTCCTTAGGATGTTGATCATTCTGTTTTTGTATTTGTGCGTGGCGTCTTTGCTAAGTCTGGTGTACGTGTTCGTGTCCCCCACCATGTCAGTCATTTTCTCTCTATATTCGGTAGTGTTTGTGATTACTGCGGCTCTACCTTTGTCTGCAGGGAGTATGATGATGGAGTTGTCTTTTTTCAGTGTCTGTATAACAATCCTCTCCCCCTTGCTGATGTTAGATTTCGGGAGTTTAGTTCGTTTGATGGTCCATACAACCTGCCCTCTGAGTTCTTCTGCCGCAGTCTCTGTCATGTATTTCGCGACTACCTCAATGCCGGCTATGATTTCTTCGACGAAGTAATGGCAAAGTTTAAACCTTTACTAAGTATAGATTATTCATCATCACTGATCTGCCTATCGCTCAGGTTCATTACCCACCTGTTTGTGTCTATGTCGCTGTCTGTCACTTCATTCTTACTTTGAGATTTGTTGTAAAGTCTCTCGAACTTGCTTTGTTGTCGTGACCTAGTTTACTCGAATGTGACATCATTTAATAATTTATTTCATTAAGTTCCTCTGTATTTATCCACTTCATCAAAATATATAGTATTTGGTTCATTTGAATATTGACATGGAAATGGGCTGATAAATCAAGATTGATGTCCCAATGAACAAGTTTTACTATTTGTCAGGAGGTGAAGTGAACTATATTTTGAGCAACCCTAACTATCCTCATTATTGTACGGCTGTATTGTCCCATTGTTGGGCGAAGGCATCAGCATGCTGCTTCCACATCTACCTATATTGTGCTGTTCTCTCTGCCAGATCAGATGGTACCCTTCCAGTAGTCATCTAGTTCGTCTCTTCACAGTCTCGCAAGTCTTTCTCTAGATATTTTCGCTTCATAGGGTTTCCAGATGGTGATATGCGATGTCCATTGGTTCTCTTATATTTCCAGCTGTGTACTGGTGGTACAGTGACTATATTCTAGCTGTGTACTGGTGATACAGTGACTGTGTATTCTAGCTGTGTACTTGTGGTACAGTGACTGTATTCTAGCTGTGTACTGGTGGTACAGTGACTGTATTCTAGCTGTGTACTGGTGGTACAGTGACTGTATTCTAGCTGTGTACTGGTGGTACAGTGACTGTATTCTAGCTGTGTACTGGTGGTACAGTGACTGTATTCTAGCTGTGTACTGGTGGTACAGTGACTGTATTCTAGCTGTGTACTGGTGGTACAGTGACTGTATTCTAGCTGTGTACTGGTGGTACAGTGACTGTGTATTCTATCTGTGTACTGGTGGTACAGTGACTGTGTATTCCAGCTGTGTACTGGTGGTACAGTGACTGTGTATTCTAGCTGTGTACTGGTGGTACAGTGACTGTATTCTAGCTGTGTACTAGGGTACAGTGACTGTGTGTTCTAGATGTGTACTGGTGGTTCAGTGACTGTGTATTCTAGCTGTGTACTGGTGGTACAGTGATTGTATTCTAGCTGTGTACTGGGGTACAGTGACTGTGTATTCTAGCTGTGTACCGGGGTACTGTGACTGGGTATTCTAGCTGTGTACTGGTGGTACAGTGACTGTATTCTAGCTGTGTACTGGTGGTAGAGTGACTGTGTATTCTGGTTGTTTACTGGGGGTACACTGACTGTGTATTCTAGCTGTGTAGTGGGGTACAGTGACTGTGTATTCTGGCTGTGTACTGGGGGTACACTGACTGTGTATTCTAGCTGAGTACTAGGGTACAGTGACTGTATTCTGGCTGTGTACTGGGGTACAGTTACTGTGTATTGTAGCTGTGTACTGGGGTTACAGTGACTGTGTATTATAGCTTTGTACTGTGGGTACAGTGACTGTGTATTCTAGCTGTGTACTGGTGGTACAGTGACTGTATTGTAGCTGTGTACTGGGGGTACAGTGACTGTATTGTAGCTGTGTACTGGGGGTACAGTTACTGTGTATTCTAGCTGTGTATTGGGGGTACAGTGACTGTGTATTCTAGCTGTGTACTGGTGGTACAGTGACTGTGTATTCTAGCTGTGTACTGGTGGTACAGTGACTGTGTATTCTAGTTGTGTACTGGGGGTACAGTGACTATGTATTCTGGCTTTGTACTGGGGGTAAAGTGACTGTGTGTTCTAGCTGTGTACTGGGGTACAGTGACTGTGTGTTCTAGATGTGTACTGGTGGTACAGTGACTGTGTATTTTAGCTGTGTACTGGTGGTACAGTGACTGTGTATTCTAGCTGTGTACTGGTGGTGCAGTTACTATGTATTCAAACTGTGTATTCTAGCTGTGTACTGGTGGTACAGTGACTATATTCTAGCTGTGTACTGGTGGTACAGTGACTATATTCTAGCTGTGTACTGGTGATACAGTGACTGTGTATTCTATCTGTGTTCTGGGGTACAGTGACTGTGTATTCTAGCTGTGTACTGGTGGTACAGTGACTGTGTATTGTAGCTGTGTACTGAGGGTACAGTGACTGTGTATTGTAGCTGTGTACTGGGGGTACAGTTACTGTGTATTCTAGCTGTGTATTGGGGGTATAGTGACTGTGTATTCTAGCTGTGTACTGGTGGTACAGTGACTGTGTATTCTACCTGTGTACTGATGGTACAGTGACTATATTGTAGCTGTATACTGGTGGTACAATGACTGTATTCTGGCTGTGTACTTGGTGTACAGTGACTGTGTATTCTAGCTGTGTATTGGTGGTACAGTGACTGTGTATTCTAGCTGTGTACTGTGGTACAGTGACTGTGTATTCTGGCTTTGACTGTGTATTCTAGCTGTGTACTGGGGGTACAGTGACTGTGTATTGTAACTGTGTACTGGGGGTGAATCCACCTTGTATTCATTCTAGCTGTGTATTAGGGGTATAGTTGGTTAGTGGCTCTGTATTTTAGCTATGTACTGGGCGTGTAGTGACTGTGTATGCTAGCAGTGTTTCCCTTGAGTAAAATGATATGCGAGGTGGTAGGATGGGCTGAGCAAGCACTGAAGGCATGATGTAAATCTCAGTGGATCCGTGGAATGGCCAGCCAGAATTGTTTTTAAAAACTACCTTCAAAATTGTAGTATAAGTTAACTTATTTTGGAACTTAATTGTCGATGATGAGTATGATGTTTCGACCAGTCTTCTACGGGCCTTGTTCACATACTGGTGTCAGGTGTGTTGCGTCAGATTTCGGCGGGATAAATTGTTTGTAGATGGCAGGCAGATGGTATCCCTGGTCTCTGTTCATGGTAGGGGCTCTGTTTGATATATATATGATATATATATATATATATATATATATATATATATATATATATATATATATATATAGCTTGGCGACTAGTTTCTTGGTGTTTTTGATGCTGTGACAGTTCTTATTGGATTCTATTTGCCTAAGAGGTGTGTTGTTTTTGTGTATCTTAGGCGTCCCATACCATTTTTGGGGTTCTTCCGACTCTGGTCATAGCTTCCAGTACAGTTTTCCTGAGATGGATCCATTTCTCTTCCACTTCCTTAGGATGTTGATCATTCTGTTTTTGTATTTGTGCGTGGCGTCTTTGCTAAGTCTGGTGTACGTGTTCGTGTCCCCCACCATGTCAGTCATTTTCTCTCTATATTCGGTAGTGTTTGTGATTACTGCGGCTCTACCTTTGTCTGCAGGGAGTATGATGATGGAGTTGTCTTTTTTCAGTGTCTGTATAACAATCCTCTCCCCCTTGCTGATGTTAGATTTCGGGAGTTTAGTTCGTTTGATGGTCCATACAACCTGCCCTCTGAGTTCTTCTGCCGCAGTCTCTGTCATGTATTTCGCGACTACCTCAATGCCGGCTATGATTTCTTCGACGAAGTAATGGCAAAGTTTAAACCTTTACTAAGTATAGATTATTCATCATCACTGATCTGCCTATCGCTCAGGTTCATTACCCACCTGTTTGTGTCTATGTCGCTGTCTGTCACTTCATTCTTACTTTGAGATTTGTTGTAAAGTCTCTCGAACTTGCTTTGTTGTCGTGACCTAGTTTACTCGAATGTGACATCATTTAATAATTTATTTCATTAAGTTCCTCTGTATTTATCCACTTCATCAAAATATATAGTATTTGGTTCATTTGAATATTGACATGGAAATGGGCTGATAAATCAAGATTGATGTCCCAATGAACAAGTTTTACTATTTGTCAGGAGGTGAAGTGAACTATATTTTGAGCAACCCTAACTATCCTCATTATTGTACGGCTGTATTGTCCCATTGTTGGGCGAAGGCATCAGCATGCTGCTTCCACATCTACCTATATTGTGCTGTTCTCTCTGCCAGATCAGATGGTACCCTTCCAGTAGTCATCTAGTTCGTCTCTTCACAGTCTCGCAAGTCTTTCTCTAGATATTTTCGCTTCATAGGGTTTCCAGATGGTGATATGCGATGTCCATTGGTTCTCTTATATTTCCAGCTGTGTACTGGTGGTACAGTGACTATATTCTAGCTGTGTACTGGTGATACAGTGACTGTGTATTCTAGCTGTGTACTTGTGGTACAGTGACTGTATTCTAGCTGTGTACTGGTGGTACAGTGACTGTATTCTAGCTGTGTACTGGTGGTACAGTGACTGTATTCTAGCTGTGTACTGGTGGTACAGTGACTGTATTCTAGCTGTGTACTGGTGGTACAGTGACTGTATTCTAGCTGTGTACTGGTGGTACAGTGACTGTATTCTAGCTGTGTACTGGTGGTACAGTGACTGTATTCTAGCTGTGTACTGGTGGTACAGTGACTGTGTATTCTATCTGTGTACTGGTGGTACAGTGACTGTGTATTCCAGCTGTGTACTGGTGGTACAGTGACTGTGTATTCTAGCTGTGTACTGGTGGTACAGTGACTGTATTCTAGCTGTGTACTAGGGTACAGTGACTGTGTGTTCTAGATGTGTACTGGTGGTTCAGTGACTGTGTATTCTAGCTGTGTACTGGTGGTACAGTGATTGTATTCTAGCTGTGTACTGGGGTACAGTGACTGTGTATTCTAGCTGTGTACCTGGGTACTGTGACTGGGTATTCTAGCTGTGTACTGGTGGTACAGTGACTGTATTCTAGCTGTGTACTGGTGGTAGAGTGACTGTGTATTCTGGTTGTTTACTGGGGGTACACTGACTGTGTATTCTAGCTGTGTAGTGGGGTACAGTGACTGTGTATTCTGGCTGTGTACTGGGGGTACACTGACTGTGTATTCTAGCTGAGTACTAGGGTACAGTGACTGTATTCTGGCTGTGTACTGGGGTACAGTTACTGTGTATTGTAGCTGTGTACTGGGGTTACAGTGACTGTGTATTATAGCTTTGTACTGTGGGTACAGTGACTGTGTATTCTAGCTGTGTACTGGTGGTACAGTGACTGTATTGTAGCTGTGTACTGGGGGTACAGTGACTGTATTGTAGCTGTGTACTGGGGGTACAGTTACTGTGTATTCTAGCTGTGTATTGGGGGTACAGTGACTGTGTATTCTAGCTGTGTACTGGTGGTACAGTGACTGTGTATTCTAGCTGTGTACTGGTGATACAGTGACTATATTGTAGCTGTATACTGGTGGTACAATGACTGTGTATTCTGGCCGTGTACTGGGTGTACAGTGACTGTGTATTCTAGCTGTGTACTGGTGGTACAGTGACTGTGTATTCTAGCTGTGTACTGGTGGTACAGTGACTGTGTATTCTAGTTGTGTACTGGGGGTACAGTGACTATGTATTCTGGCTTTGTACTGGGGGTAAAGTGACTGTGTGTTCTAGCTGTGTACTGGGGTACAGTGACTGTGTGTTCTAGATGTGTACTGGTGGTACAGTGACTGTGTATTTTAGCTGTGTACTGGTGGTACAGTGACTCTGTATTCTAGCTGTGTACTGGTGGTACAGTGACTGCGCATTCTAGCTGTGTACTGGTGGTACAGTGACTGTATTCTAGCTGTGTACTGGTGGTACAGTGACTGTGTATTCTAGCTGTGTACTGGTGGTACAGTGACTATGTATTCTAGCTGTGTACTGGTGGTACATTGACTGTGTATTCTATCTGTGTTCTGGGGTACAGTGACTGTGTATTCTAGCTGTGTACTGGTGGTACAGTGACTGTGTATTGTAGCTGTGTACTGAGGGTACAGTGACTGTGTATTGTAGCTGTGTACTGGGGGTACAGTTACTGTGTATTCTAGCTGTGTATTGGGGGTATAGTGACTGTGTATTCTAGCTGTGTACTGGTGGTACAGTGACTGTGTATTCTACCTGTGTACTGATGGTACAGTGACTATATTGTAGCTGTATACTGGTGGTACAATGACTGTATTCTGGCTGTGTACTTGGTGTACGGTGACTGTGTATTCTAGCTGTGTATTGGTGGTACAGTGACTGTGTATTCTAGCTGTGTACTGTGGTACAGTGACTGTGTATTCTGGCTTTGACTGTGTATTCTAGCTGTGTACTGGGGGTACAGTGACTGTGTATTGTAACTGTGTACTGGGGGTGAATCCACCTTGTATTCATTCTAGCTGTGTATTAGGGGTATAGTTGGTTAGTGGCTCTGTATTTTAGCTATGTACTGGGCGTGTAGTGACTGTGTATGCTAGCAGTGTTTCCCTTGAGTAAAATGATATGCGAGGTGGTAGGATGGGCTGAGCAAGCACTGAAGGCATGATGTAAATCTACGTGGATCCGGGGAATGGCCAGCCAGAATTGTTTTTAAAAACTACCTTCAAAATTGTAGTATAAGTTAACTTATTTTGGAACTTAATTGTCGATGATGAGTATGATGTTTCGACCAGTCTTCTACGGGCCTTGTTCACATACTGGTGTCAGGTGTGTTGCGTCAGATTTCGGCGGGATAAATTGTTTGTAGATGGCAGGCAGATGGTATCCCTGGTCTCTGTTCATGGTAGGGGCTCTGTTTGATATATATATGTATATATATATATATATATATATATATATATATATATATATATATATATATATATATATATATATATAGCTTGGCGACTAGTTTCTTGGTGTTTTTGATGCTGTGACAGTTCTTATTGGATTCTATTTGCCTAAGAGGTGTGTTGTTTTTGTGTATCTTAGGCGTCCCATACCATTTTTGGGGTTCTTCCGACTCTGGTCATAGCTTCCAGTACAGTTTTCCTGAGATGGATCCATTTCTCTTCCACTTCCTTAGGATGTTGATCATTCTGTTTTTGTATTTGTGCGTGGCGTCTTTGCTAAGTCTGGTGTACGTGTTCGTGTCCCCCACCATGTCAGTCATTTTCTCTCTATATTCGGTAGTGTTTGTGATTACTGCGGCTCTACCTTTGTCTGCAGGGAGTATGATGATGGAGTTGTCTTTTTTCAGTGTCTGTATAACAATCCTCTCCCCCTTGCTGATGTTAGATTTCGGGAGTTTAGTTCGTTTGATGGTCCATACAACCTGCCCTCTGAGTTCTTCTGCCGCAGTCTCTGTCATGTATTTCGCGACTACCTCAATGCCGGCTATGATTTCTTCGACGAAGTAATGGCAAAGTTTAAACCTTTACTAAGTATAGATTATTCATCATCACTGATCTGCCTATCGCTCAGGTTCATTACCCACCTGTTTGTGTCTATGTCGCTGTCTGTCACTTCATTCTTACTTTGAGATTTGTTGTAAAGTCTCTCGAACTTGCTTTGTTGTCGTGACCTAGTTTACTCGAATGTGACATCATTTAATAATTTATTTCATTAAGTTCCTCTGTATTTATCCACTTCATCAAAATATATAGTATTTGGTTCATTTGAATATTGACATGGAAATGGGCTGATAAATCAAGATTGATGTCCCAATGAACAAGTTTTACTATTTGTCAGGAGGTGAAGTGAACTATATTTTGAGCAACCCTAACTATCCTCATTATTGTACGGCTGTATTGTCCCATTGTTGGGCGAAGGCATCAGCATGCTGCTTCCACATCTACCTATATTGTGCTGTTCTCTCTGCCAGATCAGATGGTACCCTTCCAGTAGTCATCTAGTTCGTCTCTTCACAGTCTCGCAAGTCTTTCTCTAGATATTTTCGCTTCATAGGGTTTCCAGATGGTGATATGCGATGTCCATTGGTTCTCTTATATTTCCAGCTGTGTACTGGTGGTACAGTGACTATATTCTAGCTGTGTACTGGTGATACAGTGACTGTGTATTCTAGCTGTGTACTTGTGGTACAGTGACTGTATTCTAGCTGTGTACTGGTGGTACAGTGACTGTATTCTAGCTGTGTACTGGTGGTACAGTGACTGTATTCTAGCTGTGTACTGGTGGTACAGTGACTGTATTCTAGCTGTGTACTGGTGGTACAGTGACTATTCTAGCTGTGTACTGGTGGTACAGTGACTGTATTCTAGCTGTGTACTGGTGGTACAGTGACTGTATTCTAGCTGTGTACTGGTGGTACAGTGACTGTGTATTCTATCTGTGTACTGGTGGTACAGTGACTGTGTATTCCAGCTGTGTACTGGTGGTACAGTGACTGTGTATTCTAGCTGTGTACTGGTGGTACAGTGACTGTATTCTAGCTGTGTACTAGGGTACAGTGACTGTGTGTTCTAGATGTGTACTGGTGGTTCAGTGACTGTGTATTCTAGCTGTGTACTGGTGGTACAGTGATTGTATTCTAGCTGTGTACTGGGGTACAGTGACTGTGTATTCTAGCTGTGTACCGGGGTACTGTGACTGGGTATTCTAGCTGTGTACTGGTGGTACAGTGACTGTATTCTAGCTGTGTACTGGTGGTAGAGTGACTGTGTATTCTGGTTGTTTACTGGGGGTACACTGACTGTGTATTCTAGCTGTGTAGTGGGGTACAGTGACTGTGTATTCTGGCTGTGTACTGGGGGTACACTGACTGTGTATTCTAGCTGAGTACTAGGGTACAGTGACTGTATTCTGGCTGTGTACTGGGGTACAGTTACTGTGTATTGTAGCTGTGTACTGGGGTTACAGTGACTGTGTATTATAGCTTTGTACTGTGGGTACAGTGACTGTGTATTCTAGCTGTGTACTGGTGGTACAGTGACTGTATTGTAGCTGTGTACTGGGGGTACAGTGACTGTATTGTAGCTGTGTACTGGGGGTACAGTTACTGTGTATTCTAGCTGTGTATTGGGGGTACAGTGACTGTGTATTCTAGCTGTGTACTGGTGGTACAGTGACTGTGTATTCTAGCTGTGTACTGGTGGTACAGTGACTGTGTATTCTAGTTGTGTACTGGGGGTACAGTGACTATGTATTCTGGCTTTGTACTGGGGGTAAAGTGACTGTGTGTTCTAGCTGTGTACTGGGGTACAGTGACTGTGTGTTCTAGATGTGTACTGGTGGTACAGTGACTGTGTATTTTAGCTGTGTACTGGTGGTACAGTGACTGTGTATTCTAGCTGTGTACTGGTGGTGCAGTTACTATGTATTCAAACTGTGTATTCTAGCTGTGTACTGGTGGTACAGTGACTATATTCTAGCTGTGTACTGGTGGTACAGTGACTATATTCTAGCTGTGTGATACAGTGACTGTGTATTCTATCTGTGTTCTGTACAGTGACTGTGGCTGTGTAATGGTGGTACAGTGACTGTACTGTGTAGTGACTGTGTACTGATGGTGTGACTATATTGTAGCTGTATGACTGTGTATTCTAGCTGTGTATTGGTGGTACAGTGACTGCGCATTCTAGCTGTGTACTGTGTAGCTGTGTACTGACTGGTACAGTGACTGACTGTATTCTAGCTGTGTACTGGTGGTACAGTTGACTGTGTATTCTATCTGTGTTCTGGGGTACAGTGACTGTGTATTCTAGCTGTGTACTGGTGGTACAGTGACTGTGTATTGTAGCTGTGTACTGGGGGTACAGTTACTGTGTATTCTGTGTATTGGGGGTATAGTGACTGTGTATTCTAGCTGTGTACTGGTGGTACTGTGTGTATTCTGATGGTACAGTGACTATATTGTAGCTGTATACTGGTGGTACAATGACTGTATTCTGGCTGTGTACTTGGTGTACAGTGACTGTGTATTCTAGCTGTGTATTGGTGGTACAGTGACTGTGTATTCTAGCTGTGTACTGTGGTACAGTGACTGTGTATTCTGGCTTTGACTGTGTATTCTAGCTGTGTACTGGGGGTACAGTGACTGTGTATTGTAACTGTGTACTGGGGGTGAATCCACCTTGTATTCATTCTAGCTGTGTATTAGGGGTATAGTTGGTTAGTGGCTCTGTATTTTAGCTATGTACTGGGCGTGTAGTGACTGTGTATGCTAGCAGTGTTTCCCTTGAGTAAAATGATATGCGAGGTGGTAGGATGGGCTGAGCAAGCACTGAAGGCATGATGTAAATCTACGTGGATCCGGGGAATGGCCAGCCAGAATTGTTTTTAAAAACTACCTTCAACATTGTAGTATAAGTTAACTTATTTTGGAACTTAATTGTCGATGATGAGTATGATGTTTCGACCAGTCTTCTACGGGCCTTGTTCACATACTGGTGTCAGGTGTGTTGCGTCAGATTTCGGCGGGATAAATTGTTTGTAGATGGCAGGCAGATGGTATCCCTGGTCTCTGTTCATGGTAGGGGCTCTGTTTGATATATATATGTATATATATATATATATATATATATATATATATATATATATATATATATATATATATATATATAGCTTGGCGACTAGTTTCTTGGTGTTTTTGATGCTGTGACAGTTCTTATTGGATTCTATTTGCCTAAGAGGTGTGTTGTTTTTGTGTATCTTAGGCGTCCCATACCATTTTTGGGGTTCTTCCGACTCTGGTCATAGCTTCCAGTACAGTTTTCCTGAGATGGATCCATTTCTCTTCCACTTCCTTAGGATGTTGATCATTCTGTTTTTGTATTTGTGCGTGGCGTCTTTGCTAAGTCTGGTGTACGTGTTCGTGTCCCCCACCATGTCAGTCATTTTCTCTCTATATTCGGTAGTGTTTGTGATTACTGCGGCTCTACCTTTGTCTGCAGGGAGTATGATGATGGAGTTGTCTTTTTTCAGTGTCTGTATAACAATCCTCTCCCCCTTGCTGATGTTAGATTTCGGGAGTTTAGTTCGTTTGATGGTCCATACAACCTGCCCTCTGAGTTCTTCTGCCGCAGTCTCTGTCATGTATTTCGCGACTACCTCAATGCCGGCTATGATTTCTTCGACGAAGTAATGGCAAAGTTTAAACCTTTACTAAGTATAGATTATTCATCATCACTGATCTGCCTATCGCTCAGGTTCATTACCCACCTGTTTGTGTCTATGTCGCTGTCTGTCACTTCATTCTTACTTTGAGATTTGTTGTAAAGTCTCTCGAACTTGCTTTGTTGTCGTGACCTAGTTTACTCGAATGTGACATCATTTAATAATTTATTTCATTAAGTTCCTCTGTATTTATCCACTTCATCAAAATATATAGTATTTGGTTCATTTGAATATTGACATGGAAATGGGCTGATAAATCAAGATTGATGTCCCAATGAACAAGTTTTACTATTTGTCAGGAGGTGAAGTGAACTATATTTTGAGCAACCCTAACTATCCTCATTATTGTACGGCTGTATTGTCCCATTGTTGGGCGAAGGCATCAGCATGCTGCTTCCACATCTACCTATATTGTGCTGTTCTCTCTGCCAGATCAGATGGTACCCTTCCAGTAGTCATCTAGTTCGTCTCTTCACAGTCTCGCAAGTCTTTCTCTAGATATTTTCGCTTCATAGGGTTTCCAGATGGTGATATGCGATGTCCATTGGTTCTCTTATATTTCCAGCTGTGTACTGGTGGTACAGTGACTATATTCTAGCTGTGTACTGGTGATACAGTGACTGTGTATTCTAGCTGTGTACTTGTGGTACAGTGACTGTATTCTAGCTGTGTACTGGTGGTACAGTGACTGTATTCTAGCTGTGTACTGGTGGTACAGTGACTGTATTCTAGCTGTGTACTGGTGGTACAGTGACTGTATTCTAGCTGTGTACTGGTGGTACAGTGACTATTCTAGCTGTGTACTGGTGGTACAGTGACTGTATTCTAGCTGTGTACTGGTGGTACAGTGACTGTATTCTAGCTGTGTACTGGTGGTACAGTGACTGTGTATTCTATCTGTGTACTGGTGGTACAGTGACTGTGTATTCCAGCTGTGTACTGGTGGTACAGTGACTGTGTATTCTAGCTGTGTACTGGTGGTACAGTGACTGTATTCTAGCTGTGTACTAGGGTACAGTGACTGTGTGTTCTAGATGTGTACTGGTGGTTCAGTGACTGTGTATTCTAGCTGTGTACTGGTGGTACAGTGATTGTATTCTAGCTGTGTACTGGGGTACAGTGACTGTGTATTCTAGCTGTGTACCGGGGTACTGTGACTGGGTATTCTAGCTGTGTACTGGTGGTACAGTGACTGTATTCTAGCTGTGTACTGGTGGTAGAGTGACTGTGTATTCTGGTTGTTTACTGGGGGTACACTGACTGTGTATTCTAGCTGTGTAGTGGGGTACAGTGACTGTGTATTCTGGCTGTGTACTGGGGGTACACTGACTGTGTATTCTAGCTGAGTACTAGGGTACAGTGACTGTATTCTGGCTGTGTACTGGGGTACAGTTACTGTGTATTGTAGCTGTGTACTGGGGTTACAGTGACTGTGTATTATAGCTTTGTACTGTGGGTACAGTGACTGTGTATTCTAGCTGTGTACTGGTGGTACAGTGACTGTATTGTAGCTGTGTACTGGGGGTACAGTGACTGTATTGTAGCTGTGTACTGGGGGTACAGTTACTGTGTATTCTAGCTGTGTATTGGGGGTACAGTGACTGTGTATTCTAGCTGTGTACTGGTGGTACAGTGACTGTGTATTCTAGCTGTGTACTGGTGGTACAGTGACTGTGTATTCTAGTTGTGTACTGGGGGTACAGTGACTATGTATTCTGGCTTTGTACTGGTGGTACAGTGACTGTGTATTCTAGCTGTGTACTGGTGGTACAGTGACTGTGTATTCTAGTTGTGTACTGGGGGTACAGTGACTATGTATTCTGGCTTTGTACTGGGGGTAAAGTGACTGTGTGTTCTAGCTGTGTACTGGGGTACAGTGACTGTGTGTTCTAGATGTGTACTGGTGGTACAGTGACTGTGTATTTTAGCTGTGTACTGGTGGTACAGTGACTGTGTATTCTAGCTGTGTACTGGTGGTGCAGTTACTATGTATTCAAACTGTGTATTCTAGCTGTGTACTGGTGGTACAGTGACTATATTCTAGCTGTGTACTGGTGGTACAGTGACTATATTCTAGCTGTGTACTGGTGATACAGTGACTGTGTATTCTATCTGTGTTCTGGGGTACAGTGACTGTGTATTCTAGCTGTGTAATGGTGGTACAGTGACTGTGTATTGTAGCTGTGTACTGAGGGTACAGTGACTGTGTATTGTAGCTGTGTACTGGGGGTACAGTTACTGTGTATTCTAGCTGTGTATTGGGGGTATAGTGACTGTGTATTCTAGCTGTGTACTGGTGGTACAGTGACTGTGTATTCTACCTGTGTACTGATGGTACAGTGACTATATTGTAGCTGTATACTGGTGGTACAATGACTGTATTCTGGCTGTGTACTTGGTGTACAGTGACTGTGTATTCTAGCTGTGTATTGGTGGTACAGTGACTGTGTATTCTAGCTGTGTACTGTGGTACAGTGACTGTGTATTCTGGCTTTGACTGTGTATTCTAGCTGTGTACTGGGGGTACAGTGACTGTGTATTGTAACTGTGTACTGGGGGTGAATCCACCTTGTATTCATTCTAGCTGTGTATTAGGGGTATAGTTGGTTAGTGGCTCTGTATTTTAGCTATGTACTGAGGCGTGTAGTGACTGTGTACTGGGGGTACAGTTACTGTGTATTCTAGCTGTGTATTGGGGGTATAGTGACTGTGTATTCTAGCTGTGTACTGGTGGTACAGTGACTGTGTATTCTACCTGTGTACTGATGGTACAGTGACTATATTGTAGCTGTATACTGGTGGTACAATGACTGTATTCTGGCTGTGTACTTGGTGTACAGTGACTGTGTATTCTAGCTGTGTATTGGTGGTACAGTGACTGTGTATTCTAGCTGTGTACTGTGGTACAGTGACTGTGTATTCTGGCTTTGACTGTGTATTCTAGCTGTGTACTGGGGGTACAGTGACTGTGTATTGTAACTGTGTACTGGGGGTGAATCCACCTTGTATTCATTCTAGCTGATTAGGGGTATAGTTGGTTAGTGGCTCTGTATTTTAGCTATGTACTGGGCGTGTAGTGACTGTGTATGCTAGCAGTGTTTCCCTTGAGTAAAATGATATGCGAGGTGGTAGGATGGGCTGAGCAAGCACTGAAGGCATGATGTAAATCTACGTGGATCCGGGGAATGGCCAGCCAGAATTGTTTTTAAAAACTACCTTCAACATTGTAGTATAAGTTAACTTATTTTGGAACTTAATTGTCGATGATGAGTATGATGTTTCGACCAGTCTTCTACGGACCTTGTTCACATACTGGTGTCAGGTGTGTTGCGTCAGATTTCGGCGGGATAAATTGTTTGTAGATGGCAGGCAGATGGTATCCCTGGTCTCTGTTCATGGTAGGGGCTCTGTTTGATATATATATGTATATATATATATATATATATATATATATATATATATAGCTTGGCGACTAGTTTCTTGGTGTTTTTGATGCTGTGACAGTTCTTATTGGATTCTATTTGCCTAAGAGGTGTGTTGTTTTTGTGTATCTTAGGCGTCCCATACCATTTTTGGGGTTCTTCCGACTCTGGTCATAGCTTCCAGTACAGTTTTCCTGAGATGGATCCATTTCTCTTCCACTTCCTTAGGATGTTGATCATTCTGTTTTTGTATTTGTGCGTGGCGTCTTTGCTAAGTCTGGTGTACGTGTTCGTGTCCCCCACCATGTCAGTCATTTTCTCTCTATATTCGGTAGTGTTTGTGATTACTGCGGCTCTACCTTTGTCTGCAGGGAGTATGATGATGGAGTTGTCTTTTTTCAGTGTCTGTATAACAATCCTCTCCCCCTTGCTGATGTTAGATTTCGGGAGTTTAGTTCGTTTGATGGTCCATACAACCTGCCCTCTGAGTTCTTCTGCCGCAGTCTCTGTCATGTATTTCGCGACTACCTCAATGCCGGCTATGATTTCTTCGACGAAGTAATGGCAAAGTTTAAACCTTTACTAAGTATAGATTATTCATCATCACTGATCTGCCTATCGCTCAGGTTCATTACCCACCTGTTTGTGTCTATGTCGCTGTCTGTCACTTCATTCTTACTTTGAGATTTGTTGTAAAGTCTCTCGAACTTGCTTTGTTGTCGTGACCTAGTTTACTCGAATGTGACATCATTTAATAATTTATTTCATTAAGTTCCTCTGTATTTATCCACTTCATCAAAATATATAGTATTTGGTTCATTTGAATATTGACATGGAAATGGGCTGATAAATCAAGATTGATGTCCCAATGAACAAGTTTTACTATTTGTCAGGAGGTGAAGTGAACTATATTTTGAGCAACCCTAACTATCCTCATTATTGTACGGCTGTATTGTCCCATTGTTGGGCGAAGGCATCAGCATGCTGCTTCCACATCTACCTATATTGTGCTGTTCTCTCTGCCAGATCAGATGGTACCCTTCCAGTAGTCATCTAGTTCGTCTCTTCACAGTCTCGCAAGTCTTTCTCTAGATATTTTCGCTTCATAGGGTTTCCAGATGGTGATATGCGATGTCCATTGGTTCTCTTATATTTCCAGCTGTGTACTGGTGGTACAGTGACTATATTCTAGCTGTGTACTGGTGATACAGTGACTGTGTATTCTAGCTGTGTACTTGTGGTACAGTGACTGTATTCTAGCTGTGTACTGGTGGTACAGTGACTGTATTCTAGCTGTGTACTGGTGGTACAGTGACTGTATTCTAGCTGTGTACTGGTGGTACAGTGACTGTATTCTAGCTGTGTACTGGTGGTACAGTGACTGTATTCTAGCTGTGTACTGGTGGTACAGTGACTGTATTCTAGCTGTGTACTGGTGGTACAGTGACTGTATTCTAGCTGTGTACTGGTGGTACAGTGACTGTGTATTCTATCTGTGTACTGGTGGTACAGTGACTGTGTATTCCAGCTGTGTACTGGTGGTACAGTGACTGTGTATTCTAGCTGTGTACTGGTGGTACAGTGACTGTATTCTAGCTGTGTACTAGGGTACAGTGACTGTGTGTTCTAGATGTGTACTGGTGGTTCAGTGACTGTGTATTCTAGCTGTGTACTGGTGGTACAGTGATTGTATTCTAGCTGTGTACTGGGGTACAGTGACTGTGTATTCTAGCTGTGTACCTGTGTACTGTGACTGGGTATTCTAGCTGTGTACTGGTGGTACAGTGACTGTATTCTAGCTGTGTACTGGTGGTAGAGTGACTGTGTATTCTGGTTGTTTACTGGGGGTACACTGACTGTGTATTCTAGCTGTGTAGTGGGGTACAGTGACTGTGTATTCTGGCTGTGTACTGGGGGTACACTGACTGTGTATTCTAGCTGAGTACTAGGGTACAGTGACTGTATTCTGGCTGTGTACTGGGGTACAGTTACTGTGTATTGTAGCTGTGTACTGGGGTTACAGTGACTGTGTATTATAGCTTTGTACTGTGGGTACAGTGACTGTGTATTCTAGCTGTGTACTGGTGGTACAGTGACTGTATTGTAGCTGTGTACTGGGGGTACAGTGACTGTATTGTAGCTGTGTACTGGGGGTACAGTTACTGTGTATTCTAGCTGTGTATTGGGGGTACAGTGACTGTGTATTCTAGCTGTGTACTGGTGGTACAGTGACTGTGTATTCTAGCTGTGTACTGGTGATACAGTGACTATATTGTAGCTGTATACTGGTGGTACAATGACTGTGTATTCTGGCCGTGTACTGGGTGTACAGTGACTGTGTATTCTAGCTGTGTACTGGTGGTACAGTGACTGTGTATTCTAGCTGTGTACTGGTGGTACAGTGACTGTGTATTCTAGTTGTGTACTGGGGGTACAGTGACTATGTATTCTGGCTTTGTACTGGGGGTAAAGTGACTGTGTGTTCTAGCTGTGTACTGGGGTACAGTGACTGTGTGTTCTAGATGTGTACTGGTGGTACAGTGACTGTGTATTTTAGCTGTGTACTGGTGGTACAGTGACTCTGTATTCTAGCTGTGTACTGGTGGTACAGTGACTGCGCATTCTAGCTGTGTACTGGTGGTACAGTGACTGTATTCTAGCTGTGTACTGGTGGTACAGTGACTGTGTATTCTAGCTGTGTACTGGTGGTACAGTGACTATGTATTCTAGCTGTGTACTGGTGGTACATTGACTGTGTATTCTATCTGTGTTCTGGGGTACAGTGACTGTGTATTCTAGCTGTGTACTGGTGGTACAGTGACTGTGTATTGTAGCTGTGTACTGAGGGTACAGTGACTGTGTATTGTAGCTGTGTACTGGGGGTACAGTTACTGTGTATTCTAGCTGTGTATTGGGGGTATAGTGACTGTGTATTCTAGCTGTGTACTGGTGGTACAGTGACTGTGTATTCTACCTGTGTACTGATGGTACAGTGACTATATTGTAGCTGTATACTGGTGGTACAATGACTGTATTCTGGCTGTGTACTTGGTGTACGGTGACTGTGTATTCTAGCTGTGTATTGGTGGTACAGTGACTGTGTATTCTAGCTGTGTACTGTGGTACAGTGACTGTGTATTCTGGCTTTGACTGTGTATTCTAGCTGTGTACTGGGGGTACAGTGACTGTGTATTGTAACTGTGTACTGGGGGTGAATCCACCTTGTATTCATTCTAGCTGTGTATTAGGGGTATAGTTGGTTAGTGGCTCTGTATTTTAGCTATGTACTAGGCGTGTAGTGACTGTGTATGCTAGCAGTGTTTCCCTTGAGTAAAATGATATGCGAGGTGGTAGGATGGGCTGAGCAAGCACTGAAGGCATGATGTAAATCTACGTGGATCCGGGGAATGGCCAGCCAGAATTGTTTTTAAAAACTACCTTCAAAATTGTAGTATAAGTTAACTTATTTTGGAACTTAATTGTCGATGATGAGTATGATGTTTCGACCAGTCTTCTACGGGCCTTGTTCACATACTGGTGTCAGGTGTGTTGCGTCAGATTTCGGCGGGATAAATTGTTTGTAGATGGCAGGCAGATGGTATCCCTGGTCTCTGTTCATGGTAGGGGCTCTGTTTGATATATATATGTATATATATATATATATATATATATATATATATATATATATATATATATATATATATAGCTTGGCGACTAGTTTCTTGGTGTTTTTGATGCTGTGACAGTTCTTATTGGATTCTATTTGCCTAAGAGGTGTGTTGTTTTTGTGTATCTTAGGCGTCCCATACCATTTTTGGGGTTCTTCCGACTCTGGTCATAGCTTCCAGTACAGTTTTCCTGAGATGGATCCATTTCTCTTCCACTTCCTTAGGATGTTGATCATTCTGTTTTTGTATTTGTGCGTGGCGTCTTTGCTAAGTCTGGTGTACGTGTTCGTGTCCCCCACCATGTCAGTCATTTTCTCTCTATATTCGGTAGTGTTTGTGATTACTGCGGCTCTACCTTTGTCTGCAGGGAGTATGATGATGGAGTTGTCTTTTTTCAGTGTCTGTATAACAATCCTCTCCCCCTTGCTGATGTTAGATTTCGGGAGTTTAGTTCGTTTGATGGTCCATACAACCTGCCCTCTGAGTTCTTCTGCCGCAGTCTCTGTCATGTATTTCGCGACTACCTCAATGCCGGCTATGATTTCTTCGACGAAGTAATGGCAAAGTTTAAACCTTTACTAAGTATAGATTATTCATCATCACTGATCTGCCTATCGCTCAGGTTCATTACCC